>QHTK01000063.1 GCA_003220795.1 Gemmatimonadota bacterium | reverse complement strand
TCAGCGGCACGAACACGACGCGATGGCGGTCCGGGAGGGCCTGAGCCAGGGCGCCGAGGCGACCGTCCGGCTCGGTTCCCACGCACGCCACCACGACGCCACGCTGGATGAGGGGCAGCGCCTGCAGCACGACGTGCTGGTCCTTGAGGCGTGACACCATCGCGACCACCGGCCGCCCACCCGGGTCTCCGAGCGCCGCGCGAGCGGCCGCCAAGTCGGCGGGTGGCGGCGGCGCGTCGACACGCTCGAGCGCAATCCCGTTCGGCACTACGCGGAGCCGCGCCCCGGGGTGCAGGCGCCGCCGCAGCGCGCGCGCGACGGCCTCGCTCACCGCGATGGTCCGGTCCGCCGTGAGGCCGACCGGCAGGAGCTCGACGGGCGACGTGCGGGGCATGGTCCGGCGGGTGACCACGAACGCCTGGGGCAGGCGCCCGCGCCAGCGCATCCAGGTGAGGGCGCGGCGATCGAGCGTGGCGTGCGAGTTGACCACGTCCACCCGCTCGCGCGCCAACAGGTCCTCGAGGGCACGTGCGAGCACTCCGCGTGGGAGAAACGAAAGCGGGACGACGGGAAGGCCCGCGTCCCGCGCGAGCCGCGCCAGCAGCACGTCGGCGCGGCAGCCCACCAGCACACGGTGTCCGCGTCGGGCGAGGTGCTGACCGAGGTCGAAGATCGACTGCGTAGAGCCGGCGGGGCCGCCCTGGTGGGTGAGCTGAAGAATCGTGAGCGACCCGCGTGTCATGGCCCGAAGCTAGTTATCTTATGTCGCCGATGCACGTCGTCCTCGCCTCTCATCAGCAGCTGCCGGCGAAGGGATACGGCGGTCCGCAGCGCGTGGTGGTGGCACTGACCCGCGGGCTCGCCGCGCTCGGGCATCGGGTCACCCTGCTCGCCTTGGCGGGCTCGCGGGTGCCCGAAGCGAAAGTGGTGGAAGTGCCCGCCCGAAAATTCGACGACGCGGCGCACCTCGCGCCCTACGTGCCGGGCGACGCGGATATTCTGCACGCGCACGTCCCCGTGAAGCCGGGGCCTCCCGGCTCCAACCTGCCGCCGTTGCTGCACTCGATCCACCGCAACTTGAAGCCCGGCGCGCCCGCCCACGTCAACGCCGTCTTCCTGTCGCGCGACCACGCCCGCCGTCACGGGAGCGAGGTCTTCATCTACAACGGGCTCGATCCCGCGGAGTACATCTTCCGCCGCTTTCCCAAGCGGGTGCAGCAGTTCGATCTGTTTCTCGGCAACCTCCACAGCGCGAAGGGTTACCACTGGGCCGTCGAAGCCGCCAAACACACCGGCCACCGGCTCGTCGTCGCCGGCGGCTGGCGACCGAGTTTCACGGGCGCGGTCAAGTACGTCGGGGAGGTGGACGGCGGGAAGAAGGCCGCGCTGCTCGCGCGCGCGCGCTGCGTATGGAACCCCGCGCAGTGGGACGAGCCGTTCGGTCTCGTGACGATCGAGGCGTTCCTCTCGGGGACACCGGTCCTCGGCACCCGCCGCGGCGCGCTCCCCGAGCTGATCACACCGGACGTGGGCGCGCTGTGCGATACCATGGAAGAGATGGTCACCGCGGCGCAGACGATCCACACCCGCAGCCCCGAGGCGTGCCGCGCGCACGCCCAGCGGTTCTTCACGCACATCGTGATGGCCGAGGAGTACCTGCGCATGTACCGTCACCTGATCGAGACCGGTGGATTGCCCTCGGGGAGGTCCACGCCCTCCGTGCCGCCGTGACCCCGCTGCACGTCGCGGTGGCATCGCACTACCTGTTGCCCGTGACGGGGTACGGTGGCACGGAGCGCGTGGTGGTGGCGCTGGTCCGCGGGCTCGCGGCATTGGGGCACCGCGTCACGCTGCTCGCCGCGCCCGGCACCCGGGTCCCCGAAGCGCGAGTGCTCGAAGTACCGCCGGCCCGCCTCACCGATCCGGCCGCCGATCTGGACGCGCTCCTGCCGCGCGACGCCGATATTCTGCACCTCCACTTTCCCGTTCGCCGGACGCTGCGGCGGCCCTTCGTCCAGACGCTCCACGGGAACCTGGGTGCCGGGGGCACGGTGCCGCCCCACAACATCTTCGTGTCGCGCGACCACGCACGCCGCCACGGCAGCGACGTGTTCGTCTACAACGGGCTCGACCCGGGGGACTACGTCTTTCGGACGGAAAAGGACGATTACGACCTCTTCCTCGGCCGCCTCCACAGCGTCAAGGGGTACCGCTGGGCCGTGGCGGCGGCGAAGCGGACCGGGCGCCGCCTGGTGGTCGCGGGCGGCCGGCGCCCCAGCTTCCGACGCAACATCCGCTACGTCGGGCGGGTGGACGGCCGGGAAAAGGCCGAGTTGCTCGCCGCGGCCCGCTGCCTGTGGATGCCGGCTCTGTGGGATGAGCCGTTCGGTCTCACGACGATCGAGGCCTTGTTGTCAGGCACGCCAGTGCTCGGCACCCGGCGCGGCGCGCTGCCCGAAGTGCTCACGCCGGCGGTGGGCGCGCTGTGCGATACGCTGGACGAGATGGTCGTCGCGGCAGACACCATTCACACACGGGACCCGAGCGCGTGCCGCGCCCATGCCGAGCGTTACTTCACGCATCTCGTGATGGCGGAGGAGTACACGCGGCTGTACCGACGCCTGCTGGAAACCGGGCGGCTGCCGCCGGGCCGGCCGGCGCCGCACCTCGCTACCGCAGGGTGACCGTCAGCAGCTCCTCCATGCGATGGCGCCACGTATGCTCGCGCAGCGCCCGCTCCCGGGCCGCAGCGGCGAGCGAGCGGCGGGCGGGCGCGTCGGCGAGGAGCTCGCGCGCTCGCGCGCGCAGCTCGTCGACGCTCCCGTACAGAACGATCTCGCGCCCCGGCGTGAAATGGCGCGCGATGTCCGCCTTCGCGTCCGAGAGCTGGGGCGTGCCCACCGCGGCGAGCTCGAACACGCGCATGTTCGCCCCGGTGCCGTAGCGGGCGGCGTCGGCTCCGTCCGCGAAGTGCTGGTGAATGTTGAGTCCCAGGCCCGCCCGGGAGAGGGCCTGCACGAAGTCGCCGCCGTATACCGGGCCGGTGGGCCACCCCGGGCCGAACACCGAGACCGCGATCCCCGCCTCGACGAGCGTGCGCAGGATCGCCTCGCGCCCGGCGTCGCGCGAGCCGACGAATACGAGCGCGTCCCGGCGCCCGGGCCGCTCGGAGAGGGGGGGGCGCAGGAACTCCGCGTCGCACCCGAACGCGAGGTAGTGGGCACGCGTCCCGGCACGACGATGGCGTTCGAGGCTCGAGCTGTCGTGCGTGAAGAAGCAGTCGTAGGCGGGCCCCAGGACGAGCGACACGCCGAGCTGGTGGGGGTCGTCGGGGAACCAGTTGACCCACCGGCCGCCGCGCCGGCGCTTCAAGTCCGCCACATCCGCCGGCTGGAGCTTCGTCCCCTTGAAGACGAGCACCAGGTCCGCCGGCGCGCGCTCCAGCACCGCGCCGAGCCGGGCGACGAGCGGGCGGCGCCACACGGCGTTCCAGCCGCGCAGCCGCTCCTCACAGCGGCGCACCTCGCACCCCAGCTCGCCCAGGGCCGCCGCGAGGGCGAGCCCGCTGCGGTGGTAGCGGGGATTGAACGCCGCCACCAACGTGACGCGCAATCCCGCGAAGGGACGCGCCGTCATACCTCCACGTAGTTCCGGTATTCGAACACGCGCACGCCAGTCAGCTGCTCGATCCAATCGGAGACGTAGTAGCGGAGATCGCTGAGCCTGAAGCGACGCGGCCCGATGGCGTCGCCGTGAAGGTGGCGGCGCGCGGCGATCCACTCCTGAGCGACTCGGGGATGGATACCGTCGAAGCGCCGCAGCAGCGGCCCCCACTCGAGCCTCGGCGCTTCGTGGCGCCGCTCCACGTCCTCGGGCGTGCGCGGGAAGACCTCCCGATGGCCGGCGAGCTTCTGACCCACCGAGTTGGGCGCTCGGGCCCAGCCGTAGTGAAACATCTGCGCCCCACTGGCCCGCGCCCGGACCCGCCGCAGCCCGGGTCCGACGCGGAACCCCTGCGCATCCTGGTAGGAGTGGATGTCCCGGTCGAGCCGCACGCACCGCACTTCACGGCGGTACCAGTGCCGGTTCGTCGCGACGGTGTCGAAGTCGCCGTAGAAGTGCCGGTAGTCCACCAGCAGTCCCTCCACCCGGGGCTCGCCGTCCCACGCCTGCAGGCGCTCCTGCAGAATCGCGGCGCCCGTCTCGTGCAGCACTTCGTCCGCCTGGATGTACAGCCCCCACGTGCCGCGGCACGCGCGCATGGCGCGCTCGGTCTCCTGAGCCAGTACGCCCGAGCCGCGCGAGAAGTCCCACACGGTGTCGATGACGCGCACCCGCGGATCGCCGACCCCGGCGACGAGATCCCGAGTCCCGTCGGACGATCGGCCCACGTTCACGACGACCTCGTCGCAGATCGCGAGGATCGAGCGGAGCGCGGGAACGATGGGGTAGTCGAGGCTGACGGCGTTGCGGACGATGGTGAAGCCGGAGAGCATGTCAGGCACGAAACTGCATGTCGTAGAGGCGGCGGTACAGTCCGCCGGCCGCAAACAGCGCGTCGTGCGTCCCGCGCTCCACCAGCCGGCCATCCGCGAGCACGACGATCAGGTCCGCGTGCCGCACGGTCGCCAGGCGGTGCGCGATCACGAGCACCGTACGATGCGCCATGAGGCGATCGATCGCCTCCTGCACCAGGCGCTCCGACTCGGTGTCGAGGGCGCTGGTCGCCTCGTCGAGGATCAGGACCGGCGGGTCGCGCAGCAGGGCCCGCGCGATCGCGATGCGCTGGCGCTGCCCGCCGGAGAGCCGCGTGCCCCGCTCGCCCAACAGCGTGTCGTAAGCCTTCGGAAGCTGGGCGATGAACTCGTCCGCGTTCGCGGCCTGGGCGGCGGCGCGCACCTGCGCGAGCGAGAAGTCCCCACGGCCGTAGGCGATGTTCGCGTACACCGTGTCGTTGAGCAGCACGGTCTCCTGCGACACGATCCCCATCAGCGCGCGCAGACTGCGCCGCGTGAAGCGGGTGACCGGCACGCCGTCCATGAGGATCTGGCCGCCCGTCGGCTCGTAGAACCGCGGCAACAGATCCACGAGGGTGGTCTTCCCCGCCCCCGACGGCCCCACGATGGCGACGACCTGACCGCGCCGCACTTCGAGGTCCACGTCGCGCAGCACGGGAGCCTCGCCGTCGTAGGAGAACGTCACGCCGCGATATTCGATGCGGTCGCCGAAGCTGGCCGGCGTCTCGCCCGGCCGGTCGCCCTCGTCCGCCGGGACGTCGAGCACCTCGAAGCAGCGGTCGGCCGCGGCGACCGCGCCGGCCATGATCGCGGGGTACTGCACGACGGCCTTTACCGGAGACATGAGCCGCAAGGCTAAAGCCACGAACGCGATGAACAGCTCGGGCCGGAGGGCGAGTTTCAAGCCCCACCAGATGATCAGCACGATCACGACTCCGGCGAAGATTTCACTCACGGGGCTGGTCAGCGTCGAGGCGCCCTGCGCTCGCAGCACGCGCTTGCGGTACCGGTCGGCCAGCCGCTGGAACCGCTCGACCTCGAACGCCTCGGCGACGTACGCGCGCACCAGCCTGACCGACGCCACCATCTCGCTGACTAGGCTCGTGAGCTCACCACGGTCGTCCGCTTGCTCGCGCGAGCGGCGCCGCACTCGTGCCACGATCGGCCGGATGATGAGCACTAGGACCGGCGCGAGCACGAGGGCGACGATCGTGAGCCGCCAGGAGAGTCCGACCAGGATCGCGAGGTAGACGAGGATCAGGCTGACGTTGCGGAGGAACGACGCGAGCGCCGCCGTGACGGCCGTCTTGACCTGATCGGTGTCGCTGATGATGCGGGCGAGGAGCTGGCCGCCCTTGGTGCGCTGGAAGAAGCCGAGCGGCAGCGTCTGGAGGTGACGGAACAGGCGCACGCGCAGGTCGCGCACCACACCCTCCTCGATCGCCACGCTGCTCATCACCGCGCCGTACGCCGCGGCGTTCTTGATCACGAGGGCGATCAACAGCACCAGGACCACGTTGCGCAGCGCCACTTCGGGTGCGCCCACCGTGAGCAGCGGCCCGGCGATCCGGCCGAGCACCTCCTCCACCGCGGAGGAGCCGGTCGGCGGCAACGCCTGCAGCTTGAACAAGGCGCGGAGGAAGGGGATCAGCAGCACGAACGTCGCCCCGTCCATGAGGGACGACAGCACGGTGGCGACGATGTTGACGGCGAAGAGGAGCGTGTAGGGGCGGAGCAGGCCGAGCACGCGGGCGCTGCGGCCCATCTAGCGCGGGCCTCCCGACCCCCGGGCGCGGCTGCGCGGCGTGAGCAGCGCGACCGGCAGGATCACTTCCTCGGGCGTCACGCCGCCGTGTAAGAACGACCCGCGATACCGAGCCTGGTATTCGCGCAGCTTGGTGGGGTAGACGAAGAACCGATCTCCGGCGGCGAGCAGCAGCCGCACGCCGAGCCCCATCGCCGGCAGGCCGAAGGCCTTCAAGTCTTCGACGGCGACCGCGGCCTCCGGGTCCTCGCTCCGCAGATCCTCGCCGAACTTGTAGCGCAGGTTGGCGGTCGCGTCGCGCTTGGCGTACACCGTCGCCGGCGTCGCGCAGTGGATCGAGCCGTGATCGGTGGTGAGCAGCACCGTGACGCCGCGCCGCTCCGCCTCGAGCAGCGCCGCGCGCACCGGCGAGCGCTCGAACCAGGTGCGGGTGAGGCTCCGCAGCGCCGCCTCGTCCCGCGCCACTTCGTACAGGATCGCGCTCTCGGAGCGCCCGTGGGTGAGCTGGTCGATGAAGTTGAAGACGAGGGCCGTCACCCCGTCCTGGGACAGGTGCGCCGGGAGCCGGCGCAGCAGCTCACCGCCATCCACCGAGCTGAACAGCTTCTCGTAGCGCACCGGGACCGGCGCCCCGACCAGCTCCCGCAGCTGCTCGGTCAGGAGCTCCGCTTCGTGCGCGTTGAGGCTCTCCTCGTCCGAGGCCTGGCCCCACCAGTCGGGGTGTCGCGCGGCGATCTCCATCGGAAACATGCCGGAGAAGATCGCGTTGCGGGCGAAGGGTGTCGCGGTCGGCAGGATGCTGTAGTAGTGGGACTCTTCGACGTCGAACAGCGGCGTCACCAGGTCCCGCAGCGCCTCCCATTGGTCGAGCCGCAGGCAATCGATGACGATGAACAGCACCCGCCCCTGGGCCTTGAGGATCGGCACGAGGAACTCGGCACCGACGTCCACCGACAGGGGTGGGCGGTCCCCTTCAGGGTGCGCGAGCCAGCGCGGGTACTGGCGGGCGACATACCCCGCGAAGTCCTTCCGCAGGCTGGTCTGCAGCGAGTGGAGCGCCTCCGAGAGGCCGGGCTCGTTCGAGGCCGCGAGCCGGACCTCCCAGCGCGACAGCTCCACCACGAACTCGATCCATTCGCGCCAGGCGAGCGCCGAGCCGCGCCGCCCCTCGAGCTCGCGGAACCGCGCCACGAAGTCGCGCGCCAGGCGCTGCTGGCGGATGCGCTCGCCGTCGAGCAGCCGGGTCACCACAGAGAGGACTTGGCGGGGGTGCACGGGTTTGACGAGGTAATCGTCCACCGCGACCCCGATCGCGTCGCGCAGCGTTCCCTCGTCCTCGCTCTGTGTCACCATCACGACCGCGACGCTCGCATCGATGGAGCGGATCTCGGGGAGGAGCTCCAGCCCGCGTCGCCCCGGCATCTGTTCGTCGAGCAAGACGACGCTGTACGGCTGGCGCCGCAGCATCGCCAGCGCGTCGTCGCCGTGGGCCGCCGCCGCGACCGTGAACCCCTGCTCCTCGAGGAAGCGACGATGCGGCGCGAGTCCTTCCACCTCATCGTCCACCCACAGGATGCTCTTCGGTCGCGCCATGGGCGTAAGCTAATGGCGACTGGCGAACGGCGGCAACGCGACCATAGCTTTCGGCCCCGTGTTGTGCGTCCTGCTGGTGCGCTTCAGCTCCATCGGCGACATCGTGCTGACGACGCCGCTGGTGCGCGCGCTCGCCCGCCGCCACCCCGAAGCGAAGCTGGTCTACGTGACGAAGCGCGCCATGGCGCCCCTCGTCGCCGATAACCCGCACCTTGCCGAGGTCGTGGCGCTCGAGCCCGACGAGCCGCTCCGCCACCTCGCCCGCCGGCTCGCCGCGCTGGCTCCCCCCCCCACCCACGGGCTCGACTTGCACGGCAGCGTGCGCAGCGTGGCGCTGCGCCTGCTGGTCCGCTGTCGCTGGTCCGGGTACCGCAAGCGCAAGCCGGCGCGCACGCTGCTCATCGCCACCAAGCTCGATGTGTACCGGAGACGGGTCCCCGTCCCGGAGCGCTACTTCGAGGCCGCGGGCCGGCTCGACACGCGCCCCGACGGTGGCCCACCGGAGTTCTGGATCGGCCGCGGGGCGACCGAACGCGTGGCGCAGTGGCTCAGCGAGCGCCGCCTCGCGGACGCGAAGCTCGCGGCACTCGCCCCCGGCGCCGCCCACGCGACCAAGCGCTGGCCCGTCGCGCACTGGAGCGCGCTCGTCGAGCAGCTGGGCGCCGCGGGCTTCCGGCCCGTGGTCGTCGGCGGGCCGGAAGATCGCGGCCTCGCCCAGCAGCTCGTCGCCGGCGGCGCGGCGGCGAGCGCCGCGGGAGAGTTCTCACTGCAGGAAACCGGGGCCTTGCTGGCGCGAGCCGCGGTGGCCATCTCGGGAGATACCGGCGTCATGCACATGGCCACCGGGGTCGGGACGCCCGTGATCGCTCTGTTCGGACCAACGGTCGAGCAATTCGGGTTCTTCCCCTACCGCGCGCCCGGTGCCGTGCTGCAGCGGGAGCTGGAGTGCCGCCCCTGCTCGGCGACGGGCACCTCGACGTGTCCGCTCGGCCATCACCGCTGCCTCGGCGACATCACCCCCGCCGACGTGGCGGCGGCCGTGGCGCGGGTCGTCACGTGATCCAGGCGACCACGCCGGCGGAGGCGCGCCTGCTCGCGCTGGTGGGCGACGCGGTGCGCGGACCGAAGCGCGACGGGCTGTTCGCGCTCTGGCTCGTGCTGCGTGCGGCGGAGGGGCTGCTGCCCCCGGCCGCCGTGTCGGCCAAGAACCACCGGCGCCGGCTACAGGCGCTCGAGACCCGCATGGCCAGCCTCGCCCTTCCCGCGCCGCTCAAACGGGCGCTCTCCGCCGCGCGCCACCACCTCGAGCCCGCCACGCCCGGGGCCGCGGCGCTGGTGCTGTCCCAGCTCGTCGCGCCGACCCGGGAGGTGCTCGGGCCCGAGGCCGGCGACGCGGTCGCGGTTGCCGCGCGTGCCGCTCGCATACATCTATAGAGCTAGACGGGTAGACGGCCAGACGGGTAGACGGGCAGACAATCAAAAGAGGGATACCGATGCCACCACGTCGACTGGAACGCCACCTCGCCGCCTCTCCTGAGGCGCTGGTCGCACGGGTGGATCAGCAGCGCCCCGGCGAGATCGCGGGCGACACGGTCCCGACCGGCTTCCCTTCGGTCGACCGCCTGCTGGGCGGCGGGCTGCGCCGGCGGGACCTGATCGTGCTGGGAGGCGACGTCGGCTCGGGCAAGTCGGCGCTCGCCCTCGGGATCGCGCTCCGCGTCGCGCAGCAGGGAGGTGGGCTCGGCGTGGCGTTCTTCTCCGGCGAGATGGACGAGGAGCGCCTGATGGAGCGGGCGCTCGCGGTCGAGGGTCGAGTCGCCGTGGACGAGCTGCGCGCGGCCAAGCTGACCGATCAAACGCGCGCCGAGGTGGGGGGGGCGGCCGTGCGGCTGCGCGGCCTGCCGCTCGCCGTGCTGCCGCTCGCCGCCCCGGACTTCGAAACGCTGACCGCGCGACTCGACCCTCTGCGCCAGCTCGGGCTGATCGTCGTGGACTACCTGCAGCTGGTCCCCACGCCCGCCGGCGTGACGCGCTCCACGCAGGACGAGGACCTCGCCCTGGTGCTGCAGCGGCTCAAGGCGCTGGCGCTCGAGCGCCAGGTCGCGCTGCTCGTCGTGTCGCAGCTCGCGCGCTTCGCCACCGGGCGCGACAACGCGCGGCCCACGCTCGACGACTTCGGCCACCTGGGCGCGATCAAACAGCACGCCGACCTCGCCCTCGCGATCTATCGCGAGGAGATGTACAGTCCGGGTTACGGAGTGGAGGGTGCCACCGAGCTGCTGGTCTTGAAGAACCGCAACGGGCCGACGGGGTTCGTCGATCTCTACTTCTATCGGCGCTGGATGCGGTTCGAAGACATGCTCGACCCCGACCGTTGAGCCTTGGTGGTGTCGGCGCCGAGAATCGCGCCGACCAGCGTGTAGGTCGTTCCCGGGGCTCCGACGGTCGCCCGCAGCGTAATCCAGAGCGGCCGCCGCCCCGAATCCGCGTACATCGCGATCGACCCGTCGGCCATCAGCTGGTCGGTTCGCACCTGCCAGCCGTTCAGCCTCAGCGCCTCGCGGTACCAGGCGGTGACCCGCGGCAGCGGCGCCGGCGTCGTGAACGTCGCCTGCGCCGCGTCCTCGCCGGCCGACACCCCGGCCAACGTCGACTGCGGGTACGCGAGGACGCCCGACAGCACCTTGGCGGCCAGCTCGCGTTCAGCGGTGCGCTCCCCGGGACGCTCGCAGGCGGCGCCGAGCGCCAGCACGATCGCGAGAGCCGGGGTCCATTTCATGGCGCGGTATCGTAGCTGTGGCGTGGCGCCCGGGTCAAGTTGTAAGTTCGTGGAACGCACCAGAGGTGCCCATGGCCGGCCACAGCAAGTGGAAGCAGATCAAGCGCAAGAAGGCCGTCACCGACGCGCGGCGCGGCGCGCTGTTCACCAAGCTGATCCGTGAAATCACCATCGCGGCGAAGCAGGGCGGCGGAGATCCCGCCGGCAACGCCAGGCTCCGAACCGCCATCGACGCGGCGAAAGCGGAGAACATGCCGCTCGACAACATCGAGCGTGCCGTCAAGAAGGGCACCGGGGAGCTCGAGGGCATCCAGTACGAAGAGGTGTCCTACGAAGGCTACGGGCCGGGCGGCGCCGCGATCTTCATCGAGGCGACCACCGACAACGCGAACCGGACCGTCGCGGAGATCCGCCACCTGTTCCAGCGCTACGGCGGCAATCTCGGCGCCGCGAAGACCGTGGCGTGGATGTTCGACCGTAAGGCGCACATCACCCTAGACGCCACCAAGGTGGACGAGGACGCCGCGCTGGAGGCCGCGCTCGATGCGGGCGCGGAGGACATGGTGCGCGACGGCGACGTGTTCCTCATCACCGGCCCGGTGCACCGGCTCCACGAGATCACCGCGCAGCTCGAGCGCCGCAAGATCCCCGTGCAGTCGGCCGAGATCGGCATGATCCCGAAGAGCACGGTCAAGGTCGATGGCAAGGACGCCAAGAAGCTGCTCGAGCTGATCGAAGAGCTCGAAGCCCTGGACGACGTCGCGAAGGTGTCCTCGAACTTCGACATCGACGCCGAAGCGATGGCGGCGGCGACGGCGTGACGTGAGAGTCCTGGGCGTCGACCCGGGGACTCGGGCCACCGGCTACGGCGTCATTGAAACCGACAACGGGGCGTCGGGGATGGGCCGGTTGATCGAATGCGGCGTCATTACCTTCACCCGCCAGAGCCCCCTCCCCCGTCGCCTCCACGAGCTGCACGCCCACATCGCCGACTTGATCACCCGTCACCGGCCGACCGCGCTGGCGCTCGAGAGCGCGTTCTACCAGAAGAACGTGCAGACCACGCTCGTCCTGGGACATGCCCGCGGGGTGATCCTGCTCGCCGCGCAGCAGGCGGGGCTCGCGATCGCACATTACGCCCCCGCCACAGTGAAGAAAACGGTGGCCGGCGCGGGGGGCGCGCCCAAGGGCCAGGTCGGCGCAGTGGTGGCGCGACTCCTCAAGCTGAAGCAGGCCCCGACGCCGGCCGACGCGGCGGACGGCGTGGCGGTCGCGCTCACGCACATTCTCCGCGCGTGATCGCCCAGGTCTCGGGACGCCTCGCCGCGAAACTGGCCGACCGCGTCGTGGTCCAGACCGCGGGCGGCGTCGGCTACGAGATCGCCGTCCCGCTCGGCGTCATGGAGCAGCTGCCGCCCGTCGGCGAGAGCGTCAACCTCGCCACCGAGCTCGTCGTGCGGGAAGACGGCTGGGCGCTGTACGGGTTCCGGGACGAATCCGAGCGGCGGTTCTTTCAGCGGCTCATCGGCGTCACCGGTATCGGGCCGAAGCTCGCCATCGCGCTGATGTCCGCGCTGGGGGTGGAGCGGGCCGCGCGGGCGCTGCAAGAGCGGAACATCGCCCTGCTGTCGTCGGTGAGCGGCATCGGCAAGAAGACCGCCGAGCGCCTGGCGCTTGAACTCGCCGACAAGCTCCGCGAGTTTGAGGGGCCGGGAGCCGGGGGCGCGGCGGCAGCCCCCGGCGACGGCACCGCCGAGGCCGCCCTCAAGGCACTGGAGCGGCTGGGATACGGCACCGCCGAAGCGGACCGCGCGCTGCGCGACGTGCTCGCGGCGGATGGCGGCGGCAGCACCGAGACGCTGGTGCGGCGCGCCCTGCACCTTCTCACTGGTGGATGACGATGGCGACGACCGCCGAATGGATCTGCACGCGGTGCGGCTCGACCAACCGGCGACTCGTCCCGGACGGCGCGAGGCGCGCGGTGGACGAGTGCCTCACCTGTCACACACGCCACGAGCTGGAGGTGGACCCCCGGCCGGTTCGGTGGCGCGCGCGGCCCGTGAACAGCAAGCGGGTGGCGTGAGTGTGATACTGTGACGAAGGAGCGGATTCAAATCACCACGCCGGAGGCGCTCCCCGACGAGCGCGTCACGGACGCGGCGCTGCGCCCCTCGCGCCTGGACGAGTTCGTCGGCCAGGCCAAGGTCAAGGAGTCGCTCCAGATCGCCATCGACGCGACGAAGCAGCGCAAGGAGCCGCTCGACCACACGCTGTTCTTCGGACCTCCGGGGCTCGGGAAGACCACGCTCGCGCTGCTCATGGCGCGCGAGCTCGGCGTGAACGTCCGCACCACCTCGGGACCCGTGCTCGAGCGCCCCGGCGACCTGGTCGGCCTGCTCACGTCCCTCAAGGCCGGGGACATCCTGTTCATCGACGAAATCCATCGGCTGCGGCCCGCGCTCGAGGAGTTCCTGTATCCCGCCATGGAGGAGTTCCACGTCGACGTGCGCATCGCCGACGGGCCCCATGCGCAGACGATCCCCATGGCGCTGGAGCGCTTCACGCTGATCGGCGCCACCACGCGGTTCGGGCTGCTCACGCCGCCGATGCGGGCCCGCTTCGGGCTGGTGGAGAGGCTCTCGTACTATCCGCCGGACGACCTGGCCCAGATCCTCGCCCGCTCGGCGGGGATCCTGGCCGTGCCGGCCGACGCGGCGGGCATCGCCGAGATCGCGCGGCGCAGCCGCGGCACCCCGCGCGTCGCCAACCGCCTGCTCAAGCGGGTGCGCGACTACGCCCAGGTCCGCGCCGGTGGCAAGATCACCGCCCACGTGGCGGGCGAGGCGCTGAAACGGCTGGACGTGGATGAGTTCGGGCTCGACGACATGGACGGCCGGATCCTCAAGACGATCATCGAGCAGTTCGAAGGCGGGCCCGTCGGGCTCACGACCATCGCCGCCGCCGTGGGCGAGGATCCCGGTACGCTCGAAGAGGTGTACGAGCCGTTTCTCATGCAACGCGGCTTCCTGGCCCGCACGCCGCGCGGCCGCTGCGCCACTGGAGCCGCGTACAAGCATTTTGGGTTCACTCCGCCCAGAACCGCGGACCAGCAAACGATCTTCGACGGGTAGGCAATCGCGGTACCGAACCTCAGACTTCAATTACAGCCTGCCAGCGGGACGGATCGCCCAACACCCCCTCCCCGACCGCGCGGCCAGCCGCCTGCTGGTGCTCGACCGCTCGACCGGCGCCATCCGGCACGCCCAGTTTCGCGACATCGTCGAGCTCGTCGCGCCCGAGGATGTGCTCGTCCTCAACGTGTCGCGGGTAATTCCGGCGAGACTGCACGGGAAACGGGAAACGGGGAACGTGGCGGAGCTTCTGGTGGTGCGCGAGCTGCCCGACGGGAGCTGGCTCGCGATGGGCCATCCCGGCGGCAAGCTCAAGCCCGGCCGCACGGTCCGCTTCGGCGACGACAGCGCGGCGGAGATCGTCGAGATGCTGGGCGGCGGGCTGCGGCGCGTGAAGTTCGTTGGCGCGCTCGATGCCCGAGCGACGCTCGCGAAGTACGGTGAGACGCCGCTGCCGCCGTATATCCGCCGGCCGCCCGTCCCGGAGGACCGCGCCCGCTACCAGACGGTGTACGCCGCACACGACGGCAGCGTCGCCGCACCCACCGCCGGGCTGCATTTCACGGCGGAGCTGGTGGATCGAGTGCGGGCGAGCGGGACGGCGGTCGCGACGCTGGACCTGCACGTCGGCCCCGGTACCTTCAAACCGGTCGAGGTGGACGACCTCGCCGGCCACGCGCTGCACGCCGAGCCGTACGCGGTGAGCGCGGAGTCGGCGACGACCATCAACGGCAGACGAGAGGCGGGAGGCCGAATCTGGGCGGTCGGAACGACCGTCGTGCGCGCGCTCGAGACGTGCGCCGACGCGCGGGGCGCGATTCGCCCTGGAGCCGGAGAGACCTCGCTCTTCATCTACCCTCCGTACCCGTTTCGCGCCGTAGACCGGCTGCTCACGAACTTTCACCTGCCCCGCTCGACGCTGCTCATGCTGGTGTGCGCGTTCGGGGGATACGACAACGTGATGCGGGCGTATGGAGAGGCGGTGCGACAGGGGTACCGATTCTATTCATATGGCGATGCGATGGCGATTGTTTGAGTGCGGAGCTCCATGTTCGAATTCACGATCGAAGCCACCTCCAGCGCCGCCCGCACGGGCACGCTCGTCCTGCCCCACGGCACGATCGAAACGCCGGCGTTCATGCCCGTCGGAACGCAGGGGACGGTACGGACGCTCTCGCCCGCCGACCTAAAGAGCGTCGGGGCGCAGCTCGTCCTGGCGAACACCTACCACCTCCACGTCCGTCCCGGCGAGGGCGTCGTGCAGCGGCTCGGTGGTCTCCACCGCTTCATGGGGTGGGACCGTCCGCTCCTCACCGACTCGGGCGGCTTCCAGGTGTTCTCACTCGAGGGGTCTCGCCGCGTGGACGAAGACGGCGTCGAGTTCCAGAGCCACGTGGATGGGAGCCGGCGACACCTCACGCCGGAGCGCGCGACCGAGATCCAATGGACCCTCGGCGCCGATATCGCGATGGCGTTCGATCATGTCGTGCCGGGGGGCGCGGATGAGGCGACCGCCAGGGACGCCCTCGAGCGGACGCTGCGATGGCTGGAACGGTGCGCCGCGCGGCACCGCGAATTGGCGGACGGGCGCCAGACCCTCTGGCCCATCCTGCAGGGCGGCACCCACCTGGGGCTGCGCGAGGAAGGTCTCCGCCGGATCGGCGATCTCGCTTCCTGGACCGGCCTCGCTATCGGCGGCTTGTCCGTAGGCGAGCCGAAGCCCGTCATGTACCAGATGCTCGAGGGTCTCGAGCCCCGGCTGCCGCCCGCCTGGCCGCGTTATCTTATGGGCGTGGGGTTCCCCGAGGACCTCGTGGCGGCGGTGGAGCGGGGTATGGACCTGTTCGATTGCGTGGCGCCCACGCGCAACGGGCGCAATGGCTCGGCGTTCACGCCCGACGGCCCGGTGAACATCCGCAACGCCGAGCACCGCGAGGACCCGCGGCCGCTCGACGCGACGTGCGACTGCGAGACTTGCGGCACGTTCTCGCGCGGCTACCTGCGGCACCTGTTCGTGGCGGAGGAGCTGCTGGGGCTGCGGCTGTTGTCGCTGCATAACGTTCGCTTCCTGATCCGGCTGGCCCGAGAGATGGGCGCCGCAACCCGCGCCGGAACGTTTCCGCGGTGGGCCGCCGAGTGGCGGCGCCGCTATACCCGATCGGATTGACCATGCACGCCTCGTATACGCTGCTCTTCACGCCCTCGGGCGGGCAGGGGCCCGCCGGCTGGCTTGTCTTTCAGCTGGTGGCGGTGTTCGCCATCATCTACTTCCTGATTCTCCGGCCGCAGAAAAAGCAGCAGGAGCGCCATCGCCAGCTGCTGGCCTCCCTCCAAAAGGGCGACAAAGTGCTGACGTCCGGGGGGATCCTTGGCGAGGTCGTGCACTTGAAGGACGACGAAGTGACGGTGAAGAGCGGCGAAGCGCGTCTCGTGATCGTCCGCTCGAATATCGCCAACATCCTCAACCGGTCCGTCGAGGCGAAGCCGCAGTGACGATCCGACAGCTCCACCTCCTTGGCTCCCCGGTGCTGCGGCAGGCCGCCGCGCCGGTCGCGGCCGTGGACGACGAGGTGCGCCGGCTGGTGGGCGATCTGTTCGATACGATGCGCGCCGCGAAGGGGGTGGGGCTCGCCGCCAACCAGGTGGGGGTGGCACGGCGCGTCGCCGTCGTGGACGTGGGCGAGGAGTTTCCCCCGCCCCTCGTCCTCATCAACCCCCGGATCGTGCAGGCGAGCGACGTCGCCGAAACCGCGGAAGAGGGGTGTCTGTCGATCCCCGACTTGTACGGCGAAGTCGAGCGCCCGCTCGCGGTGACGCTCGAGGCGCTCGACCGCGACGGCCGCTCCTACTCGGTCGAGCTCTCGGGATTCAAGGCGCGCGCCGCGCAACATGAGATCGATCATCTCGACGGCATCCTGTTTCTCGACCACTTGAGCGCCGTCAAACGACATCTGCTGGTGGCGAAGTGGAAGAAGGCGCGCAAGGGCAAGCCCGGATACGTGAAGGACGTAACGCCGGAGCCGGCGGGCGAGCTCTAAGTGCGCGTCGTCTTCTTCGGCACGCCCGAGTTCGCGGTCCCGTCGCTGCGAGCCCTGCTCGGCGAGGGGTTCGACGTGCTCGCCGCCGTCACCCAGCCCGACCGGCCGCAGGGTCGCTCCCGCTCGCGGGCCGTGCCGCCGCCCGTGAAAGTCGAGGCCCTGGCCGAGGCGATTCCCGTGTTCCAGCCCGAGCGCCCGACCGACCCGGCCTTCCTCGGCCGGCTGCGCGAGCTCGCGCCCGAGGTGGGCGTGGTGGTCGCCTACGGGCACATCCTCAAGCCGGAGCTGCTGCGGCTCCCCGGCCGAGGGATGGTGAACGTACATCCGTCCCTCCTGCCGGAGCTGCGCGGCGCGGCGCCCGTCGAGTGGGCCATCGTGAACGGCTTGGCGAAGACGGGGGTCAGTATCATGCAGCTCGACGAGGGCCTCGACTCGGGACCCGTGCTGCTGCAGATCCCGCACACGATCGAGCCGGACGAAACGGGCGGGGAGCTGTCGGCGCATCTCGCCGAAGTCGGCGCCCAGGCGCTCGTAGAGGCGCTCGCACTGTGGGACCAGGGCGCGCTCCATCCCGTCCCGCAGGATCACCGGCGCGCGACCTACGCGCCCAAGCTCACGCGGGCAACGGCGCAGGTTCGCTGGAGCGATCCCGCCGAGCGGATCGCGCGCCTCATCCGCGGCCTCGATCCGAAGCCCGGCGCCTGGACGGAGCTCGCCGGCAGTGAGATCAAGCTGTTCGGCGCCCGGGTCGGGGAGCAGCAGGGGGATCCGGGAGAGGTGCTGAACGCGGATGGCCGACTGCTGATCATGGCGGGGCGTGGGGCGGTCGAGGTGGAGGAAGTCCAGCCCGCCGGCAAGCCGCGCATGGCGGCCGCAGACTGGCTGCGGGGCCGCCGCATCAAGGCCGGCCAACGCTTCGGGTGACGCACGCCACGCCGCTGCCGCGGCTGCATGCCATCACCGACGAGCGGATCGCCCGCCGCGCGGACCTGGACGAGATCGCGCGACAGCTCGCGGCGGGCGGGGGCGAAC
This sequence comes from Gemmatimonadota bacterium, assembly GCA_003220795.1. Taxonomy (GTDB): domain Bacteria; phylum Gemmatimonadota; class Gemmatimonadetes; order Gemmatimonadales; family GWC2-71-9; genus 20CM-4-69-16. The sequence goes on along the minus strand of QHTK01000063.1, from coordinate 46,780 downwards.
AGCTCGCGTTTCACGCGCGCGGCCATGCCCTCTCAGGCCTGGAACACTACGAGCTCGCTATGCGTCTATCCGTCTACCCGTCTACCCGTCTATTCGTTAACGACCGCCTCGACGTCGCGCTCGCCGCGGGCGCCGCCGGCGTCCAGCTCGCGGGCGGGAGCCTCGACCCCGAGCACGCCCGCCGTCTCGACCCGAAGTGGTGGATCGGCACATCGGTCCACGACTTGCGCGAGGCGGAGGCCGCGCAGGCGGCGGGCGCCGACTATCTTTTAGTAGGACCGGTGTTCCCCACGGCCACCCACCCCTCGCCCGCGCGCGCGCCGCTCGGCCCGGGGCTCGTGACCGGGATCGTCGGGCTCGGCCTGCCGGTGATCGCGATCGGCGGGGTGACGCCCGAGCGGCTCCCCGAGCTGCGCGCCGCGGGCGTGTACGGGGTGGCGGCGATCCGGGCCCTGTGGGACGCCGCCGATCCTCGGGCAACCGCCCGGAGGATGGTGCAGGAGTTGAATCAATGAACGATACGATCGACATCACGGTGAATGGGCAGCACCGCGCGGTGTCCCCGGGTGTGACGCTGCTCGAGCTGCTCGCGTCGCTCGCGCTCGACCCGCGCGCCGTCGTGGTGGAGCACAACCGCACCATCGTCCGCCGTCCCGCGCTGGGCGACGTCCGGATCGGTCCCGGGGACGCGGTCGAGCTGGTGCATTTCGTGGGAGGGGGATGAACCCGATGGCGACCGCGGTGGACACGCTCCGCGACACGCCCTTCACCATCGGCGGGCGCACGTTCCACTCGCGCCTCATGGTGGGGACCGGAAAGTATCGCGACAACGACACGATGGTCCGCGCCATCGACGCGTCGGGGGCAGAAATCGTGACCGTCGCCGTGCGGCGCGTGGATCTGGACCGGACCCGGGAGACGGGCGTCCTGTATCACCTCGACCCCAAGCGCTACTTCCTGCTCGCCAACACGGCCGGGTGCGCCACGGCGGAGGACGCCGTGCGCTACGCCCGGCTGGCCCGGGAGGCGGGATTCAACGAGTTTGTCAAACTCGAGGTGATCGGCGACCAGGAAACGTTGCTCCCCGACGTGCAGGGGCTGCTCGAGGCCGCGAAGATCCTGGTGAAGGACGGCTTCCGGGTGCTGGCCTACACGAACGAGGACCTGGTGACGGCGTTGCGGCTCGAGGACGCGGGCTGCACCGCCGTGATGCCGCTCGCTTCCCCGATCGGCAGCGGACTGGGGCTGTTGAACCCCTACAGCGTGCGCACGATCAAGCGGCGGCTGCACGTCCCGGTCGTGGTCGACGCGGGCGTCGGCACGGCCTCGGACGCATGCCTTACCATGGAGCAGGGCGTGGACGGAATCCTGATGAATACCGCCCTCGCCGCCGCGCAGGATCCCGTCGCCATGGCGCACGCGATGCGCCTGGCAGTCGACGCGGGGCGAACCGCGCACCTCGCCGGTCGCATGCCGCGGCGCGAGGTCGCCGTACCCTCGTCACCGCTCGAAGGGATGTTGGATTAGGGACGCGACCGCGGCGCGGCGCGCGGCGCTGCGAATCCTGCAATCGGTGCGCGCCGGCGCCACCTTCGCCGCGGCGCGCGACCGCCACCTCGCGGGGCTGGCGGAGCGCGATCGCCGCCTGGCGTACCAGCTCGCCGGCGGGGTGCTGCGCAGCCAGGCCGATCTCGACCGGGCACTGGCGTTGGCCACCGTCGACCCCCGTCTCGACGACATCCTGCGACTCGGCGCCTACCAGCTGCGCGCGCTCGCTCGCGTTCCCGCGTACGCGGCGGTGTCGACGAGCGTGGAACTGGCCCGCGACGCGGCGGGAGAGGGCGGGGCGCGGTTCGTGAACCAGGCCCTGCGGCGGGTCGCGGAGTCGGGGAGCCGGGAGCAGGGAGCAGTACCGTCCCATCCCGAATGGCTCTTGGCACGCTGGCGCCAGCAGTTCGGGGACGATGAGACCGCGCGGCTCGTCGCGTGGAACGACGCGATACCGCCCCTGACGCTCCAACCGGCGCGCTGGAATGCGGACAGACTACGCGACGGGCTCCAAGCGGCCGGATTCGGGGTACGAGAAGCGCCGTGGGATGCGGGGCTCCTAGTGGCACCGACAGGTACCGCTCCCCGCTCCCCGCTGCCGGCACGGTTACCGGGCTTCGAGCAGGGTGCCTTCATCGTGCAAGATCCCGCCCACGCGTTAGTGTGCCGCTACGCGGCGTTCCCGGCCGGGGTGCTCGCCTACGACGCCTGCGCGGCTCCGGGGGGGAAGGCCGTCATGCTCGAGCGGCTCGGGGCACGCGTGGTCGCGGGCGATGCGCGGCGCGACCGGATGGGGCGCCTCGTCCAGACGGTGCGGCGCGCCGGAGTGGCAATTCGGCCGGCCGTCGCCGATCTTCTGGCGGCGCCGTGTGCGGCGGGGACGCTGGCGGCCGTGCTGGTCGACGCGCCGTGCGCGGCCACGGGAACCATGGCCCGCCATCCCGACGCCCGCTGGCGGATCTCCGCTCGGGCAATCGAGCGCGCGGCGGCGCGCCAGCGGGCGCTGCTCGAAGCGGGGGCGCACCTCGTACAGTCGGGAGGAGTGCTGGTCTACGCGACCTGCTCCCTCGAGCCGGAGGAGAACAGCGACGTCGTGAACGATTTTCTGGAGCGACATCCCGAGTTCCGGCGCGACCCCCCTCCCCCGCGGACGGTGCCCGCCGCGCTGCTGACGGAGCCGGGGGACTTTCAGTCGCTCCCGCAGCGGCACGGGATCGACGGCGCCTACGCGGCGCGTCTGACGCGGGTGCGCTGATGCGGTTCCGCCGCCACCTCCCGCCGATTCGCGAGTGGCAGTTACCCGGCCTCGACGCCCGCGGCGCCAAGCGCTGGGGCGTGGCCCTCTTCTCGTCGCTCGTCGCGGGTTACCTCACGGCGTATCTGGTCGTCTTTCCCGCGCCGATTCTGCGCGGGCACCAGGTGGTGCCGCGGGTGCTCGGCCTGTCGCTGCAGGAAGCGTCGGCCGAGCTGCGGAAGGCGGGCCTCCAGGTGCAAGACGGCGGGTCGGAGCCGCATCCGACCGCCCCTCAGGGCACCGTCATCTGGCAGGATCCACCGCCCGGCGTCTCCGCCCCCGCGGGGCTGCGGGTAACCCTGGTGGCGAGCGACGGGCCGCCCAAGATTCCCGTGCCGGACGTCGCGGGACTGGACGGCGGCCTGGCCCAGCGTCTGGTGGCCGCAGCCGGTCTCACCGCCGCCCCGGTGGAGTCGGTCCAGGCGGCCGCGCCGCGCGGCGTCGCGATGCTCACCCGTCCGCCGGCGGCGACGGTGCTGGCCCCCGGGGCGCCCGTGACCGTGGTCGTGAGCCGCGGGGCACCGACGATTCCGGTGCCCGGCCTGCTCGGCCTGTCACAAGCCGACGCGCGGGCGCGGCTCGAGCTCGAGGGCCTCACGCTCGGCACGGTGACGCGGCGGCGCACGGCCGACGCCAACCCCGGCACAGTCGTGGCTCAACGCCCGGCCGCGGGCACGCTCGCCGCCGCCGGCACAGTGGTGGACATCGTCGTGGCACGGAGTCCGCAATGACGAACGGCATCCGCATCGCGGCGAGCGTGCTCGCCGCCGACCTGACCAGGCTCGCCGAGCAGGTGGAGCAGGTCCTGGCGGGGGGCGCCGACTGGCTGCACGTGGACGTGATGGACGGCCGCTTCGTCCCCAACCTGACCTTCGGCGCCAACATGATCGAGGCGCTGCGCAAGCTCACCGACCGGCCGATCGACGCGCATCTCATGGTCGTGGAACCGGAGCGTTACATCGAAGCGTTCGCCGCGGCCGGCGCGTCCGTGTTCACGCTCCACCCCGAAGCGACGCTGCACGTCCAGCGCCAGCTCGCGGCGGTGCGCGGCCGCGGGATGCTCGCCGGCCTCGCGCTCAACCCCGGCACACCGCTCGCGCTCGCCGAAGAAGTCATCGCGGACCTGGACCTGGTGCTGGTCATGACGGTGAATCCGGGGTTCGGCGGACAGGGGTACCTCCCGGCGTCGAATGAGAAGATTCGGCGCGCGCGCGAGCTACTAGCGGCGCACGGCTCCCGGGCGTTTCTCGAAGTGGATGGCGGCATCACGCCGCAGACGATCGCGGCGGCGCACGCGGCGGGGGCCGACACGTTCGTGGCCGGCAACGCGGTCTTCACGGGCGCCGACCCGGCCCGCGAGGTCCAGGAGCTGCGACGCCGCTGTCTGGTGACGGTATGATGCAGACGCGGCAGTGGACGATCGGGATCGGGGCCGCGTCGGCTTTGGTCTTCGGCGTGGCGCTGGCGGCGAAGATCTGGCCCCAGCTCGACCTGGTCGGCGTAGGGTCACGGGCGCCCGCGTTCCGCGCCGTGAACCTGCGCAGCGGACGGCCTTCGTCGCTCGCCGACTACCGCGGCAGGGTCGTCCTGCTCAACGTGTGGGCCACCTGGTGCCCGCCGTGCCGGGTCGAGATGCCGTCGCTCGAGCGACTGCACGGGAAGCTCGCGGGGCCGGACTTCGCGGTCGTCGCGGTGAGCATCGACGACGGAGACGCGAGCACGGTCATGGCGTTCGTGGGGGAGCTGGGGCTCGGCTTCGACGTCCTCCAGGACAAGGGCGGCCGCATCCAGCAGATCTATCAGACCACCGGCGTCCCCGAGAGCTTCGTGATCGACCGGGACGGGGTCATCATCAAGAAGGTGATCGGCGCGGCGGAATGGGACGGACCGGTGAACGAGCTGCTCATCCGGAAGCTCATCGATGCCCGTTAACATCGGACAGCTGTTCACCCGGAACTGGGGGATCAAGCTCGCGGCGATCTTCTTCGCCGTCATGCTGTACGTCGCCGTCGCCGCGCAGCAACCTCTGTCGCAACGCTTCGCCCTCCGGCTCGCCGTCACCGTGCCGCCCGGGCGCTCGGTGCGGCAGCAACCCGTGGGCGTGACCGTCACCTTGAGCGGCAAGGGGAGCGAGATCCTGAAGCTGCGCTCGTTCCCCCGCATGATCCGCAAGACGATCCCCGATACGTTCTCCGGGTCGGTGTGGAGCATCCACCTGCAGCCCTCCGACGTCAGCATCCCGAAGGGAACGGATGTGCAGGTCGCGGAGATCGCGCCGCGCGACCTCGACGTGCTGCTCGACTCGGTCGGGAAGAAGGACGTGCGGATCGTTCCGCTGGTGCGCGTCGAGGCGGAATCGGGCTACGTGCTGCGCGGCCTCTCCATCGTGCCGAGCGTGGCGCGGGTCGTGGGCCCGGAGAAGAGCCTCGCAGCCGTCGAGTCGATCACGACGCTGCCCACCGTGATCTCGAGCGTCAACGGTCCGTTTTTCCGTACGGTGCCGCTCGACACCACGCCGCTCGGCGTCTTGCGCGTCGCCCCCAAGGAGGTGCGGGTCGCGGGCGAAGTGGCGGCGATCATCGAGCGCTCGATCCCCGCCGTGCCGATTACCACCGCGGCCTCCGGGTTCGCGGGGTTCCTGCTCTCTCCCGAGCGGGTGACCGTGACGATGCGCGGCCCCGAGTCGAAGGTCAACACGCTCACCAGAGACAGCGTGCGCGTGGTCGCGCACCTCGTCGGCAAGGCGGGGCCCGGCGGCTACGCCCGCCTCACCGTGACGGCGCCCCCGGGAATCCGCGCGCGGGCCGTGCCCGACTCCGTCGCCCTCAAGCGGAAGACCGGCCGTGGCTGACGTCGTCCTGGGGATCGAGACCTCCTGCGACGAGACCTCGGCCGCGGTGCTCGTGGGCTACCGGCCGGGACGCGCGCCGGAGCTCGCGAGCCTCATCATTCTGTCGCAGGACGTGCACCGCGTGTTCGGCGGCGTGGTCCCCGAGCTGGCGAGCCGCGCGCACCTCGCCGCCCTCCCCGCGGTCGTGGAGCGCGCCCTCGGGGAGGCGGGTGTCGGCTGGAGCGCCGTCGACGCGGTCGCCGTCACGCAGGGACCGGGCCTCGTGGGCGCGCTGCTGGTCGGCGTCGTGTACGGCAAAGCGCTCGCGTACGCGGGCGACCGTGCCTTGATCGGCGTGCATCACATGGAGGGCCACCTCTTCGCCCCCGCCGTGGAGGATCCCGACCTGGCGCCGCCGTTCGTCGCCCTGCTCGTCTCGGGCGGCCACACCCTCCTCCTCGACGTGCCCGCGTGGGGGAGTTACCGGCTGCTCGGGTCGACGCGGGACGACGCCGCCGGCGAAGCGTTCGACAAGGTCGCGACGCTGCTCGGGCTCGGCTACCCCGGTGGGCCGGTGATCGAGCGCCTCGCCGCCGCCGGGGACCCGGCGCGGTTCACGTTCCCGCGCCCGATGCTGGACGACGGATTCGAGTTCTCGTTCTCGGGCCTGAAGACGGCGGTGCTCCACGCCGTGCGCGCGAGCGACGACCTGAACCGTGACCGGCCGCATCTGGCGCGCGCGTTCCAGGACGCGGTGCTCGACGTGCTCGTCACCAAGTTGGAGCGCGCCGTGCGCGCCACGGGCCGCCACACCGCGGTGGTGGGCGGCGGCGTCGCCTGCAGCCGGGCCCTCGCGGGCCGCGCCGCCGAGCGCCTGGCGGGGCTCGCCCGCGTCGCCGTTGCGAGCCCGCGCTTGAACGCCGACAACGCCGCCATGATCGCGCGCGCCGGCTGGTACCGCCTCGGTCTCGGCGAGCGGAGTGACTGGACGCTGGACGCGCGCGCCGACCTGCCCCTGCCCGGCCTGGAGCCCGTCGCGCCGCTCCGCCCGACGGCCCCACTCCCACCCCCACCCCCACCCCCACCCCCATCCCATCCCCCCCACGGCCCACGCCTATGACGATCTATCCGTTGAAGTTCATGCTCGGCCCCCTCACCATCACCGGCTACGGGCTCATGATGATGGTGGCGTTCCTGATGGCGGGGTGGGCGATCCAGGTCGATCTGCGGCGCCGCAAGATGAACGAAGACTACGCCGCGGACATCGTGTTCGCGGCCGTCGTCGGCGGCATCGTGGGAGCGAAGATCTGGTACGTGCTGCTCACGGGAACGTGGGACGCCCTGTTGAGCCGGGGCGGCTTCGTGTGGTACGGCGGGTTTCTGGGCGGCGTGGCGGCGGTGCTGTTGAACGGCTGGCGCAAGCGCATCCCCGCGCGCTGGACCATGGAGCTCACCGCCGCCCCGCTGGCGCTGGGGTATGCCCTCGGGCGGGTGGGGTGCTTCCTCATTAACGATGACTACGGCATCCCGTCGAGCCTGCCCTGGGCCGTGAGGTTCCCGGACGGACTGCCGTCTACCCGCGTCGCCGATATGCAGCAGCAACTGCACGTCGTGTTCCCGCCCGGAACCAACCCGAACGACATCGTCGCCGTGCATCCCACGCAGCTGTACGAGACCACGCTGATGATGCTCGCGTTCTGGCTGCTGTGGCGACTGCGCGATCACCGCCACGGCACCGGTTGGCGCTTCGGCGTCTACCTCGTGCTCGCGGGCGCCGAGCGGCTTCTGGTGGAGTTTGTGCGAGCGAAGGACGACCGGCTGCTGGGCCCCTTCACGCTGGCGCAGGCGACGAGCGTGCTGCTCGTCGTCGCCGGGATCTACCTGATGCAGCGGCTGCGCCAGCCCGACGCCGCCGCGCTGCCGACACCACCGGCCCTCCAGCTGCAACCCACCCCCACGTGATGCGGCGGCGGCCGGCGGTCGCTCTCGCGGCGCTGGCGCTCGCGGCCTGCGCGCGGGGGGAAGCGGGACCGCCGGACCTGATCCTCGCCGGCGGCCGAATCTTTACGGCGGACTCGGCCCGCCCCTGGGCCGAAGCGCTCGCGGTGCGCCATGACCGCATTGTGGCCGTCGGCAACACGGACTCCGTACGCCGTCTGGCCGGCCCGCGCACGCGGACACTGGACCTGGGCGGTCGCACCGTCATCCCCGGCTTGAACGACGCGCACGCGCATCCCGGGCCCGAGCTCCGCGGCATCCGGCTCGCGGCAGCCACAGGAGACGCCGGTCTGCTCGAGGTGGTGCGCGGGCTCGCCGCAGCGAGTCGCGTTCGCCCCCGCGGGACGTGGCTGCTCGCGACGGTGGGCGACCGCGTGCTCGACGACCCCCGCGCCAAGCGCTTCTTTCTGGACAGCGTCGTTCCCGACCATCCCGTGGTGCTGGAGAGCTGGTCGGGCCACGCGGCGATCTTCAACAGCGCGACACTCGGGACGCTCGGGATCGGCCACGACACGCCGGATCCGCCGGGCGGCCGCTACGGACGGGTGCCGGGATCGGAGGTGCTGGACGGACGCCTCACGGAGTACGCGTGGTGGAACGCGCGGCGGCGCCTCTCGAGCAGCGTCCCCGACAGCGCGAGCCGCGCCGACCTGCTACGCTATGCCGATGCGGCCGCGCGCTTCGGCATCACCACCGTGCAGGACATGAATAACAATCTCACGACGGCGCGTGCCGTGGCGCTGCTGCGCGACGCGGACGTGCCGATCCGGTGGCGCGTCATCCGCTTTCCCATGACCCGGGCCGGGGGCCGGGACGTCGCCGACGCGCGCGCCGCCGGTCCGCGCCCGGGCGGGCCGCTCGGCGTTTCGGGGGTCACGTACACCCTCGACGGCACCCCGGTCGAGCGTGGTGTCGCGATGCGCCGCCCGTACGCCGACCGGCCCGGCTGGTACGGCGAGCTCGACTTCCCGCCCGAGACGCTGGGCGTGATCATTCGCGAGACGCTCGCCGCGCGAGAGCAGTTGCTGGTGCACGCCGTGGGAGACAGCGCCATCGCCGTGCTGCTGGGCCTGCTGTCCGCCGCCGCGCCGGAATCGACCTGGCATGCGCTGCGGCCGCGGATCGAGCACGGTGACTTCCTCACGGCCGACCTGGTCCCGTCGGCCCGCCGCCTCGGAGTCGTGGTGGTCCAGAACCCCGCCCGCTTCACGATCCTCGACCTGATCCGGCGGCGCTACGGGCCGGGGCGGGCGGGCGTGGCGCAGCCGCTGCGCTCGCTCCTCACCGCCGGAGTCCGGATCGCCCTCGGCTCGGACGGTCCGATGAACCCGTACCTGAACATCATGCTCGCCGTGACCCACCCCGTGAACCCGGGGGAGGCGCTCACCCGAGAGCAGGCCGTCCTCGCCTACACGCGCGGCTCGGCGTACGCGGAGTTCGCCGAGCGGGAGAAGGGTACGCTCGCTCCCGGCATGCTGGCCGACCTCGCCGTCTTGTCGCAGGACATCTTTACGGTTCCGCTGGGGGAGCTCTCGCAGACCGAGAGCGTGCTGACGATGGTGGGGGGGAAGGTGGCGTACGACGCCGGCGTGGTGAAATGACGCTCAGGGAAATGACGGCCTGCGGCGCTCCCCCCCGTCTGTGAGACGCTGCCGCTGCAGCCACACGATGGCGACCAGCAGCAGCGCGAGGAGCAGGAACTGCAGCGAGAGCGACTGCAGCGTGGGATAGATCCCCAGGACCGGAATCCGCGGGGCCCATTCGAGGACCGTCGTCTTCACCAGCCCCGCCTCCTGCAGGTCGGCGATCCCCTTCCCCGCGAACACGAAGGCCATGTAATAGAGCATCGCGCTGGTGATTGCGAAGAAGGGCTTGAGCGGGACCTTCAGCCCGAACCGGTTGATACCGATGTACACCAGCACGAGCGCGGCGGCTCCGACGAAGACGCCGCCCAGCACCGCCGTAGTGCCGCCCCCACCTCCCCCGAGTCCGGCCGAGGTGAGCAACGCCTTGTAGAAGAGGATCGTCTCGAAGCCCTCACGGTACACCGCGAGAAACGCCACGGAGGCGAGCGCCCACCCCGAGCCCGCCGAAAGCGCCTCCTCCATGCGACTCTTGACGAAGGCGCTCCACTTGGCCGCTTCGATCTTCGAGACCAACCAGTAGCTCACATAAAACAGCACCGCGGTCGCGAGGAGCATGGTGAAGCCCTCGAGCGCTTCCCGCTCCCCCGGCGTGATCTGGAACAGCAGCTCGATCACCACGGCCGTGATCACGCTGGCTCCGACGGCCGCCCAGGCGCCCTGGGCGACGTGGCGGCGGCGCTCGACCGCCCCCGCTTTTGCCAGGAAGGTCATCAGCGCGGCGACGAGCAGGATCGCCTCGAACCCTTCCCGCAACAGCAACACGAACGACTCCATGAACAGATTCGCGGCCGAGCCCCGATCCGCCACCAGCCGCTCCGCGCGCTCGAGGCCCGAGAGCAGGCGCGCATGGATCGCGTCCAGCTCTTCGTGCCCCGCCCCGCCGGCGGCGCGGGCGCGCAGCGCGGCGAATGCGTCTTCCAGGTCGCTCGCGAGCGCCGAATTCCGGGCGCGGACCTCCGTCTCGACCTGCTCGAAGGTGATGTACGCGTCGAACGCGAGCTGGCTCGATCGGAGCGCCACGGCCGAGTCGACCTGGCTTTGCACGGTCGCGAAGATCGCCGCGGCGGGCGACGCGACGTAATGCTGCCGCTCGGCTGTGGGGAGCACGCGCAGGAAGGCGACGAGCTTCTCCGCGCTCGCCGAGTCGATCGCGCGCGCGAACCCCGGCATCGGCGAGCCGGGACGTCCCCGCAGGATCAGCTCCACGAGCTCGTCGTCGCTGAAGCGCGCTTGGGCCGCGAGGTCGCGCAGCGCCGGCGGCCGCACCGAGAGCGACGCGGCGAGCGGCCCGTCGCCGCCCCCGTTGGCGCCGTGGCATGACGCGCAGTACGCGGCGTACAGGCCCTCGCCCTCGCGCTCCTCGCCGTTTGCCGCACGCAGCGTCGCGAGGTAGATCGCCACCGCCCAGCGGTCCTCGGGCGAGAGCGTCTCCTCGAACTGCGGCATGGCCGTGCCGGCGACTCCGATCGTGATCTTGCGGTAGACGTCGACGGGCGACACGCCACGCATCAGGTGTCGGTCGGCGAGGTTCGCGGGCGGCGGCCCCTCGAGCTGTTTCGCCTTCGGGCCGTCGCCGCGGCCGGCCTGACCGTGACAGGCCAGGCACTGATCGCGATACACCGCTGCTCCACGGGCCAGTGACGGCGGCCGGGCCGGAAACGGATCGAGCGCCCCGCCCGTCGCGGCGGCGATCCGTCCCACCAGGGCGTTGGCTCGCGCCGCGACGGAGTCGGGCGGAGCGGTACGGACCACCATGGCCCGGAGCAGCGCGAGCTCCGTGTCGGCGACGGCGCGGACCTGGGCGGGCAGGCCGACCGCGTCGAGGCGCGCCTGCTCGAGGAACTGGCGCGCTTCGTCCACTTCGGCGGCCGCGGTGACCCGACCCCCGTGCGGCGCCACACCCGCCGCATACTCCTTGGCGGCGAGCGACGTCGCCGCGACCACGCGGCGCGATACGGTGAGCGAGTCGCTCGCCTGCGCCGCGGACACGGTCGCGGAGCACGCGCCTAACAGCAGGCCGACAAATAGCTTACGGTGGATGAAAGTGATTCTCAGTGAGAGGCCACAAATACTAGAGTGAATTTATCGGGAATTCAAGGATGTGCGCCTAGTCACGCTCGAGCACGGCGATCGCGATGGCCGCCAGATGGGTGTGCGTGAGCGACAGCAGCACCCGCTGCACGCCCAACTCGCGGGCGCGTGCGGTCGCACTGCCGCTGAGACTCACATCCGGTCGTCCGTCGGGCGCGCGCGTGACTTCGATGTCGCGCCACCCAATGCCGCGCGCCGCCTGGCTCCCCTGGAGCGCCTTGTAGACGGCCTCCTTGGCGGCGAGCCGCACCGCGACATGCGTGGCGACGTCGGGCCGGCTCTCGCAGTAGGCCCGCTCGGCGGGCGTTAGGAGCCGCTCGAGCACCCGAGAGCCCTTGTCGTTCAAGATCGCACTCACCCGCGCGACCTCCACCAGGTCCACGCCGACCCCGATGGCGCTCACGACCGGCGCGCCAGTCCTAGAAGCCGAGGCGCGCGGCGAGCCATAGCGGAGCGGGAACGTAGCCGCCGAGCACCAGTCCGAGCCATACCAGCGCGGCGGCGAGCGGGGCCCAGAGAACGAGCACGGGCCAGAGCGACGGCCGCCAGCGCTCCAGCGCTTCGATCTCGGGGTTCCAGCGCCGCTCCTCTTCAGCCGCCACCGCCTCGAGGGCGAGCCACGCTGCCTCGAGCCGGCGCGCGGCACCCCGCAGCGCTTCCTGCCATTCGGCGTGCGCCGCTTTGTCCAACACGCTCGCGTCCCGCACGCGGGCGGCGACCGCATCGAGCGCGTCCAGCGCGGCGACGAACGGCTCGCCGCCCGTCGCCAGGCGCGCAGTGACCGCCCGCTTCTCGGGCGTCGACAACAGCCGGCGGCGCCACCGGCGGTGCGGCATCCGCACCCGGCGGGCGGCCCGCTCGATCCGCCCGTCCAGCGCCTCGATCACACGGTCCGCCACGCGTCGCACCGCCTGCTCCCACGCGGCGAGCCACGCCCGGCGGCTCACCGCATCGAGCACCCGCTCACGGTCCTCGCCCGCCGCCGCGGCCCGCGCCTCCCCCGCGAGCTCGAGCACGCGCGTGGCCAGCGTCTCCCGAATGTCGTCGATCGGCACCCACGGTTCCGCCACGCGCCGCGGCACGACCACACGCCCCAGCGAGGGAGCGAGCTCCGGCACGCGCAGCGGCATCGGGATCTTGACCGTGCTCACGCGTGACCCTCCGCGATGCGGGCGGGCCGGCCGGTGCGCGCCTCGTACGCCGCCACGAAATGCGGGAGCGACTCCGGGAAGAAGCGGTCGCGGGGCAGGCCCGTCGCGGCGATGGCGCGCTCGATCTCGGCCGGCTCGCCCTCGACCTCCAGCAGCACGTCCATGACGGGATACCACTCGATCCGGAGGACCGCCTGCCCCAGACGGTAAATCTCCACCGTGCGGTCGATCCGTAACGAGACGGCGAACCCCAGGCGCTCGAGCACCGTGACGACGGCGTCGCCATCGCTGACGCGCGCTTCGACCTCAGGGCGGTGACGGTAGTGCCCCCGCTGTGAGCGCGACCCCTTCCAGCCGAGCACGCCGAAGGCGGGGGCGCCGTCGGCGGGTCGGAAGATGCGCATCCGCAGCACCTCGTCGCGCGCTTCCAGGTCGCCCGCCCGGTCGAAGCGTCGGTCGAGCATCGCGCCGCGAAACTCGAGCCGCGCGCCCGCTCGCTCGAGCGCGCGCCGCAGCGCCGCGGGGTCGTCGACTCGCGCCTTGACCTCCAGCTCGTCGGCGGGGGCGGAGCCGATCGAGCTCATGGGGCGAAGATGGCGTCCAGCACCGCGCCGGTGTTCGCGAAATCGGAGAACACCCGGGCGGCCCCGGCGGCGCGCAGCGTGGCGACATCGTAGAAGCCGGTCGCCACGGCCAGCGCGCGCGCGCCGAGCGCGCGACCGCAGGTGACGTCCTCCGGAGTGTCGCCCAGGATGACGACGTCCGCTCCGGTAAAGGTCCGGCCGGTCAGCAGCGCGGCGCGCTGCGCCGCCAGGGCGGGGAGATCGGCGCGGCGGTGCGAGTCCGATCCATAGGCCCCGACCCGGAAACGGGCAAGGTCGAGGCCCGCGGACCGGAGCTTGAGCGCAGCGCCCGGCTCCAGGTTTCCGGTCAAGAGACCCACAACCGCCCGCTCCTCCCGCTCGTGCGGCTCGAGGGCCGCGAGCAGCTCGGCGACCCCGACCATGAGCCGCGTGGCCTGCGTCGGCTTCCCGAGCTCGGCCGAGAGCAGCTCGACGTAGCGGCGGCACACCGCCTCAATGCGCTGCTCGTCCGTCGCCTCCGGGTGGCCGGCCAGTCCCAGCAGCTCGCGCACGATCTGCGGATCGGTCTTCCCGTCGAAGCGGTAGGTCTCGATCGGACCCGCCGTCCCCGCCTCGAGGAGCAACGCGCGATGGATCGCCCGCCGACCCGCGCCGTCGGTCCAGAGCAGCGTGCCGTCGATGTCGAACAGGATGAGCTTCATGACAAAAAATAGACGGATAGACGGGTAGACGGGTAGCGGATCGGTGGTCAAAGGCGTCAGGCCGACCTAGCCCCTTTCTCCTGCCTGCCGCTACCCGTCTACCCGTCTATCCGTCTAACAGAGACGAGGTAATCCCGCAGCCGCCTCATCGCCGGCGTATCGGCGAGCAGGTTGTCCGAGACGACGCCGCCGCGCGATAGGGCCGAGTGCACGATCCGTCCCGCGCCGGCCCACAACGCCACGTGCGAGATGCGCCGGCCGTCGGCGAAGCATAGCACGTCGCCCGCCTGGTATCCGCCGCCGGTTGCCTCGAGCGGCACTTCCCGGCCGGCGGCGGACTGCAGGTCTGAGTCCCGCGGCAACGCCACGCCGCGGGCCGCATACGTCGCCTGCACCAGGCCGGAGCAGTCGACGCCCCACTCGGTGCGCCCGCCCCACGCATACGGCGCGCCGGAGAACCACCGCAGCGCCCACTCGGGTGCCGCCATGAGCCGGGCCTCGACCCGCAGCTCGACCTCCGGCCTCAGGGCTCCCGCTGCGACGTCCCACACGCGTCCGTCGGCCGTCTCCACCTGGCCGCCGCGCTGCGGCGCCGCCCGCGCGCCGACCGCCAGTCGGAACCGCTCCCCCTGGCATCGCAGGTCGGCGCCGAGCGAGCGCACGCTGGCCCGCGCGGCCCAGTCCTCGGCCCACGCGGCGGTGCCGAGCGCGACATAGCCCGGGTGCACCCATGCAAGGTAGCCGTCCGCTGCGCGTACCCGCAGCCAGGTGTCGGTGCGCCGCTCGAGCACCTCGAGGGTCTCACCGTGCAGCGCCTCGCTCACGCGATCGGCGTTCACCCGCGGCTCGCGCACCAGCGGCGCCGCGGCCGCCGTGACCACTGCCGCCTGCTCGTCGCCCACCGAGGAATCGGGGAGCAGCCGGATGTCGGCGGCCAAGCGCGCGCCGGCGGCGATGCGACGCAAGGCGGCGACTGCGTCGCGGCTCGTGGTGCAGCCCGCGAGCGCGCCGCGCTGCACTGCGACTTCGAACACACCGAGCCGCGTGTCGGGGACCCACTTGCGGGCGACGTCGCCGATGTCTCGTTCGAGACGGTCGTTCATCACGCCCTGTCGTCCGCGAGTCCCGGGACGTCGCGCGTCCCGCGCGCGAGGCGCACCGCCCGCTCGACCGCCTCCGGCACCGCGAGCGCGGCGAGCGCTTCCGCCTGGAGCGGCGTGGCCGCCGGCACCTGGGCGGTGCTGAGCGCGAACACGACGTCGCCGTCGAACGGCGTGGCGTAGGGCACGATGCGCCGGGCGAGCGCGTCCCCCGCCGCGTGCGCCAGGGCCTGCAACGCCACGCGGTCGAGCCGGGCATTCGTCGCCACGACCGCGAGCGTCGTGTTCTGGCCCGCGCCCCCGCGCGCGAAGGGGGCGCCGCCCTGGGCCAGGTACCCGAGCGCGTCGACGAACCGGCCGTCCGCGCCGCGGGCGCCCGCGAGCACCCGGCCGTTCGCGTCCAGCACGTTCCCTACGGCATTGAGAACTACGAGCGCGCCCACCACCACGTCGCCCGCGCGGGCCGCCCAGGTCCCGACGCCCCCTTTCATCGCGCCGCGCGGACCGAGCGCCTTGCCGACCGTCGCCCCGGTGCCGGCGCCCACCGATCCTTCGGGAATCTCCGTCGCCGCGGCGGCGCAGGCGCGGTAGGCATCGTCGGCACCCGGCCAGCGGTCCGCCTTCGCTCCCGGCGCCAGGTCGAAGTCGAAGATCACGGCGGTCGGGACGATCGGGACCACTCCCGCCGGCCCGACGGGGAAGCCGCGGCCTCGCTCCTTGAGCCAGCGCATCACGCCGTCCGCCGCGCCCAGGCCGTACGCCGAGCCGCCGGTGAGCAGCACCGCGTCGATGTGGCCCACCAGATGGCGAGGGTCGAGGGCGTCGAGCTCGCGCGTACCGCTGGCGCGGCCGCGCACGGCGCACGCCGCGCGCATTCCCCCCGGCGGCGCGAGCGTCACAGTGCAGCCGGTGGCGCTCTGCGAATCGGTCCAGTGCCCCACGGTGATCCCCTGCACCGCGGCGAGATTCGACGGAGCGGCTTCACTCATCGGGCGCGAAGATAGCTTGGCTTGCTCGGGTTCTGAAGGGTACATACGTTAGCGCCATGACCAAGACCGATGCGCAGGCCGCTCCGACCACCGTGTTGGTGGTGGACGACGAGGAGGGGATCCGCCAGGCGCTGGACCGGTTCCTGACGCGCCTGGGCTACCGCGTGCTCCAGGCCGCGAGCGGCGCCGAGGCGCTCGACCGCCAGGCGGCGGAGCAGCCGCAGGTGATGTTGTCGGACATCCGCATGCCCAACATGACCGGCGTGGAGCTCGTCCCCAAAGCGCTCGCCCAGGACTCGGACCTCGCCGTCATCATGTTGACCGCGATCGACGAGCCCCGCACGGCGATCGAGTGCATGAAGCTCGGCGCCTACGACTACCTCATCAAGCCAGTGGACTTAGACGAGCTGGAGATGTCGCTGCAGGGCGCGCTGCGGCTGCGGCAGCTCGAGGTCGACCGGCGGCAGCTCGAGCAATGGCTCGCCCGTGAGGTAGCGGTGCGCACGCGCGATCTGGA
Source organism: Gemmatimonadota bacterium (assembly GCA_003220795.1). Lineage (GTDB taxonomy): Bacteria > Gemmatimonadota > Gemmatimonadetes > Gemmatimonadales > GWC2-71-9 > 20CM-4-69-16. The sequence goes on along the minus strand of QHTK01000063.1, from coordinate 30,331 downwards.
AGAGCGGACCACGGTGGCCGAGGAGATCGCCCTGAGCGCGCTGGCGGCGGCGCGGGGTTGGGCGGGGGCGGACGACGCGATCGAAAAGCTCGCCAAGGAGCTGGGCACGTCACCCGAGGACGTGGCGCGAGAGGTCGACAAGCGACGGAGCTAGGCCTGCTGCTTCGCCTTGGCCTTCTCCTCGCATGCCTTGCAGCGCGTGACTCCCCGGAACGAGCAGATCAGACAGATGAAAGTGCCGCAGTCCTGACAGGGATACCCCTCCGAGGCGCGTTCCTCATTCCCGCAGTAGCGGCACACCATCCCGTCGTGTTCCATCAGCTTCGGCTTGTCTACCATAGTGTCCTCAAAGGTCGAGCGCGTAGGCTTTAATCTTATTGATCAAGGTCGCGCGCGAAATCCCGAGCTCGTGTGCGGCGCGCGTGCGGTTGCCACCGTGGAACCTGAGCGCCCGCTCGATCTGCTGGCGTTCCACGTCGGCGAGCGTCAGCGCCGCGTGCCGCCGTTCCCCCGCTCCACCGCCTCCACCTCCTCCAACACCTCCACCGCCTTTTCTCAGGTCCGCCGGGAGGTGCTCGACGCCGATCTGCGCCGCCCCGCGGGCCAGGATCATAGCGCGCTCGAGCACGTTCCGCATCTCGCGGACGTTACCCGGCCAGGGCGCCGACAGGAGGCGGTCCAACGCCTCGGCGCTGCACCCGCTCGGGCACCCCGGCATCTGTGGCCCCAGATCGAGCAGGATCCGCGTGACTAGGGCGAGCCGGTCCTCCCGCGAACGTTCGCGCACCGGCGGCAGCTTGAGCGGCATCACGCTGAGCCGGTAGTACAAGTCTTCCCGAAACCGACCCGCCTGGATGTCGCTGGCCAGGTCGCGGTTCGTCGCCGCGATGAGCCGCACGTTCACTGTCATCTCGCGCGTGCCGCCCAGCCGCCGGAAGGTCTTCGTGTCGAGCACCTTCAGCAGCTTGGGCTGCAGCTCGGGCGCCAGCTCGCCGATCTCGTCGAGAAAGATGGTGCCGCCGTCGGCCAGCTCGAACAACCCCTGCTTGCGCTCCTTCGCGTCGGTGAACGCACCCTTTTCGTGCCCGAACAGCTCGGAATCGAGGAACGTGGCGGACAGGCCGCCGCAGTTCACTTCGACGAACGGACCGCGCGAGCGCGGACTGAGGTGATGCACGATCCGCGCGGCCCAGCCCTTGCCCGTCCCGCTCTCCCCGGCGAGCAGCACGGTCGAGCGGTCGCTCGCCGCCAGCAACTCGATCTGACGCGCCAGCTCGCGCATCACCGGCGAGACGCCGAGCGAGTCGAGCCCTTCGCCCTCGTGATCGCGCGCGCGCAACAGCGCGTTCTGCCGCGCCAGCCGCACTTTCTCGGCGACCCGCGCCGTCGCGGCGGCCAGGTGAGTCATGTCCACCGGCTTCGTGAGAAAATGCTCGGCGCCGAGCTGCATGGCGCGTACCGCGGTCTCGATGTCGCCCTGGCCCGTGAGCAGAATGACCGACGCGCCCTGCGGGCGCAGGCGCTCGAGCACATCGAGGCCGCCCACGTCGGGGAGGTGCAAATCAAGGATCACCACGTCGGGGCGCAGCCGTTGGAACGTCGCCATGCCCCCTTCTCCGGTGTCCTCCCGCGCCACCTCGTAGCCCAGGCGCTCGAAGTAGTCACCTACCGCCCGCACCACATCGGCGTCATCGTCGACGAGGAGGATGGTCTCAGCCACGGCGGTCTACGATCACCGAGAGGGCGCCCGGCAGCAAGCGCGCCTCGAACGGGGTGTCCCCCCTGGGCTCGCCATCGAGCTGCATCGGCCGCGCCGCGCCGTCGAGTACCTCGACCCGCACCACGCGGCCGCGGCCGAACCACAGCCGCCGCATCCCGTTGCGCGGCCGGCGCACTAGCTCGAGAAACGCCGCGAGGCTCTCGATCGTCCCCTCCGCCCGGAGCACCAGCACGTCGAGCCACCCGTCGTCGGGGGCGACCTCGTCGCGCAGGCGCAGAAACGGTGGGACCAGCTCGCCGCAGTTCGCCACCAGGACCAGGGCGGCTGGCAGCTCGTGGCCCACGCCGTCGACGGTCACGCGGTGCAGCGGGCTCGTGACTGCAGGGAGCGCGGCGAAGGCGCGCGCGATGTAGGCCGCCATCTTCCAGCGCCGCTTCTCGTCGGACCCCGTCGCGGCCATCAGCGCCGCATCGAACCCGGTGCCGCAGCATACCGCGAAGTAGTGGGTACCATCCGCGCGCGCCACGCTCCCGAGGTCGAGCGGCAGCGGCTTGCCCTTGAGCATCGCGCGCGCGGCGGCCGCGGGGCTCTTTGGCAACCGTAGATTGCCGGCGAGCAGGTTGCCCGTGCCTCCGGGCACGATCCCCAGCGGAATGCCGCTCCCTACGGCACCAGCCGCGATCTGCATCGCCGTGCCGTCGCCGCCGTAGCACACCAGGACGTCGAAGCCCTGGATCCGCGCCTCGGCCGCGAACCGCCGCGCGTCACCCGCCTGGGTGGTGGCGAGCACGTCGACCGACCAGCCGCCGCGCCGCAGCGTGTCGCGGATTGCGGTGACGGCACGCGCATCGGTGCGCGCCGCCGCGGGGTTCGTGATGAGGAGGGCCCGGGTCATCGCTAGTACCGCTTCTCCCAGAACAGGTCCAACCCCACCTGACGGGGGATGGTGGTCCCCTGCCCCCCCGTCGCGGCATCGAGGCAGGTCTGCACGGGCGCGAAGCTCGCCTCCGTGCGCCATTCCGGGCTGATGCGGAACTGGAGCGACAGACCGAGCAGGTTTTGCACCGCCACCTGGCTGCCCTGACAATATCCCGCGTTCACGACCAGGAACGTGTTGGGACCGAGCTGGCGTCCCACGGCGAGCTGCCAGCTGAGGAGCGGGTCTCCCTGGCCCCCGCTGCTGGGTCGGATCTCGACGTAATCCACGGGCACGCCACCGGACACGATCGTCTGCTCGATCTCGCCCGACAGCACCGCGAGCGCGCTCTGCAGGACGGCCCGCTGGTCCGCGATCCCGCCCTGATCGCCCCCGACGTCCACGCTGCTCTTTCCGAACAAGAGGTAGGAAATCACCTCGGTCTGGGACAGTTCCTGCTTCTCCGCCTCGAGTGCGACTTTGGGCTCGAGCAGCGTGCCCGTGATGTGCGCGACAACGGTGAGATCCCCGGTCGGGTTGATCAGCGTGGCCGCGGGAAGGTGCACGACGTGCTTCGCCTCGATGTCGAGCGCTGCGTCCTGATCCGGCGTACCAAAATACCGCACGGTTCCCTGGGAGACGACGAACTCGCGCGACACCGGCCCGACCTTGAGCCGGTACGTGCCCCGGGCGGCCTGCAGCGTGCCACTCACGAGGTACAGATTGCGCCGCTTGGTGAGCCGCACGGAGCCGGCGAGCTGAATATTGGCCTCGTTCGAGCGCAGCCACACGTCGCTTCCCATCTCCAGCCCCAGATCGTCGATCCGGAGACTGTCCAGGAAGACGCTCTGAAACTCCGGACCCAGCCGTTGCTGCTGGATAATGGCCGCCAACGACGTGTCGGCCAGCTCGTCCAGGTTCACGATCCGCTTCTGCACCAAGTCCGCGAAATACAGCACGCCGGACGTGACGTTGGCGTGCCCCGTGAGCGACGCCCCGAACACCGGCCCTTGGAGCGCCAGCTGGCCGCTCGCCGTGATGGAGACGTTGTTCTTCAAGTCCAGCGCCCTGAACTGGTCTGCGGCGATGCGCAGGTCGAGGACCGGGCGGGTGAGCCGCTCCAACCGCACGACGCCGGACACATCGATGCGGCCCCGACCCCGATCGCTCCGCGCGGAGAGCGTCTGGATCGCGATCGAGTCCCCCGACAGCATGAGGCGGCCGTTGACGGCTTCGTAGCGCACGTTCAAGGCGGGAATGGCGGCGGCGCCCGTGACGCCGAGCGTGCCGCGCAGCCGCGGGGAATCCCACGTGCCGGCGATGCCCAGATCGGCCGAGAACACTCCCTCCACCTGCCGCAGCGCCGGCGTCAGCGCTTCGAGCACCGACAGGTCCACGCTGTCGGCGGTGGCCCGCACGAAGAGGGTGTCGGGGAGCTGGCGCCGCTCCACCGGAACGAGCGACAGGTCGAGCGGGAGGTGCGCCCGGACGGACAGGATCTGCTGACCCGATCGCCACAGGTTGAGGGCCGCGTCGAGCCGGCGCGCGCGGTAGTCGAACGTGCCGTCTGCAAACGGGGCGTGGAACTCCCCGAACGACCCGTTGGTCACCGAGAATGTGCCCGTGGACACGGGATCCGCCCGCGTCCCGGCCAAACCTGCCGCGGCGGTGATCACGCCGCCGACCCCCGCCGTGTCACGCTCGAGCAGCGCATACACGCCGACGAGCGGGAACGACTCGAGCTGGAGATGGGCGTCGGCGCGGCCGTGGGTGGGGAGATCGCCCGCGAACGTGAGCTTCCCCGCCCCGTACACGCTCTGCAGCGAGAAGCCGCTCACGCGCGCGGTCGAATCGGTCACGGTCAGCTCAGTCGGCCGCTCCAGCACCCACACGTCGCCGGGGAGCTGCAGCGCCAGGGAGTCGATGCCCACGGCCGTGATGTCCCGGCTCCGCGCGAAGCGCCCGCCCGCCAGGAACGCCCCGCCTTCGCCGACGCGGGAGCGGGAGAACCACACGAGCGAGTCGCGCGTGCCATGCAGCGCCGCGGCGGTGGCCGCGAAGCCCAGGACGCCGTGCGCCACCGAATCGAGCGTGGCGTCGAGCTCGAACGCCGGCACCGGGCCGGGCCGATAGACGAGCCGCACGCGCCCCTCCCGCGGCACCGACCAACCGCGCCATTGCAGCCGCTCGAGGCTCGCCCGGACGTCCACGCCCAGTGAGTCGAGCGACCCCTCCAGGCTCACGAGCACCCGGGCCGCACCCGCGAGCGGCCGGACACCCCGATTGTCCGGATCGCCCGGATCGCCGCGCGCCGTCATATCGCTCCCGGTGACCCAGCTGAGCAGCGAGTCGAGCGAGTTGAGGCTGTCGGCGTCGAAATCGAGTGCCAGCGTGCCGCGGTCCCCACGCGTCCAGCCCAGGGTGCCCCCCCCTGTGGTGATCAGGCCGGGCTGCACGAGGCGCAGCGAGTCGACGTACAGGTGCCGGTCGGCCAACCGGACCGCCGCGACGCCCGAATCGAGCGGCGTCCCGGCGAACAGGGACGGCTCGACTCGGACGCGCAGTGCCCCGACCGGCGGTGCGCCCGAGTCCACGGCGACGTCGCCTTGCACGGTGACCGTCAGCAACGAGGCAGGCGCTCGCTTGAGCCAGCTGGCGAGGTCCAGGTCGCGGGTGCGCATAGTGAAGTCGCGGACGCCGCGACCCGATGCTCCGTCGCCCCCGAGCCGCAGCACGCCGTCGCCCTGCACGGTGCCGCCCGCTGAGTGGAGCACCGTATGTGTCTCGAGCTGGGGGAGCGGCCCGGCGAGCTTCACCGTTCCGGCGACCGCGCCGGAGAACGGCAGCGTCGGGAAGCTCCCCTTGAGCCCGTCGAACGACAGCGAGTCGGCCGCCACGTCCGCGTACACGCCGAGCGTGTCGCCGCGGCCGTCGAGGCGCACCGTCCCGGTGAGCCGGCTGGGCGCCAATGCACCGTCCCGGTGCTCGAGCGTGCCGGTGAACTGCGCGTTCTTCAACGGCCCGCTCAGGGTGCCCGCGGCGTACAACACCCCATGCAGGGCGGCGGCCGGAACGAGCCGCTCGACCGTCCCCCAGTCGACGGCCGCCGCCTCGACCGTGAACGGCTGGAAGCGCAAGCCGCTCCCCCCCAGGCCCACCTCGCCCCGGCCCCGGATCCGCGTGGCGGGGTGACCGGGCACGAGAGAGTCGCGAAACACCCAGTCGATGTCCAGAGTCAGACCCGAGACCGGGCCGGTAGCCGTGGTATGGCCGCTCAGTCGGCCCGCGAACGGCAGCGTATCAAGGAACGGGCGAGCGAACTCGAGGTCGAAGTCTTGAGCGGCGAGATCGGCGTCCCGCAGCGCCACGAGCCCCGAGTCGCCGGCGGACAGCGCCGTGAGGCGGCCGGTCACGGTGCCGCCGCCTTCGCTCACTCGCAGCGGGTCGAGTCCGACTTCGAGCACGCGTTGGCCATGAGATTTGAGCCGCACGCCGCCCGCGAGCACGGCGCCGGGCGCGAAGCGCCGATCGATGAAGTGGAAGTCGCCGAGCGTCGCCGAGTCGGCGTGCAGGGACAGATCGAACAGCAGCGGGCCCCGCGGCCACGATACGCGGCCTCGCGCCGCCCGCAGCGCGGACCCGGGGAACTTGACCCGCGACAAGTCGAACTCGAGCGAGTCCCCGATCACGTGCAGCCGGCCGGCGACGTCCACCAGCCGCAGCGCGGGGTCGCTGCTCTCGACCGCGAGCCGGCTGATATCGATCCCGATGCCCCGCTCCACCGGCGATGACACCTGCAGGGCCGCGAGCCGGGCGTCCAAGTGCTCGAACCGCCGGACCCGCACCCGGCCGTTGGGGCCGCCCCCCTGGATCTCGAGCGCCGTATCGCCCGGCTCGGCGCGCTGCGCCTGCAACCGCAGCGTGACGGTGCCGTCCTCGATCTGCACGTTCCGGAACAGGATCAGCGTCGCGGGCCCGTGGGGGCCGTGCCCGGAGTCGGGGCCGCCCAGCCGGAGCAGCTCCTCGATGTTGAGCCTGCCGCTCCGGTGCTGCACGAGGGTGATCACGGGCTGCCGCAGGGCGAACTCGAAGAACACCACCCGGCCGGCCGCGAAGTCGAACGGGTTGTAGGTGAGGTCGGCGCGCGGCAGCCAGGCGACGAGGGTCGTGTCCGCGTCGAACAGCCGTACCCCAGTGAGCGTGACCCCGGTGAGGAGCGACCCGCGCACGTCGGCCACCTCGATCGACCCCGTGAACACCTGCGCCAGCGCGCTCTCCATCACGCGCGCCAGCAGTCCCCGCCCGGCGCCTGTGCCGACGAGCGCCGAGAGCGCGCCGAGAAAGCAGGCCAGCAGCCCGACGATCATCCAGAGTGCGACGCCGAGCGAGCGGCGGACCATCAGAACGCCTGCCCCACGGCGAACTGCACCACCACCCGACGCCAGAACCCGTGAGGCAGGCCGGGATGGAACGGCACCGGACTCCCGGTCGAATCGGTCACGGCGGTCAGGCTCTTGTTTGTCGTATTCAGCAAGTACAGGCTTCCGGGCTCTGCGGGATAGCCGTTATAGGCGGCGTCGAGGCGCACCGGTCCGAGAGGCGTCACAAACCGCACGCCCACGCCCGGCGTGAATCGCACCCCCCGTACGGAGGGATCCTCGAGCTCCCAGACCTGTCCCACATCCGCGAACACCGCCACGCGCATGCGGTCAGGAAAGAGCGGCGTCGGGATTCGGAGCTCGGCGTTCGCCACGAAGATCGCGTTGCCGCCGGTGGCCGATGCCTGAAGGTTGCCGAACGTCGTGTCGCCCTTGACCGAGTCGACGCTGATCGATCTGAAGTACACGCGGGGACCGAGCTCGTTGCGGGCGTACCCGCGTACCGAGTTGGGGCCGCCGCCGTAGAATCGCTGGTCAGGCGGCACGAACCTGACGCTCTGGCCGGCGAAGCTGATCCGCCGTGCCGGCAGGATCGTCCCGCCGAGCACGCGCCAGGCGAACGCCCCGCGGCGGCCGATGGGATAGTAGCGCGACACCTCGAGCTGCCCTCGGTTGAATTCGTACAGCGTGTCCGATCCGACGAGCCGCGATGAGTGAGTCAGCGACGCGGTGACGACACCCCCCGCTGTGGGGTCGAGCACCGAGTTCGTCTGATTCCGCACGCCCGAGATGGTCACCGCCCCGAACCGCCGCCGGTTGGAGAGGAACGCCTGCTCGGAAGCGTCACACAGCCGGAACAGCTGGCAGTAGATCGCGGGGAGCGCCGTCGTCCGCCCCACCGAATAGCTATAGCCGAGCGTGACCGGAATGGTGCGCCGGGCGTTGAATGTCACGGCCAGATTCGCGCCCACGGCCTGGCGTGTGTACGCGTTGAACTCCGAGCGCCGCTCGGCAAACAGCGCGAAGCTGGCGGTGTGGCGCGGTGACAGGAACGCCGGTTGCCGCAGCGTCAAGCCGACATTGTAATTGATGGTGTCGGACGTCGGGTCGTCGTGCAGGAAGTGGCACACGTTGCTGCGTAGTCCGGCGTCGGTGGGCGAGCCGACCCCCAACTTTGACACCCGTCCGGTCAGGTCGAGCGCACGGGCGCCGCCTAAGAAGTCATACGCCGTCCAGCCGCTTTGCACGCGGAAGCAGTCGAGGCTGCCGTACCCGGCGCCCACGCGCACCCGGTGGCGCGGCCCCTCCGCGACCCGCACGAGCACCGTCACCGTGGAATCCCCGGGGCGGGGCGCGGAGTCGGCGAGCACGACGTTCACGGACCGGAACACCCCCATGCCGTACAGATCGCGCTGGCTCTGGTACACCCGGTCTTGCCGGAACAGGTCGGACGGGTGCACCGAGAGCATCTTCCGCACGGTCCCGGTGTCCACCTGTTCGAGGCCCGTGATCACCACGCGTCCGATCCGCGCCCGGGGCCCAGGCATGGCTTCGAGAGACGCCTCCGCTTTCAGCGCCGTGGCATCCACATCGTAGTTCCGCAACACCTGCGCGTACGGATACCCGAGGTTCCGTAGCCGATCCGCGATGGTGTCGGCGGATGCCTGAAACAGCATCCGGTTGAATGGGGCTCCTTCCTGGAGCGGGAGGGTACGCTTGAGCGCCACAACGTCGAGCAACGAGTCGAGGCCCACGAGACTGAGCCTGGTGAGACGGACCGGCTCGCCTTCGTATATGCGGAACAGGACATGCACGTCTCCGGCCTCCCGGCGTACTACCGTATCCACGACGGCGTTCATGTAGCCGCTCTGGCGGTACAGCAACAGCAGGCGCACCACGTCGCGGCGGAACTCCAGCTCGTTGAAGTAGCGCTTCTCGCCGAGCCCCATCCAGCGCAGCAACCACACGCTCGCGAACACGCTGGAGCTCGACGTTGCGATCGCCGATCTCAGCGTGTAGTCGTCGATGGCGCGGTTGCCCTCGAACGCAAGGCCGCGCACCACCCGCTCTTGCTGCGCCGCGAGGGGAGCCGCCGCGCACGCGGCGACGAGCAGGAAAGGAAGGAGGGCACGCAATTGACGCGGTCGGGCCGCTCCCCTATGTTGGCTACCTCCCGCCACACTGTCAACCTTTTCGACACCTGAACGCATGCGCGCGCTCCCAGTGACCACCCTCGCCTGTCTGGTCGTGCCCGCCGCCTGCGGTCGCGGGGGGAACGCGGGGAGCGCCCGGCCGCCCGGCCACGCGTCGCTCGTATACTACGAGACATACGATCCGCGCTCACTCGACCCAGCCCTGTCCACCGATGTCCCGACCGGCGAGATGGTCGCTCTCGCCTACGACGGGCTCACGCAATTCGACCCGGATGGGAAGTTGCTTCCCGCGCTGGCCGACCGTTGGACAATCTCCCGCGGGGGGGGCGGCGGGGGCGGCGGGGGCGGCGGGGGCAGTCTCCGGTACGTGTTCCACCTGCGGGCGGGCGTCAGGTTCCATGACGGGACGCGCCTGACGCCGGCCGCCGTGCGACAGAGCATGCTGCGCGTGCTCGCCCCCGGCACGCGCGGCGGGCGCGCGTGGCCGCTCTATCCGATCGCCGGCACCGAGGCGTATGCCGCCGGCCGCGCGAGCGACGTGACGGGCATCCAGCTCCTGGGAGATTCGGCAGTCGCGTTCGATCTGGCAGAGCCGCTCGCCATCTTTCCCAAATTTCTCGCGATGCCAGTGGCCGCAGTGGTACCGGCGCCATTGCCCCCGCAGGCGGACCTCGGGCAGCACCCGGTGGGCACGGGTCCCTGGCGCTTCGTCAGCTGGCAGCATGACGACTACCTCGTGTTTGCGCGCAACCCGGACTATTGGGGCGGCCCGCCGGCGGCCGACACCCTGACGGTGCGGATCATTCCGGAGCCGCTGACGCGGGCGGCCGAGTTCGAAGCCGGGCGGCTCAGCGTCATGGAGGTGCCATTCGGCGAGACGACGCGCTGGCGGCAGCAACACCCCGACCTGCTGCTCGAAAAGCCCGCCCTGCGAGTGGTCTACGTGGCGCTCAACAACCGGCGGGGACCGCTCCGGGACGCTCGCGTCAGGCAGGCGATCAACTACGCCGTGAACGTGCCCGAGGTGCTCGCCAGCGTGTACGGCGGGCGTGGCATCCTCGCCCGGGGGGCGATCCCGCCCGGGCTGGCGGGGAGCGACACGACGCGCCCGGGTTACCACTACGACACCGTCGCGGCAAAGCGGCTGCTCGCCGCCGCAGGCTATGGGAGCGGGATTGCGCTGCAGCTGTGGCGCAATACCAGCAATGTCGAGCTGGCGCGCGTCGCGCAGGCGGTGCAGGCCCAGCTCGAGCCGGTCGGCATCAAGATCGAGCTGGTCGAGCGCGATGCGTCGAGCCAGCGAGAGGCGGCCCGCAAGGGTGAAACCGACATGGTGGTGCTCGACTGGTGGGCCGACTACCCCGACGGCGACAACTTTCTGTATCCCCTGTTTTACTCGGGGAGCGTCGGCCCCGGGGGGAACTATGCGTTCTACGTCGATCCCGTCACCGACTCGCTGATCCTGCGCGCCCGCCGCACTACCGATGACGCGGCGCGCTCCGCGCTGTACCGCGAGATCGACGCGCGGGTGTACCGCGCGGCGCCCTGGCTCTACCTTTGGTTCCCCACGGACCTGTGGGCGAAGCGCCCGGACGTCCGCGGGTGGGACGTGCCGGTGATCTTCAACGGGCAGCACTGGACGGGAGCGCGGCGCGCGCCGTGATCCCGTTGCTCGCGCGCCGCCTGCTGCTCACCCTGCCCACCTTGCTCGGGGTGCTCGTGGTCGCGTTCCTGCTCCTCAACGTGGCCCCGGGGGACCCGGTCACCGCAATGGTGGGGGAGCGCGCTGATTCGGCCACGATCGCCCGGCTGCGCGCCGAGCTGCGTCTCGACGATCCCCTCCCCACCCAGTTCATCCATTACGTGGGGGCGGTGGTGCGCGGCGACCTGGGCCGGTCCTACATCACCCAGCGCCCCATCGCCCAGGACCTGCGGGAGCGCTTTCCTCGAACCGCTGAGCTCGCGCTCGCCGCCATGACGCTCGCCGCCGTTTCCGGGATCTCGCTCGGCGTGGTGTCGGCGGTCCGCCCGGGAGGGCTGGTCGACCGGATCGGAATGCTGGTCTCTTACGTTGGCGTCTCCTTTCCGGTGTACTGGGTGGGACTGCTGCTGATTCTCGTCTTCGCGTTGGCGCTGCGCTGGCTCCCGCCCTCCGGGTCGGGAGGGCTCGCTGCGCTGGTGCTGCCCGCGGTTACGCTCGGCATGCGGTCGATCGCCTTCCTGGCGCGCATGACCCGCGCCGCGATGCTCGAAGTGCTGTCGAGCGATTTCATCCGCACCGCCCGAGCCAAGGGGTTGCCCGAGCGCGCGGTCGTGCTGCGGCACGGCTTCCGCACCGCGCTGGTGCCGGTGATCACGGTGTTGGGGCTCGACACCGGCAACTATCTCACCGGCAGCGTCCTCACCGAGACGATCTTCGGCTGGCCGGGGCTGGGACGTTACGTGCTCACCGCGATCGACAAGCGAGACCTCCCCGCGATCCAGGGGAGCATCCTCTTCATGTCGGTCGTCTTCGTCGTCGTGAACCTCGTCACCGATCTGCTCTATGCGAAAGCTGATCCTCGCATCGCTTACGATTAGCTCGACCTTGGCGGCGCAGTCGAAGCCCCGGACCGCGCCGCTGCACGGGTCGCTCGAGCGGCGGCTCGCGACGCTGCTCGACCAGCCTCCGTTCAGCCGTGCGAACTGGGGCGTGTACGTCGTGGACGACGGCAAGGTCCTGTTCGCGCGCAACGCCGACCGGTTCTACGTCCCGGCGAGCAACACCAAGCTGGTCGTCAGCGCGGCGGCGACGGTGCTGCTGCCCGCCGACTATCGCGTCACGACCAGCGTATATGCAAACGGCCGCGTCGACAACGGTGTGCTGTACGGTGACCTCGTGTTGTACGGGCGGGGCGACCCGACGTGGTCGGAGCGGTGCTTTTCGGTCGACAGCCTCGCGCCGGGCGCGTGCGACTCGGCGTTCACCGCGGTCGCCGCCATCGCGGACTCGATCCGCGCGCGCGGGCTCAAACGCGTCACCGGGAAGCTCGTGGGCGACGGGTCCTACTTCGAGCCGGTGCTGGTCCATCCCGGCTGGAACGCGTGGGACTTGAATTGGTGGTACGCCGCCCCCGTTTCGGGGCTCGGCTTCCACGACAACAGCGTGGACTTCCACATCGCCCCGGGCGCCGCCGTGGACCAGCCGCCCACGATCACGTGGTCGCCCGAGCTGGGGTTGTTCACCTTCGAGAACCGCGCCCGCACGGTGCCCGCCGACTCGAGCACCACCATCGGCGACAACTTCTTCCGCACACCGGGCACGTGGGACATCTGGGCCGAGGGGACGGTGGCGCTGGGCCGGAAGCCATGGATCGAGAGTTTCGCGCTCCCCGATCCCAGCCGCTACGCGGCGCGAGCGCTCGCCGCCTCACTGATGAAGAAAGGCGTGTCGGTGGAAGGCGGTACGGCCGGCACGACCGACTCGCTCGCCTACGGCACCGGTCGCGGCTGTTGCGCGCCGCTCGTCGAGTACCGCGGTCGCCCGCTTACCGACATCATCTTTCCGATCTTGAACTCGAGCCAGAACTGGTTCGCCGAGATGCTGCTCAAGATCCTGGGGCGCGAGCAAAAGGGGGAGGGCTCCTGGCGCGCGGGGCTCGAGGTCGAGCGCCGTTTCCTGATCGACTCGGTGGGGATCGACTCGACGGCGTTCGCGCTCGAGGACGGCTCCGGCCTCGCCGCGGGGAATCTCGTGACCCCCCACGCGTTCACCCAGCTGCTCGCCTACATGCACCGCCACCCCAAACGGGCGCCCTTCCTGGCCGCGCTCCCGCATTCGGGACAGCCGGGCTCGCTGCTGAAGCGCTTCGCCGGCACCGCCGTCGAGGGGCGGGTGATCGCCAAGACGGGGAGCATCGACCGGGTGAACAGCCTCTCCGGCTTCATCGAGCGTCCCAATGGGCGCACCATCACCTTCAGCATCCAGGCGAACACCCACGCCGTCCCTTATCAACAGATGTTGGCGCAGATAGACTCGGTCGTCGTCGAAATCGGCAAAACGTCGCGGTAATACGACAATACGTCGAGCAGATACGTCACGCCTTCGCGCGACGCCTTTCAGTCTTCCGATTGGCCAAAGATGGCCATATTGGACGAATGTCCCGGCTCGATTTTCGCCGCCGGGTTGATGAAATGCACCGCGTGGTTCACGGCGATCGCGGCCTCGGACGCGCCGGTGGCGATGAGCTTGAGCTTCCCCGGGTAGGTGATGATGTCCCCGGCCGCGAAGATGCCGGGGATGTTGGTGGCCATCGTCTGCGACACCTTGATCTCGCCCTTCTCGATCTCGAGCCCCCATTTGGCGATGGCGCCGAGCGAGGAGACGAAGCCGAGCTGCGGGACGACGCAATCGACGGCCACGCGCTCCTGCTGCTTCGTCTTGTTGTTGACGATCGTCGCACCCTCGATCCGGTCGCCGCCGTGGATCTCCTGCAGCTCCCAGAACGTGCGCAGCTCCATCTTTCCCGCGGCGGACAGCTCCTGCACCTGCTTGACCGTCGCGGCGTGGGCGCGGAACCCGTCGCGGCGGTGGATCATCAGGACTCGCTGCGCCACCCCCTGCAGGTTCACCGCCCAGTCGAACGCGGAGTCACCGCCGCCCACCAGCAGAACGCGCTTTCCCGAGAAGACCGCCGGGTCGAGGATGCGGTCATACAGCCCCCGGCCGTACCAGAGGTCCGCGTCCTTGAGCGGCAGCTTGCGCGGCGTGAACGCACCGATCCCCCCGGCGACGAGCACGGTGCGCGAGGGATACGCGTCTCCTTCGGTCACCACGGTGAAGCGCGGCGTGCCGTTATCCGATCCGCGCTCGAGGCCAACGACCTTCTGACCGAGGTGCACCGGGGCCTTCCACTGTAGCGCCTGCTCCGCCATGCCTCGCACCAGGTCTTTGGCGAGGACCTTCGGAAAGCCGGCGACATCGAAGATGTACTTCTCCGGATAGAGCGCCGTGAGCTGGCCGCCGACCTGGTCGAGCGTGTCGATCAGGCGGCAGGAGGCCCCCCGCATCCCCGCGTAAAAGGCGCCGAACAGTCCGGTCGGGCCGGCGCCGATGATCGTGATATCTTTGACGTCTTGCATTCGCCCAATCGTAACGGGAGACAACGGGAGACGGGAGAGGGGAGCAGTGAGCGGAGGGGAGCGCGGCTGAAGATCTACACCAGGACCGGTGACGCCGGAGACACGGGGTTGTTCGGCGGCGGGCGGGTGCCGAAGCACGACCGCCGGGTGGAGGCGTACGGGCAGGTGGACGAGCTCAACGCCACCATCGGGTTCGCGCTCGCTCAGGAACCTCGCACCTTCTGTCGCGAGCTGCTCGAGACCGTCCAAAAAGACCTGTTCACCATCGGGGCGGAGCTGGCCACGCCCGACCCGGAGAAACTCGCCAAGGCGCTCGGGGGGCCGCCGCTCGGCCGGGCGCAGGTCGCCGCGCTCGAGGCGGCGATCGACCAGTATGAGCCACACCTGCCCGCGTTGAAGCAGTTCATCCTTCCCGGCGGCGTGCCCAAGGGGGCCGCGCTCCATCTGGCGCGCACCGTGTGCCGCCGCGCCGAGCGCGCGGTGGTGCAGCTGCACCGCGCGCAGGAGACCGGCGGCCTGTCGTCGGTCGTTCCCTATCTCAACCGGTTGTCCGACCTGCTGTTCGTGCTGGCGCGCGTCGCGAACCACGCGGCCGGGGCGTCAGAGGTCGCGTGGTGACCGTCCGCGTCCCGATCACGGAGCAGCGCGACGCGTCGTACGACATTCGCATCGGCCGCGGGCTGCTGGCCGAGCTCCCCGAGCTGGTGGGGGCCGCCTGCCCGGCCGTCCGCTATGCGGTGATCACCGATTCACATGTCGGGAAGCTGTACGGAGCGCAGGTCGTGGCACGGTTGCGCGACGGCGCGCTACCCGCGGAGCTGTTCGAGTTTCCGGCGGGAGAAGGGAACAAGACGCGGGAAACCTGGGCCTCCCTGTCCGACCGGATGCTCGCGCGTCAGTTCGGGCGCGACTGCGCGGTGATCGCGCTGGGCGGCGGCGTGGTGGGCGACGTGGCCGGGTTCGTCGCCGCCACCTACCTCCGCGGGGTCCCCTACGTGCAGGTCCCGACGTCGCTGCTCGCGATGATCGATTCGGCGATCGGCGGCAAGACGGGCGTGGATGTCCCCGCCGGGAAAAATCTGCTCGGTGCATTCCACCAACCGGGCCTCGTGGTCGCCGACCTGGACGTGCTGGCGTCGCTCCCGGCGGCCCAGCTCGCCGCCGGAATGGCGGAAGCGGTGAAGCACGGCGTGATCGCGGATGCGGCGTACTTCGGATTCCTGGAGGGTGAACACCGCGCGGTGCTGGCGCGCGATGCCGGCGTGCTGGAGCGCGTCGTGGCCCGTTCCGTCCAGATCAAAGCGGACGTCGTCGCCGCGGACGAGCGGGAGGCGGGACGCCGCGCGACGCTCAACTTCGGGCATACCGTGGGGCATGCCATCGAGGCGACCAGCAAGTTCGCCGTGCTGCACGGTGAAGCGGTTGCGATCGGGATGGCGTACGAGGCCCGGCTCGCGGAAGCGCTGGAAATCGCCGAGCGAGGGACCGGTGAGCGGATCCGGGGCGCGCTGGAGCGTTACGGCCTGCCGCTCGAGCTGCCGGACCCGGCCGCCGTGCAAGCGCTGCTGACGGCGATGCAGGTCGATAAGAAGGCCCGCGCCGGCACGCTGCGCTTCGCCCTGCCGCGGGCCATCGGGTCGATGCACGGCGGCGTCCCGATGGGCTGGACCGTCGCGGCGCCGGAGGAGATGGTGAGGCAGGTGCTGCGAGGAGACCGATCGCCGTCCTAGTTAGAGCGCCTGCACCTGCCGAGTGC
Organism: Gemmatimonadota bacterium; assembly: GCA_003220795.1. Lineage (GTDB taxonomy): Bacteria > Gemmatimonadota > Gemmatimonadetes > Gemmatimonadales > GWC2-71-9 > 20CM-4-69-16. The sequence continues at coordinate 14,286 of QHTK01000063.1, read as the reverse complement.
GTTGCTTCCGAATGCGCCAGATGCCGCGACCCAGGAGCAACACACCTACTACTGCGAGCGCCGTGCCGCTGTTGGTCCCGACCAGGGCCAGCGTCCCCGAGAGGCCGCCGACGATGAAGACGAGACCCAGGATGATGCTGCTCACGAGAGGCTCCGGTTGAAGGAGCGGCCATGATACGAGGCGGCCGGCGGTGGAAATAGGGCGCCCGTCACGTTGCGTTTTTGCCACATATCCGTCAACACTTAATCACATATCCGTCAACAACTTCCCACACGATTCCCACCTCTCCACATTCCGGCTAGGTTTCGAGCGCCGGTGTTCCACAGCCAGTCAACATCCATTTCTCCACATACGATGTGGATAGTGGACAAACGATGCAGTCGTGCGTCGCTCTAACAATTTGTGATGTTGAAAACTACTGAGATTTGCACCAATGGCAGGGGATTCCTATATTGGCGGGCGTTTCGGAACACATGCGTCACCGTCCATCGTCCACCGTCGGAGCCCTAGCTATGGCGCGGTCGAGCGGAGGTAAGGCGAAAGCCTTTTTTCGAGCTAATCCTTCCGGAGCATTCGACCAGTACCTCCAAGACATTCAGAAGCTGCCCCTGATCAAAGACCCCGCCGAAGAGCGCCGCCTGGCGCGGCGGGTACAGCGGGGCGATGAAAAGGCCGCCGAGCGGCTCGTCACAGCCAACCTCCGATTCGTCATCTCCTACGTCAAGAAGTATCAGGGACACGGCCTCGATCTCTCCGAGCTGGTCGCCATCGGCAACGAAGGACTGCTCAAGGCGGTGAAGAAGTTCGACCCGGACCAGGGCGTGAAGTTCATCTCGTACGCGGTGTGGTGGGTGCGCCAGGCGGTGCTGAAAGCCCTGGCCGAGCAGACGCGCAGCGTCCGGATCCCGTTGAATCAGAACTCGCAGCTGATCCGCATGAGCCGCACCGAGACCTACCTCTCGCAGGAGCTCGGCCGCGAACCCACCGACGACGAAATCGCCCTCGCCCTCGAGGACACCGTTGAGAATGTCCGCACCGCGCGCCGCATGACGGCGGCCGAGCTGTCGCTCGACGCACCGGTGGATCGCACCGACAAGGATGCGGCCACGCTGGGCGAGCGCTTCGCGGGCCAGGAGGGCGGTGAGATCGAGGAAAAGACGGACGGCAAGCTGATGCGGGAGTTCATCGACCGCATCTTCCAGAAATACCTCACGCCGCGCGAGCGGAAGATCCTCTACCTCTATTATGGCCTCGAAGAAGGCAGCGAGGCGATGACGCTCGAGAAGATCGGGGCGCTGATGGGAGTCACCCGCGAGCGCATCAGGCAAATACGGGAACGGGCGTTCGAGAAGCTGCGGGAGTCACCCGACGGACGGGCGCTCAAGGGATTCTGGAGAGCAGCGTAAGGATGGGCAAAAGCTAGACGCGCAGACGCGCAGCGGTGAACAAGTTGAGGGGTCAGGACAAGCACTTCCTGACCCCTTTGTGCTGTTGTCCGCTGTGCGTCTGCGCGTCTAGCCTTTGCATTTTCGGTATACTATTTACCCATGGCTCGCGAGCTTCCCATTTTTCCGCTACCGATTGTCCTGTTCCCCGGGACGCCGCAGCCGCTGCACGTCTTCGAGCCCCGCTACCGCCAGCTGCTCGCCGATTGCCTCGCCGCCGATCGGCGGTTCGGGATCGCGTATGTGCCGGCCGAGCCCGAGCCCGGAAGCGAGCCGCTGCCGCGCCCCGGGGATGTGGGGTGCGTGGCGTTGATCCAGAACACGCAAGCCCTGCCCGACGGCCGGTCCAACATTCTGACGGTGGGGGAGCGTCGCTTCGTGCTGATCGACTGGGTCGGCTCCGACCGGCCCTACCGGTTGGCGCGCGTGGAAGAGTTCGACGATGAGCCGGTCGAGGCGAGCGAGACCGTGACGCTGGCAGTGGACGTACGAGAGGGCTTCACGCAGCTGGCCCAGGCGCTGAGCATCCTCACCGGGCGCGAGGACGATGTCGTCGAGCTGGCGCCCGACCCGCAGCTCCTGTCGTTCCAGGTCGCGGCCGCGCTCGAGCTCGCGCCGGAGGCGAAGCGCGCGTTGTTGGCGCTGCGCAGCACCACGGCGCGGCTGCGGCAGCTCGCCACCCTCGTCCGACCGCTCGCGGCCGACGCCGAGCGCCGGGCGGCGGTGCGCCAGCGGGCGAAGGGCAACGGGCGCGGCGGGCCCCACGCGCAGATCGAGCCGGCCACGTGATCACCCCGGGGCTCGTCGAGGCGCTGACCGGCATCGCGGGCGCACGGCACGTCCGTACGGCGCCCGCCGAACGGCTCACCTATGCGCGCGACGGCCTGCCGACGCACCGCCGGGTGCCCGCCGTAGTGGTGCTGCCGGGGAGCCGGGACGAGCTGGTCGCCGTAGTACGCCTGCTGGCGGCGCACCACGTGCCCTTCGTGCCGCGGGGCGCCGGGACGGGGCTGTCGGGCGGGGCGCTCGCGGACGGGGCCGCCGTGCTGCTGGTGCTGACTCGCTTGAACCGGATTCTCTCGCTCGATCCCGGGAATCGCGTGGCGGTGGTCGAGCCCGGGGTGGTGAACGTTCGGCTCTCCGCGGCCGCGGCGGCCCACGGCCTCCACTATGCCCCCGACCCGTCGAGCCAGACGGCGTGCACCATCGGTGGCAACGTCGCCGAGAACGCCGGCGGCCCGCACTGCCTCAAGTACGGCGTCACGGCCCAGCACGTGTTGGCCCTCGAGGTGGTGCTCGCCGACGGGCGCATCGTGGAACTCGGCAGCCCGGGCGGGGAGCCGTGGGGCCCGGACGTGGTCGGGTTGTTCGTCGGCTCCGAGGGAAATTTTGGAATCGCGACGCGGATCGCCGTGCGGCTCCTCCCGCTGCCGCGGGCGGTGCGCACCCTCCTCGCCGCCTTCGCCTCGCTGCGCGCTGCGGGGGAGGCGGTTTCGGCCGTCATCGCGAGCGGCATCGTTCCCGCCGCCCTCGAGATGATGGACCAGTCGTGCATCCGGGCGGTCGAGGATTCCGTGTACGCCGCGGGGTACCCGCGCGACGCGGCGGCGGTGCTTCTCGTCGAGCTCGACGGGCACTCCGACGAGGCGGTGGCCGCCGACACCGAGACGGTCCAAGAGCTGCTGTCCAGCCACGACGCGGCATCGATCCGCGTTGCCGCGGACGCGGGCGAGCGCGAGCGCCTGTGGCAGGGGCGGAAGAAGGCGTTCGGCGCGATGGGCCGCCTCTCGCGCGACCTCGTCGTGCAGGATGCCGTCGTCCCCCGTTCCGCCCTCCCCGATGTGCTCGAAACCATCGGGCGGATCGCGGCGACGTACCAGGTTACGGTGAGCAACGTGTTCCACGCCGGCGACGGCAACCTCCACCCCAACATCTCGTTCGACGCGCGCGTGCCCGGCCTGCGGACCCGCGTGGACGCCGCCAGCACCGCGATCATGGAGGCGTGCGTCGCGGTCGGAGGCACCATCACCGGGGAGCACGGGGTCGGACTCGACAAGCTGCGCTACATGCCGCTGATCTTCGACGCGGAGTCGCTCGCCGCGATGCGCGCCGTCCGGCGGGTGTGGGATCCGGAAGAGCGGGTGAACCCGGGCAAGGTGGTGCCGGTGCATGCGTGCCGGGAATGGACCGGAGTGCGGAGTGTGGAGTGGGGCGTGCGGAGTGTCGCGTCTCGAGATGCGCCTGCCGATTCCGCACTCCGCACTCCGCACTCCGCACTTGACACATGAGCCTCCTCGACCGCGTCCGGGCCCTGCTGGGGGACGACGCCGTGGAGATCGCGGGCGGAGCCGACGCGGTCCCGCGCGTGGCGCCCGCCTCCCCCGATGCCGTGGCGCTGTTGCTCGGCACGGCGCGCGAGGAAGGGTGGCGGGTCCGGCTGGAAGGCGCCGGGACCTGGCTCCCGGCCGACGCGCCCGCCGACCTGGCACTCACCACCCGGCGACTCGATCGCGTCCCGGCGGTCGAGCCGCAGGACCTCTCCGCCACCGCCGAGGCCGGCATCGGCTGCGACCTGTTGCGCCAGCAACTGGCCGATCGCGGCACCTGGCTGGCGCTCGATCCCCCGGGCCTCGCCGGGCGGACGCTCGGCTCCGTCGTGGCCACCGCGACCGCGGGGCCGTTACGCCACGGCTTCGGTGCGGTGCGCGACCACATCCTCGGCGTCACGTTCGTCACGGGAGATGGCCGGCTGGTGCAGAGCGGCGGCCGCGTCGTCAAGAACGTGGCCGGGTACGACCTCACCAAGCTCGAGGCGGGCGGGTTCGGCGCGTTCGGTGTGATCGTGCTCGTGCACCTGCGGCTCCGGGCCCTGCCCCGCGCCGACCAGACGTTCGTGCTCGCAGGAACCCGCGAGGACCTGACGCAGGTGGCCGAGGACGTCGCCGCCGCGGGATTGCAGCCGGCGGCGCTCGAGCTGATGTCCCCGGCCCTGGCGCGGCGCGACGGCTGGGCCCTGGCGGTGCGGCTGGCAGGCTCGGCGGCCCTGGTCGCCGCCGAGGAGGCGGGCCTGCGCGGCGCGAGCGGCGGGCGGTTCACGGCGCTGCGCGCCGAGGAGGCGCACGGCTTCTGGATGCGGGCGGCGGAGAGCTTCGCCACCCGCCCGATCACCTTCCGGACCGGCGGCCTCCCGGACTCGAGCGATGAGCTGCTCGACCTGCTGCAGCATCAGGTGGGTGACGAATGGGTGTCGGCGAGCCCCGGCGTCGGAGCGATCCGCTGGGCCGGGGACACGACCGTCGACCGGCTGCGCCGGCTGCGCCGTACGCTCGCCGGGCTCGAGGTGCCGCTCACCTTGGAGCGCGCCCCCTGGCCGATCCGCAGCGCGGTGGGCCATTTCGGCGCCTACCGCGAGGGCGTAGGCCCGCTGGTCGCGGGCCTGCGACGCACGTTCGATCCCGGTGAAGCATTCGTGGTGGCGGTCGAAGGCTCCGACTGAACGCGACGGATGACTGAGCGCGGCGGGTTCGAGGCGCTCGACCCGTGCGTCCACTGCGGGTTCTGCCTCCAGGCGTGCCCCACGTTCCTGGCGACCGGCGACGAAGCCGACAGCCCGCGGGGACGCATCGACCTGATGCGCGCGCTCGAGGCCGGCGAGCTCGCCCCGGACGACCCCGCCCTCCGCCTGCACCTCGATCGCTGCCTCGGCTGCCGCGGCTGCGAGCCCGTCTGCCCGTCGGGCGTGGGCTTTGGGCGTGGGATGGAGGCGGCGCGCGCCCTGCTCGCGACCCGGCGCCGCCCCTCAGCGCTCGCGCGCGCGGCCCTGTGGGCGCTGACGTCGCCCGGCACGTCACGCACGGTGTACGCGCTCGCGCGGATGCTGCGGGCGACGGGGATCCCACGCCGGCTGGCGGGGTGGGGGAGGCTTCGGTTCGCGATGGGGATGCTGGCGGCGACGAAGCCAACGCGGAACGCGAAACGCGGAACGCGGAACAGACGCGCGGGCCCCAGTTCCGCGTTCCGCGTTCCCACTTCCGCGTTGCTGTTCCGCGGCTGCGTCATGGACGGCTTGTTCGCGCATGTCCACGATGCGACCATCCGCACGCTGCAGGTCAACGGCTACTCCCTGCGCGAGGTCCCGGAACAAGTCTGCTGCGGCGCACTGCATGCGCACGCCGGACTGCGCGCGGAGGCGCGCCTGCTCGCCCGGGCGAATGTCGCGGCGTTCGGCGAGGGAGACGAGCCGATCGTCGTCAACAGCGCTGGGTGCGGAGCGATGCTGAAGGAGTACGGGCATCTGGTCGACGCCGCGGGTTTCACGGCACGGGTGCGCGACGTCACCGAGTTGCTCGCCGCGGGGGGAGGGCCCCGGCCGGGGGCACCGGTCGACGTACAGGTGGCGTACGACCCGCCGTGCCATCTCCTGCACGCGCAGCGCATCGCCGACGAGCCGCTCCGGGTGCTCGCCGCGATCCCCGTGCTCCGGGTCATGTCCCTCCCCGACGCAGCCCAATGCTGTGGCAGCGCCGGCCTGTTCACCCTGCTCGAGCCGGCGATGTCGCGCGCGGTGCTCGCGCCCAAGCTGGCATCGCTGCGCACGGCGGCGCCGCAGGTCGTCGCCACCGGGAATCCCGGGTGCCTGATGCAGCTCGGGGCCGGCCTCGCCGCCGGCGGGCTTTCCGCCGCTGTATGTCACCCGGTGGAGTTGCTCGACGAATCGTACCGGGCCGCGGGCTATTATGCTTGAAGCAGCATGATCGAAGCCTTGCTGTTCGACTTCAATGGCGTGATCGCGGACGACGAAGAGCAGCACCGAGCCGCGCTGGGCGTCGTGCTCGCCGGGGAGGGCCTGTCGCTCACTCCCCAGCAGTACTACTCCGACTTTCTCGGCTTCGACGACCGCCGCTGCCTGCTCGAGGCCTTCCGTCGCGCCGGCAAGCCGCTCCCCGCGACGCGGCTCGAGGGGCTGCTCGCCCAGAAGTCTCGGGTGTACCTGGAGCTGATCGACCGATCGCTGGCACTCGTGCCCGGAGCGGCCGACTTCGTGCCCCGCGCGGCGGAGCGCTTCCGCCTCGGCCTCGTGTCGGGGGCGTTGCGGCAGGAAGTCGAGTTCGTGCTCGCCCGCGCGGGGCTGCAACGCTATTTCGATGTGCTCGTCGCTGCCGAGGACGTGGAACAGTGCAAGCCCGACCCGGCGGGGTACCTGGCGGCGCGCGGCGCGCTCGACCGGCGCCGTCCCCTGCCGCCCGGCCATTGCGTGGTGATCGAGGACTCGTTGCCGGGGCTCCGCGCCGCTCGCGCCGCCGGGATGCGCTGCGCCATGCTCACGACCAGCCACCCCTCCGCCGCGCTCGCCGACGCGGGGGCCGACCTCGTGTGGTCCTCCTTCGCCGGCCACGCCCCGGCTGAACTGCTCGCGCTCGCCGACCGATGAGCGATGCTCCTCCGCCGACTCCCGGCCCCCCGCCCCAGCCGAGGACGGTCGCCCGCCTCATTCCCGGTGCCGTGTCGCCGGCGCGGCTTGCCGCCCTGCGCACCGGCGCGGTCCTGGCGCGGGCCGAGGCAGCCGTTGTGACGCTCACGGGACCCGGCGCCGTCACGGCCGCGCAGGGGCTGCTCACCAACGACGTCGAGCAGCCGGGAGACGGCGCGTTCGTCTACGGCGCCCTGCTCACGCCCAAGGGCATGATCGTGGTCGACGCCTGGGTCGCGAGACTCGGGGCCTCGATGAGCTTTGCGGTCGCTGCGGAAGGACGGGAGCGGGCGCTGGCGATCTTCACCCGCTCGGTGCCGCCGCGCCTTGCGCGGTTGGCCGACCGGACGGCAGAGCTGGCCGTGTACCGCTTGGCGGGCCCCAACGCGCTCGCCGTCGCCGAAGCCGCCGGCCTGCCGGTGCCGACCGGCCCGGGTCGCGTCCTGGCCGCACCGGGCGGCACGAGCGAGGTCGCGCGCGCGACCGAAGGTGCACCCTTCACCTTGCAGCTCACCACACCGATGGCGGAGACCGAGGTCTTGAGCGCTCGCCTCGGGGCCGCGGGAGCCGTGCCGGCCGACGCGGCCACGCTCGAACTTGCCCGCATTCTCGCGGGGTGGCCACGGCTCGGCGCCGAGGTGGACGACAAGACGATTCCCCAGGAAGTCCGCTACGACGAGCTGGGCGGCGTGTCGTATACCAAGGGGTGCTACACCGGCCAGGAGACCGTCTCGCGCCTGCACTTTCGCGGTCATACCAACCGCTACCTGCGGGGCCTGCTGTTCGACGCTGAGCCGCCGGCCACGCCGGCGGACGGATGGAGCAGCGTGACGCACCTCGATCGCGACGTCGGACGCGTAACGAGCCTCGCCTGGGTGCCCGAAAGCGGCGTCGCAGGCGGCGGACGGTGGATCGGGCTCGCCCTGATCCGTCGCGAGGTGGGCTCGGGGGTGATGGTGCGGGCCGCGGGCCGCGACGCGCGGGTCGTCGACCTCCCCTTCGTCACGCCGTTCGTCGGACCGGCATGACGGTGCTGGTCACGGGCGGGAGCGGCCTCGTCGGCAGTCACGTGATCGAGGCGCTCCGCGCCCGTGGGGAGCCGGTGCGGGCGCTGGTGCGCCCGGCGAGCCGCGCCGTGATCGAGCGGCTCGGCGCGGAGGCGGTTCCGGGCGACGTGCGGGACGCTGCCGTGTGGCACGCGGCGGTCCAAGGCGTCCGCGGCCTGGTGCACGCGGCCGCGCTGCTGCAGCAGCGCGCCAGCTGGCAGGAATACGAGGCGGTCAACGTCGACGGCACGCGCCGCGCCGCGCTGGCTGCCCGGACCGCGGGGGCGCGGCTCGTGCACATCTCCTCGGTCGCCGTCTACGGCGGGCTGGCGAACTACCGACCGGAGTCCGAGCGGCGTACCGAGGATTTCCCGTTTCAGCCCATCCCCGAGCACGACTTCTACGCCCGCAGCAAGCGCCTGGCCGAGACGGTGGTACGGGAGGCGGCCGAGGGCGGGCTCACGGCCGTGGCGCTCCGGCCGAACGTGATCTACGGCGAGCGCGACCGCCTGTTCACGCCGCGGGTCATCCGCGTCGTGCGCCGCCGCGTGGTGCCGCGCATCGGGCCGGGCACGAATCACCTGTCGTGTGTGTACGCCGGAAATATCGCCGCCGCGGTCGTGACGGCGCTCGACGCGCCGGTCTCCGGGTTCCGCGCCTACAACGTGACGAGTGATGCGCCCCCGGTGCCCACGCAGCACGAGTTCCTGGCGTCCTTCGCCGCGGCGCTGGGCGTGCGCCCCGTGACGATCCCGATCCCGGAGCGCCTGGCGCGCGGCGTGATGACCGTGCTGACGTCGCGGCGCCTCGCCCGAGCCGCGGCCGCGTTCATCACCGGGGAGAACCCCTACGTCGACGAGCGCGCCCGGCGGGAGCTCGCCTGGCGGCCCCCGTTCACCGCGGCGAGCGGCGTGCAACGCAGCGTGCGCTGGTTCCTGGAAAACGAAGAGCCCGGGCGCTAGTCCCGGGCATCGTCACCGCCGACTGCGAGGGCCGACTAGGGCCGCTTGGCGGCGGGCTTCTTGGCGGCCGGCTTCTTCGCGGGAGCCGTCGCGGGCGCCATCTTCTTGGCCGTGTCGGGCGCCATCATGTGCTTCGCGGTGTCGGCCATCATCTTCGACGTGTCGGACATCATCATCATGTGGGACGTGTCCTGCATCGTCTGGGCCTGAGCGGCGGGCTTCTGCTCCGGCTTGGAACACGCGCCCATCGCCACGACGGCGACGACCATTGCGAGACGCTTCATGCAGACTCCTGGCGATAAAGTGGCGGTTGAGGGGGGGCTTCGGCGGGAGAACCTAGCGTGGGGACCCCCGGAGTCAAGGGCGTTCCCGCCGAGCGGGGTATACTAGGCGTGTCGCCCGGAATCCCTCACGCCTCGCGGACCGATCGACGGAGCTTCCTGGGCTGGCTGGCCGCCGCAACCGCGGCGGTTAGGCGGTCCCTAAAGGACTCCCTGCCGGTCGCGGGCGGTCGGGCGATCGCTGCCCCGCCCGTCACGATCGAGGCCACGCCCACGCCGCTGTACCAGCAGCCCGACGGGCGGCGCAATCTCGTGCGCATCAGCGTCACCGGTCTGGACGCGCCCGCCGCCCGGGCGCGCGTCACCGATCGCCGCGGTGCGCTCGTGGGGACGGCGGGCCTCCTCCCCGCCGGCGGGTCGCCGGAAACGGGCTTCGCCGGCGAGGTGTGGGTGCCGCTGTCGGAGCCGTCGGATTTTCAGATCGAGCTCGAGGTGGCCAAGCAGCGCGTGGCCCGGCGCAAGGTGCGACTCGTCCCGCCGCGTCGCTGGACGTTGTACTGGCTCGCCACCAATCACACCGACGTCGGCTATACCGACCTGCAGGAGCGCTGCCTCGAGGTCCACCGCAAGAACCTCGACGCGGCGCTCGCGAGACTGGCCGCGCACCCCGACTTCCGCTGGAGCGCGGAGTGCGCCCTGCAGGTGCTGTCCTACGTCGAGAACCGCTCGCCGGCGGCGGGCGACGCCCTGGTCCAGGCGATCCGTGACGGCAAAGTGGGCTTCGGGGCGTCGTTCGCCAATCTGCTGACGGGGATCCTCGATCACGAAACATTGGCGCGCATCGCGTGGCCCGCGGGGCGGTTCGCGCGGGAGCACGGGCTGGGATACCTGAGCGCGCAGCTCACCGACGTACCCGGACAGACGCTCACGCTTCCTTCAGTGCTGGCGGCGAGCGGCGTGCGCTATCTGGCGACCGGCCCTAACCCGGAGCGGGCGGTGCCGCTGCTTCCCGAGGCCGAGGCGATGCGCGTCGGGCTCACCGGGGAGTGGACGACCTACCCGCAGCTTTACTGGTGGGAGGGACCGGACGGCAGCCGGGTGCTGCACTGGCGCGCGTACCATTACGGCGACGCGTTGCGCTTCGGGTTCGACGTCGGCCCCGACGCCATGGCGCGGCGTCTGTCCGACTGGCTGCTCACGAACCCGGTGCTCGTTTCGCCGGGATACCCCTACGACGTGGCGCTGCTGTATGGCGCCCAGTGGGACAACGCGCTCATGGACGAGCGGCTGGTCGACAATTTCGAAGAGTTTCGCCGGCGCTACGCCTACCCGCGCCTCGTCGCGGGCCGGGCGGAAGACTTTTTTCGCGATGTGGAGCGGCGCTTCGGAACGAAGCTTCCGGTGCGGCGCGGCGATACCGGGTTGTACTGGGAGGACGGCGCGGCCTCGACCGCCGCGGAGCTGGCACGCTACCGCGCCGCGCAGCTCGCGGCGCGCGCCATCGAGCTGCTGGCGCTGTGGGACGCGAAGACGGAAGCAGCCGACGCGGAGGGCGCGGCGCGCATCCGCCGCCGGGCCGACGAGCGCCGTCAGATCTGGCGCGACCTGCTGTTGTTCGGAGAGCACACCTGGGGCGCGGCGGAGAGCGTGTCGGAGCCGGAGGGCCGGCAGACGGTCGCGCAGTGGGAGTACAAACGGCGGTTCCTGGACGGCGCGGCGGCCGCGCTGGAGCAACAGCTGGCGGGGGGACTGCTCCGGATCGGACGCGCCACGGCGGCCGGCCCCGGCCGCCTGGTGTTCAACGCGTCCAGCTGGCCGCGGACCGACCTACTGCGGGTCCCCGGCGGCGCCGGCCGGCGGCTCGTGTCCGACGGACGCGAGTGGTCCGCCGTCGACCTGCCGGACGGGTCCGCGCTCGTCCTGGCGCGGGACGTCCCCGCCCTCGGCTACCTGGCGCTGGCGGAGCGCGCGGGCACGCTGAATCCTCCGCAAGACGGGGGCGCGGCGCTCGAGGCGCAGACGGGAAGCTTCCACGTGGTGCTCGATCCCGGGACGGGCGCGATTCATTCGCTCACGGGCGGCGACGGTCGCGAGCGGGTGAAGCCCGGCGCCTGGTCGGGGCTGAACGAGCTGGTGTACGTCACCGGGGGCGCCGCGAGTGCGCTCTGGACCGACGGCGCGCGCGAGCATCTGACCGCGGCGCCCGAGCTGCGCGTCACGACGGCCCGGCTCGCCTCCGCCCGGCGCGAGCGCCTGCCGGGCATCGGGACGAGGCTCGTCGTGGCGCGCACGCTCGAGGGATTCCCCGCACTCACGTCCGTCGTGACGCTGTACGACGACCTGCCGTGGATCGACATCGAGAACCGCTGCACCAAGACCGCCACGCTCGACAAGGAGGCGCTGTACGTCGCGTTTCCGTTCGCCTTCGTCAAGCCGACGGTGGACGTGGAGGTGCCGCTCGGACGGATGACCGTCGAGCAGGACCAGCAGCCCGGCAGCTGCCGCGACTGGTTCTGCCACACGCACTGGGTGTGGCTGCACGAGGGCGCGGACGGCGTGGTGTGGAGCGGCCCGGATACGCCGCTGTTCACGTTGAACGAGGTGGTCCGCGGCCAGTGGCGCCGCAAGATCGCGCCGGACGGCACGCTGTTCGCCTACACCATGAACAACTACTGGCACACGAACTACGCGGCGCGGCAGGGCGGCGAGTACACCTGTCGTTTCCGGATCTCGCTGCTCGGGGCGGCGCCCGGCGGGGATGCCGCCGAGCCCGTGCGCCGCGGCTGGGCGGCGTGTGAGGCGCTGCACGTGAGCCCGCCCTACACCAACGCGGCCGCGGGGCCGCTCGGGGCGCAGGGCGTGGCTCTGTCGATCCCCGACGCGGGCGTGCTCGTAGTGGGTGCGAAGCCCGCAGACGACGGCGAGGGCGCGATCGTCAAGCTGCTCGACGTGGCCGGCGCGGCGCGGGGGGTTCCGGTCGGGCCGGCCGCGTTCGAGTTCCGCGAGGCGCGGCGCACCAACCTGGTGGAGATGAACGGCGACGCGATCGCCGTCGGCCCGGACCATCGCGTGACGCTCGAGCTCCCCGCCCGCGGGGTCGCCGCCGCGCGACTCTTTACACCGCGGGAGGCGGCCGGTTAACTATCGAGCCATGAACAAGCCGACCACGCTGGGCGAATTGAAACAGACCGAATGGGGGAGCGACGCCCGCATCCGTCGCACGGTCAAGGACGAGCTGCGGGAGAACCTGATCTGCCTGCTCGAGAACGGCTCGCCCCTGTTTCCCGGGATCGTGGGTTACGAGGACACGGTGATTCCGCAGCTCGTGAATGCGATCCTGTCGCGCCACAACTTCATCCTGCTCGGGCTGCGCGGGCAGGCGAAGAGCCGCATCCTGCGCCAGCTGGTGACCCTGCTCGACGAGGAAGTCCCGATTCTTGCTGGCAGCGAGGTGAACGACAGTCCGTTCGCGCCGATCTCGAAGTACGGCCGGGAGCTCGTGACCGAACGGGGGGACCAGGCGCCGGTCGCCTGGCTGCCGCGCGACGCCCGCTTCGTGGAGAAGCTCGCCACGCCCGACGTCACCATCGCCGATATCATCGGCGACGTGGACCCGATCAAGGCCGCGCGGGGCGGGCACCTCTTGTCCGACGAGCTGACGATGCATTTCGGGCTGCTGCCGCGGGCCAACCGCGCCATCTTCGCGATCAACGAGCTCCCCGACCTGGCCGGCAAGATTCAGGTGGGGCTGTTCAATATCATGCAGGAAGGCGACGTCCAGGTGAAAGGCTACCCGGTACGACTGAACCTGGACGTCGCGCTGGTCTTCACTGCGAACCCCGAGGACTACACGGCCCGCGGCAAGATCATCACGCCGCTCAAGGACCGTATCGGCTCTGAGATCCTCACGCACTACCCCTACACCGTCGAGCTCGGCGCCGCGATCACCCATCAGGAGGCGTGGCTCGAGCGGAATGGCCGGCCGCTGCGCCTCCCCGACTTCATCGCGGAGCTGATCGAGCGCATCGCTTTCGAGGCGCGGGAGGACAAGCGGGTGGACCGGCGCAGCGGCGTCTCCCAGCGCCTCCCCATCAGCGTACTCGAGAACGTCGTCTCGAATGCCGAGCGGCGCACCATCGCCACGAAGGAAAAGACCGTCGTGCCGCGCATCTCCGACATTTACGCCGCCCTCCCCGCCATCACGGGGAAGCTCGAGCTCGAGTACGAAGGCGAGCTGCAGGGCCCCGAGGTCATCGCCAAGGATCTGATCCGGCGGGCCGCCGGCAAGACGTTCGAGGCCCGAGTCGGAGGCGCCAACGTGGACGACGCCGTGCACTGGTTCGACGAGGGCGGCGCCCTCAAGATCTCCATGGACGAGCGCTCGGAGACGTGCCTCAGGGGCTTCAGCGTGGTCCCCGGGCTGCTGGACCTCGTGGATCAGGTCGGGCTCGCCGCGAAAAAGGACCCCGGCACGGTGGTGGCGGCGTGCGAGCTGGTGCTCGAGGGACTGGTCGCCGAAAAGCGGATCTCGCGATCGGAAGAGCTCGGCTACGTGCGCGCCCGCGCCGAGCCGAAGGGGCCGGGGTACGGCAAGCCTGGAGGGGGACCGAACCTCTTCTCCTGACGCCTGAGGGCCGAGGGCGTATCTTCTTCCCGTCTCCCCCTCGGAGCCGCCATGGGCAAGCTCGTTTCCAGCGCCGTCCTCCTCCTCATCGCTTTCTCGCTGCTGCTCGCCGCCGCGACGCTCCGATCCCAGCGTCCCGGACCCGTCGTCAATCTGTTGCGGCTGGCTGGCTACGTGGTCGCGGCGATCGCGCTGGCCGTGGGCGCCGGGTCGCTCCTGGCCGTCATTGACCCCGGCGAGGTGGGCGTGCGCCACGCGTTCGGTTACACCGACCCCGCGCCGCTGCTCGCGGGGATCCGCTACGTGCCGCCGTGGTCGTCGATCGAGCGCTACTCCACCCGCGAAGAGCAGTGGCCCACGCGCGGCGAGCAGATCGAGGCGATCGAGGCGCTCTCGAGCGAGCAGATGGGGATGCACGTGGAGGTGTCGATCCGCTGGCAGATCGATCCGATGCAGG
>QHTK01000041.1 GCA_003220795.1 Gemmatimonadota bacterium | reverse complement strand
CTCTCACCCGTGGCGACGTCGAGCACCATCACCACCGACTGATCGGCGTCGCCGAAATGCGGCGTGGCCTGTTGCGTGAACAGGATCGACTTGCCGTCGGGCGACCAGGCGAGCGGCGAGGACGGTGGGCCGGGGGGCTCGCTCTTGGCGAGGCTCCACGCGCCGCGGGTCAGGCGCCGCGCCGTCCCACCTCCGGAGGGCACGATCCAGAGGTGCGACGGCGTAGGGGCCGCGGTCGCGAGGTAGCCGTCGTCCCCCACCTCGAAGGCATCATTGTGCGCCGCGATCTCCTTCTTGTTCTCGGCGTCGTCCGGGGTGACATACGCGATGTCGGCTCCGTCCGGCCGCCAGGCGTACTGCTCCACGCCGTTTGACGCCTCGGTAATCTGACGCGCCTCGCCGCCGCGCATGTCAAGCACGTAGACCTGGGGCGCGGCTTTGTCCCCTGAGCCCGCGGTCGCGAGGAACGCGAGGCGATCGCCGGTGGGGGACCAGCGCGGCGCGGCGATGCCCTTGCGATCGTACGTGAGCGTGCGCTGCGCGCCGCTGGCGATGTCGACCAGCACGAGATTCGCGTCGAACCGGTCGTCGCTCCAGTTCACGCGCGACACGATACAGGCGATCGATTTCCCGTCGGGGGCGATCTGCGGGTCGGAGAGGTTGACGAGCTTCTGTACGTCGGAGAGGTCGATGCGCTTGGTCTGGGCCGTCGCGGTGCCGGCGCAGCAAACGCATAGCCCCAACACGAGGAGCAGGAGGAGCAGGCGTGGTTTCATCGAGCCAAATCTCGGGGCTCGATCCCCGGTCGGCTAGAGTCACCCGCCGACCGGCAGCTACGGTGCTACACGGGAGGCCAGCCTGCCGTCAGCGCGGCGACGTTGAGCCGGGTGAGGTGGGTGAGCCAGCCGGAGACGCTGCCGTGGGTGCCGAGGAACCGAGCCGCGTTGCGCCATGCTTGCTCGAACGTCCCGGCTACCACGGCCTCGGCCTGCTCGGGATCGACCAGCACCGCGTAGGCGGTGGCGTAGACGGTACTGCGGTAGCGGGCCAGCAGCTCGCGCACGGCGGCCTGGTCGCCACCCGCCATGCGCTCGACGACGGCCCGATCGGTCACGTCGCGAGCCGGCCAGGCCGCTCGCCAGGGGAGTAGTCGCATATATATAAGAGCGTGCCGGAGAGCGTGAGTAACTGTGATGCACGCCACGTCAGGAGCGCCCAGTTGGCCATCTGAAGGTTTCACGCCCGGCCGGTTGACAACGCCCGGCACCTGTTAGTAAGGTCACACTCGATATGGTCACCTGCCCGTCCACCACCTGTTGTCCGTGCTGTCGGCGGATGTGTGCGCTTCCCTGGGGAAGCGGACCGAGTGGCGATGCGCGGTGGTGCCAGACCAGACGAACGTGAGCTAGCTCCGAGACGACGCGCAACGCAATGCGGGCCCGCTTCCCGATTGGGAGCGGGCCTGTCGTTTTTTGGGGTTTTTTGGTCTTTGTGATCGATCGAGGGGGGAGTGAGGATGGCCGACAAGCAAGCGGATGTGAGCGCCGTCGAACAGATCAAGCAGGCGAGCCGCGGGCTGCGCGGCTCGCTCGCCCCGGAGCTCGCCGCCGGCACGAGTCATTTCGAGGACGAGGCCGCGCAGCTACTCAAGTTCCACGGCGTCTACCAGCAGGACGACCGCGACGCGCGCCGCCAACGCAGCGATGCCGGCCTCGAGCCCGACTACGCCTTCATGGTCCGCTGCAAGATCCCGGGCGGCGTCCTCACCGCCAGGCAATACCTCGTGCTCGACGAGCTGGCGGGCCGCTACGGCAACGGCACGTTGCGGGTCACGACGCGACAGGACAACCAGTTTCACGGCGTGGTGAAGGGCGACCTGAAGGCTACGATCCGCGAGCTGAACGACGCGCTCGTCACGACGCTCGGCGCCTGCGGCGACGTGCAGCGCAACGTGATGTGCTGCCCGGCGCCGCTCCCCGGCGGGTTGCGCGATCAGGTGTTCCAGATGGCCCGCCGCATCTCCGAGCACCTGCTCCCCCGCACGCGCGCCTACCACGAGATCTGGCTCAACGGCGAGCCGGTCGCGTCCGGGGCGCCGACGCCCGAGCCCGATCCGATCTACGGCGAGCGCTATCTGCCGCGCAAGTTCAAGACGGCGATAGCGTTTCCGGACGACAACTGCACCGACGTCTACAGCAACGATCTGGGTTTCCTGGCGATCCCCGACGGGGACCGCATTGCCGGATTCAACGTGCTGGTCGGTGGGGGGCTGGGGATGACCCACGGCAAGAAGGTCACCTACCCGCGACTCGCCGATCCGCTGGGGTTTGCCGCACCGGAAGACGTGATCCAAGTCGCCGAGGCGGTACTGACGGTGCAGCGCGACTACGGCGACCGCCGCGACCGCCGGCACGCGCGCCTCAAGTATTTGCTGGACGATCGGGGCCTCGACTGGTTCCGCGCGCAGGTGGAGCAGCGGCTGGGCCGCGCACTGCCGGCGCCGGCGCCCGTGGGGGTGAGCGACGTGCACGATCACCTGGGGTGGCAGGATCAGGGGGAAGGCCGCTCGTTCTACGGGTTGTTCGTCGAGAACGGACGGATCCTCGATACCGAGGATGTGCGGCTCCGGACCGCGGTGCGACGGATCGTGCGGCTGTTCGGCGCCGGGGTTCATTTCACGCCGCAGCAGAATGTGCTGCTGACAGGCATACCCGATGGACGCCGGTCCGCGCTCGAGACGGTGCTGGCGCATCACGGCGTGCGCTCCATGGGCGCCATTTCGACGGTGCGCCGCTGGTCCATGGCCTGCCCGGCGCTCCCGACGTGCGGCCTGGCGCTCGCCGAGTCCGAGCGTGTGCTGCCCGGTGTGATCGACGAGCTCGAGGGCGAGCTCGAGCGCCTGGGGCTCGCGGACCTGCGACTCACCGTGCGGATGACGGGCTGTCCCAACGGCTGCGCGCGTCCGTACACGGCGGACCTGGCGTTCGTGGGCCGGTCGGCGGACAAGTACACGATCTTCGTGGGCGGCAGCGTGCTCGGCACCAGGCTCGCGACGGCGTACGCCGACTTGGTGCCGCGGCGCCAACTCGTCGCCCGGGTGCGGCCGCTGCTCGAGCGCTACCGCGCCGAGCGTTTGCCGGACGAGGGCCTGGGAGATTTCTGCTGCCGCGTCGGCATCGACGAACTGCGAGACAACGCCGTCACGGAGGCCGCGCCGTGACGCACTTCTATCCGGCGTTCCTCGACCTGCGCGGGCGGCGGGCCGTGGTGGTGGGCGGTGGCGCGATCGCGGAGCAGAAGGTCGTGGGGTTGCTCGATGCCGGCGCGCGCGTGACGGTCATTAGCCCGACAGTGTCTCGGCGGCTCGACGATCTGGAGTCTGCGGGAACCGTCACGATCGGGCGGCGGCCGTATCGTCCCGGGGACCTGGCGGGGGCGTGCCTGGCGATCGCGGCGACCGACGATCGCGCGGTGAACCGCGCAGTGTGGGCAGAAGCGGAAGCCCGCGGCGTCCTGCTGAACGCGGTAGACGATCTGCCGCACTGCAGCTTCATCGCTCCTGCGATCCACCGCCAGGGTGACGTCGCGGTCGCCATCTCGACGGCGGGGAAGAGTCCGGCGCTCGCCGTGCGGCTGCGCGAGCGGATCGGGAGACTGATCGGACCGGAATACGCGACGTTGCTCGAGCTGTTGGGCGAGCTGCGGGCCGAGCTGACGCGGCGGGTTCCCGACGCGCGCATTCGCACCCGGCTGTGGTATCGCATCGTCGATTCCGACGCGATCGAGTGGGTGCGGCGCGGCGACATCGCGGGCGCGCGTGCTCGCATCGGCCGGCTGGTGGAGGCCGCGGAGGAACCTGAGACCCGTGGCGCAGGGATCGTCCACATCGTCGGTGCGGGACCGGGGGATCCTGGCTTGATCACGCGGCGCGGGCTCGAGCGACTGCGGGCGGCCGAGGTCGTGGTATACGATCGGCTGGTGCATCCGGATCTGCTGGAGGAGGCGCCGCCATGGGCGGAGCGGATCTTTGTCGGCAAGCGGCCTGGAAGGGAAGGCCATTCGCTGCCGCAGGAGCAGATCAACGTCCTGCTGATCGAGACAGCGCGAAGCGGCCGTGTCGTGGTGCGCTTGAAAGGAGGGGACCCGTTCGTGTTCGGCCGGGGTGCCGAGGAGTGCGAGGCGTTACGCGCGGCGGGGGTGCCGTACGAGGTGGTGCCCGGCGTGACGTCGGCCATCGCCGCGCCCGGCGCCGCGGGCATCCCTGTGACCCACCGGCGCCACGCGTCGGCGTTCGCCGTGGTGGCGGGTCACGAATGTGACGCCGCGTCGGATCTCGACTGGGACGCGTTGGCGCGGCTGCCGGCGCTGGTATTTTTGATGGGGCTGCGGGCGCTGCCGCAGATCACCGCGCGGCTGATCGCGCACGGCATGCCGGAGGAGACGCCGGCGGCGGCGATCGCGAGCGCCACGCTGCCCGAGCAGCGGACGGTGATCGGCACGCTCGCGACGCTCGCCGAGCGGGCGGAGGCCGCCGGGCTCGAGCCTCCCGCCACGCTCGTCGTCGGAGACGTCGTGGGGTCGGCACCGGTTGCTGAGCAAGACCGAGCTGCGGCTGGCGCCGCTTGTTTAAGCCCGGGACCGATGTGAAGTTTGGGCGGTGTCCGACCCGGTAGCTCAGTTGGTAGAGCAACGGACTTTTAATCCGTAGGCCGCGGGTTCGATCCCCGCCCGGGTCATGCGCCGGTTGGGCGTAGCTCGCCTGCTCGAGCAGGGTGCTGAAACAGTCCGTCGAATGGTTGCGACCGGTGATCGCACGGGCTGAAGCCCGGCCTCGGCCGCCCTGTCGTCCTGAAGGACGCTCGTACATACGCGTCCTTCTAGGACGCACCCGCGCCGAGGGCGCCCTTCAGGGCGTCCAATCAATGACGTCCACCACGCCCATCCGGTCGTTCAACACCCTGCTAGATGTGCGTCACCACAAGTACGATCGCCGCCGGCAGAAACGCCAGCACATCGAGCACGCCGTTCCACGGACCCCCATTCGCCCGCAGAAAGTCCCCGTCGCCGATCTCGTGCGCGATCCCCATCGCGAGCACCGCCGCGAGTACCGCGACCGGAGGCGCGCCGAGCCACGCCAGCACGGCCGTGAGGCCGGTCCCGATCACGGCGTGGAGCAGCCAACCGCCCCACGGCGACGGTGTCGTCTTGTTCTCGTTCATCGTGCGCCAAAGATGCGACGTCTCGCACCCGGTGCAAGAGAGACCCGTTACTTCAGGCGCGTGGTACACTCTTTAAGGAATGACCCACCGCCTCATGCCGGACAACCAATTGGTACAGCTGATGGCCCAAGGTGACCACGAGGCCCTCGCCGAGCTGCGCGACCGTCACGGCCTGTCCGTGTACGCCCAGCTGTACGTTATGTTGGGCAACGCGGACGCGGCCGAGCGGGTCGTGGCCGAGACGTGGGATCAGGCCTGGCTCTCCGCGGGGGGGTTCAATCCCCGCGCCGGCAGCGTGCTTGTGTGGCTGTCGTCGCTGGCGCGCTCGCTGGCGGCCAGCCGCGGGGCGGCGCCGGCCAGGCGATGACCAGCCGGGCAGCTGACGGCTGAGAGCAGTCGCTTCACACGTAGCCGATTTCTCCTTCCCGGCGGTATATTCCGCCCCGCTACCATGGCACCCACCATCTGGATCGACGGCCAGTACTACGACAAGGCGAACGCCAAGGTCTCGGTGTTCGACCACGGTCTCCTGTATGGCGACGGCGTGTTCGAGGGAATCCGCGTGTACGACCGGCGGGTCTTCCGGTTGGACAAACACCTCGACCGCCTGTATCACTCGGCCAAGGGCGCGTGGCTCGAGATCCCGATGACCAGGGCAGAGCTGCGTCGGCTGGTGGAAGAGGCCGTCGCGAAGAGCGGACTGGCCGACGCCTACATCCGGTTGCTCGTGACCCGAGGGGTCGGCGACCTCGGGCTCGACCCGCGCAAGTGCGTTCGGCCGACCATCGTCCTGATCGTCGATTCGATCGCGCTGTGGCCCGCCGACCGCTACGAGAAGGGTCTGACCTGCCTCACCGCGGCGACGCCCATCAACCACCGGGAGAGTCTCTCGCCCCGCATCAAATCGCTGAACTACCTGTCCCACATCCTCGCCAAGGTCGAAGGGATTGCGGCGGGGGTGGACGAGGTCATCATGCTGGACATCTCGGGCTACGTCGCCGAGGCGAGCGGCATGAACGTCTTCGCCGTGACGAACGGCACGCTCAAAACGCCCCCTCCCTACGCCGGCATTCTGCGCGGCGTGACGCGCGACGCGGTGATCGAGCTGGCGCGCGAGGCGACGTACGGGATCGAGGAGGTGCCGCTCAACCGCTACGACCTCTACACGGCGGACGAGGTCTTCTTCACCGGCACGGCCGCGGAGATCGTCGGCGTCTCGAAACTCGACGCTCGGGTGATCGGCGCCGGTGTGCCCGGTCCCGTCACGAAAGCACTCTCCAAGCGCTTCAAGGCCCTCGCTACTCGGGGGGATTGACCCCTCCGGGAGCCTCAACTATTGACCGGGCTTGGGGTTAGGCCCATATTGTCGGGCCCTTGTGTGCGGGAAGGTGATCCATGCCCTGGAGAGTGATCGCGCTGGGCGATCAAGTTTGGCACGTGGACGCACTCGCCGAGCGCCCGGCCAACGCGGAGGCATGGCAGCTGGTGCTGTCGTTCCGTGCGGCCTCCGAGCGCCCGGGTCGGTCGTTCTGGACGCTATATCCGCTCGAGGCCACCTCGAAATCGTCGCTGTTCATCCAGGCGGAGCGCATCCCCGACACGGCGCTGTCGCGGCTCTTGGCCGAGCGGCTGGCGTGACCTCGCTGGGCGTGCAGGCCCTGCGCCGCATCGTGGGCGCGGTCGCGAGGCTGCGGGGCGAGCTCGTGCGTGAGGTGACGGTGCGGTCGGACGTGCGCCAGCTCAAGGTCGAGCTCGAGAGTGGGCTCATCTTGGTGGTGTCGGCGGAGCGCGACGCGCAGGGGCGGCCCCAGCTGGAGGTGGACGTGGTGGAGTTGCCGCGGGACGCAGCGAGCAAACAGCAGATCGAAGTGCGCTTCGACTGAGGGCCCCTCAATGACTGCGCCGATGAGCAGGGCACCGGGCGACGAGCGGCTGCGCTTCAAAGGCTTCGACTTTCAGCGCCTGGCGAGCGGGCGCTGCCGCGCGACCGTGGTGCTGGCGTCGCCCGACGGCCGGGAGTTCACCGGCGAGTCGGAAGGGATCATCTCCCAGGCCGGCGAGCTGCGCTGTGGCGCGGCGGCGACAGTGCGCGCGCTCGAGCGGGTGGTCCAGCCGACTCTGGCGTTCGAGCTGCTGGGCGTGAAGGCCGTGCGGGCGTTCGACGCGACGGTGGTGATCGTCTCGCTGTCGGCGCGGCAAGAAGCCCGGGCGTCGCGGCTCGTGGGGGCCTACCTGACCGAGACCGACGCGCCACGGGGCGCGGCTCTTGCGGTCTTGAACGCGACGAACCGCATTCTCGGCAATTTTTTCGCGACGCGATAAAGGGGGAATGACGACGCTGCAGCGTGGGCTCGGCACGGCGACGCTCGCCGTTCTTGTGGTCGGTGTCGCGGCGTGCGGCGGAGCCGCCGGATCGCACGCTGGCGCGGTCGAGCCTGCCGTCCGTGATACGACGGCGGTCCACACCGTGGACTCGCTCGGCGCCGCCATCGCCCGGGTGGAGCAGGATTCCGCCGCCGACCAGCAGGTGCTCGACAGCCTGCACCGCACCCTGCCACGCGCCGACAGCACGCGGCCCCGCAGCGACTCCGCCGCCGCGGCGGCGGTGAAGGGGGAGGAGGTCGAGCGGGAGGCGGTGCGGTTGTTCGGCGCGGAGGGCAAGGCCGTGATCGGGGCGGCGCCCCCAGCCGAGCCGACGTTCGACATCGACGTCTCGAGCTTCGCCATGAACCGCCGCGTCCTCCAGTACCTCGAGTTCTTCCGGCTGGACTCGCGCGACCGCTTCGAGATTTGGCTGGCACGGCTGGGGCGCTACGAGGGCATGATCCGCGACCGGCTGCGCGCGAAGCGGTTGCCGGAGGATCTGGTCTACCTGTCGCTGATCGAGAGCGGATTCTCGAACACCGCCGTGAGCCGCGCCAAGGCGGTGGGGATGTGGCAGTTCATGGCGAGCACCGCCCGGCTGTACGGCCTGACGGTGGACCCCTGGGTGGACGAGCGGCGCGATCCCTACAAGGCGACCGAGGCGGCGGTGAACTATCTCGCCGACCTGCGAGAGCGGCTGGGGAGCGTCTACCTGGCGGCGGCCGCCTATAACGCGGGCGTGGGCCGGATCGAGCGCGGCATCGCCCGCCTGCCGGGGGGAGGCCGCGGCGGGAGCGGCGGCGACCCCGATTCGGTGAGCGATCTCACGTTCTTCCAGCTCGCGGACCGCCGCTATCTGCGGCGCGAGACCCGTGACTACGTGCCGAAACTGATCGCCGCGTCGCTGATCGCGAAGCAGCCCCGGCGCTACGGGTTCGAGGACGTGGAGCCGCTGCCGCCCCTGGTGTTCGACGAGATCACCGTCGCCGACGCGACCGGGCTGGACGTGATCGCCCGGCTCGCCGACACGAGCGTCGCCGCGATCCTGGAGCTGAACTCGCAGTTCGTCCGCGGCATCACGCCTCCCGGACGAGTCGTCGTGGTGCGGGTGCCGCGGGGACGCGGCACGCACGTCGCGGAGCGCTATGACAGCCTGCCCGCCACCGACCGGATCACCTTCGTGGATCACTACGTCTCGCGCGGGCAGACGTTGTCGGAAATCGCCAAGCGATACCGCGTGACCCTGGCGATGCTGGAGGGTGCGAACCCGCATGTCCGGACGCACGCGCTGCGCGTCGGCCAGCGGATCATCATCCCTATGAGCGGCCGCATCGTGCCGGCCGGGGCGTGGTCCACGCCCCCCGAGCCCCGCTACCGGCGCGTCAGCCGGACCGAGGCGAGCCGGGGGAGCCACCGCGTCCAGTCGGGCGAGACCGTGAGCGAGATCGCCCGCCGCTACGGCGTGTCGCTCACCGCGCTGCTGAACTACAACGGCCTGACGATCACGTCGGTCATTCGCGCCGGGGACGTTATAAAAATCCCTCAAAAGTGACGACGTAACACAGAGACGTCGCGCGAAGACGTTACACAGAGGCGTAACACAAAGGCGTAGGGTCGAGTGACCCTACGCCTTCGTGCTACGCTTGTGCGCGACGTCTCTGTGCTACGTCGTCAGCTTTTCCGCCTGTAGCCTTTCATGATATGCGTCGCATATCCGTTCTGCGGATCCCGACCCGCATCGAGCAGCTCCTGCACCTTGCTCGGGCCGCGGTTGTACGCGAGCAGCGCCAGGCGCAGCTTCGCCTCCGGGGTTCCCTCGTAGCGCTCCAACAGGTCCCGCAGGTAGCGGAACCCGAGACGCAGGTTCGTGTTACGATCGTACAGCTGCTGCGTCGTAAGCCCGGGCTCGTACAGCCGAGCCGTGCTGGGCAACACCTGAGTGAAGCCGATCGCCCCAACCTTGCTCTTCGCCTTGGCGTGGAAGTTCGACTCCGTCTTCACCAAGCGGAACGCGAGCGCGGGATCGACGCCCTCGGCGAGGGCGATATCGTAGATCGCGGCCGACAAGTCGGCGGCGATATCGTAGTGCGTCGAATAGTCGATGATCGCGTTGGCACGCTCCAGCTGGAGCCGCGACACCGCCAACTCACCGCGCGTCGCCTCGAGCGACTGTTGGAGCGAGCGCATGTCGCCCGGCGCGGCGGGGGCGGCCGCCGCCGGCTGATCGTCCGCCGTGGCGCGTCGTGCCCACCCGCCGATGCTGCTCACCATCAAGGCGCCGAGGAGGATGAGACTCCCCTGCAGCATCAGTTTCTGGGTCTTCGTGTGCATAGCCCTCTCAGGTAAGTCCGTGCGGCCCGAAGTAGCGCCGCGCCATCAACTCCCCGTCAATCGCCGGCGGCCCGCCGCCAGTCGCCATGCGTCCCGCCCGTCTTCTCGAGCAGTCGCACGCGCTCCAGCTCCATCCCCCGATCGATCGCCTTGACCATGTCGTAGACGGTCAACAGCGCGACCGATACGGCTGTCAAAGCCTCCATCTCGACCCCGGTCCGCCCCACTGCCCGCGCCGTCGCCCGCACCCGCACGCCCGGTAACCCCTCGTCCAGCACGGCATCCACCTCGATGTGATCCAGACCGAGCGTATGGCAGAGCGGGATCAACTCCGCCGTCCGCTTCGCGGCGAGGGTGCCGGCGATTTCGCTCACCGCCAGCACATCACCCTTCGCCACCGCCTGGTCGGCCACGAGGCGATATGCCTCGGCCGACATCCGGATGCTCCCCTCCGCTACCGCCGTGCGGACGGTGATCGGCTTGTCCGCGACGTCCACCATGCGGGCCCGGCCCGCCGCATCGACATGCGAAAGCTTCATTTCAGCTCCGCCAGCTCATCCGCCAGTACGGCCGTCACGAGCTGCGGGTTCACGTTCCCTTGCGCCAACTCCCGCGCGTCGAGCGTGTGGGCGATCGCCTCCACCGCTCTGGCCGTGTCGCCGCCGGCCCGCGCCCGCGCCCTCAGCTGCTCCAGCAGCCCGTCGAGCATCGCAGTGAATCCGCCGCGCGCCTGGAATGGCGTCTGGCGCAGCGCGAATCCGTAACGTTGGACGGCACCGCCCGCCACTGCTCCCAGGAACGCCTCCGCTGCCTGCCCCGTTCCGCCGGCACCCTCCCCACTTGCAAGGAGCTTGCCTATGCTTCCGTCCGCCGAGGTAACTCGTTCTGCAATATCGCGTTGCGACTTTAGGCCGAGCTCACGCTGTGCGAACGCTGCTACGATGCTGTCGGCATTTCGTGCCACCCGGACGCGCACTACGCGAGACAGGATCGTCGGTAACAGCGCGTCCGGCTCGGAACTCGTCAGCACGAACACCGTATCTGCCGGCGGCTCCTCGAGCGCCTTCAGCAGGGCGTTCGCGGCTGCCTCTGCTCCCGTCTGCGGCACCAATCGCTCGGCGTCACCGATCAAAAACACCTTGTGTCGCCCGAGCGCGGGTTTGAGCGCTAGGCGGCGCAGCATGAGCCGCACTGACGCGATCCCGTGACTCGCGAGCCCTGACGGGGGCTCGTACAGCCGCCGCTCCCGGCGCGCCGCCAGTTGTTCCGCCAGCGCCTCCGCCGCCAGGTCTACCTGCTTGTCGGCGTCCGCCCCCTTCTTCGCCGGCTCCACTGGGACGAACCAATGGACGTCCGGGTGGCTGACGTTCAGCACCAGCCTGCAGGGCTGACACTCGCCACACGGTTCGCCCTTCTCCCTTCCCCGGCCGTTTACCGGGCGTTCACACACCAGGGCCTGAGCGAGCCAGAGGCCGAGGCGCTGCTTTCCGACCCCCCGTGGACCTTCTAAGAGGAGCGCTTGCGGCAACCGGCCGGAGGCGATCGCGCCTACCAGCCGGTTGCGGATCCCCTCGTGGCCGTACAGGGGGGGGATGGGCATGCCGGAAATGTAGATCGGGTCCGGAATCGGGGGGAAATGTCGCTTGAAAGACGTTGTACGCACGGTATTTAGGTGACTTGGGGGGGGCTTGTGCTAGTCTAAAGGCTGTAACGTGCGAATGGTTATGGCAAGAAGTGAGCACACACTCGCCGGATAATGCTCGTAAATGCTAGTTTTTCGGCATATATTCGGGCCAACCGGGCTAGTTGTCCCGTTTTGGTCGTGGCGGCGACCCTACAAGTGGTGATCCGGCGCACAAGTGGCGTGGGCGGTCGCCAGGCTTGAGTTACGAATTTTGGTGTGGCGGCGCCACGACAGACTGTGCCATCTCCTGTCCACTCGCGAGCGCTCGGGCGGCCTCGAGCTGGCGCGGCTGGCCGACAACCACCAGGACGTCACCTACGGCGAGCTCAAATTGCGGGTCGGGGCTCCTGGTGGTGTCCGACCCGCGGTTGACCGACAGAACCAGAGCGCCCGTGCGCGTCCGGAGCCCGCTCTCCGCCAGGCTCTTGCCGACCAGGTCCGACGCTGGCCCGAGGCGAATGCGGCCCACCGCCATCTGGGGGATGCCGGCCACGGCACCGACGCGCAGTGAATCGCTGCCCGGGGTGCCGCCTCGGAGCGCCTGGTAGTGGGAGGCCCGGATCTGCTCCACGAGGCGATCGATTTCGCGGGGCTCCACACCGTACTGCGCCAGCACGCGGGCGAAGATCTCAATCGACGTCTCGAACTCCTCCGGGATGACGTCGTTGGCACCCAGCCGCAGCA
This sequence comes from Gemmatimonadota bacterium, assembly GCA_003220795.1. Taxonomy (GTDB): domain Bacteria; phylum Gemmatimonadota; class Gemmatimonadetes; order Gemmatimonadales; family GWC2-71-9; genus 20CM-4-69-16. Next base: position 1,485 of record QHTK01000041.1, on the reverse strand, counting down.
ACTCGGGGATCTCGACGACGTACCGCGTGCGCGCGATGATGTGCACGCCGGGGTTGATCCCCCGCGCGATCCGCACCATGCGGCGCGTCGCCGCGGGGTCGGAGATCGCGGCGACGAGCATGCGGGCCCGCTCGATCCCCAGCGCGCGCAGGATCTCCTCCCGCGTCGCGTCGCCGTAGAAGGCCGGCTCTCCGTTGGACCGCGCCTGGCGCACCGTCTGCGCGTTCAGCTCGACGATGAGGTAGGGTGCCGCGATGGACCGGAGCGCGGCCGAAAGGTTGCGGCCGTTCAGTCCGTACCCGGCGATGACGACGTGATCCGCCAGCGGTTGCTCGCCCGCCGTGATCCCCGAGGGACGAAACCCCGGTAGCAGCCGATCGAGCGGCACCAGCTGCTCGAGCCGGTCGATCACGGCGGGACCACCTTGCAACAGGAACGGCGTCAGGAGCATGGTGAACACCGCGACCGCGAGGAAGGTCTGGTAGGTGGTCTCCGAGACGAGCCCCATGCCGCGGCCTTCCCGCGCGAGGACAAAGGAGAACTCCCCGACCTGCGAGACGGCCAATCCGGCGAGCAGCGCGACGCGGCCCGCGTAACCGAGCACCGCCGGACCGGCCGACGCGACCAACGTCTTGCCGCCCAGTACCACGAGCACGCCCCCCAGCGTCACCGCCGGGTGCGCGCGGATGAAGTCGAATTCCACGAGCATTCCGACCGCGACGAAGAACAGCGAAATGAACACGTCCCGGAACGGCAGCAGCTCCGCCAGCGCCTGGTGACCGTAGTCGGATTCCGAGATCACCAGGCCCGCGAGAAACGCGCCGAGCGCGAGCGACGCTCCGGCCTCCGCTGTGCCGAGGGCGGTGAGGGTGCCGAGCAGGATGATCGCGATCAGGAACAGCTCCCGGCTCTTCGTCTTGAGAATCTCGGTGAGCAGGGGAGGCACGACCGTGCGGGCCAGGATGGTGACGCCGATCACAATCAGGGCCGCCTTCCCCAGAGCCAACGCGAGCTGGGCGCCGCCGGCTCCCGCGCGGCCCGCGAGAAACGGCAGCGCCAGCATGATGGGGACCACGCACAGATCCTGGAAGATCAGCACGCCGGTGGCGAGCCGGCCATGCGGGGCATCGATCTCGCCCTTGTCGGTGAGCCCCTTGAGCACGAGCGCGGTACTTGAGAGGGCGATCAGGCATCCTAGAAAGAGCGCCACCCGCCAGGGGTGGCCGAGTGCGGCCGCCAACGCGGCGGCGGCGACGATAGTCAGCCCTACTTGCAGTCCCCCGCCAACCAAGACCTGCCGGCCCATTTCCCGGAGCCGGCCGAGCGAGAACTCGATCCCGATGGTGAAGAGCAGCAGGACGACGCCGACTTCGGCGAGACCCTCTACGCGATGGACGTCGGAGACGAGGCCGAGGGCGTTGGGGCCCAGCAGTACGCCGGCCACGATGAAGCCCGGCAGGGGAGGGAGCTTGACCCTGTGGAACG
>QHTK01000062.1 GCA_003220795.1 Gemmatimonadota bacterium | reverse complement strand
GGCGGCCCGGAAGGGCAGTCACGTCCCGGGTTCCTGGGCCGCAACAACTACTACGTAAACGAGCTCGGCGTCGCGCTGATCTTCCCCAACGTCCGGGGCTCGACGGGCCACGGCAAGACCTTCGCGAAGCTCGACAACGGGACCTTGCGGGACGGCGCCTACCGGGACATCGGCGCGCTGCTCGACTGGATCCGCACCCGCCCCGATCTCGACCCGGACCACGTGCTCGTGACCGGCGGGAGCTACGGCGGCCATATGACGCTCGTGAGCGCGACGCTCTACAACGACCGGATCTGCTGTGCCGTGGACGTGGTCGGCATTTCGAGCCTCGCCACCTTCCTCAAGAACACGTCCGGATACCGCCAGGATCTGCGGCGCGTCGAGTACGGCGACGAGCGCGACTCCACCCAGCGGGCGTGGATGGAGCGCACTGCGCCGCTCAACAACGTGGACAAGATCACGAAACCGCTGTTCATCGTTGCCGGTCTCAACGATCCGCGGGTGCCGCACAGCGAAGCCGACCAGATGGTCGCCGCGCTGAAGCAACGGAGCGTGCCGGTGTGGTATCTGCTGGCGAAGGACGAGGGGCACGGCTTCCGGAAGAAGCCGAACCAGGACTTCCAGTTCTACGCGACGATCCTCTTCACCCAGCGCTACCTGCTCGGCCGGGAGGTCTCGCAGGTCAGCCCCTAGACGTTCACCGCCCGCATCCCGGGCCCGGCATAGCGGTCTCCCGCCGCCGCGCCGATCGGCGCAACCGCGTCGATGCGCTTGAGCTCGTCGGACGTGAGCCGGATGTCGAGCGCCCGCACGTTCTCCTCGAGCCGGGCACGGTGCTTCGTCCCCGGGATCGGCACGATATCGTTCCCTCGGCTGAGCAGCCAGGCGAGCGCCAGCTGCGCCGGCGTACAGGCCTTCGCTCGCGCCATCTCCTCGATCCTCCGCAACAGCGCGAGGTTCCGCTCGAAGTTCTCTCCCTGAAAGCGCGGATTGTTGCGCCGCCAATCGTCCGCCGGCAGGTCATCCAGTCTGCGAAACCGGCCGGTGAGAAAGCCTCGCCCCAGCGGGCTGTAGGCCACGAAACCGATCCCCAGCTCCCGGCACGTCGGCAGGATGTCGGCTTCCGGGTCGCGACTCCACAGCGAATACTCGGTCTGGAGGGCGCTGATCGGGTGCACTAGGTGGGCACGCCGCACGGTCGCGGGCGACGCCTCGGAGAGCCCGAGGTACCGCACCTTCCCCTCCCGCACCAGCCCGGCCATGGCGCCCACCGTCTCCTCGATCGGCACGCTTTGGTCGACGCGATGCTGGTAATACAAATCGATCGTGTCCACGCCAAGGCGCTTGAGCGACGCGTCGCAGGCGGCGCGGACGTACTCCGGCCGGCCGTTCACTCCCCGGAAGCTGCCGTCGGGACCGCGCACGTTCCCGAACTTCGTCGCCAGGATCACCTGCGCGCGCCGGCCCGCGATGGCGCGGCCCACGAGCTGCTCGTTGGTGAACGGGCCGTACATGTCCGCCGTGTCCAGGAACGTGATCCCCAGGTCGAGCGCCCGCTGAATCGTGGCGATCGACTCGGCGTCGTTGCGACCGCCGTAAAACTCCGACATCCCCATGCATCCCAGGCCCAGGGCCGACACCGTGAGGCCCTGCCCGCCAAGCGTGCGTTGCTGCATGTGACGACTCCCTCTCGGTCGATGGGTATCCAGCTTGATTCAACCGCGCAGCGCGGCACCAGGTTCCGGCTCGTCGCCGGCGCGACGTTGCTGCCCCCCGGCCACACCCGCCGTCACGACTCGTTGCGGTCCACCACGTACACGTTCCGCTGCGCCGTCGGCACGATCACCATGTCGAGGACGTTGACGTGCTCGGGCAGGTTGACGACGTACGCGATCGCATCCGCGATGTCGTCGGCGGTGAGCGGCTGGAACCCGCGATACACCGCCTTGGCGCGCGCCGCGTCGCCGTGGAACCGCACCTCGGAGAATTCCGTCTCCGCGAACCCCGGATCGACGCTCGAGACGCGGATCGGCGTCCCCGCCACGTCCAGGTTCATCCCCTCCGAGAGCGCGCGCACGCCGTACTTCGTGGCGTTGTAGACGTTACCCTGCGGGTACGTCATGTGCCCGGCGGTCGAGCCGAGGTTCACCACGTGGCCCCGCCGCCGCGCCACCATGTGCGGCAGGATAGCACGAGTCACGTTGAGCAACCCCTTCAGATTCGTGTCGATCATGCGATCCCAGTCCTCCGGGTCGCCCTCGTGGATCTTGGACATCCCGCTCGCGAGACCGGCGTTGTTGATGAGAACATCCGGCACGTGCCCGCCGGCCACGAGGTCTCCGGCGGCGCGGTTCACCGCCGCTCGATCGCGCACGTCCACCTGCGCGAGCAGCGCCGATGTCGCGTGGCGCTCGCGCAAGTCGGCGCTGAGCCGCTCGAGTCGATCGACGCGGCGCGCCCACAGCACCAGCTTCGCGCCCTCCGCGGCGAAGCGGCGTGCGCACGCCGCCCCGATCCCCGAGCTCGCCCCCGTGATCAGAATCAGCTTCCCCTCGATGCGATTCACACGTCTCTCCGCGATGCCTCTGCTGGACGTTGTGGCGTGACGTTCTTGCGTGACGTCGTTGCGTGACGTCGTTGCCTGACGTTGTTGCGTGACGTCGTTGCGTGACGTCGTTTGCTTGACGTCCTTGTCTTATCGCATGTTCCCCGTGTGCCCCAGCGAGTAACGCCCGGGCTGCGGCCACACGCAAAGCCCATGCGGCTCGCGGCCGACCGCGATGCGGTGGGTGAGCCGGCCCGTCTGGGCGTCGAAGACGTACACCTCGCTGTCGTAGCGCCCCGATAGCCACAGCTCCCGGCCATCGGCAGTCACGTTGCCCATGTCGGGACTCCCGCCGCCCGGCACCGGCCAGGTGGCGACGATCCGCTGCGTCGCGGGATCGAGCACGGTGATGCTCCCCGGCCCGTGGCGGCCGCCCGCAGTGGTATTCCAGCCGCGATTGCTGATGTACATCCGGCGCCCGTCCCGGCTGGGGTAGATGCCGTGCGTGCCTTTGCCGGTCGCGACGAACCCGACACGCCGGAAAGCGTCCGGGTCCACCAGGTAGACGCCGTTCGCCATCATGTCGGCCACGTAGAACACATGCCCGTCGGGCGACGCACGGATGTCCTGCGGCATCGCGCGGGCGCCCAGCCCGTCGGGATCGAGCAGCAGGTACCCGACCACCCGGCGGGTCGCGAGGTCGAGCTTCAGCAGCTCGCCCGAGAACTCGCACGTGGCGATGGCGAAGTGCCCGTCGGCGCTGAACTCCATGTGGTCCACGCCCCTGCACTCGACCGGGACCGATTGCACGAGGGCCATCGTGTGCGCGTCCCGGAAGTCGAGCCGCCGGAGCCGCTCGGCCACGACGATGGCCCAGTGGCCGTCGGGAGTGAAATACAGGTTGTACGGATCGGCGACCGGCACGCTCGGCCCTTCGCGGCCGTTGGCGGGATCGATCGGCGTGAGCGTATTCCCCAGGTTGTTTGCCACCCACAGCGTCAGGAGATCGTACGACGGCACCACGTGCTGCGGCAGGGCGCCGGTCGCAAAGCTGCGCAGGACGCGGTAGGTCAATGGGTCGATCACCGTGACCGTGCCGTCTTTGCTGTTCGGCACGTACACGAACGGCACGGCGCGCCGCGCCGCCGGGCTGAGCATCCCGGCGCCGGCCGCGGCGTAGAGGCCTGCCGACACGCTGTCGGGGGCCGGCGTTTGAGCGGCACCCGGCCCCGCGGCGGCGACCGCCAGCAGTGCGAGTACGGTGTTGCGGATACGCATCACGACGTGAGTCATCCCGCCTAGCACAGTGACCGTGCCCAGATAGTTTACTGCACGCCCCCTCCGAATTGCGAGTCCTCGATATGCCGAGAATCACCGTCTTGCTCGTCGCGGCCGCCCTGGTGGCGCCGCCGGCCCCGGCGCAGCACCGCGTCACGACACCGCGACAAGCCCTGGGCTTCGACGTCGGGGCGGACTATCACCTCGCGACCTACACGCAGCTCGAGGCCTACTGGCGGACGCTCGCCCGGGAGTCGCCGCGCATGGTGCTGCGCGAGATCGGCAAGACCGCCGAAGGGCGGCCCCAGCTCATGGCGATCATCACGGCGCCGGCGAACCACAAGCGCCTCGCGCGTTACGAAGATATTGCGCGGCGGCTGGCGCTCGCGCAGGGGCTCACCGACGAGCAGGCGCACGCCCTGGCCCGCGAAGGGAAGGCGGCAGTGTGGATCGACGGTGGCTTGCACGCCACCGAGGTGCTGGGCGCGCATCAACTGTTGGAGCTCGTGTATCAAATGGTGAGCCGGGACGACCCGGAGACCCGCCGCATCCTCGACGACGTCATCCTGCTCGCGGTGCACGCCAACCCCGACGGCATGGAGCTGGTCTCGAGCTGGTACATGCGGGAGTCGGACTCGCTCAAGCGCTCGACGGCGGGCATCCCGCGGCTGTACCAGAAATACATCGGGCACGACAACAACCGCGACTTCTACATGGTGACCCAGCCCGAGACCGAGAACATGGCCAGGGTCATGTTCCGGGAATGGTTTCCGCAAATCGTCTACAATCACCACCAGACGGGTCCTGCCGGTACGGTGCTGTTCGCGCCGCCGTTCCGCGATCCGTTCAATTACTACTTCGACCCGCTCGTGCCGATCGGCATCGACATGGTCGCGGCGGCGATGCACGAGCGCTTCCTCGCGGAGGGGAAGCCCGGAGCGACGATGCGCTCCGGGGCGCCGTACTCGACGTGGTGGAACGGCGGGCTCCGCACCACGGCGTACTTCCACAACATGATCGGGCTCCTGACCGAGGCGATCGGCAACCCGACGCCCATCGACATTCCGTTCGTGCCGGACCGCGCGCTGCCCAAGGGCGACCTGCCCGCACCCATCGAGCCGCAACAGTGGCACTTCCGGCAGTCGATCGACTACTCGATCACCGCCAATCGGGCGATCCTCGATTACGCCTCCCGCTATCGCGAGACGCTGCTCTACAACATCTACCGTATGGGAAAGAATGCGATCGAGCGCGGCAGCACGGATCATTGGACCGTGCACCCGCAGGTCATCGAGGCCGTCAAGGCGGCGGCGCTGAAGGACAGCGCGCTCGACACCATCCGGACTGCGCGCACCCGGGACGGCCGCGTGCCGGCGAAATACTTCGGCCTGTTGCACGATCCGGCGCAGCGCGACCCGCGCGGCTACATTCTCCCGTCCGACCAGGCGGATTTCCCGACCGCCACCAAGTTCGTGAATACCCTGATCAAGAACGGCGTGACGGTGCTGCGGGCGGCGGGGGACTTCGACGTGGCGGGCCGGCACTATCCCGCGCAGTCCTATATCGTACCGGCCGCCCAGGCGTTCCGTCCGCACGTTCTCGACATGTTCGAGCCGCAAGACCACCCCAACGACTTCCAGTTTCCCGGCGGGCCGCCGATCCCACCGTACGACAACGCGGGCTGGACCCTGGCCTATCAGATGGGCGTGAGCTTCGATCGCATCCTGGACCGATTCGACGGATCGTTCGAGCCGGTGCGCGACACCGCGACGCCGCCCCCGGGGACGGTCAGCCACGCGGACGGGGCCACCGGCTTCCTGCTGAGTCATCGCGTGAACGACGCCGCGATCGCCACCAATCGACTGCTCGCCAAGGGGGAGGAAGTCGACTGGCTGGTGCAGCCGGTCGCGGCGAACGGCCGCGACTACCCGGCCGGCACGATCTTCATTCCGGCCACGCCTGCGAGCATCCCGCTGGTGCGGGGGCTCGCGACCGACCTGGGCCTGAGCTTCGACGGGCTCGCCACGCGTCCGGCTCCCGCGCTGCGCGTTCGCCCCGTGCGCATCGGGCTGTGGGACCGCTACGGGGGATCGATTCCGTCCGGCTGGACCCGCTGGTTGCTCGAGCGGTTCGAGTTTCCCTTCGAGGTCGTGTACCCGTCGACGCTCGACGCCGGCAAGCTCGCCGACCGCTACGACGTGCTCGTCTTCCCCGACGGCGCGATCCCGCAGAACGACCGGGATCAGCCGGACGACTTCTTCGGGCCGCCGCCGCCGCCCGAAACGATTCCCGCGGAGTTCAAGAATCGGCTCGGGCGCGTCAGCGTGCAGAAGACCGTGCCGCTGTTGCGCCAGTTCCTCACCGACGGCGGCACCATCATCGCGATCGGCAGCTCGACCGGCCTGGGCCAGCACATCGGGCTCCCGCTGGCGAGTCACCTGGTGTCGGACGGCAAGCCCCTTCCCCGCTCCAAGTTCTACGTGCCAGGCTCGCTGCTCCAGGCACGCGTCGACACGACGCGTCCGCTCACCTACGGCATGCCGGGGCGGGTCGATGTGTTCTTCGACAACAGTCCGGTGTTCGACCTCCGCCCCGACGCGGCCGTTGCCGGCGTGCGCCCATTGGCGTGGTTCGAGTCGGACCACCCGCTGCGCAGTGGCTGGGCGTGGGGCCAACAGTATCTCAAGGACGGCGTCGCGGCCGTCGAGGCGCCGATCGGCGACAAGGGCGGGAAGCTGCTGCTGTTCGGGCCCGAGATCCTGAATCGCGGGCAGCCGCACGGGACCTTCAAGCTCTTCTTCAACGGCATCTTCCTGGCCCGCGCCACGCCGGCGCCGCAGCCCGCGGTGGGAACGGGATCACGTTGACCGGCCGCACCGGCTAGCGCCAAGCGATGACGATCTTCCCCGTGTTCGCGTTGTCGCGCATGCGCTGAAACGCCGCGACGGCCTCCGCCGGCGGGAACACCGAGTCGAGCGTCACGCGCAAGGCTCCGCCGTCGAACGCCGGCAGGATGTCCCGGCGGAACTGCGCGACCAGCGCGGCTTTCTCGGCGCGGCGGCGGGCCCGCAGCGTGGAGCCGATGAGTCGCGCTCGCTTCCGCATGACCAGGGAAAGATCGAGATGGGCGGACGCACCGCCCAGCGTCCCGATAGTGATGATCCGGCCCCCCGGTGCCAGCACGGTGAGATCACCCGGCAGCGTCGCGGCGCCGATCGGATCGAGCACGACCGTCACGCTGTCCGGGCCCCACCGCTGCTCGATCTGCGGCGCGACGTCCGGGCTGAGCAGCGCGAGATCCGCGCCCGCCGCCGTGACTGCGGCGAGCTTGCCCGCCGTGCGCGTCGTGGCGGCCACTCGGGCGCCCACGAGTTTCGCCAGCTGGATCGCGGCCAACCCCACCCCCGACGCGCCCGCGTGGATCAACACCCCATCGCCGGCGGAGACGCCGCCCTCCACCACCAGGGTGACGAAGGCGGTGAGGAACGCTTCGGGGATGCCCGCCGCGGCCACGAGATCGAGCCTGCGCGGCGCGGGGAATACCTGCCCTAGCGGCGCGGCGACGTACTCGGCGTGACCCCCGCCGGCGAGCAGCGCGCACACTCGCTCGTCGGAGCCCGGCAGCGTCCCCGCGACCTCGAGCCCCAGGATCTCCGGCTCTCCGGGCGGCGGGGGATAACGTCCCGCGATCTGCGACAGGTCGGCGCGGTTGAGCCCGGAGGCCGCCACGCGCACCAGTACCTCGTCCGCCCGAGGCTGCGGCACAGCCGCCTCCCGCAGCTCGCTGATGTAGCGGCCCTCGCGCTCCGTCACTTGCAAGTATTTCATGACGCCTTCGCGTGACCCCTTTCGTGCAACGCCTTCGTGCTACGCCTTGCTTCGTGCTATCTTACCCGCCGCCATGAAGCAACGCTGCTGGGCAGGCTCCGACGATCCGCTGATGCTGGCCTACCACGACCGCGAATGGGCCGTCCCGCTGCACGGCGACCGGGAACTGTTCGCGAAGCTCGTACTGGACGGCTTTCAGGCGGGTCTGTCATGGGCGGTGATTCTGCACAAGCGGGCGCGGTTCCTGGAGGCGTTCGACGGCTTCGACCCGGAGCGCATGGCGCGCTACAACGCGCCGAAGATCGCGCAGCTGCTCCGCGATCCCGGGATCGTGCGCAACCGCCAAAAGGTGCGGGCCGCCGTGTCCAACGCGCGCGCGTTTCTCGCCTTCGTGGAGCACGACGGCTCGTTCGATGCGTTCTTGTGGAGCTTCGTGGCGGGCGCGCCGAAGCAATACCACCGCCGCAGCCTGCGAGACCTGCCCGCCCGGTCCCGCGAATCGGATCGGATGAGCGCCGCGCTCGTCCAGCGCGGCTTCCGGTTCGTCGGCCCTACGATCTGCTATGCGTTCATGCAGGCGGTGGGGATGGTCAACGACCATCTCGTGAAGTGCTTCCGCCACGCCGAGGTGCGCCGGCTCGCGGCAGCTCGACGATAGCTCGTCACAACACCCAAGGAGTGATCCGATGGCACCGGTTTCGCTGGAACGCTTCATCAAGCAGCTGGACGCGCTGAAACAGCAGATGGACGCGGGACAGCTGAAGACGAGCGAGTACGATCAACGTCTCGCCCGCGCGATCCGGGAGCTGCGGGAGCAGAAGCTGGACGCCGACCGCGGCGCCGTCGCACAGGCTCTTACCGACGCGTTGCAGCGCGGCATCATCACGCCCACGGTCAAAGGACACATCGAAAAGCGCCTGGGACTGGCGTAGGGCGACTACGCCGTCATCTTCTCGAGCTCCGCCTCCACCCGTCGGCGGTCGGCGGCATCGCCGACGCTGCCATAGAGCTCCCGCGCACGTTCCAGGTACGCGCGCGCTTCTTCCCGCTGGCCCAGGCGCTCGCGAAACAGGCCGTATTCGACGTACACCTGGGCTTCGGTGGTGGGGGAGGGCTCGAGCATGCGACTCAGCTCGATCGCCTGTTCGAAGAAGACGAATCCCGTTTCGTCCAGCTGCCGGCCGCGCAACTTCCCCATCAGTGTGTAGATCTGCACCAGCCGGCCGGTGAGATTGCCCGCGATCGCCACCTGCTCGGCGCGGCGCATCTCCTCCTCGCCGTCCAGGAACCGCCCCGCCTCCAGGTGCAGCTCGGCGAGGTTCAAGCGAATCGAGACTTCCAGTCCGGCGTCGCGGGGGGCGCGTTGCAGCCACGCGAGCGCCTCCCGGTACGCGCCCGACGCCGCCTGGGGACGGCCCAGCTGCGCTTCCAGCTGCCCCTGGGTGTTCAGGAGTCCGGCCATCTCCTCGGCGGCGTCGACGGACTCGAAGCACTCGCGCGCCTTCCGCAGATGCTCGCCGGCGACGGTCGAGTCGCCTTGATGGCGCGCCAGCACGCCGAGGTCCCGCTCAAGGCGGCCGATCTGGCGCTGGTCGCCCCCCGCGGTGGCGAGTCGCAGCCCGCGGGCGTACCACGCCTGGGCGCCCGTCCATTGGCTCTGGGCGAGCGCCGCGTCACCCAATCCCTCGCACGCCGCGATAGCGCCTGGCTGGTCGAACTCTGCTTCCGCGATCGCCAGCGCCCGCTGGAAGTGACGGGCCCCCTCGGCGTATTGCCCCAACCGCAGAAAGAGCTCCCCGAGCGAGCGGAGCGACTCCACCTCAGGACGGCGGTCCTGCAGGGCCTGGGAGACACGCAGTGCGACGTCGTACCACGCCCGTGCCTGGCTGAGACGGCCGACGCGCTCTTCGCCGCGGCCGGCGCGCACCAGCGCCGCGACCGCCCCGGCTCCGTCTCCCCGCTGCTGGCATTCGAGCGCCTCGACGTACGCCCGGTACAGCGTCTGGAGGTGCTCGGTGATCACGTGGAACGCCTGCGGCATGCGGCGCCGCAGCTCCTCCGGCTGGACGCCGCGCTTCCCGAGGGTGAGATACGGGCCGGAGCTCGACCACAACGCCCGCTCGTCGGGCCGCGAGATCGAGACGAGCAGGGCCCGCAACGGGCCGAGCGCTTCGACATCGGGAAGCAGCGCGAGGGCCTTCTCGACCCGCACCGGGGGCAGCGGGGGCGTCACAGGCCGTACTCCTTCATCTTCCGCGTCAGCGTATTGCGATGGATCCCGAGAATCTCCGCCGCCGCACCGATCTGCCCGTTGGTCTGCGTCAGCACGCGCGTGATGTGGCGCGCCTCGACTTCCGCGAGCGTGAGCAGCGCCCCCTCCGGCCGGTCGGGGAGCGTCGCTTCTTCGCCGCGGAACTCCTCGGGGAGGTGCTCGGCGCGCAGCACGTCGTCCGTGGCCACGATCACCGCTCGCTCGATGACGTTGCGCAGCTCGCGGACGTTCCCGACCCACGCGTGGTTGCGCAGCAGCTCGAGCGCCCGATCCGAGATCGAGTGGATCTGCTTCCCGTATCGCTCGGCGAACTGGCGGACGAAGTAGGCAGTGAGGAGGAGGAGGTCTTCCCCGCGCTCCCCGAGCCGCGGCAGACGGATCAGGACGACGGCCAGCCGGTAGTACAGGTCCTCCCGAAACCGCCCCTGTTTGATGGCTTCCTTGAGGTCGCGGTTGGTCGCCGCGATCAGCCGGACGTCGACGGGAATCGTGTCGGTGCCGCCCACGCGCTCGATCTCCCGCTCCTGGACCGCCCGCAGGATCTTGGCCTGCAGCGCCAGACTCATATCCGCAATCTCGTCGAGAAACAACGTGCCGCCGACGGCCTGCTCGAACCGGCCGATCTTGCGCATGACCGCCCCGGTGAAGGCGCCTTTCTCGTGCCCGAACAGCTCGCTTTCGAGTAGGTTCTCAGGGATAGCAGCGCAGTTGACGGCGACGAACGCCCCGGACGACACCGGCCCGTTGATATGGATCGCGCGGGCGACCACTTCCTTGCCGGTGCCCGACTCGCCTTGCACGAGCACCGTAGCCGTGCTCGGGGCGACCCGGGCGACCAGTCTGTACACGTCGAGCATCGCCGGGCTCTGGCCCACCAGCGCGTACTCTCCGACGGCATGCGGCTCGACGACGGGCAGTGTGACCGCGGCTTCGGTGATGGGGCGCGCGCGGCGCAGCGCGCGCAGGAAATCCTCACGCCGCACCGGGAGCGGGAGCACGTCGAGCACTCCCAGTTTTTCGGCCCGCAGCACCAGGCCCATCGACGGGCCGTGTGCGACGGCGATCAGGCGCGGCGCGGCGGTCGCGCCGCGCAGTGTATCCACCCACCAGGCAAGATCGTCGTCCGCGTGCTCGCCCAGCACGGCGACCACGACGTGCCACCGCCCGGTGCCTAGCTGGCGCACGGCCCGCGGCAGGTCCGGAGCGGCCTCGATTTCGACACCGCCCTCGCCGACCCACTGGCGGATGCCGTGGAGCAGGCCCCCGCTGCCGCCGCCCTCAGCGCCCACGGCGAGAATCCGCAACACCTGCCTCTCCTCCTTACGCGGTGTGGCGGACGGAGTCGCGGAAGAGCCGCTCGGTACCACTCTGCTCATGCCCTACCGGACCCGCCCCCCGCGTAGCGCGCGACCAGGACGAGCGCATCATCCGTGCCCTTGCCATACCGGGCGAGGATCTCGTCGGCGAGTTGTTGTGGGGTCGCATCGGTCGGGAGTCCCTCGGTGAATCCACCGCGGATGCCGTCGGTGGCGAAGATGAGAAGGTCCCCGCGCGCGATCGACACGACGTCGGGACGCAGCGGTGGTAGCGTGGTGCCGCCGACGATGCCGCCGCGCGTCACGAGCGAGGCGCGCGCGGGGCGCTTATTCGGTGCTGCGTGCAGCACGACCCCCTCGACGTTCCCCACGCCCAGCCAGGTGAGCGACGGCTGGACGCCGCCGACATAGGCGAGGCTCATCACAACGCCGCGCGAGCCGGCGAGCGCGTCGTGACAACGTCGCACGAGGGGCAGCAGGGACTCCTCCGCGTACTGGTCGAGCGCCGCCACGGCCGCGCGGGCGGCGGCGGCCGCTTCCGCTCCGTGCCCTAGCCCGTCCACCGCGGCGACCAGCGTGCCGCGCCCCACCCGCTTCACCAGATGGAGATCGCCCGATTCCATCTCGCCGGCCAACGCTAGGGTGGCCACCCCCCAGTCGATCACGGGAGGCGCGTCCACTGACGCGTCACGACGCATGCCGGCGGCGCCATTTCTTCATCGTCACGGTTGTCCCCTTGCCGGGAATGGACACGACGTCGAAGTCGTCCATCAAGCGCCGCGCGCCCGGCAGCCCGAGACCCAGCCCGCCCGACGTCGAGTAGCCATCCTGCAGCGCACGGGTGACGTCGGGAATCCCCGGCCCTTGATCGCGCGCCACGACGATCAGTCCATCGAGGTCCCCGTTCATCACGATGCGCAGCGCGATCTCGCCACGCTTGGCGTACATCAAGATGTTGCGAGCGATCTCGGAGATGGCGGCGGCGATGACGGTCTGGTCGCCGCTCGAAAACCCTGCCTCGGCCGCGAGCTCCCGCCCTTTCTGCCGGGCGCTCACGACGTCGACGTCGGACGTGATCGCGACGAGCAGCTCTTCAGCCACGGGTGGTGCCCCCACGGGTACCCCGTCCTTGCACGCGGTCGAGGCGCTCCCGGCCCTGCCGATCCAAAAAGGCGAGCCCTTCCTCGAGGTCGAGTGCGGTCGAGACGCCCTTGAGCGTCAGGCCGAGCTGCACCATCGCGAAGGCGACCTCGGGCTGGATGCCGACGATCACCGTTTCGGCCCCGCGCAACCGCGCCATGTGCGCGATGTCGCGCAGCGTGCGCACGGCGAAGGAATCCATGACGTCGAGCGCCGTCACGTCGACGATCACACCGCGGGCGCGATACTTCCCGACGCGCTCGATCAGGGCCTCGCGTAACGCCGACAGATCGGCGTCGGTGAGCGCCGACTGGATGGACGCGATGAGATAGAGCCCCTGCTTCAGGATAGGAACTTCCACCACGCCCTCCGTCTACGAAGTAGGGTGCACCGTCACGCCTTCGGGACCGGCTCTTCCAGCGGCACGACCTTGTAGCCGAGCAGCCGCTCCGCCTCCTCGATGCCGCCCTGCAGGTCGCCCACCGTGGCCATTTCGCTCAGGTCGACGCCGATCGTCACCAGCGTCTGCGCGATCTCGGGCGAGAGGCCCGTGACGATCACCGTGGCGCCCAGCAGGCGCGACGCCTCGACCGTCTGCACCAGGTGGTTCGCGACGTTCGAGTCCATGGCCGCCACACCGGTGATATCGATCACGACCACTTTGGCACGGTTGGTACGAATGGCGCGCAGCAGCTGCTCCGTCAGCTGGCGCGCCCGCTGCGGATCGATCACGCCGATGATGGGGAGAATGAGCAGTCGTTCGCGCACCTGCAGCACCGGCGTCGACAGCTCGCGGATCGCCTCCTGCTGCTGGCGGATGATGCGCTCGCGCTCCTGCACAAAGCCCACTGCCACCGTGTTCGCGACCCGGTTGGCGGCGGGCTCGTAGGCGTCGAGGATCCGATTCAGCTTGTCGAAGTCCTCGTGGTACTTGCCGAACAGCGAGCGCGCCAGCACGTCGCGCAACAGCAGCACGATGCCGACGACCTCGTGCGTCTCGACGCCGCGCGGAATGATGCGCTCCGACAGGTTGCGGGCGTACGCCTGTAACGCTTCGAACGTCCCCGTCTCGAGCGCCTCCACGTAGTTGTCGTACACCGAGGTCGCTTCGGCGAAGATTTCCTCCTCCGTCATGGCCGTGAGGAGCTGCGCCCGGGTGATGCGGCGCGCCCACTCTTCGCGCAGTTGCGTCCGATTCTGGCGGAGGTGCGCGACCAGCTCGCGCAGCAGTGCCGCCGTGGACTCTGACTGAGCCTGCGGATCGAGCGAGGGAGCTTGGGGGTCTTTCCCTTTTGCAGCCATGGCGGCGGATCCTTGGGATTGGAATGTTGCCGCGGCGCAACAGCAAGGCTAGTGCCAAAATACCGCCCACGGTGAGGCGGCGTATTCTGTTGTCAGGGAAGCTGTTGGAAAGTTACGTCGTCGCGTCCTGAGGCGTCGGCGCAGCATATTGGGGCGACAGATGACTCACCCCCGCACCGAAAGAGGGCGTGGGGAGTCGGGCCACCATGGGGGTCCCCACCCCGCTCTTCGTAGGAGGGACGCAATCCGCGCATGGTCAACTCGTCGGTCCGATCTCCCCGGTGTTGCCACCTCCCTCACACATCGGATGCCGACTCGTCGAAAGAGCAAATGGGATGCCACGACGCGCGCGGCGCGGATTCGCAGCCCGAGGGAACCGGTTGTGGGTGTGGCGCTGCAGCGGGCGGACGCCGCGGGGAGCGGCGTGCGGTCCACTCCCCGCGGGCATTGGATTTCCTTCAGCGGCATACCTCCTTGGGTTACGAAACTCGTCTGCCCGGTCAGCCCGACCGGTGCACAGCCTGCAACGTGTGCCCCACGCTTCCGACCGCGTCCGTGGAGTCCACGATGTTCGTCAGCATCGCATATCTCGCACCACGACCTCAGCTCGCCACGAGCGGCCGGGGCACGGCGCGCGCGCGCCGCGGCGGATGGGGTAGCGCTTCCGCCGCGTCGAGCTCGCCGTCGCACAGCACACGGACGATCCGTTCGGCCGCGTGGCCATCCCACCGCTCGATCAGCGGCCGCGCGGGAGAGCGGCACGCAACCGCCCGCTCCACCGCGCCGAGCAGCACGTCCCGCCGCGGCGCCACCAGGCGGTTGGTCCCGTGCGAACAGGTGACCGGCCGCTCCGTATTAGGCCGCACCGTCACGCACGGCACGCCCAGGAACGTCGTCTCCTCTTGCAGGCCGCCCGAGTCGGTGATGACCAGTGCTGCGGCCGCGACCAGCCCGAGCATGTCGAGGTAGCCGAGCGGTTCGAGTAGGCGCAGGTCGCCGCTCGGGTCCGGCCGGAAACCGAGCGTCTGCACGCGCTCGCGTGTGCGCGGGTGCACGGGGAACAGTACTGTCATCTTGCGGCCCATCTGGTCGAGCGCCGCGAGCAGCTCGCGCAGCACCGCGGGATCGTCGACGTTCGCCGGGCGGTGCAACGTGACGACCGCGTAGCCGACTCCCCGGACGTCGTATCGCGCTGCGACGTCGCGCTTCGCCGCCTGCGGCAGGGCCCAGCACAGCGAGTCGATCATGACGTTTCCGACGAACTCAATGCGATCGACGGAGATCCCCTCCGCGACCAGGTTGTCGCCCGCGTCGCGGGACGGAGTCAACAGCAGCTCTGACAGCCGATCGGTCACGACACGGTTGATCTCCTCCGGCATCGTCCAGTCGCCGCTGCGCAGCCCCGCCTCGACGTGCCCCACGCGCCGTCCGAGCTTGGCCGCGACCAGCGCCGCGGCGAGCGTGGAGTTCACGTCGCCGTACACCAGCACGAGGTCGGGGCGGAGCTCGGTGAGAATCGGCTCGAGTCGCTGCATCACGGCCGCCGTCTGCTGCGCATGCGAGCCCGAGCCGACGCCGAGGTGGTAGTCGGGCGCGGGGATCCAGAGCTCCTCGAAAAACAGGTCCGACATCTCCGGATCGTAGTGCTGCCCGGTGTGCACGATGACGTGCTCCACGTCGCGGCGCCGGGCGAACTCTCGATCCACCGGAGCCAGCTTCATGAAGTTGGGGCGTGCCCCGACGACGGACAGGATGCGCATTAGTGTCCCAGCCGCGTGAGGCCGTAGATCGCTACCGGGAGCGTCACCAGAATCCCGATGATGCGCCACGTCGCCTCTGAATCCCTCCGCATCTCTCGCGGCACGACAATCTGGTCCCCGGTATGCAGATTCATCTGGTCGATCGTCATGTTTTGCGCGATCGCCTGCCGCAGCGGATCGCCGACCCACACTCGCTCGCCGTTTCGTTCAATGCGCCAGTCGCCCACCTTGGCGTCGCGCGTCGGGCCGCCCGCCACCATGAGCGCGTCTCCGATCACCACGTCCGCGGCGACAGCGTAGAAGCCCGGATGCTCCACCTCCCCGAGGATCGAGAGCCGCACCAGCGCCTTCGCGTGCACCACCGGGCTCTTCATGTACCGCCCCAGCTGCTGGGTGAGGTACGTCTCCACGTCGACGCGTTGCACGCCGGCGAGCGGAATCACGCCGATCACGGGCAGCGTCAGCGCGGGCCCCGGTCCCACGGTCAAGGTCTTGGTAAACAGCGTGTCCCCGTCCACCTGGAGCGAGATCTGGTCCCCGACCTGGAATCCGGTCGCTGGGGTCGCCTTCGCAATCTGGGCCGCGAGTGGGCCCGCGATCACTATCAGCGCCGCGAGGCGCACGACCAAACGTTGGATCATCATTCCACCGTCACGCTCTTCGCCAGGTTGCGGGGGCGATCCACGTCGCACCCCCGCCGCACGGCGATGTGATAGGCCAACAGCTGAAGCGGGATCACGGTCAAGAGCGGCGAGAGCAGCGGCGCCGCGGCGGGCACGCACAGCTGATGGTCCACCAGGTGCCGCAGATCCCCGTTTCCCTCGCTCGTGACCACGATGATTCGACCACCCCGCGCCCGCACCTCCTGCATGTTCGACACGACCTTGGCGTACACTTGATCCTTGGGCGCGAGGAACACCACCGGCATGTTCGCGTCGATCAGCGCGATCGGGCCGTGCTTCATTTCCGCCGCGGGATACCCCTCGGCGTGGATATAGGAAATCTCCTTGAGCTTGAGCGCGCCCTCGAGAGCCACGGGGAAGTTCACCCCGCGACCGAGGTAGAGGGCGTTGGTCGCATCGGCGTAGCGCTCAGCGAGCCGGGCCACTTCACCGTCCAGCTCGAGCGCCCGCGCCACCAGATCGGGGAGGCCTGCGAGTTGCTCCACCAACCGCCGCCCCTCTTCCGCCGCGAGGCCGCGTTGCCGGCCCAGGTACAGCCCGAGCAGCACCAGTGCCACGAGCTGCGAGGTGAACGCTTTCGTGGAGGCGACGCCGATTTCGGGCCCGGCGTGCAGGTAGACGCCGCCATCGGACTCGCGCGCGATGGTCGAGCCCACCACGTTCACGATGCCGACGACGGTCGAGCCCGCTCCCTTCGCCACGCGCAGCGCTTCGAGCGTATCGGCTGTCTCACCGGACTGCGAGATCGCGATCGTCAGCGTTCCCGGCACGCGCAGCAGCCGCCGGTACCGGAACTCCGAGGCGTACTCGACCGAGACGGGAATGCCGGCGAGCTCCTCGATGACGTGACGGCCCACGAGGCCGGAGTGCCACGAGGTGCCGCACGCCACGATCACGATGCGGCGTATGCGCGCGCACTGGGCCGGCGTAAGGTTGAGCCCGTTCAGGCGCGCAGTGCCCTCGCTGAACAGCAGTCGCCCGCGCAACGTGCTGCGCACCGTCTCGGCCTGCTCGCAAATCTCCTTCAGCATGAAGTGCGGGTACCCGCCGAGGGCGAGCGCCTCGAGATCCCACTCGATGTCGTCCACGGCGCGGTCCTGCTGTCGCGCCTCGCAGTCGAGCACGCGGTAGCCGTCCGAGGTCACGACGGCCACGTCACCGTCGTTCAGGTAGACGACGGAGCGCGTGTGCGCCAATACCGCGCTCGCGTCCGAGGCGACGAGGAACTCGCCGTCCCCGACCCCCAACAGGACCGGCGAGCCGCGGCGCGCGACGACGATCTTTCCAGGTTCGCTCTCCGCGATCACGGCCACGCCGTAGGTGCCTTCGACGTGCCCCAACGCCGCGATGACCCGCGCCTCAAGCGTCGCGCCCGGGGAATCCTCGATCAGATGCGCGAGCGTCTCGGTGTCGGTCTCCGTCGCGAAGCGGTGCCCCTCCTGGATGAGCCGCGCGCGCAGCACGTCGGCGTTCTCGATGATCCCGTTGTGCACCAGCGCCAGGGCGCCGCTGCAGTCGAGGTGCGGGTGCGCGTTGCAGTCGTTCGGGGCACCGTGGGTCGCCCAGCGCGTGTGCCCGATGCCGCAGCTGCCCTGCACCGGGGAGCGCCCCAACAGGTCGCGCAACCCCTGGACGCGGCCCGCGAGCTTGCGCGTCTCGAGGCCGTGGCCGTTCAGCACCGCGACGCCCGCGGAGTCGTACCCGCGATACTCCAGGCGCGTCAACCCGTCCAGCAGGACCGGCACGGCGTTCTTCGGCCCGACGTATCCGACAATACCGCACATCGCTCAGGTGCTCCCGCGCTTGGGTTCCAGCAAGGCTTCTCCCGTAACGGCCAGACCGAACCGGGCAAGCTGGGCGAGCGTGTCCTTTCCCACACCCAGCCTGACGCCCTTCAGCGTGACGATCGTCGCGCCACACTGCTCGCACAGGCTAACGCAGGAAGCGGACCGGGGTCGCCGCGTCAGCGACCCGCCCGGAGTCCGGTCCTCGCACGGTTTGCACAACATGCGGGATCCTCGACGCTCACACTGCTC
This sequence comes from Gemmatimonadota bacterium, assembly GCA_003220795.1. Lineage (GTDB taxonomy): Bacteria > Gemmatimonadota > Gemmatimonadetes > Gemmatimonadales > GWC2-71-9 > 20CM-4-69-16. The sequence continues at coordinate 27,404 of QHTK01000062.1, read as the reverse complement.
CGCAGGATGCGGCGTTCATGCGGCAAAAGCTGCTTCAAGTTTGAGGCCCGAGCATTCAGGGCCGCCTTGGCGCCGCCGGGCAGCACTCGACGCCGCAACGCGTTAGCGGCCGCACTCCCGGTCGGCAAAGCACGCGCGCACGCCGCAGGCGCGTTGCGCCCGCGCGGCACTTGCGCCGCGCCGAGTCGGCGCATTGCGCGTAACCAGTCTCGGCACGCCGCGCCAAATGGTCGCGGCCCCGGGTTTGCAGAGGGAAACGCTGGCATCCCTTGCGCAAACCGATGTGGGGGAACCGCATGAGTGACCAGACGCCACGGGCAGGCTTGCCCCTGGTGCTTCTCGCAGGCGACCATCCGGACGACACCAACTGGCTGAGGAATCTGCTCGAGCCGGCGGGGTACGCCGTGCTGCGCGAGCCCTCGGGCCGGTACGCGTTGGAGCGCGCCCGCGGCACCGAGCCCGACGTCGTCATCGTAGACGCCGAGTTGCCCGACATGGCGGGGGTCGAGTTGTGCCGGCTCCTGCGTGCCGATCCGCGGGTCTCGAGTAGCACGCCGCTGCTGCTCGCCTTCCGTGAGCACGCCTCGCGCGATCAGCGGACCGCGGCGCTCCGGGCCGGTGCATGGGAATGCATCGCCCCGCCGCACGAAGCAGACGAAATCTTGCTCAAGATCGGGGCGTACGTCCGCGCCAAACTCGACGCAGACCGCGCCCGTGCGGAAGGCCTGTTGGACCCGCTGACGGGGCTCTACAACCGACAGGGTCTGGCCCGCCGCGCTCGCGAGCTTGGTTCCCAGGCGTTCCGCGAACACGGCGCGCTGGCGTGCGTGGTGCTGGCGCTCGATGTCGAAACCCCGGCGTCGGCGAGCGAGAGCGCCGGGCAGGTCGTCGTACGCTGCGTCCACGCGCTCAAGTCGTCGGCGCGTTTGTCGGACGTGGTTGGCCGACTCAGCCCCACGGAATTCGCAGTACTCGCCCCCGGGACGGACGCGGCCGGGGCGCGCCGGCTGGCCGAGCGCCTCGCGAGCACGGTCCAGGCGAGCGCTGGGGCCGCGCCCGCGTCGGCGCCGGCCCCCGATTCCGCGTCGCAGCCCCAACCGCCGCTGCGCGTGCGCTGCGGCTACGAGGCCGTCGCTAACGTCGGGTATGCTCCAATTGAGCCCGTGGATTTGCTGGTGCGCGCTTCCACCGCCCTGCGCACCGGGCGGGCCGAAGGGGCCAACTGGCTCCGGCGCTTCGACGACGGCGCCACCGCCACCCCCTCCTAGATCACGAACGGCTGACCCTTTCCACCGCTCGCGCGCTCGGCCTCCTCGTCGACCGCTTCGTAGCCCGGCAGATAGTACGAGTAGTAGCGATACGCCTCGCCCGCGGGCACTGCGTTGAGGATCGCTCCGAGCAAGCGCACGGGCAGCCGCTGCAGCACCTCGAGTTTGGCCGACGCCATATCGCGATGACTGAAGCCGGTCCGCAGCACCACGACGAGATGGCCCGTGAGCGTGCCGAGGATCAGCGGGTCGACCCCGGCGCTGAGCGGTGGACTGTCGACGAGGATGACGTCATAGCTCGGGCGCAGCGTAGTGAGCAGCTGTGACATCGTCTGCGAGCCGAGCAGCTCGGGCGCGTTGTAGGCACGCGTTCCGCAGCCGATCAGCGAGAACGATGGGTACGGCGTGGTCTGGACGATCGCCTCGATTGGGACCTCGCCGCGCAGGAAGTCGCTCACCCCGGGGCGGCGCCGGGCCCCCAGACGGCGGTGCAGCACGCCCCGTCGCAGGTCCCCGTCGATCAGCAGCGTGCGGTGCCCAGCCTCGGCGAACGTGTGCCCGAGGTTGGCGGCGAGGAAGGATTTGCCGTCGCCCGCCCCCGGGCTGGTGATGGTGACGACCAATGGAGCCACGGCGCCGTGGGTGTACACAAGGTTCAGGCACACACCGCGCAGCGCCTCCACCACCACCGCCACGTCTTCCGGCGGCCGGACGCGCCGCCCGCTGCGCTCGGGCCGCGCACCCGCCCGAATGTGCGGCACGGCCCCCAGGATGGTGAGCCCCATCTCGCGTGACACCTGATCGGGGTAGCGTACGCGCGGATCCACGCGGTCGATTAGGACCGCTCCCACGACTGCCATCGCGAAGCTGCCGAAGAAGGCCAGCAGAATCACCCGCCGCCTCGTGTTCTTCACGGGCCGCCGCGGCACGACCGCCGAATCCAGCACGCGCACGTCCGACAGCGTGCTCGCCTCGGCGAGCCGCGCTTCATCGTACTTCCCCTGTAGGCTGAGGTAGAGGTTCTCCGCAAGCGCCGCGTCGCGGCGGAGCCGCGCCTCCTCGATGGCGCGGGCGGGAATCTGCTTCAACGTCCGCGAGTCGGCATCGACTCGACGGCCGAGCTCCGTTTCCTTGGCCGCGAGCTGGCCGGCCAGCTGGCGCGCGAGCGTCGGGATCGTCTGACGCTGCAGCGTCGCGATCTCCCCGAGGAGCCGCTGCACCGGCGGGTACGCGTCGGAGTACTTGTAGCGCAGGGCGCGCAGCTCGGCCTGCTTCGTCATCAGCTCCGTCAGCGCCTGTGTCAGCTCGGGGTTCGCCTGGACCAGCCCGACCACCGACAGTGCCTCGGCCGACAGCCCCGAGTCACCGGCCTGCGCCAGCAGCCGGTCCAAAGCGTCCCGATCGCGCCGTGCCTGTTCCCGGGAGATCTGCATGTCGAAGAAGCTGCCGAACACGGGATCCCGCGCCGCGACCGCGCCAGTCGCCCCGGGCCCACCGACGGCGGCACCCGCCACCGACGCGCCCCCCACGCTCGGGCGGTCGCCCGGCAGGGTGATCGTTTCCTCCCGGAAGCGCTGCAGGGAGGCCTCCGCGCCGTGGAGGTTCTCCTGAGCATGTTGCAGCTGCTCGCCCAGAATCTTGGTGAGCTCGATGAGTTTCTGGCGCTTCAGGTCGGCATACACCGTGACGTAGCGCTGCGCCACTGCGTTGACGATGGCAGTGATGTCGACTGGATTGGCGCCTCGCAGCTCGAGGCGTAGGAAGCTCCCCTCCTGGTCCATCCGCGCGTCGAGCCCCTCGCCCAGGGACGTGGCGGCATCGCGCAGCGTGGTCAGGGTGAACTCGACGACCCGTCCCGGGGCGACGGTGCTCGCGTCCGGCACCCACCGCAACCCGTACCGCGACCCGACGGAATCGCCGAGCGTACCGCGTTCCAGCTCGACCCCGTCGGCCGTGGCGAGTGTGTACCCCTGCCCCGAATGGTCCACCGTGAAACGGTACGCGCCTGCTTGAAACTGATCGGCCACGCCCAACTTCGCGACCGCCTGGGCATCCGCCGGCGCGTTGGGTGACACGTACAGCCGCTGGTCACGCACCACCTGGTCCAGCACGACGTAGGACTCCAGCAGATCCACCCACGACTCCGCATCGAGCAGCTGCCCGGAGCGAATCGGCGTGGGACCGCGCTCGGGACCGCGTCGGCCCTCGACGTCGATCCAAATCTTCGCCTGGGCGGAGTACTGGGGTTTGAGGAACCGCGTGGCGCCGACCCCGGCGATCGTCCCGACGAGCGTTGTCGTGGCGATGAGCCATTTGAAGCGAAGCAGGGCGCTGAGGATGCGTCGCCAGTCGACCCCGCTCTCCCGACCGTCCAAGTCGAACACCGAAATGCCCCGCTGCGGCATCCCAGGAGCGGCCATCGGTGCCGGGCCGAGCGGAGCGGGCAAGTTGCTGATGGTCATCTGGTGCGTTCCCGAAAGGTTCAGTCAGAGTTCGGTCGGGCGGCCTTGTGCCGCATGACCGTCGCACCGTGACCACAGCAAGACCGATACCGCGCACGGTGGCGTGCTTGCGTTGCCAGCCCCGTGCGGCATGCCGCAATTCGGTGCACAGCTGGCACGTCAGCGGATGCAGGTTGGTGCGGCTGGTTCACGGCGCCCGGGGAGCGATCCGGCGTTCGTGCCGGAATCGCTGGAGAATCTGACACGATGCGACGTCGCGACAGGCTGGCCCGAACCCTGCGTAAGGAGGGACCAACCTGAGCTGGAATGAGCCCGATGTCCATGCCACTTGCACAGAACGGCGTCTCCCGGCCCGGAGCGCGTGACGAGGCGAAGGACGTCACGTCCCTCTTGGCGATCGGGGCCGATGCGAAGGCGCGGATTCGCATCCTCGTAGTGGACGATGAGCACACGCTGCGCGAGAGCTGCGCGACGGTGCTACGCCACGAAGGCTACGACGTGACGGTCTGCAGCCGCGGGCAGGAAGCGCTCGACCTCTTGAAACGCCGCGGGTTCGACATCGTGCTCGCCGACCTCTACATGTCGCAGGTCGACGGCCTGACGCTGCTCCGCACGGCGCTCACCACCAACCACGACACCATCGTGATCGTGATGACGGGGAATCCGAGCGTGGAGTCGAGCGTCGAGGCGCTGCGGCAGGGCGCGTTCGACTACCTCCCGAAACCGTTCTCTGCCTCCCACCTCCAGGTGCTGATCGGCCGGGCGGTGCACACGCTGGCCGTGGCCCGTGAGACCCGCGAGCAGCAGGAGGACCTGGAGCGGCGGCACGCGCACAGCGACAAGATCACCCTGCTCGGCACCGCCCCGTCGTTCCGCCGGGCGATCGAGCTGGCCCGCAAGGTGGCGCCGACCGACGCGTCCGTGTTCATCACCGGGGAAAGCGGCAGCGGCAAGGAGATGATCGCGCAATTCATCCACCATCACAGTCGGCGCTCCAGCCGGCCGTTCGTGGCGATCAACTGCGCCGCCCTCCCCGAGGGGCTGCTCGAATCGGAGATGTTCGGCCACCGCAAGGGCGCGTTCACCGGGGCGGTGCGAGACAAGCCCGGCCTGCTCGAGGCGGCGCACGGCGGCACGCTGTTCCTGGACGAGCTGATCGAGATGTCGAAGCCGATCCAGGCGAAGCTGCTGCGCGTTATTCAGGACGGCGTGGTGCGCCGGGTGGGCAGCGAAACGAACGACGCGGTAGTGAACGTGCGCTTCATCGCCGCCACCAACAGTGACCCCGAGGAGGCCGTCAAAGCGGGCACGCTGCGGGAAGACCTGTATTACCGCCTCCGCGTGGTCCCGATCCAAGTGCCCCCGCTGCGCGACCGGCCGGAGGACATCCCCCTGCTCGCGGAGTACTTCCTCTCCACGTACTGGATCCGGCACCGCAACAAGGGCGCGCCGTTCCCGAAACTCAGTGACGCGGCAATCCGGGCCCTGTGCGGTCACAACTGGCGCGGCAACGTGCGCGAGCTGCAAAACGCCATCGAACACGTCGCGGTGATCGTGGAGCCCGGCACGGAGATCCGGCCCGAGGACCTGCAGCTCACGGGCGAAGGAGAATCCCGGGCCACCGCGAACCCCGCGTCGCTCATCTCCACGCTCTTGGAAGAGAGCTATCACGCCGCCCGCGATCGGGTGATCGCCCAGTTCGAGCGACAGTATCTCACCTGGCTCGTGAACCGGGCGGGCGGCAACATGTCCAAGGCGGCGCGCATCGCCGGCGTGGACCGCACCACCTTGTACCGACTGATGGAGCGCCACGGCCTGCAGCGCAGTCCCAGCACCGGCTGGGTGATCGAGCGCGAGCCGGCCGTACCCGAGCACAGCGTAGCGGTGGGAGAGGGCGGCGAGCTAACCTCGTAGTCCCAAGGGAGCACACGCATGAAGACGAGCACCGCCGAACGGCTCGAGTGGCAGGCGCCGACGACCGCTCCGGTTCCACAGGTCGAGCCCGAGCCGCAGGACCTGGCGGCGTGCCTCGCGGGGCCGAATGGGCAGGAGCTCGTGGTCGAGATGGCGCACGACCTGCGCTCCCCGCTCACCGCGATCCTGTTCCTGGCGGAATCGCTGCAGAACGCGGAAAACGGTCCCGTCACCGATAGCCAGCGCCGCCAGCTGGGGCTCATTTATAGTGCGGCGCTTGGTCTGTGCGCCACGGCGAGTGACGTGCTCGAGCACGCCCGCGGGGGCGACCGGCTGCTCGAGCGCGGGCCCCAGCCCTTCTCCGTCGTCGAGATCCTCAACTCGGTGCGAGGCATGGTGCTGCCGCTCGCCGAAGAGAAGCGGCTCGAGGTCCAGCTGGTCCATCCGGTGCCGGAGCGGCGCATCGGCCACGCCCGCGCGCTGGGACGGGTGCTGCTCAACCTCGCGACCAATGCCGTCAAGTTCACCGAGGCGGGCTTCGTCGAGATCGCCGCCCGGCCGGTCGGCGCGACGCGCCTCGAGTTCTCGGTCCGTGACTCGGGCGAGGGCATCGACGCCGCCGTGCTGCCGACTTTGTACCAGCCGTTCCGCAAGGGGGCGACAGGGCCGCGCTACTACTTCTCCAGCTCGGGGCTCGGGCTTGCCATCTGCCGCAAGCTCGTCCACGCAATGGGGTCGCAGCTGCGGATTGAGACGCGGCCACACTGGGGCACGCGGTTCTCGTTCGAGCTCGAGTTGCCCGCCGCGACAGTTTGACCATGCGGCGGGGCGTCGCGGCGATCCCACACGCGCCGAACGCGCGCGACATGACGGCGCCACGGTCCGCCCAACGACACCATTCCAACCGCTGGACCCCCAAGGGCTTAACCAACGTGGACTCGCTCACGGCCCGCGCACACGGCTTGCCCAACGCTCCGGCCATGGCGACGTCGCTGGATATCGAAATCGCAGCAGGCCGGCCGAGCATCGAGCGGCTCCACGTGGTGTCGCGTCGCGCACGCGACCGGGAGCGCTGGTTACGGCGCCTGCTGAACACCGCCGTAGCCGCGGCCGCGCTCATTGTAGTGTTGCCGCTGCTGCTGCTGATCGCGGTGCTGATCAAGCTCACCTCGCGCGGCCCGGTGCTGTTCACGCAAACGCGCGTCGGCCTGGACCGGCGGGCCCTGTCACGCGCTGGCGGCAACACGCGCCGCCGCCTCGACCAGGGCGGCAAGCCGTTCACGATGTACAAGTTCCGCACGATGTATGTCGCGTCGGGACGGCGCGAGCACCAGGTCTGGGCCGAGCCAGACGACGCGCGGGTAACGTCCATTGGCCGGGTACTGCGGAAGTTGCGGCTCGACGAACTGCCCCAACTCTTCAACGTGCTGCGCGGGGACATGAACGTCGTCGGCCCCCGGCCTGAGCAGCCCGCGATCTTTGTTTACCTGCGCGAGCAGATCGAAGGATACCAGCGCCGTCAGCGGGTGCGCCCCGGCATCACCGGGTGGGCCCAGGTGAACCAGGGATACGACCGCTCGGTCGACGACGTACGGCGCAAGGTCGCCTTCGATCTCGAGTACATTCGGCGCCAGTCGGCAGCCGAGGATCTGCGGATCATGCTGCGCACGATCCCGGTGATGCTGCTCCGCCGGGGCGGCTGGTAAGCCACCTCAGGACTGAAGCAAGTCAGGCGGTCTCGGCAGTCGTCTCGCGTCGGGTAGGCTCCCACACCGCGGTACCCACACCGCTCACGGCAAGCAGCCAGGCGTGCAGCGCGGCGATGTTGCCGGACACGGCATAGGCCGGCAGGGCGAACATCCCGGGAATACCCCTCCGCTGCTTGGTCGGCCACCACCATCCCACGCCGGCGAGCGCTACGACGCCGACGGTCGCTCCCAGCACGACGCGCGTCCACGGCGTGTCCGGCGCGAGCGTTCCCACCGCGCCCAGCGCTACCAACGCGGCCCAGGGCACGAGCCAGCGACACAGCTTGTGACTCCACAACATCCAGGCGAAGAGGCCGTAGCGCAGCGGGTTGAGCAGCGCCCGCAGCGCCCACAGGGTGCGCAGGCCACGCGCCATGGTGCGCACCTTGCGGCGATACTCCTGGCGGAGCGAGGCGCCGCGCGGCACGAAGCACACCGCCTCGGGCACGGACACGGCTCGCAACCCGCGGCGCCGGGCGAGCAACGCGGCCCCGAAATCGCGACTCAGGTCCCCGGGAACTGCCTGGCGGTGCAGCTCCGCCCGAACGGCATACAGGCATCCCGATGCTCCCACGATACCGGATACTCGCGTTTCGAGATCCCGCACCCACATCTCGTAACCGACGTAAGCCGACTCGCCTGCGTTCGCCCGGGGGTCGCCGTGCGTCACGCTGACGTCGCGACCGGACGCCACGCCCACTGTGGGATCCGCGAACCGGGTGACGAGGGCCTTGAGCGCCTGCGGGTGGATGCGCACCGACGCGTCGGTGTTGACGATGATGTCGCCACGCAGATGGGCCCGCGCGACGTTCTCCGCTGTCGTTTTGCCACGCCGCTCCGGCAACCGCAGCAACTCGACCCCCCGAGGCGCGAACCGGGACACGATGTCGTCGGTCTGGTCACTTGACGCATCCGAGACGACGAGGATCTGGCGCCGCTCCACCGGGTAGTCGACCTCCAATATCCGCTCCAGCGTGCTCGCAATCACCTCGGCCTCGTTGTGAACCGGGATGGTAATGCTAACGAGGGGCCACTCCCGGGGCGGCGACTGCGCTCGGCGCCGGCGGCCGAGCGACCCCAGGAGCTGGAGCAGCACGGGGTAGCCGACGTAGGTGTACACACAGAGACCGAGGCAACCGAGGAGCACCATGACGGACACGACCATCAACCCACCAAAGCGGCTGGCGCGGCTCGGCCCACCAGCTCGTAGATTCGCTCGTAGCGCGCCAGCCAAGGCGCGACGCTGAAGTCGCGCTCCAGGCGCCCGCGCGCGCGGCGGGCGCGCTCGTGTGCCTGCCCCGGGTCACGATAGACCGCGCGCAACTCCGCCGCCAGCGCCGCCGGGTCGGCCGCGGGTACGAGCGCCGCTTCGCTCGGCGATAGGATGTCCGGCACGCCCCCGACCCGCGTGGCGACCACGGGAACCTCGGCAGCCATCGCCTCGAACAGCACGATCGGCGTACCCTCCGTGCGCGAGCTGAGTACGAACACATCGAACGCTCGGAACAGCCGGCCCGCGTCGGGCACGGCGCCGTGCCAGACGATCCCGCTCAGCCCGCGTGCGCGGGCCCGGGCCTGCAGCCGGAGCCGCTCGCTACCGCTCCCCACTACCGAGACGACGAGCGGCAGGTCGGTCACGCGAAGCAGGGCGTCGAGCAGCACGTCCGGGCCTTTCTCCTGGCTCAGTCGCCCGACCCACCCGACCACGAAGCCGTCTTGTGGGAGACCCAGCACGATCCGCGCAGCCGTACGATCGAGCGGTGGGGACGTCTCATACCACGCGTTCGGTACCTCGTGAATACGCGCCCGAGGCACGCCCGCCCGGGCCAAGCCCTCGACGAGCGGCCGAGACACCGCGACGACCGCGCCGAACCGCCGGAACGCGCGACGCTGCAGCCACTCGTAACAGCGGTTCTTCCAACCGCCTCCGGTGAAGCCGTGGACCGTGGTGACGGCTGGAATCCCGAGCTTACGGGCCACGCTGGCATCCACGACATCCGGCCGATAGCCGTGCGTGTGGATCACATCCGGGCGGATACGGCGGCACAGGGCAGCCACCGCGCGCCGCTCTCGCCAATAGGCGCGCATCGGCAGCTCGAGCGCATGGGTGGCAATGCCGCAGTCAGCGAGGGGCGTCAGGAAGGGGTGCCGCTCCGCGGCGACATCCAGCACAATGGCGACGTGCACGTCATGGCCCAGCCCGTGGAGCCCGTGCGCCAGGGCGTGAGCCACGCGCTCGAGACCACCGAAGTCGGCTGGGGCGACGACTTGCAGGACGACCATAGCGCTCCTAGGCCCGCACGGCAGCCGCCCCGATGCGCTCGCGCCACGCCTCTCTAATAGCGGCCAGGTTGAGTATCGGGTGCGCTCGCAGGGGGAGCGGTAGTGCCTGGGTCAACAGAAGCTTACCTCCGTGCGTTAGGAACAAAGGTTACCAGAAGTCGAGTGCAGGTCCCATGCCGCTCGGGCCATCGGCTGTCGCGCCTACGCCACACGCCCCGCTCCCCCATAACTGGTCCTCACGGCTCGGGCTAGCGAGCGCGGCTCTTGCAGAGGCGGGGCTACTTGAGCGCTCCCACCGCCCGGTGGGGAGGCTTCTTGGCTGCCTTTACGGAAGAGGATCTGACCAGTGGCTGATGGCGTAGGCCTGGCGGCGTCCGGAACGCACCACATACAGAGCTATCCTTCGGGAGAAGGCTCGGCCGCGATCGGGACGCCGTTTCAGATGAGCCGGATCGGCAAGCATGGCCTCGTCTACGGCGGCGGCATCATTCTCAGTAAGGCCGTGGCGTTCATCATGCTGCCGGTCTACACGCATTACCTCACGCCCGCGGACTACGGCCTGCTGCAGCTGGTCGACATGGTGCTCGAGGTGGCGTCCATCGTGGCGGGTTCCCGCCTGGGCGCCGGAATCTTCCGGTACTACCACAAGGCCAACACGCCAGGAAAGCGCCGTGCGGTGCTGTCAACGGCTCTGATCGTGCTCGTCACGTCCTACGCCACGGCGGCGACCGCCATCCTGGTCTTCGCGCCCACCATCTCTCGAGTGGCGTTCGGCAGCCCGGAGCAGGTCACGCTCGTCCGGATCGGGGGATTGAGCCTGGCCTTCGAGAGCCTGCTCCTCGTCCCCTTTGCCTATCTGCGTCTGCGCGACAAGTCCCTGTTCTATGTCGGGGTCACGACGGCGAAGCTCGTCCTCCAGGTGAGCCTGAACATCGTCTTCGTAGTGGCCTTGCGCCTAGGCGCTCAGGGAGTGCTGCTCAGCACTCTCGTGGCCAATCTCCTCGTTGGCGCCGCGCTCACGATCTACGTGCTAAAGGGAGTCGGACTGCGGTTGTCTGGGTCCGCCGCCCGCGACCTGCTCCGCTTCGGAATTCCGTTCGTCGGAACGCAGGTTGCGACATTCATCATGACATTCGGCGACCGCTATTTTCTGAGGCTGGATTCCGATGCCACGACCGTGGGCCTGTACGGGCTCGCTTATCAATTCGGCTTCCTCCTCGCTCAGCTCGGGGAGTTGCCGTTCTCACTCGTCTGGGAGCCAGCGCGCTTTGAAATCGCGAACCGGCCCGATCGCGACGAGCTGTACAGCCGCGCCTTCATCTACTTCAGCATCGTGCTCCTCACGATCGGAGTGCTCATTACCCTGTTCGTAGGTGATTTTCTCCGCATCGTTGCGGCACCGGCATTCCTGCCGGCGGGACGGCTCGTGCCGATCATCTTGATCGCCTACGTGCTGCAATCCTGGACCGTCATGCACAACATCGGCATGCAAGTGCAGGAGCGGACAGAGTACTACACGCTGGCAAACTGGGTGGGCGCGCTAGTCGCTTTGGCCGGGTACGCCTTGCTCATCCCCCGCCTCCTGGGATTGGGCGCTGCCCTCGCGACCGTCGCATCCTTTGGCGTCCGGGAGTGGATGGTATACGCTCTGTCGCAGCGGCTCTGGCCGGTCCACTATCGCTGGACGCCCGTGATCCGCCTTTCGCTCCTCGCAATCTCCGTCGGTGTGGTCGCGCTGCTCCTGCCCCGGTTCACTGTGTTGTGGTCGCTCGCCGCTCGAGCCATCCTGCTGGCAGCCTACTTCGGCGCCCTATGGCATATCGGAGTGTTGTCCGAGGACGAACGGCTAGCGATCAGGCGGCTCCTGCGCGAGCCCGGTCTCGTGCTGGCCGCGGTCACGAGGGCAACGTAGCCCCCATGTTGCGCTCGTGCAGCGACCTGCACTCTTCCGCCCTTGGGCTCTTGCAAGGCAAGCTGTGGAGCGGAGCGGTTGATTGAACGCCTTCTTCGTGTGATCCCCGTTCGACTCTCCAAGGGTCCTGTGGCCCCCGCCGCCTCGCCCTCCCGACCCCGGCTGCTCTGGCACGACCCGGAGTACGAAGTCGAACTGTTCGAGCAGCTCGGACCGGAGCGCGCCGACTGTGAGGCGAGGATGCTCGCCGCCGGGCTACCGTTGCCGGTGCAGCATCGTACGGAATGGGCCATTGTGCATCCCACACGCAGGCTGTGGTTCGTCGCGGTGAAAGCAGCCGGTGCGGGGTACCAGGCCGGGTTCGCCGTGGATGTGAGTCGCAGCCGGGCAATGCCAGGCCACGTGCTCTTCAGCGTCGAGAAGTTCGGCGCTGCGCTCTCCGACGGAGCTCGGGCAGCGGGTCTGCGCGCGCTCGCGCACCTCGGGCGATCCCGTGCCCGCGTGCTGCGGGTGCACGTGGACGTGTATGCGCAAGATCGCGCAATACGCGAGCGGGTCGGGACGTTGCTGCAAGAACTCGGGTTTCGGTCCGCCGCGCAGTCGCGCACGTATCGCGATACCGTCTTGGTCGACTTGGCACCGGACGAAGACGGAATTCTCGCTACGTTCCGCCGCAGCACCCGGCGCAACATTCGCCAGATCGCCGAGCAGCCGTTTGAGGTGAGGACGATTGCGAGGCCAGCCCCGGTGGGTCGGTTGGAGGCACTCCTGGGCGAGTCGCTGGCGCGCACCGGCGGCCCGCCTCACCACGAGGATTGGAACGGGGTGACGGCACTGTCGGATCGCTGTCCGGAGCTCTCCCGCCTCACCGGCCTATTTCGAACCGATGCGCAGGGCCCCGAGGCGTTGGTGGCGTTCGCGTGGGGCTTGAACCATGGCGACTATGTCGACAATCCCGCAACCGGGATGACGCGGTTACCCAGGTCGCGCACGCCATTCACGTACGCGCTCATCTGGGACCTCATTCGCTGGGCCAAGCGGGCCGGGGCGCGGTGGTTCGACTTCGGCGGCGTGACCATGGGTCACCTCAGAGAAGGCGACCCCCTGGGCGGGATTTCGGACTTCAAGCGTGGGTTCAGTAACACTATTGTCGCAGTGGGCGAGGAGTGGACTTTGGAGCCGAACCCGTTGCGCGGTCAATTGGCGGCAGCGCTCAGTTCTGCGTCTTCCTACGTCAGCCGCCGTCTGCGAGCGGTCGCGCAAGCAATGCCGATTCGAAACACGTCTCCTGTGTGAAGGGCGGGGCGTTTTTCGGACCTGCTTGAAAGGTGCATTGGCGGGGCGTCCGTGAAAGACCGCCGTGCAGCTGCGTCACGGTGGATTGGCGTTGCTGCGCCAACGCCACGCCTTCGATTCAAATTGGTTTTACCGGCCAATAGCCGCGCCGTGCTCCTTCGGCCGCTGACGGCACCTGAATTGCGGGTGAGCCGCACAGATGCGCGTTTGGTAGTGTGGCATGGCTCTCGTCTCACCAGGCCTCGATGGGCGTCGGGGCACGAGGAGGTCGCTCAGATGACCGTCGGAGCTTCAGTCCGCCGACTGTCCGCCGTGGTGTGGGCATGCTTAGGCAACACGCCAGACGACAGCGTCGACGAGCCGTATCGGACTCTGGGACAACATTCGTCCGTTGGGAAAGGGGGCTCGGTGGAGGCGGAACGGAAGCCGACCGGCTCGGTGATTCCGCTGTGCCCAACGTGGTCTCAGCTCACGCGCCTGCCGAGTTGGAGTAACAGGTGGCAACAGTCGTTCCCGTTTAGCGACCCGAAGGGGACCTGGGCTTTTAGCGGTCGGGTCGCGCTGTATCACGGTGTGGCGACCCTCAACCTGCCCGCGCAAAGCACGATCCTCGTGCCCGCCTATCATCAGGGAGTAGAGATCGACGCGCTCCTGGCCGCCGGCTACGCCCTGCGCTACTACCGGGTCGACGAGCAGCTCCGCATCGACCTCGCAGATGTCGAACAACGACTCGACAACACGGTTTCCGCTCTGTATGTCACGCATTACTTCGGTTTTCCACAGCCGCTCGAACCCATACGTCGACTGTGTCAAGCACGTCGCCTGAAGCTGATCGAGGATTGCGCACTGTCGCTGTTCAGCCGAGACAATGGCACCTGGCTGGGCTCAGTCGGCGATCTCGCGATCTTCTCCGTCTACAAGACGCTCCCGCTTCCGCACGGCGGGTTTGTGGTGACGAAGTCCGAACGACCGACCACGGCCCTGCCCCCGGCACCACGGGCGTCCACGTTTGTTCAGATGGGAGATCTGTTGCAACAGGGTCTGCGGTCATCGGGCTGGGGACGGGTCGAGGCGTGGGCAGTCCGGGCATCCCGCCAGTTCGCCAAGGTGATTCGGTGGAATAGACGCCAGACGATTTGCTCCGGCAGTGATTGGGATCCACGGATGTTGGGATATGGCGTGTCGCCGTGGGTTGCTCGCGTCATGCACTTCATGGATCCGGAAGCAGTCGTGGCGCGGCGGCAGTTCAACTACATGCGCCTCGCCTCCCATCTACGGTTTCACGTCACGTGCCCCTTCCCCGACCTGCCAGCCGGAGTCTGTCCGTTGTTTTTTCCGATCATCGTCCCCGATAGGAGTGCGTTCCAGCAGGACCTTGAAAAACTCGGCGTGCAGAGTGGGAACTGGTGGGAAGTGTCCCATCCGACATGCCCGCACGAATTGGCACAGGAGATGGCTGGCTGGCGCCACGACTGTCTGGAGTTGCCGATCCACCAAGAACTGAGCGCCGCACACATCGATAGGATCGCGGCGGCGGTTCTTACCGTCGTCACGCGTCGGGCCCATGGCGACGACCGGCGCCTCCTGGCAACAGAGAGAGCCTGAACGCGACGCAAGCGGTCTCGTTCTCAGGGCCACCCCAACAGGACCTCCTCCACGCGAGCGCTGGCGTTGAGTGTGTCCGCTGCGCGCTGCACTTCCAGCGCCAGAGGCCCCCAGAATGAACGCGGCACGCCCCGCAGGCGAAACTGTGCAGTGATGTCCACCAGGTAATAGAGGAGCACCCCGAGAGCCTGCGCGGCGTTCAGCCCCAGTTCGCCGGCCTCGCGACGGATCGTCTCGCGACAGAGCGCCGCCTCCCGGTCACGCGACGCCAAGCGGTCGAGCCAGCCGCCCGTCGCCTCGGAGCGGGGCCGCCGCAAGCTCCCGCAAGTGCGCACGAAGTGATGCACATCGTACAGTGGGACCTGAACGCGCCCGAAGCTCTCGAAGTCAAGTAGTCGCCAGGACCCTTGATGCCACAGGATGTTGGCCGGCCAGAGGTCACCGTGCTGCAGCAGGCGCGGCAGGGTGCCGGCTCGACGGATCGCCGCGTCCAAGGCGCGCAGCTGATCCTCGCCCAGGCCCGCCGACGCAAGCTCCGTCAGGCAGGGGGCGGCAACCTCGTGCAGCACGACCGGACCGGGGCCAGCTAAGAAGTCCGGCAGCAGCGCAGCTGCGCGAGTCGATACGCGGCGAGCCACGGTCAGGATATCGCGCATGGACGCGGCCCATTGGCTCTCACCCAGGCGCGGCACGCTGAACGCATAGGGACGTCCGGGAACGAACTCGCTGACTTGGAGTTGCAACTCTTCAGATCGGGCGCCGCGCGTCCGGGGCGCCACGCCGCTCAGCTCGGGGTCGCGATTCAGCGCCCTGAGAACAGCGGTCTCACGCCCCAGGTTTTGATCGGCCGCCGGCCGACACTTGCAAAAATACCGTGGCTCGCCGCGCCGTCCCAGCAGCAGCAGGTTGAACCCTCGATTCCACACGTAGAAACCATGCTTCCCTACGGCGGGGGGAATCGCCCCGTAGTTCTGTAGAATCAACGCCTCCGACCATCGGATGGGGCGGACCAGGTCACCCTCGACGCTGCACGCGGCGAGGAGCTGGCGGAGCTTCGGGTTCACGTGTGTAGGCGAGGAACATATGGGAGCCGTACAGCAGCGGGTGCAACCCCAGCCACGCGAGCCACCACCGGAGGCCGACCCTCGCTGACTGCCGCCTCTCGTACACCAGCACTGCGCCACGCCGCGCCGGAATGATGCCCCACGGGTGGTGATAGGATGGATCGATGTAGAACGCCTGCACTCTGGAGAAACCGGCCTGCGTGAGCAACCGCCGCAGCGCCCGCCGCAGCGACAGGCGATCGGTGCGGTGCGCCCCATCGGACACGGGCGACCGCGCCTCGCCCCGCCGGACGGCGCCGGCGACTCGCCCCAAGACGCGACTGAGCCCCGCTGCCAATCGGCCGGCGCCAACCGGACGCCCGGGCCAGGCGGCGACCGCGATGCTCACGTACAAGCAACCCCCCGGCCGGAGCACGCGCCGGCATTCGCCGAAAACCCGCCCGAGGACCGCCGTAAGGTCGGAGCGCCGAGTCGTCGTTCCCCACTGCTGGAGCGCACCTTCCCAGATCACGCAATCGAATGCCTCGTCCCGATAGGGCAGCGCACCCGGGCTGGCGCGTGCCACCGCGATATTCGCGGTTTCGGCTTCGCCAGACGGCACCCGGGCAAAGTCGAGGCCCGCGGACGCCAGCTCGAGGTGGTGGACGAACCCGAAATGCCGCCCCCATGCTGTCGCAGGCACGCCGCCGCCCTGAATGTCAAGGGCGCGGTCCCAGCGCGTCAAATCGGCAACCCAGAGCCAGTTGCTCCGGGTATGGTCCGTCGTCCACGCCGCACCGTCCTCCGGCTCCGGCTGGGCCGCCACCCCCGCGGCCTCTCGCCATGAGGTCACGGGGCCCGCGGTTTGGGCGGGGCCCCCCACTGCCTGTCTAGGTCCTTTCAGAGGGTCGCCTCCTTCGGATCGACAAGGCGTCGCAGCTCCGCTGCGCTGGCGCCACATGCCAGCCGCGCAGCCGCTTCCGGTCCGGCGGCCCGGCCCCTGCAGGAGCAACTCCACAGGAGGCGTACCGGACAGCAGCTAGTCGCCCGGCACAGGGCCCGGCGCCCTTGAGCGTCTGGCGAATTGTGTCGCCGAAGGTGGGGGAGCGCAAGCGCTTGGTGTGCCCTGCGAGGTGGGGGTGGCGCAACGGCCACAGGTGACGAAGCGCTACGATGGGCTCTGATAAAGCGCGGGTAACCGCGACATCCCAGGTTCCTACCGGTGTCGGCGAGCGCGTGGGCGCGCTCTATGCTGCAGCTGGCAAACAGCGTATGATCAGGACCACTGGGAGGCCGGCACCGTAGTGGAGCTCACCGTGTTCGAGACGCCGCGCGCGCAGACCCTTCGGACCATGGGCACGCTTTCCGGCGGCCCCGCGAGCCCCCCGTAGCCGATGGGTCTGCCCACAGTGAGCCAGGACACCCCCGCTGTCGTCTGCCTGCCCCTCCTGGAGGAGTTGCGCCACGGCTCGTTGGCCTGGGACCAGCTGCTGAAGCGGTCACCGGCCGCCTCGCCATTCGCAGGCTGGGCGTGGCACTGGGCGTGGGCTAACTCGGCGCCACCGGAGGACGTACGCACCAGCCAGGCAGTGCTACTACGCGGCGCGGGTGGGGCGGTAGAAGCTCTACTCCCGGTTGCGGTCCGCGACGTCACGCTACGCCGCCGGCGGGTGTCGGCCCTGACCTGGGCTATCGGCGATATCGGTTGTCCGGATCACTTGGATGTGCTGGCGGCGCCCGAGGCAGACCTTGGTGCGGTTGTCACGGCGCTGAAGGCCCTGCCCTGGGATGTGATGGTCCTGAGCAACCTCGCCCCGGACGCGACGAACGCCACCCGGCTTGCCGCCGCGCTGACCCGCCGCGGCTGCGCCATTCGACGCGAGGCGCTGCGGAGCTGCCCGTACCTCGAGCTGCCGAGCAGCTGGGAGGAATACCTCGCCTCCTTGAGCGCGGCGAGGCGCCAGAACCTGCGGCGCAAGGAGCGAAACCTCAGGCGCAATCATGCCGTGGTCGTCGTCGACTACGGCCCGGAACGACTCGATGAAGGCTGGCGCCGCCTGGTCGCGTTGCACCAACTGCGGTGGTCGGGCGCCGGCACCTTTAGTGATCCCCGGATAGAGCAGTTGCACCATTGCTTTGTCCGAGAAGCAGCGCGCCGCGGCCAGTTGTGGCTATCTACGCTGGAGCTCGACGGGGACCCCGCGGCAGCGTGGTATGGTTTTGCGCATCGCGACACCGTCTATTTCTATCAAAGCGGCCGCGATCCCCGCTGGGCGGCGGAGAGCGTCGGGCACGTGCTCATGGCGATGATGATCCGCCGCGCGATCGAGCGGGGCTATCGGCGGTTCGATTTCCTGAGGGGGGCTGAACCGTACAAGATGCAGTGGACCGCCTCGCGCCGTGTGACGGTCGAGCTCGTAGCTTTTCGGCCGAACTGGCGCGGCCAGTGGCTCCGCGGCCTCGATCTCGCGGGGCGTCTACGCTCTCGGCTGTTGGCACACAATCATGACGAACGTACGCGGCCAGATCCCGCCTCCGTGTGAGCACGTCGCATGTCACCTCCGATTCTCCTGATCGTCTCCGTCGACACCGAGGAGGATAACTGGCAGCCCTGCCGCGAGGGCGTCACGATCGAGAACATCCGCGAGCTCCCGCGCCTCGACGTCCTGTTTCAACAGCTCGGGGTGCGGGCGACCTACTTCGCGACGTATCAGGTGGCGATCCGCGAGTGGGCAGCGGCTACGCTGCGGCAGCTACGCACGGGCGGAGCGGAGATCGGCGCCCACCTGCATCCGTGGAACACGCCGCCGCTCGACGAGCCGTTCTTGGCCCGCAACTCCATGCTCAAGAATCTGCCGCCCGCGCTGCAACTCGCGAAGCTCGAGCGACTGACAGCCACGTTGCGGGACGTCATCGGTACACAACCGCTCGCGTTCCGGGCCGGCCGGTATGGTCTCGGCCGAGAGACGGTCCCCGCCTTGATTCGGTCCGGCTACCAGGTCGACAGCAGCGTGACCCCGTTTGTCAGTTGGGAAGCGTTCGATGACGGCCCGACGTTTGTCGGGGCCCCGCTCGACATGTACCGCCTAGGCGGAGGGGGCGACGTCCGCACTCCAGAGCCCGGGGGCGCCTTGATGGAGCTCCCCATGTCGATCGGCTACAGCCGGTTGCCGTTCGGCGTTTGGGGCAGTGTCTACCGGCTGCTGACCGCCCGGCCGCTGCACTCGCTCCACCTCCTCGGCATCGCTTCCCGGCTCGGGCTGATCACGCGGATTCTCCTCAGCCCCGAGACCCATTCCGTCGCAGATATGCTGACGCTGTCCCGCCGCCTCATCGAGGGCGGCTGCCGCCACCTGCACCTCTTTTTTCACAGTCCCAGCCTGCGGCCCGGCCTCAGTCCGTTCGTCACCGATGCGCCTGGCGTCGAGCGCTTTTATCGCACGATCGCGTCCTACGTGGAGAATCTCACTCGGCTGGCTTCGGTGACCTTCGCCACCGTGAGCGAGGCAGCAGCACAGCTACAGGCAGCGGGGTCGGCCGATCAGGTCGTCGCGGAATCGGTGTCCGCCTCCCCCACGTAGAGGCGTTCGTAGGCGCGGACCATGGCGTCGAGGGAGAACCGCTGCTCCACGCGTCGCCGCGCCGCCGCCCCGTCGACACGTCGACCCTGCCCATCCGCCAGCGCCGCCTCCCATGCAGCCGCCAACGCCCGCGCGTCCCCCGCCGGGACGAGACGATGACGGAGCTCCGCACCGAGCACCGCGCGATTGCCGCCTACGTCCGTGACGACCGGACAAATCCCGGCGCTCATCGCCTCCAACAGGCTGACTGACGTCCCCTCACTCCGCGAGGCGAGTGTGAAAACATCGAAGGCCGTCAGAAGGCGCTCGACATCATCACGCCATCCGAACAGGCGGACAGCACCCTGCAGGTGATGCGTCTCCACCAGCGCCGCGAGACGAGCCCCTTCAGGCCCCTCGCCCATCATGACCAAGACGGGAGCGGGGCCGTCGCGCCATGCCGCGCGGAGGCACGCGAAGGCCTCGATCATCAGGTCATACCGTTTCACGGCGTCGAACCGTCCGACGCTGCCGATGATCGGGGTGACATCGTCCAGTGCGAGTTCACGGCGCACACTGGCGCCGCCTGGCCGCGGGCCGAACCGCTCGGTGTCGACGCCGTTCGGCACCACGCGCAGCCGCCGCGCCTCGGCGACGCCTGTCGCCGCCAGTTGCTGCGCCAGCGCTTCGGACACCGCCACCACCACATCGGTCCGGCGCGCCGCCAGCCTATCCAGCAAGCGCCCCCCCCATCGATCGGGGTCGACGCGGCCATGATCCGTGTGAATTAATCGCCGCACCCCTGCCTGGCGCGCCGCCAGGGAGGCCTTGTACCACACGCCACTGTGTGTATGCACGACATCGGGGGCGATTGCCCGGATCTGCCGAGTCAGCGGCAAGGGCCACACCATGGTCCAACGTGGCAGCGGACGGGCCACGTGCAAACGACCGGCCTGCTCGAGGCCGCGCGCATTCCGGCCGAGGAAGCGCAGGGCGAGCACGTGGTTGTCAAACCGCACCGGATCGACGCGCCGGACCAGATCAGCCACGAGCCGCTCCAGGCCGCCGGCGTGCAGATCAAGCACGACGTGGAGCACGCGGATGCGCGGGACCGAGGGCCGGTCCCCGGGTTGCACTACTCGCGCACCACGAGCCAGCGCGTCGACGTCCCCGAGAGAGCGGGTCACTGAATCGAGCGGGCGACTAACGGACTTGCGTCGCCGCCGTCCGCCGCGCCTTCTCGCTGGCAGCCACGTACACACCTGCCACGAAAGCGGCGAGCATGTAGACCAGGTCGAGGTACGCAAACGAGACGAAGGAAGCCGTAATCGCGAACCCGATCAACGCCAGTGGGAGATGAAAGGTCGCCAGGTAGAGAAGCCGCTCCTCGGCGTCCCCGTGCGCCCAGGCCGGAGGTAGGCGGCGCCGCAAACGGGACATGCCAACGATCCCGCCGACGATCAGGGAGCTCCACAGGATCAGCCCAGGCAAACCCAGTTCGGCGCCGACCTGTACAAAGGAGTTGTGCGGCGCCACCCAGCGGATCGGGTCACCCGCAAAGCTGCGCCGCGCCTTGTCGGAGATCGTGCCTTCGGCGCGCTCGAAGTTGTTGATCCCGATACCGAAGGCGGGATAGTCAAGCATGTACCCAATTCCGCGGGCCCAGATTTCACGGCGGCCGTCCCCAGACTGCCAGTTGTAGTCTTTCGTGGGGCTCAACACGGTGCCGATTTGTTCCCAGTAGCCGGGGGGCGCGGCCACGGCCAGGCCACCACCAACGATCGCAACAAAGCCCACCCGCTTCATCAGGGACACCCGCTTGAGCAACAGCAGCAGCGCGCACCCCGTCCCGATCAACCCGACGAACGCGCCCCGCGAGCCGGAACGGGCGAGCGCGACGCCGATGCCGACGAGCAGCATTGCACTTGTCACCTTGCCCTTCTTCCCGGCGACAAGGAGCGTCAGGACGGCCAGTACTAGTCCCACAATCAGCACGCAGCCTAGGTCGTTCGAGTCGTACGTGTACATCTCGGCAAGGCGTGCGATCGACTGGCCCGGGACCGGCAAGAGGTGAAACACGGCGAGCGCCTGCCATACGAGCAGTGCAACGCCTACCAGGAACGCCCACACGAACGTGTACAGCTCGCGCGCATTCCGGATTCCAATGAACAGCAGAAATGCGTACACCAGGACGGACGAATAGACGCTGACGAGAAACGATGCCGCTCCGCCGAACGAGATCCCGAAAAGCGCCGAGATGCACGCCACAACTCCCAGTGCAGCGACGACCTTTGGAGGCCAGGTTCGGAAGAGGGTTGTCATCGAAACCGAGCGCGGGGCCAACACGATGAATGCCGCGGTGAGCATGTACAACACTAGGACGGGCCGAGCCTTGGCGAGCAGGGGAAAATGCTGATGCACGCGGCTCACCGTCAGGACGGTGATCACGAACAGAATTGCCCTGAACGGATCGCGTGAAAGGCGTAAGCCGGTGCGACCAATCGCTGCCGGCCTGGCTCGCGGAAGCGAGCCGAGCGATGTCGTCGTTGCGGTTCTAAACACGCGGATCCTCCGAACATTCCGGTCCCGCGCGGGTGGCGCGGCCAAGCCTCGCACTGGCCCGGAGGTACCCCGCTCGGAGGTGCAAGAACGGGGCCGGATGCCGCCGCACCGGGCGCAGTTCCCGATTTCGTCTCGCCACGAGGTGCCCGCGGCACCTGTCACTCAGGCCGGAGGCTGCCTCTGTTGCGTGAGCGCGACATCGGCAACGTCGCCGACACCGAACAGGCGATTGGTGCGCATCTTGCGGACCCCCGGGGACGCCGTTTGTCAACGCCCAGCGCGGGAGGTCTTTGAGTGGCGGTCCACGCACGCGATTTCACCAGACCTCTGCGGGTCGCCCTCGCTGGGGGCGGTCGGATGGCCCTCCACCACGCCCGCGCCATCGCCCGGAGCGGCGGTCTCGCGCAGCTCGTCGCCGTCGCCGACCCCGTGCCCGCTTCGCTCGCGTCAGTCCGTCAGGCGTCCCTTGGCGTGCGGGAGTTCCCATCACTCGAGGAGCTGCTCGCGACGGTGGCCGTTGACGTCGTGCACGTGTGCACCCCGGCCAATACCCACGCGACACTCGCCCGGGCCGCCCTCGGGGCCGGTTGCCACGTCTACGTTGAAAAGCCATTCGCCGAATCCACGGTAGCGGCCGAGCAAGTGCTCTCACTCGCCTCGCGGCAAGGGCTGCAGGTTTGCCCCGGTCACCAGTGCCTGTTCGAGCGGCCCGCGGTGCGTGCCCAGGCATTGCTCCCGTATCTCGGCGACGTGGTGCACGTGGAGAGTTTCTTCGCCTTCACGCCTGCCGGGCCTCGCCCCACGGGGACCGCCCCGCTTGCCCCCCATCACCAGCTGCTCGACATCCTCCCTCACCCGGTGTACCTGCTCGAGCACTTCTTGCGACAGGGAGACGCCCGCAGTCCGATAGACCTCATAGCGATCGAGGTCGGCCCACAGGGCACGGTGCACGCGCTCGTGCGGTGCGGTCGCCTGACCGGCACGCTCGTGGTCACGCTCGAGGGTCGACCGGTCCAGCACTATCTGCGACTCGTCGGGTCGCACGGCATGGCACAGTGCGACTTTGTCGTCGGGACTGTGCAGCGGCTCCTCGGTCCAGGGACTTCCGGCATCGACAAGGTGCTCGCGCCATTCCGCCTCGCTCGTCAGTTGGTGGGCGAGGCGACGTCGACGCTGAGCACTCGAGTGATCCCCCGCCAACGTAGCTACCCCGGCCTGACCGAGATCACCGCGGCATTCTACCGCGCCATCCAGTCCGGGAGCGCGCCGCCGGTCTCCCCAGACAGCATCCTGGCGACGCAGCGCATCTGTGACCAGATTGCCGCCGTCATCCTTCCCACCACGGGCACCGCCGCCCCCGTCCGCCCCGTTCCTCCGACGATCGCCACCGGCGGCAGTGCCGTCGCGGTTACCGGAGCCACGGGGTTGCTCGGGAGCGAGGTCGTGCGCGAGCTGACGCACGCCGGCACCGCCGTGCGCGCGGTGGTGCGACGGGAGCCAGCCCCGTGGGAGCAAATCCCCGGCGTGGAATATGTCGTCGCCGACCTGGGCGCGCCGCTCGCGACCGGGGCGCTGCGGGGCTGCCGCGTGGTGGTGCACTGCGCAGCCGAGACGCGGGGCAGTTGGGATGCGCATCAGCGCAATTCTATCGACGCGACGCGTCACCTCCTCTCGGCCGCCGCCGCAGCAAGGGTGAGGGCGATCGTGCACGTCTCGAGCCTCGGCGTGCTCGCCGATGGCGCATCGCAGCGCAAGGCCGCGCCGGACGAGAGCACGCCGCCGGCGCCGAACTCGCAGGACCGTGGACCCTATGTCTGGGGCAAACTCGAATCGGAGCGCCTGGCGCTCCGGCTCGGGGAAGAGCTGGGGCTTCAGGTCAAGGTCGTGCGGCCCGGGGCGATCATCGACTCGCGCCATTTTGATCCGCCAGGCCGGCTGGGGCGGCGCGTGGGACCCGTGTTTGTCGCGGTCGGGTCACCGAGGGATCAGCTAGCGGTGGTCGAGCGCAGCCTCGCGGCGCGAACGCTCGCTTGGCTCGCCCTACACTTCGACGAGGCGCCGGAGACGCTCCACCTCGTCGCGCCCCAGCCGCCGACGAAGCGTGACCTCGTGACACTATTGCGTCGCACCAATCCGGATCTCACGGTTGTATGGCTGCCGCGCGCCCTGCTGCTTCCCCTGGCGTGGCTCAGCATCGCCCTGCAAAAGGTGTTGCACCCACGGCGGCCCGCGATGAACCCGGCGCGGGCATTCGCCCCTCAACCGGTCGACACCACGCGCATTCAGGCGCTGGCGCCCCTTGTGCTGACGCAATCACCGCGGCGGAGCGCCGCCGCGTCGTCGCCTACCGGTGCGGTCACCGGAGCAGGCGAAGACCCACGGCCGCGACCTCGAGGGCATCAGGGCTCATCCCTGGCCCGACGAATAAGCGGGGAATGAGAGTCGGCGCATCACGGGGCGTTAGGGGTCGCCCAACGAGCGTGACGCCGCCGAATCCGCGGCCTGCCGCGGCGCTACTCACCGCGGCATCGACCATCCCGTAGGGATACGCGACAACGGGGAGCACTGCCGGGAAGCGCTCGCGCAGCATCGTCCAGCAGCCGTTTAGCTCCGCCACGCACCGCTCGCTCGACACCCGGATCAGGTTGGGGTGCGTTACCGTATGCAGACCCAGCGACACGCCCGTCTCATCGGCCACTGCCGCCAGCTCGGCCGCGCTCGCCGGGAGGTAATCGTCGCTCCACGTGCGCTCGGGGCGGCGCCGATGCGCGGCACAGAGGATCCGCGCCTCTTCTCCCGCCAAGTCTGTCAGCCAACGCTCGCGGTCGGGCACCGCCCCGTCCGCGGCGTCGGCCAGCCGATCCCACCAGAACGGCTCGGTCCTGGCAAGCGCCCCTGCGACGACGAACACTGTGGCGGGAAGCCCGAGCTGGCGCAGGACGGGAAGGGCGTGACGCAGCACGCCCCGGTAGCCGTCGTCGAATGAGATCGCTGCCAGGCCCCGAATCGACCGCCCCGCGCGGTGCCGCGCCAGCAAGTCGCCCAGTGGAACGAAGCGAAACGCCTGTGCGAGACGCTCGACTTGCGCGCGAAACGTGCCGAGGGGCACATGCAACAACCGCTCCCCGCGCAGCGCTCCGTCCGGCACCACGTTGTGGTAGGAAACGATGACCGCCGCGTCACGCCAGCGCCGTACCCAGTAGGGCACGCGGCTCAGAACGCCCACACGGTACGCGGCCGCTACCGCGGCGCGGTAGATGCCGACGTGTGCCAAGCCCCGACGGGCACGCTCGCGTGGTGGCGTCACCCGGTCCGGTCGCCTGCCGCAGCCGGCAGTGCGTCGCCGTGGTGCTCGGTCTTCCTCCAGCGGGTGTCACGCAGGGTGAGCAGCGTCAGTACCGTGAGGAAGAGCCTCCACACACCGTAGACGGGCAGCATGAGCAAGGCGCTCAGCGTGGCCCACGGACGAGGGTGCCGACGCAACGCGACAAGGGTTGCCACTACCTGCGAGCCCAGCGACCCCACGGCCAGCGCCGCGATCGCCGTTCCGGCAGGCCGCGGCAGCCATGTAAGCGTGATCGCCGCGAGGATCAGGGCCAGCGCGAGATGCAAGACGGGACTCGGTGCTCCGAGCTCGCACAGCGCGTCGAGCTTCTGATGAGGGGTGATGTGAGAGCTGCGGATCAGAGCCCCGCCCCAGTGTCGCAGCACCCAGAGTCGGCCTGCCAGCCAACGACGGCGCTGCGTCGCCGCTTGCCGGAGAGTGCGAGCCTCCTGATAGTGGATCTGAGCTTCGCGCGCGAAATGTATCGGCACCCCGGCGACGGTATACCTCGCATACAACTCCCAGTTCTCGGTGAGTGAGGTGGCCTGCCAACCGTCCCGCACGAGAATGTCACCGCCGATGCACGTACCATCGCAGGTGAGCGGACAGTTCAAACCCGCAGACTCCTTCAGGGGGAGGGCAACCTCTCCCCGGCGCCGAGCCAGCAGGCCGGCCAGGCGCGTCAGCCAACTGTCCGTCTCGTTCAGGGGCCGCTCGCACGCCTGCAGCAGCTTGCCGCGCAACGGCGCCCAGCGGGCCAGGGCGCGAGCGAAGGCTCGGTCGACGACGGTGTCGGCGTCCACGATCACGCAGGCGTCGTAGTCTCCCAGCGCTAGCTGCCTCAGCGCCCAACCGACGGCCTGGGGCTTTCCAGGCGCCAGCGGATCACGCCGCTCCAGACACTCGGCGCCCGCTGCTCGCGCGAGCTCGACCGTGCGATCAGCACAGTTATCCGCAATGACGACGGTGCGGAATGTCCCCGCAGGGTAGTCGAGCGCCTGGATCGACTGCACACACGCCGTGACCAGAAGCTCTTCGTCGTGAGCGGGAACGAGGAAGAGCAGCCGAGGAAGCGACGTGCCCGGCGCCGGCTCACGCCGCCCCGTCCTGGGGCGAAGGAGACATAACAGATCCGAGATTGCCGGCAAGGCTAGGAGCAGCGCGACGCCAGCCGACACCACCGTCACCACCATGGCGAACATGACCCCTAGTCACTCCCCGATGAGCACGCGCAGAATCTACGTGGCGCACGGAACGTACCAGCAATGTCCGCCGGGCACCAAAAAAATGGGGTGTGGCGTCTCCACCACACCCCATTCGCGTCGTGGCGTAGAGCTTATTTCTTGATGCCCGAGATGTAGATATGGTCCACCTGCATGTAGTCGTCCCGGGTCTTTGAGCCGCCGATGCCGCCCCAGTAGGGCCAGAACTTGAACGTGTAGAAGCCCAAGGTGTTGCCAGGCGTGATGTATGTTACGTCACTGTAGTCCATGATGAGCGTACCATCCACCCACCACCGCAACACGCCATCGGTCACGCCCAGCGTGTTGAGCCTTAGGACCATCTCCCAACGGTGCCAGACGCCGCACGTCATGAGCCGGCGCGTATCAACGTTTTGGTCGAGAATGCGGTCCACTGTATTCTGCTGCTCGAACCGCAGGTTGAAGTCGCTGCGTATCTGAGGACTGTCCACCTTGATCTTGGGGACGCCCTGATTCCCCGGGCTGCTCTTAGGCTCGGCGTAACCGAAGAATCCCATCTTCGTCCCGGCAACAGGTTGGTTCTCATAGTCAGGGCCAACAATCTTGATCCACATCGAGAGATAAATCTCTCGCATTTCGGTCCCATAGCTATTCCCGTCCGCTGCCGCGTCCCAGCCCTGCCACTTGATCGAAGTGAAGCCACCCTGGAGCCCGGCCGGGAACTTGCCTTGAAAGACCTGAGGGGCGCTCCGAGGAGCACCGAGGTCCACCGCATAGGTCATGTTGGGCAAGAGGGTGGGATCATCAATTGCCCACAAGCCCATGAGCCCGGTCGCGCTCGGCGTGCTTTGCGTGATCGGAGTGGAGAAATCATGCTCCGCGAATCGGGTGTAGCCTGAGGGCTCGTTGGGATTGGTACCCGGCGGAGGGGCGCTCGCCACGACAATGAGCGCCGTGCCGCTCTTCCCCTCACTCGTCGCCGTGATCGTCGCCGTCCCGGCCGCCGACCCCGTGACCAGCCCGCTCGCGCTCACCGTCGCCACGCCCGCCGCACTCGTCCCCCACGCGATCGTTCGGCCCGTCAGCACGTTCCCGCTAGCGTCCTTCAGGCTCGCCGTGAGCTGTACCGTCGCGCCCACCGGCACACTGGCAGACGCCGGACTTACCACCACCGACGCCACCGGGGCCGGCGGGGGCGGCGGCAGCGACGTCACCGTCACCGTC
>QHTK01000061.1 GCA_003220795.1 Gemmatimonadota bacterium | reverse complement strand
GCACGAAGTCCTCCGTCGCCTCCACGTGGGGGGCGTGACCGGTCGCCAGCTCGATCACTCCCGTGTCGAGCAGGGCGGCCGTTTCCCGAGCGGATTCAATCGGCAGGGGATCGTAGACCCCGTGAACGACGACGGCCCGCGGGGCCTTGCCTTTGGGAAAGGTGCTGCGGAGCCGATCCCGCAGGTCGTAGTTGCCGAGGCTCTGCCACACCGCCTGCTGGGTCCGGGCCACGACGCGGAACGGCGTGAGCTCCTTGGCGCGGCTCGGGTCCTTGAAATAGCCCGCGACCGATAGCGCGAACGCGAGACGGCGATACTTTTCGGGATCACGCTGGGCGAGCCCTGAGCCGGAGAGCTCGGCCCGCGCGCGCACGATTCGCGGGTCGGCCAGGCGGGCCGAGAGCCGGCGCTCGAACTCCTCGCGCCACCGCGCCGTCAGAGGTGCCGGGGCGACGAGCGCCAGCCGCCCCACCCGGTCGGAGTACTCCAGGGCGTACAACACGGCGAGCAGGCCGCCCCAGGAATAACCGAGCAGGGCGAGGCGGTCGATGGCCCAGTGCTTGCGGAGCGCGTCCAGGTCGGCGACGTGCTCTTGCCAGCCGACCGGCACGTCGCGGGCGACGGGTGAGCGCCCGCCGCCACGCTGGTCATAGAAGAGCAGGGCGCGGCCGTGCGCCAGCCGGTCGTACTGGGGCAGGAGGTAGGCGTAGTCCGCGCCCGGCCCGCCGTGCAGCACGACGACCGGCGGGCCGGTTCCCACGCGCCGAGTGTGGAGGCGGACGCCGCCGACGTCCACCAACGCGTCGACCGCCTCGCTGTGCTCGGTGCCGGTCATGGGGTCACAAGTTACACGGTCATGAAGCCGCTTCGCTTTCCGCCCGTCCTGACGGCGCCCGGGATCCGGCGACTCGGGCTCGCCGACGTCGCGATCCTGTGCCTCGTGGGCGGGGCGATCGCGGCGCTGATCGCGTTCGCGCGCGAGTTCGAGGCGCCGTTCCGGCAGGCGGTGCAGATCGACGTGCGCCCCACCGCGCTCCCGCGATACACGCTGTACTCGCTCGCCCGCGGCGTGATCGCGCTCGTGATCTCGTACCTCTTCGCGCTCGGCTACGGCTGGGCGGCGGCCAAATCGAGGGCCGCCGAGCGGGTGCTGCTGCCGATGCTCGACATCCTCCAGAGCATCCCCGTGCTCGGGTTCCTGCCCGGCCTCGTGCTGGGGCTGATGTCGCTCTTCCCCACCCGCAACATCGGTCTCGAGCTCGCGGCGATCCTGATGATCTTCACGGCACAGGCCTGGAATCTGGCGTTCTCCTTTTACAATTCGCTTAAGACGCTCCCCGATTCGCTGCGCGATGCCTGCAAAGTCGCGGGGTGGCGCGCCTCGCGGACGTTCTGGCAGCTCGAAGTGCCGGCGGCGGCGCAGGGCCTCGTGTGGAACGGGATGCTCTCGATGGCCGGCGGCTGGTTCTTCCTCATGGTCAACGAAGCGTTCCGCCTCGGCGACCGCGATTTCCGGCTCCCGGGCGTCGGCTCCTACATGAGCGTGGCGCTGGATCAGGGGAACGTCCCCGCGATGGCGCTCGCCATCCTCGCCATGGTGACGATGATCGTGTGCGTGGACCAGCTGCTGTGGCGCCCGCTGGTGGTGTGGGTGGAGAAGTTTCGGCTGGACGAGACGGCGGGCGGAGAGGGGGGAGCGCCGGCGACCTCGTGGGTGCTCGAGTTCCTGCGACACGCGCGCCTGCCGCGACGCGCGGCGCAGCTGCGGCGGCGCGCCTATCGCACGGCCCGTCGGGCGGCGCGGCCGTTCGAGCGGCCGCTCGCGGTCGCGGGGCCTGTGATCCTGCGGGCGCCGCGCTTCGCGTTTGAGCACCGGGTGGCGCGGCTGATCGGTGCCGCGCTGCTCGGCGCCGGGGTCGCGGTGGCGGCGCTCGCCGGAGTCTGGCAACTCTGGCTGCTGTTGCGCCACCTTGGCGTGCGCGAGTGGGGGACACTGGTCGGGTCGGCGGCACTCACGTTCACGCGGGTGATGGGTGCCGTGCTCGTGTCCACGGCGTGGGCGCTGCCGGCGGGCGTGGTGATCGGTCGCTCGCCCCGCCTCGCGCGGCTGCTGCAGCCCGCGATCCAGGTGGTCGCGTCGTTTCCGGCGCCCATGCTGTTCCCGCTCGTGGTCCTCTTGTTCGAGCGCGCCGGCGTGGGGCTGGGACTCGGCGCCGTCGCCTTGATGGTGCTCGCGGGACAGTGGTACATCCTGTTCAACGTCATCTCGGCGGTGGCGGCGATCCCGGAGCAGCTGAAGGACGCGGCCAACGCGTTTCAGCTGCCCCGGCTCGCCCGCTGGCGCTCGCTGTACCTGCCCGCGGCGTTCCCGGCGCTCGTCACGGGTTGGGTGACGGCGGCAGGAGGCGCATGGAACGGCTCGATCGTGGCGGAATACATGGAGGCGGGTGGGACCCTGCGCACCACGCCGGGATTGGGGAGCCTGATCAGTGACGCCACGGCACATGCCAACTTTCCATTGCTCGCGGGCGGGATCGTGCTGATGAGCCTGATGGTGGTCGGTTGGAACCGCTTCGTCTGGCGCGCGCTCGCCGGCTGGGCCCAGACCCGGTTCGGGATGGCGCAATGACGCCCGGCCCGGTGCTGCTCGAGGCGCGGCACGCGACGCAGCGGTTCCGGCTGCCGAACGGACAGGTGCTCGAGGCGCTGCGCGACGTGTCGCTCAGCGTGTGCGAGCACGAGGTGGTGGCGCTGGTCGGCCCGTCGGGGTGCGGCAAGAGCACCCTGCTGCGCCTGTTCGCCGGCCTGGCGCGCCCGGCGGAGGGGACGGTCGAGTACCGCGGGCGCCCGCTCGACGGAGTGCTCGGCGCCGCCGCGATGGTGTTCCAATCGTTCGCGCTGCTTCCCTGGTTCACCGTGACGGAGAATGTGGCGATGGGCCTCGAAGCGCGCGGCGTGGGCGGCGCGGCGCGCCGGGACGCCGTGGCTCGCGCCATCAACCTGGTCGGGCTCGACGGGTTCGAGCAGGCGTACCCGAAGGAGCTGTCGGGCGGCATGAAGCAGCGCGTGGGGTTCGCGCGGGCGCTCGCCGTGGCGCCCGAGATCCTCCTCATGGACGAGCCGTTCGGGTCGCTCGATCCCCTCACCGCCGAAAACCTGCGCAGCCAGGTGGTGGATCTGTGGCGTGACCAGTCGACGGGCGTGAACACGCTCGTGGTCGTGACGCACAGCGTCGAGGAGGCGGTGTTTCTCGCCGGACGGATCGTCGTATTCGGCTCGCACCCCGGGCACGTGCGCGAGGTGCTGGTGAATCCGATCCCCTACCCGCGGCAGGAGCGTACGCCGGAGTTCGAGGCGATGGTCGACCGGCTGCACGCGGTGCTCACGGCAACGCTGCTCCCGGAGCCGGCCCCGGCTGCGCCCCAACGGCTGATCCCGTTCCCGCGAGTACACGTGTCCGAGGTCACGGGTCTACTCGACCACCTGCTCACGCGGCCCGACGGCAAGGGTCACGTGTTCGAGCTCGCCGAGGATCTGGGCGTCGATTACGACCGCATGACCGCTGTGGTGCGGGGAGCGGAGCAGCTCGGGTGGGTGACGACGCCGGGTGAGATCGTGCAGCTCACGCTGGCCGGGCGCGAGGTCATGGCGATGGACGACTCGGCCCGCAAGGACGCGTTGCGGGCGCGGCTCAAGAAGCATCCTCTGTTCGGGCGTATCATCGCGATGCTGACGGAGAGCGAAGGCGCGGTGGAAGACGAAGAAGTGTTGGCGGACATCACCATCTATTTCCCGTTCATCCCGGCCGATTCACTGTTTCAGACGATCGTGGAGTGGGGCCGCTACGCCGAGCTGCTGGACCACGACGCCGCGGCGGGGCGGCTGATGCTCGCCGAGCCGGTCGAGGGAACGTCGGACATCCGGGCGGACTGAACGCGACCTTCACAGCAGCACCGCCAGCGCATCCGCCACCTCCTTCACGGCGCGGTGATGCGCCTCCGTGAAGCCCGCCGGGACGTCCGAGTCGATGTCGATCTGTCCCAGAATCGTCGGCCCGCGGCGGATCAGCACCACGAGCTCGGACTTGGTGTCGAGGTTGCACGCGAGGTAGTTCCCGACGGCGCCGACGTCGGGGACGTTCTGGTCCTCCCCTGTCGCGACTGCAGTGCCGCACACGCCCAGGCCCACGGCGATGCGGGTGTGGGGCGTCTCACGCCCCGCGTACGCCTCGAGCACGAGCTCCTCGCCATGGAGCATGTACGCGTACACGGAGGTGTAGGGCGCGCCCGCCGCCCGGATGCGCTCGCACGCCAGCTGGAGTAACCGCTGCCGCGGGGCATCGTGCAGCTGCGCGGCGCGGAGCGCGCGCACGATCTTGCTCGCTGCGAATGTGGTGGTCATCGGTGTCGCTCGCCCGCGTCTATATCTATCTTTGGCCCGTCCCTCACGGAAGCTGGCCGGTGTCCGTCCGACTGCTCGCGCTCATCCCCGTCGCCGTGGCGATCAGCCTGGCGCTGTCGGCGGCCGTGGACGCGGTGGCCCTGCCCCTCTTCCTCGATACCACGGGCACGATCCTCGCGACGGCGCTGGCGGGGCCGGTCGTGGGCATCGCGGTCGGGGTGCTGACCTCCGCCGTGAACACGCTCCGCAATCCGACGTTCTGGCCGTTCGTCGTGGTCCAGGTCATCGTGGCGCTGTACGCCGGACTCGCGGCGCGCGCCGGTCTGTTTCGCAGCCTCAAGACGGCGGTGCCGACCGGGCTCGGTCTCGGCGTGATCGCGTCGCTCACCTCTACTCCCATCTCGTACTTCGTGTTCGGCTGCACCACGACAGGCGGGATCGCGCTCACGACGGCGCTCGGCAGAGCGCTCGGCCTGCCGCCGTTGGGGGCGTGCTTCTTCGGAAGCTTCGTCTCGGACTTCGGCGACAAGGCCGTGACGTTCGCGCTGGTGGCGGCGGTGCTGCACGCCCTGCCGCGTCGCACCGCGGCGCGTTTCCCGCTCGCGCTGCGCGCCATAGGCGCGACGTGAGCGCGCTCCACCCGTTCTCGCTGCTCGCCATCGCCGCGGCGCTCCCGGCGTTCGCGTGGATCCTGCCGGCCCCCACGGGCGGGCTCGCGACGGCGGGGCTCGCGCTGATGCTCCCCCTCGTCCCGGACCCGCGGTGGGGCGTGCGCGTTGTGCGGCTCGCCTTGCTCACGGCCGCGCCGTTCTGGCTCTTCCTGCGCCTGCTCCATGACGGGCCGACCACGGTCGCGATCGGAGGGCGGATCACCACCATGGTTGCGAGCTTCGTGTGGCTCGTCGCGGTGCTTTCCCCCGACCGCTTGGTGGAGGCGATGGTGGCGCGCGGGTGGAGCCTGGCGGTCGCCTACGTGTTCGCCGCCACCCTGTCGGCGGTTCCCGTGCTCAAGGCGCGCGCCCGGCGCATCGTCGAGGCGCAGCGCTGCCGTGGGCTCTCGCCGCGCGGGAGCGTGGCGAACCGGCTGCGGGCGCTGCGCGCGCTGGCCCTCCCTCTGGTCCTCTCCGCGCTCCACGAGGTGGACGAGCGCACCCTGGCGCTCGAAACGCGCGGCCTCGGGGCAGGCGTGCCTCGCACGCCACTCGCCGCGCCACCCGATCGACCGGCGGAGCGCGTGGCGCGCTGGGCCCTGCTGCTGTTGTGTCTCGCGGCGTTGATCTGGCGCCTGGCATGAGGATCCTCGCGCTCGAGGAGGTCACCTTCTGGTATCCGGCCACGGCGACCCCGGCGCTCGAGAGCGTCTCGCTCGAGGTGGGGTCGGGAGAAGTCGTGGCGCTAGTCGGGAGGGGCGGAGCCGGTGCGTCGACGCTCCTTCTGATCGCCGCCGGTCTGGCCCCGCGCGTAACGGGCGGCCGGCTCGCGGGCTCGGTAACTCGGGGGGCGCGGGCCGGGATCGTGCTGCCGACGCCGTGGACGCAACTGTCGGGCATGGCGTTCACGGTGTGGGACGAGGTGGCGTTCGGGCCGGCGAACCTCGGTTGGCCGGAGCACGAGATTACCCGCCACGTCGACCGCGCGCTCGAGCGGCTCGAGATCACGCCGCTCGCATCGCGTGATCCGGTGACCCTGTCCGGGGGCGAGCTGCAGCGCGTGATCGTCGCCGGCATTCTCGCGATGGATCCGGACCTCGTCCTGTTGGACGAGCCGACCGCCGAGCTCGACCCCGAGGGTGCCCGGGCGGTGTGGCGGCTCGTGCGCTCGCTTGCCGGGGAAGGGAAGGCGGTGATTTTGGCGACGTCGGATGTGGATGCCCTGCCGGGCGTGGCGGATCGCATCATCTGGCTCGACCAGGGCAGCGTGCGGGCGTTGGGAGAGCCGTCGCTGCTCGCGGAGGACGCGATGTGCGAAGCGGGTCTCGGCACGACCGTCGCGGGCTTGTGGCGCGCGGCGGGGTTGGGCGCGCCCTACCCACTCACGGTGGTCGACGCGGCACAACGATGGCGGTGAACGGGGCACTCGCCTTCGACGGGGTCGCGTTCTCCTACGGGAACGTCGCGGCGCTGCGCGATGTCTCGTTCGAGGTCGCCGCGGGGGAGCGCGTCGCGCTGCTCGGCCGCAACGGCGCGGGAAAATCGAGCGTCGTCCGCCTCGTTACCGGTGTGCTTCACCCCGACGAAGGGACCGTGTGGGTCGGTGACTGGGACACCGCCGGCCGCGCTCCGGAGGAGCTGGCGTGGCGCGTCGGCTCGGTGTTCCAGCACGCCGACCAGCAGCTCTTCGCGCGAACGCTGCGCGAGGATGTGAGCTTCGGGCCGCGCGCGCTCGGCTTCCCGGCGCCCGAAGTCCGGCGCCGCACCGACGAGGCTCTCGACGCACTGGACCTCCATGCCCACGCGGCGCAACATCCCTACGACCTGTCGCCGGCGCTGCGGAAGCTCGCGGCGCTCGCCGGTGCGCTCGCGCTCGAGCCCACCGTGCTGGTGCTGGACGAGCCCACCGCGGGGCTCGATCGCGCGGGGCGCGGGCGCGTAGCGGACGCGGTGCGCGAGCACGCCGACCGGGGTGCGGCGTTGCTGGTGGTGACGCACGACCTCGCCTTCGCCGCCGAGACGCTGCAACGGGGGATCGTGCTCGACCGCGGACGCCTCGCCTGCGACGAGCCGCTCGACCGCCTGCTCACCTCGGCGGAGCGTCTCAAACCGCTCGGTCTCGTCCCGCCTCCGGTCGCCGCACTGTCGGTCGCCCTCGACCTGCCGGGGCGACCGGTGCGCGAGCGTGACGCCGCCGACACGCTGGCCCGCGTTGCCGGGGGTCGTTCCCGGTCCTAGATTGCTCGCTCGCTGTATGGCGACTCTCGACACGATTGCGACACGCCTCGCGCGCTGTGTAGAGCTGTTTCGCGACCCGGGCGCGAAGCAAGCCCAGAAGGCGGAATTTCGGGCTCTGCTCGGGCTGCTTCAGGACCTCCCGGTCACCCTCACGCTCGCGGCGGGCCGCCTCGAGCTGAACGGCGTGCCGTGCACGTCGCCCGCGCTCACCGGTCTGATCCAGCGGCTCGACCTGCACGGTGTGGGCACGATCGCGCTGCCGCAGAACCCGGCGCCCGCCCAGCTGTTCGACTTGCTCAGAGTGCTCGCCGAGCAGCCTGGTCTGGAAGACTTCGCCGCACGCCTCAGTGGCTCGGGCGCGGCCGGGATCCGTGTCACCAGTGCGGGCGAGGCTCCGCCGCGTCCCCCGCAGGATGGTGTCGGCCCCGTCGCCCCGGTCATCCCTTCCCCCGACGCCGCCCGGCCGGCAGTGCCGACGCTCGGGACAGACGGCATCCTCCGCGGGGAAGCGATGCGGGACATCCGGTCGGTGCAGCTGAGCGGCGTCCCGATGGTGACGCACGATCCGCCGCCCCCGCCGGCCGCGCGCGCGCTGCCGGGAGAGCAGGCGGCGCATTCCGACGAGCCCACGTTCTCCCCGTCGCATGCCCCGACGCCCCAGACCCCCTCCACCGCCCCCGCGCCTCCTGCAGCGTCCACCGCGGGTCGATCGGCAGCGGCGCCCCGCGCGGCCGCACCGTCCCGTCAACCTCCGGCTGGCGCCGCAGGCGTGCTCGGCGAGCTGGAGCGCGACCCGGCAGGCGTAAACGTCGGGGACCTGCTTGCCACGGTGATCGAGCAGGCGGAGAGCGCGCTCAAGCGCAACCGTCTCGAAGAGGTATTGCGGCTCGTGGCGGGAATCGCGCGGATCGAGGAGCGGCTGCCCGAGGCGAGCGGCGCGCGTCGTCAGTACGGGATCGCGCTGCGCCGCATTTGCACCAAGCCGGTGGTCGAAGCGATTGCGCGTCTCGTCGGCGCGCCGAAGCACCGTGCCGAGGCGACGCTGGCGTTGCGGCGGGCCGGCGCCGACGCGGTGGAGGTGCTGCTCGGCATGCTGGTCGCCGCGCCTGGCATGAGCGAGCGGCGGGCCGCGTTCGACGCGTTGACGCAGATGACGCAGGGGACGGAGCAGCTGGTGCAAATGCTGGATCACCACGAGTGGTTCGTGGTCCGCAACGTCGCGGAGCTGGTCGGGGAGCTGGGGATGGAGGACGCCATTCCCGCGCTCAGCCGGCAGCTCGATCACGCGGACGAGCGGGTGCGCAAGGCCGTGGCGTTGGGGCTCGCCAAGATCGGCTCGCGCAACGCGGCGGAGCCGCTGCGACGGGCGTTGCGCGACAAATCGCCGGAGGTCCGCATGCAGGTCGCGCTCGGGATCGGCGGCCGCAAGTCGAGCGCGCTGGCGATGCCGCTGGTCGTCGCGATGGACGAGGAAACGGATGAAGCCGTACAGCGAGAGCTCGTGCTGGCCCTGGGGCGGATTGGGAGTCCCGACGCGGTGCAGGCGCTGATCAAATTCGCGCAACCCACGGGCCGGATCTTCGGTCGCAAGCCCGCGGGATTACGCGTCGCGGCGGTCGAAGCGCTGCGGCTCGCCGCGACGCCAGCGGCCGTGGGCACGCTGCAGGGTCTCTCAGACGACGGGGACAAGCAAGTGAGGGCGGCCGCGCGGGCCGCCCTCACGGAGCTCAAGAGGAAACGGTCGTAGGTTGGATCCCGCTCACATCATGCGTGACGCCTCTGACTGACCGTTCGATCCGCCCAGCGCCCAGCTCCCGGGCCCCCCGAAGGCGATGCAGAGCGATGCCGCGATGAGCGTCAGGTTGTACTCGTAGCCGCGCCGCATCGGGTCCCCGAAGTGGAACACGTCGAACCCCGCGGCGAAGTGGCCGCCCGTCACGGCCGCGATGACCATGTAGAGAGCGAGCAGCCAGCCCAGCGGTGCCGTGGCGAACCCGAGGATCAGCGCCAGGCCGCCCCCCGCCTCGATCAGCATTCCGACCCAGGCCATCAGTCCCGGCACCGGGAAGTGGAGCACGTCCCGCAGCATCCCCGACCACCCTGCCATGCCTGGTCCCGGGAACGGGGGACCGATCAGCTTGCCGAGGCCATGCATCAGGAACACGACTCCGACCACCACCCGCAGAATGAAGAGGCCGAGTGCCGGATTGTTGCCCTTCATGGCGTCCCTCCTCCCGTCAGCCGGGAATGAAGTTGACCTTGGGATCGAGCCGGCGCGCGAATGCCGCGAGCAACCGCGCCGCGCGCTCCAGATCCTCCAGCGCAACCATCTCGTTCGGGCTGTGCATGTAGCGGTTCGGGACGCTCACGAGCCCCGTCGGAATGCCGCGCAGGGCGTTGTAAATCGCGTCCGCGTCAGTCGCGGTGTCGTGCGGCGCGGCCTGGACGCTGTAGGGGATCTGCTCCCGCTCGGCGCACTGCACGAGCAGCTCGAACACCACCGGGCTCACCGAGGAGCCCCGCGCCAGCACGGGCCCGCCGCCCAGCTTGTGCTCCCCCGCCCGCTTCTTCTCCGCGCCGGGGTAGTCGGTCGCGTGCGTGACATCGACCACGAGCGCGACCTGCGGGTCGAGCCCCACTGCGCTGGTGCGCGCGCCGCCGCCCGTCCAGGCGATCTCCTCGCGCGTCGTGGCGACCGCGAACACCGCCGCGTGCTTGGGTCGGTCCTTCGCCAAGAGGCGCAGGACCTCGGCCACGACGTATGCCCCGATGCGGTTGTCGATGCTGCGCGACACGATGCGCCCGTTCGGCAATTCCTGCACGTCCGCGTCGAGCACCGCCGGATCTCCCACGCGCACGCGCTCGAGCGCTTCCGCCCGGTTGGCGGCGCCGACGTCGATCCACAGATCGGTGATCTTGGAGACCTTGTCCATGTCCTCCTTTTTCATCAGGTGGATCGCCTGCTTGCCGACCACCCCGGGCACCGGCCCCTTCGGTCCGGCGATCACGACCCGCTGCCCCACCAGCACCTGTGAATCCCACCCCCCGATCCCCGCGAAGTAGAGATATCCGTCGTCATCGATGTGCGTCACCTGGAGCCCGATCTCGTCGATGTGGCCCGCCAGCATCAGGCGGGGGGTGCCGGCGGGGTTCAGCGCGGCGACCGAGTTGCCGTGCACGTCCGCCTTCACGTCGTCGGCGAACGCCTTCACCTCCTCGCGCCACACCCGCGCCGGCGCGGTCTCGAAGCCCGAGGGTCCCGGTGTATCGAGCAGGCGCTTCAGGAATTCCAACGTCGGTTTGGTCATGGGTGCGCTGAGGTGGAGAGCGGGATACCGAGCCGGCGGCGGACGCTGTCGGCCGCCGCGCCGGTTGCGAGCGTGGGCTGGTGGTCGACCCGGATGGGGATCGCGGACAGGCGCATCCGCTTGTCGGGTCGCACGACGACCCGCAGAATTGCCGAGAGCCGTGTCCACGGATCGTTCTGGAGGAAAACGAAGTTGCCGAGCGACTGCACGATCGGTTTGCCTTTGTATCGCACCACCGGTTGCAGCACGTGAGGGTGATGGGCGAGCACCAGATCCGCGCCGGCGTCGACGAGGCCGTACAGCAGGTCCTGGTGGTACTTGGGCGGCGCGTCCACGAATTCCTTGCCGCCGTGCACGCTCACGACCACGAGGTCGGCCCGGCCGGTTTGCTTCAAGCCACGGATCGCGGGGAAGATCCATCCGGTATCTCCCCAGGCGACGTAGTTCGCCCCGGCGTGCCGGTAAAACGTGTACGGGGCAGGGTTCCAGGCGCGTGTGATCGCGAAAAACGCGACGCGCCAGTTCCCGCGCCGCACGATCACCGGCTGCTCGGCCATGTCGCGCCCCAACCCGGATCCCACGAACAGCACTCCGGCCCGGGTCAGCTGGCGCATCGTCTCCTGCAGCGTGGCCTCGCCACCGTCCCACGCGTGATTGTTGGCGGTGCTCACGATGTCGAACCCGGCCTGCGCCAGGGCCAGGGCCGCGACGGGGGGGGCCGTGAAGGCCGCCCCCGAGTCGTCCACCTGGCCGGTGTCCGCCGCAATCGGACTCTCCAGGTTCCCGAAGGTGATGTCCGCACCGCGCAACGTGTCGAGCAGCGGGCGGAACGAATACAGCGTATCCCCCGCGATCAGCCGCTCGCGGGCGGTGTGCCGCCCCAGGTTGATGTCACCGACGGCATACAGGCGCAGCGTGCCCCGAGCCGGGGGGGCCTGCAGCACGGCCAGCAGCACGTGGCACGCGGCCACCAGGCTCCCCGTCATAGCCATCGAATCTCGACGAACCTGCGCGCCACCGTCAACCGTGCATCAACCGCGCGAGCATTTCCGCGGCGTCGACCAGGCGCGGCCCCGGGCGCGAGGTATAGGCGTTGCCGTCGAGAAACTCGACGCGCCGGTCGAGCAGCGCCCGCGCGTCGCGGTCCGTGACCAGGGCCACCTCGCGGCGCGCCCGCTCTACGTCGAAGCCACACGGCGCGACGACCACGAGATCGGGCGCCAGGGCGCTGAGCTCCCGCCACGAGCGCGTCACGGACGGCGCGCCGGGAACGCCGCCGACGTCCTCGCCCCCCGCGATCTCGATCAGCTCGGGGACCCAGTGCCCCGCGACGTAGGGCGGGTCGAGCCATTCGAGCACCAGGACTCGCGGGCCCGGGGAGCGGCGCGCGGTCCCTCGTACCCGCCGCAACCGATAGGCGAGCCCCGCGATCATCTCGTCCGCTTCGTCGCGCAGCTCCATGGCCTCGCCGACCTTGCGCATATCGACGAACACCTCGACCAGCGTGTGCGCGTGGAGGGTCACGACCCAGGGTGTGAGCCGGAGCGAGGAGACGATACCGGCGAGCTGCTCCTGGCCTACCGCACAGACGTCGCAGATCGCCTGTGCGATGATGACGTCCGGACGCAGACGGCCGACCAGGTCTACATCCACCTCGACGGTCGCGGCACCCTCGTGCTTCGCCGCCGCCAGCGCCCGGTCGATCTCGCCAGAGGAGAGGTCGGGGTCGAGACGAGAACGGGTCACACGCGGCAGCACACGCACTTCGGGCGGATAGTCGCACTCGTGTGTCACGCCGACGAGACGCCCGCCTGCCCCCAGGGCGGCCACGATCTCGGTGGCGGCGGGCAACAGCGAAATGACACGCATCCCTACTCACGCAGAGCACGCATGCCGAAATGTAGGGGCGCGGCGTGCCGGGCCCCTATGGTGCGCGGCCGTATCACTGCTCTCGCAGACCCACCCGATAGAGCAGCGCTGCCAGCAGTCCGAAGAGCCCGAAGGCGAGGGCGTTGGAGTGAGGCAGACTCCCGAGCGCATTGAACACGGGCACCCGCTCGGCGAGCGCGTCCGCGGAGCCCAGGACGCCCGCGACGCCCGCCAGCACGATTCCGCAGATGGCTCCCCCGGCAATCAGGCCGCTCGCGAACAGCACGCCCGGTCCCGACTCGACCTGGGCGAGCGATTGTTGCCGCGCCTGCGCACGCCACTCGATCAGCCACCGGACCAGGCCGCCCGCGAACATCGCCGACGAAGTGGAGATCGGCAGGTAAACCCCCACCGCGACCGGCAGCGCCTGCACCCCCATGAGCTCGATCGCGATGGTGATGAACACCCCCAGCAGCACCAACACCCACGGCAGCTTGTGGGTCAGGATGCCGTCGGTGATGAGCGCCATGATGGTCGCCTTGGGCGAATCGAGCCGGGGAATGGTCTTGCCGCGATACTCGTGCACCCGGCCGCCGATACCCGGGTCGAGTACGTAGCGTAGCTCGCGACTCGTCGGATCCATCAGGTACTTGCCGGCCGCGACGCCGTCGGTGACGACGTACACGCGGACGACCTGATACGTGGCGCGGTCCACCGAGTCGCTGCCGGCGATGCGGAACGCCGATATGGTCGCGGACAGCACCTCCACCGGCGCCCGGCCACCCGCCGTCGACGCCAGCGCCTGCGCGCGGAACGGGGCGTGCGTCTCGGGGACGGGATAGGTGTACGCCCGGTTGAGCAGCGTGAGGGTCCAGCCGACGACCAGCGCCGAGCCCAGGGCGCCGATC
Source organism: Gemmatimonadota bacterium (assembly GCA_003220795.1). Lineage (GTDB taxonomy): Bacteria > Gemmatimonadota > Gemmatimonadetes > Gemmatimonadales > GWC2-71-9 > 20CM-4-69-16. Next base: position 32,716 of record QHTK01000061.1, on the reverse strand, counting down.
AGGATGGCGATCTGCTGGTGGCGCGGCGTGGAGCCGACGAGAAAGCCGGTCTTCAAGTCCTGCGACGTGTTGCCGGCATTCGCCGTGGCGACGGCGACGACGGCGGCGATCGAGATCGCCTGCACCCGGTGATCCACGCCGGTCCAGCCGATGGCGACGAAGATCAAACAGGTTCCGAGCAGGGCCGCGATGGTCATGCCGGAGATCGGGTTCGCCGAGGAGCCGATCTGGCCGCAGATGCGGGAGGACACGGTGGCGAAGAAGAATCCGAAGATCACGATCAGGACCGCGCCGAGCAGGTTGACGCCCAGCTGCGGCAGCAGCGTGAGGACGATGGCGAGGGCGATCGAGCCGCCGACGGTGAGTGACAGCGGGAGATCGTCCTCGGTGCGCAGCCGGGTGACGGCCTGGCCGAGCCGGGACGCGCGCAGCTCCTTCCAGCTCGAGGCGAACGAGCTCAGGATCGTCGGGAGCGAGCGGGCCAGCGCGATGATCCCCGCCGAGGCGACGGCGCCCGCCCCGATGTAGAACACGAAGCTGGAACGGAGCTCACCCGGACTCATATCGCGGATCAGCTTCACCGCCGGAAACCCGAACGGCTCTGTGAGGCCCGACCCCACGAGCTTGATCGCGGGGGCGAGCACCAGGTAAGCGAGGCAGCCGCCGGCGAACAGATAGCCGGCGATGCGCGGGCCGATGATGTAGCCCACCCCTAGGAGCTCCGGTGAGATCTCCGACGAGATGGCCGCGCCGGGATAGAAGGCGAGCGCCTTGCCGGGCACGTCGGGCCACAGCTTGAGCCCGCCCATCAGAAACTTGTAGACGAAGCCGACGCCGAACGCCTGGAACACGCGCTTGGCCTGCAGGCCGCGCTCTTCGCCCGCGATCAGCACTTCCGCGCACGCCGTGCCCTCTGGGTAGATCAGCGTGTCGTGCTCTTTCACGATCAGGGCGCGGCGCAGCGGGATCATCATGAGTATGCCCATCAACCCGCCCGCCGTCGCCAGCACCGCCACCCGGCTGATGTCCAGGTCGTAGCCCATCAGCAGGATGGCCGGGATGGTGAAGACGACCCCGGCCGCCACCGAGTCGCTCGCCGACCCGGTCGTCTGGACGATGTTGTTCTCGAGAATCGACGTCCGGCCGAGGGCGCGGAAGATCGTGATCGAGAGCACGGCGATGGGGATGGAGGAGCTGACCGTGAGCCCGATCTTGAGCGCGAGGTACACGCTCGAGGCGCTGAAGATCAACCCGAGCACGACGCCCAGGATGAGGGCGCGCGGCGTCAGCTCCGCGGGGAAGTGGGTGGCGGGGATGTACGGCTCGTGGTCGGCCATAGGGGGCAGAATCTGGCCGCCGCTGGGAGCACGCGATAGTGGAAGGTTTCGTCACCACTGCAGGCGCCGAGCAACTGACCAGTCAGGCGGCGTTTCACCTTGCAGAGCGGGCGCACCGCCCGGGAACCTGGTCTTGACCCCCCGGGGTACTGAGTCCGCGCCACTGAGGTAGACCCGACCCCGTCAGTCGGACTGTCGCGTCGCCGCCATACCGCGCAATCGATGCTACGAGAACCGGATCCCCACGTCCGCATGCTCGACCGCGCTCTGGCCGGTCGTTACGTGCTCGAACGCCGCCTCGGCCGGGGCGGGACGGGCGTGGTGTTTCTGGCGCGCGAGCTGCGGCTCGATCGCCCGGTCGCCATCAAGCTGTTGGACCCTCCGAAGGCGGGCGACCCGATCGCGCGCCGGCGCTTCCTCGGTGAGGCCCGGACGGCGGCGCAACTCTCCCACCCCAACATCGTCCCCATCTTCTCCGTCGACGAGTGCGCCGACGTGGTGTTTTTCGCGATGGCGTACGTGGACGGCCAGACGCTGGGGCAGCGCATCCGCGAACATGGACCGCTGTCGCCGGAGGAGAGCGCACGGATGTTGCGCGAGGTCGCGCGGGCGCTGGCGCACGCGCACGAGCGCGGCGTAGTGCACCGCGACGTGAAGCCCGACAACATCCTGCTGGACGCCGCCACGGGCCGCGCCCTGGTGTCGGACTTCGGCATCGCCCGGGTCGGTGGCGGCACCGGCTCGACCGGGCCCTGGGAGGTGGTCGGCACGGCCGACTACATGAGCCCGGAGCAAGCGGGCGGGCTCGGCGTGGATGCGCGCAGCGACATCTACTCGCTGGGGGTGGTCGGCTACTACGCGTTGTCGGGCCGGCTGCCGTTCGAGGCGCCCGATTGCTATGCGATGCTGGCGCGGCACATCACCGAGCCGCCGCCGCCGCTCGCCTCGGTCGCCCCCGGCGTACCCCGGCGGCTGGCGCAGGTGATCGACCGCTGCCTGTTGAAGGAGCCGTCCGCCCGCTTCCCGAGCGGTGTCCACCTCGCCGACGCCGTCCGGTTCGCCGTATCCGTGCCGGTGGGGCCACCGCTCGCCGTCCGGGCATTTCTCGTTGAGAGCCGCCATCTCTCCGTGCCCACGCTGCTCTACGGGATGATCCTGGGGCTCGCGATCCCGCTGCTCGTGATGCAGCTCGTCACCGCCGAGGAGCTGAGGCCGCGGCTCGTCGCCGCCGGCTTCATCGTCTGGCTGCTGGTGTTGCCGACCGCGCTGATGCTGGCGCGCGTACGGCGCCTCGTCGCCGCCGGGTTCGATCGCGACGATCTCACGGACGCACTCTCCGCGGAGTTGGCGCGCCACCGCGAGGAGCTGACGTTTCTGTACGGCGAGGGAGCGTCGCGCGTAGAGCGCATGCTGCGGACGCTGACATATGCGGGGGTCGCGGTGGCCGGACTCGCGGTGACGGTGGGGCTGCGCGCGCCGCACCTCGCCGCGAACTCGATACTGCTGGCGGTCTGGGGCGCCGGGGCGGGGGTGGCGCTGCTCGCCGCCGTCACGGCTCGGGCGTGCATGGAGCATCGCACCGATTTGAGACGGGAGCGTCGCCTGCGGTTTTGGGATGGGCCGCTGGGACGGTGGCTCTTCCGGCTCAGCGGGCGCGCTGCACCGCGCGTAACCGTGCTCCCGCCTCCCGCAGCTGGTCTTCCGTCTTACAGAACGCGAACCGCACCAGGTGCCGCCCCAGTTCGGGGCGGCTGAAGAAACTCGAGCCCGGCACCGGCGCGACACCCGCCTCGCACGTGAGCCAGCGGGCGAATTCGTCGTCGGGCCGGTCGGAGAGCCGTGAGAAATCGGCGAGGATGTAGTACGCGCCCTCGGGCGGCGTGCAGCGGAAGCCGGCGGCGAGGAGCGCCTCGTACAGCAGGTCGCGTCGGATCCGGTACTGGGCGGCGAGGCCCCGGTAATAGTCGGGGCCCAGCGTCTCGAGGCCGACCGCGATGGCCTCTTGCAGCGGCGCCGCGGCGCCCACGGTGAGGAAGTCGTGCACTTTGCGGATCGCATCGGTCGCTTCCGGCGGGGCCACGATCGTGCCGACGCGCCACCCCGTCACGCTGAACGTCTTGGACGCGCCGCTGATGGTGATGGTGCGCTCGCGCATGCCGTCGAGGGTCGCGATCGGGATGTGCTTGCCTTCGTAATAGATGTGCTCGTAGATCTCATCCGTGACCGCGTAGGCGTCGTAGCGCCGGCACAGCTCGGCGATGCCCTCGAGCTCGGGCCCGGACAGCACGCGGCCGGTCGGATTGTTCGGGGTGCAGACGATGATGGCGCGCGTGCGCTGCGAGAACGCGCGGGCGAGGCGGTCCAAGTCGAGCGGATCGCCGGCCGCGAGCGGCACATACACCGGTCGGGCGCCGCACAGAATCGTGTCCGGGCCATAGTTCTCGTAGAACGGCTCGAACACGATCACCTCGTCGCCGGGATCGACGACCGCCAGCATCGCCGACGCCATCGCCTCGGTCGCGCCGCACGTGATCGTCACCTCGGTCTCCGGATCCACCGTCATGCCGTACCATTCCGCGTACTTACGCGCCAGGGCGTCGCGCAGCCGCTTCGCACCCCAGGTGATCGCGTACTGGTTGATGTCGTCACGGATGGCGCGTGCCGCGGCGTCTTTCAGCGCGTCGGGTGCCGGGAAATTCGGAAACCCCTGCGCCAGGTTGATCGCCCCGTGCTCGTTGGCGAGTCGTGTCATGCCGCGGATCACCGACTCGGTGAAGCCGTGTGTGCGTCGAGCAGTGTGCATGGCCGGGGGAGGCGCTACTTCAGGAGCTGCTTCGCGATCGTGTTCAGCTGCATGTTGCTCGTCCCCTCGTAGATCGTGCCGATCTTGGCGTCGCGGTAGAACTTCTCGACCGCGTACTCCTTCGTGTACCCGTACCCGCCGAACAGCTCCACGGCGAGCGATGTCACCCGCTCGGCGACCTGCGAGGAGAAGAGCTTGGCCATCGCCGCCTGCATCGTGTACGGCTCGCCCGCGTCCTCGAGCCGCGCGGCGTTGTAGACCATCAGGCGCGCCGCCTCGAGCTCCGTCGCGGCCTGGGCGAGCTGGAACTGTACCGCCTGGAACTCGGCGATGGGATGCCCGAATTGGTTGCGCTCCTTCACGTACCGGAGCGTCGCAGCGAGCGCCCCCCGCGCTACGCCGATCATTTGAGCGCCGATGCCGATGCGGCCGGTGTTGAGGGTCTCGATCGCCACCTTGTAGCCTTTGCCCACCTCTCCCACTACGCTGGTCGCGGGCAGCTCGCAGCCGTCGAGGATCAGTTCGCACGTGCTCGACGCGCGGATGCCGAGCTTGTCTTCCTTCTTGCCGACCGAGAGCCCGCGGCAGTCGCGCTCGATCACGAACGCGGTGATCCCTTTGTAGCCCTGCGTGAAGTCGGCGTTCGCGAATACCACGAACAGCCCCGCTTCGGCCCCGTTGGTGATCCACAACTTGCGGCCCTCGAGCACCCAGCGGTCGCGTCGGCGCGTGGCCTTCGTCTGCAGGCCGAACGCGTCCGAGCCGGACTCGGGCTCCGACAGCGCGTAGGCGCCCACGACATCGCCGGCGAGGCGGGGGAGATAGCGTCGCTGCAGTTCGTCGCTCGCCCACTTGAGGAGCAGGTTGTTGACAAGCGTGTTCTGCACATCGACGCAGATCGCGAGCGACGCGTCCACCGCGGACAGCTCTTCCACCGCGAGCACGGTCATGAGGAGGCTTCCCGCCGCTCCCCCTAAGGCTCCGGGAATCTCGATCCCCATGAGCCCGATCTCGAAGCACTGGGCGATGAGGGCGGGGTCGAGCGCCGATGCCTGCTCCATCGCGGCGACGCGAGGCTTGACATCCCGGGCCGCGAACTCGCGCACCGTGTCGCGGAACAGGCCTTCTTCCTCCGACAGCTTCGTCAGAGGCGCCGCCGTCGTCAGCTCGGGGCTTGGGGTCATCGATCCTCCAGCCGCCGCACGAACTTGAGCCCCGACCACACATCGTCCACCGCCGCCACCTTCACGTCCACCAGGCCATGTCCCAGCCCGACGGCGCGGATCACGTCCTCCGTGAGATCGCTCGTCACGCCGGACGCCTGCTTGGGCCAGGAAATCCACAGCATGCCGGCGGGAGCGAGCGCGCGCGCCAGCGTGGCGAACTTCCACTCGAGTTCCCGCTTCTCCGTCGTGAACAGCTGGATGAAATCGAGCGGGCCCCTGGCATTGGTCTCCCGAACCACGTGCCGCGGCAGCTTCCCGAGCGTTCGCTCATAGCCCCGGGGCGGATTGAGGATCGCGATCGCGGCTCCTGGCTTGATCCCGAGCTTGTCGACGAGCCGTCGCGTCGAGTAACCCGCCACACCCTTCCCCCTTCCCCGGCCCTGTACGCGCCTTTTCACCGGCCTCTGTAGATGACCCGCCAGATCCGCCCCGCCGCATCGTCCGTGACGTACAACGACCCGTCCGGCCCTAGCGCCAGTCCCACGGGCCGATGCTGCGGCCCGGTGCCGTTCTCGTGCCAGAACCCGTCGGCAAACGTCTGATACGTCCCGGCCGGCTTGCCGTCCTTGAACGGCACGAACACGACGCGATAGCCCGCCTGCGGCAGCGGCGCCCGATTCCACGAGCCGTGAAATGCGATGAACGCCCCTCCCCGGTAGGACGCGGGGAACTGCGATCCGGTGTAGAAGAGCAGCCCGTCGGGCGCCCAATGGGCCGGAAAGACGGCCGCCGGCTCCTTCTTTTGCGCGCACGACCCGACCTTCTTGCCGTCACCGCCGTACTCGGGAGCGAGCACGAGATGGCCGAGCTCCGCGTCGTGGTAGCAGTACGGCCAGCCGAAGTCGTCGCCGTCGTGCAGCGGGAACAGCTCCTCCGACGGCTTTTCCGCGCTCTGCTCCAGCGTGAACAGCTTCGGCCAGTTCTGACCGAGCTGATCACGGCCGTGCTGGGTGGCCCACGGCTGTCCGGCGGGGTCGAGTGCCAGGCCGACGGCGTTGCGAATCCCGGTCGCGTAGCGCTTTCCGTCCGGCTGGGCCTGGTTGGTCCCGCGGGCGTCGAACCGCCACACCCCTGCGCGGGTCGCGAGCTCGGGGCAGGGGTCCTTCCCCGGAGACTCGAGCGCGCGATCGGCGAGCTGGCAGGAGTTCGAGGGCGAGCCGATGTTCACGAACAGCGTGCTCCCGTCGGTGGAGAGCGCGAGGTTCTTGGCGCCGTGCCCGCCCGCGGGGAGATCGTGCACGACGACCTGCGGCTCGCCCGCCGCCGTGAGTTGGCCCGCCGGCAGGGCGTAGCGCAGCACCGCGGTCCCCGTCCCGAAGAACAACACGCCCTTGCCGAGCACGATCCCCGTTCCCCCTGCGGTCCCGAAGTGCTCGATCCGATCGGCCTTCCCGTCGCCGCTGGTGTCGCGCAGGGCGAGGACGCCGCCCCTCGCCGCCGCGCCGCGCCCGTCCTCGAGCGCGACGAAGACGTCGCCGTTGGGCGCGACGGCGAGGTGCCGGGCGCGGCCGACCTGGTCGGCCAAGACGACGGCGCAGAAACCGTCGGGGAGCGTGATGCCGCCGTTGTCGGGGTCGCACGGCGGCAGCCGGTTCGCCGGGTAGGCGGATTGCAGTGCGGCCGCGAGCGAGAGCGCCGCGATCGTCTTCCAGCTCATGTCCGTTTCTCTCCTTTGTCCGATGGCCCCGCCAGCATCTCCCGGATGCCGCCGAGCGACGACAGCACGCCCGTCGCTTCGTAAGGTACGTAAATGACTTTGTTGCTCTGCGGGCTCGTGACCATGTCCTTGAGCGCCTCGATGTAGCGAATCGCGATCAAGTACCGCGCCGGGTCCCCCCCGGTTCCCTTGATGGCAGTCGTGATCCGCTCGATCGCCTGCGCCTCCGCTTCGGCGACTTTCAGCCGGGCGTTCGCCTCGGCCTCGGCCGCGAGGATCTTCGCCTGTTTCTGGCCCTCCGCCTGGTTGATCTCCGACTGGCGGATACCCTCGGCCTGGAGGATGCGCGACTGCTTCTCCGCCTCGGCGGTGAGGATCGCGGCGCGGCGGTCCCGTTCGGCCCGCATCTGTTTTTCCATGGCGTCGCGGATGTCGCGCGGCGGGTTGATGTCCTTCAGCTCCACCCGGCTGACCTTCGCGCCCCACTTGTGGGTCGCTTCGTCCAGAATCTCGCGCAGCTTGGCGTTGATCGTATCGCGCGAGGAGAGCACGTGGTCGAGCTCCATCTCGCCGATCACGTTGCGGAGCGTCGTCTGCGTCAGCTTCTCGATCGCGTCCGGCAGGTTGGCGATCTCGTAGGTCGCGCGGACGGGATCGGTGATCTGGGAGTAGATCAGCGCGTCGATCTCCACGACCACGTTGTCCTTCGTGATCACGTTCTGGCGCGGGAACACGTACACCGTCTCGCGCAGGTCGATCTTGTCGGTGCGGAAGTGGCGCGCGAACGAGTCGCCCGTGGGCGTGACGACCACCTGGTGCCAGTCGATCGCCCGCGGCTTGTCGATGAAGGGGATGACGAGATTGACGCCCGAGCTCAGCGTGCGGTGGTATTTGCCCAGCCGCTCGATGATCATCGTCTGCGCCTGCTGCACGATTCGAATCCCGCGGGCGACGATCGAGATCGCGAACAGCGCGATCGCGATCGGGACGATGAGCGAGCCGATGTTGTCCATCTCAGCCCTCCTTGTCCACGTACAGCGTTGTCCCGTCGACCCGCACCACCATCACCCGCGTGCCGGGCTCGATCACGGTGTCCATGAGCGAGGTGCCGCGCCAGTTCTCGCCCTCCACCAGGACACGTCCTCGGCCGGTGCCGGGATCGATCCGCTCGGACACGACGCCGACACGGCCCACCAGCGCATCCACGTTGGTCTTGATCTCGCGTCCGGGCGGGTGCAGGCGCTTTAGCAGGAAGGGGCGGATCCCCGCGAGCGAAAGCAGCGTGCCGGCGGCGAAGCTCAGCGCCGGCGCCAGAACCCCCGGCACGACCAGCGCGACCGCGCCCGCCAGCACGCACCCCACCGCCACGCTCAGCAGCCAGAACCCCGGCGCCAGGATCTCGGCGACGAACAGGAGCAGCGCGGCCACGAGCCAGACCTGCCATGCGGACACGGATACCATCCCCCCGAGACGCTTGAAAGTATCGTCCGCACGGCGCGCCAGCGACCCGCAACCTTAGCGTCGTTTCGGCTATCCAACCCCCGGGGTAGCGGCAGGTGAAACGTCTCCCCCACGGCGGTCGTACCACCGTGTGCATCGCTCATTCCCCGCGGGAGGCTCCATGCGGCTGTCCAGCCTGACCGTTCCCATCCTCGCATTCAGCGCATTCGTCGCGAACCCCGGTCTCGCCGTCTCACAGCAGCCGGAGCGGCATACCATCTCCGGCGACGACATCGCCGTGTACAATCTCGTCGGCGTGGCGCGGATCGAAGGCGGATCCGGCTCCGCAGTCGTCGTGGAGCTCAGCCGGAGTGGGCGCGACCTCGACAAGCTCCGGGTCGAGACCGGTCCCGTGCGCGGCCGGGAGACGCTGCGCGTGATCTATCCCGACGACGCCATCGTGTATCGCGGGCTCGACTTCGACGGCAACACCACCCTCGACGTCCGGGAGGACGGGACCTTCAATGATCGCGAGGGACACCGCTCGGGCGGCGGCCATCGCGTGCGGATCTCCGGCTCGGGGCGGGGGCTCGAGGCCCACGCCGACCTGCGCGTCGCGATCCCGGCGGGACGGCGGGTGGCCGTGTATCTGGCGGTGGGGCGCGTGTTTGTCTCGAACGTCGACGGAGATCTGCAAGTGGACGTGTCGGCCGCGAACGTGACCGCCGACCATACGAAGGGGTCGCTCCGCATCGGCACGGGTTCGGGAGACGTGAAAGTTGCCGATGCCGAGGGCGACGTCACCCTCGATACGGGATCGGGTAACGTGATCGTGGCGGGGGCGCACGGCCGCCAGCTGAAGCTCGACACCGGGTCGGGGGATGTGAGCGCTGAGCGCGTGGAGGTGGACGTGCTGAAGGTGGACACGGGATCGGGGAACGTGACGGCCTCCGGGGTCAAGTCGCCCGACGCAAACATCGACACCGGATCGGGAAACGTTCGCCTCGAGCTGCTCGCCGATATCGAGTCGCTGTACGTCGACACGGGCTCAGGCGACGTGACCCTCACGTTGCCGCCGCAGTTTGGCGCGCACGTCGACATCGAGACGGGGAGCGGTGGCATCGAGCTGCGGGGCGTGTCGATCCAGACGACGCGGCTCGAGCGCGACCACTTGGTGGGGGATATCGGAGATGGGAAGGGGCGCATGAAGATCGAGACCGGCTCTGGAGGGATTACATTGCAGCGGAATGGCCAGTGAACCGGTGCGCCTCGACACCTGGCTCTGGGCCGCGCGCTTCTTCAAGACACGGGCCCAGGCGGCCGCGGCGATCGACGGCGGCAAGGTGGACCTGAACGGCGCGCGCGCCAAGCGGGCCAAGCCGCTCGCTCCCGGCGACGAGCTGCGCATCCGGAAGAGCCCGTTCGAGTACCGCGTCACGGTGCGTGCGCTGGCGACGCACCGCGGCCCGCCGCGGGTCGCCGCCGGCCTGTACGACGAGGCGCCGGAGGGGAAGCGGCTGCGCGAGCGGCTCGCCGAGCAGCTGAGACTGGCGCCGTCGCTGCGCTACGAGGGCAAGGGCCGGCCTACCAAGAAGGACCGCCGCGAGATCGAGAAGCTCAGGGGCGACGTCTGAGAACTTTCAGGAGCTGGATCTGCCCGGCGTGATACAGATCGTGCGACGCGATCCCGTAGATGTGCGCGGCGTTGGACCAGCGCGAGCGCCACCCGCGCGCGCCGAGGCGCGACGGCGGGAAGCGGGCAATCACGGCACGCAGCAGCCGGTGCTCCTCCCGCAGCAGCGCGACGTCCCGCTTCCACGCCGCGGCGTCCGCCGGCACCGGTAGCCGCGGCCAGTTGCTGCCCCGGCGCGGGAACTTGAGCTCGCCGTCCCGCATCAACCGCCGCCGCACGATGTACTTCCAGTACGCCGTGTGCAGCACGATCTCCCAGATGTTGTGGCGACCGCGCCGCGGGCGCCACAGCGCGTCGCCATGCGACAGCCCGCGAATCGCGCCCGCGAGCGGTGTGCCGTGCCAGGCGCGGTGATCGAAGGCCTGGTCGTACACGTCCAGCAGCAGCGCGATCTGCCCCGTCATCGGGTCCCCGTGTCGAGGATCGCGATCTTCTGCCAGATCTTGCGCGACAATCCGGCGGTGAGGTTCTCCACGTCGTTCACGGCCTCCAGCACGACTGGATCCTGCAAGTGCTCGACGTACAACGCCGCTACTTTGCTCGTCAGCGACAGCAGGTCGGTGCAGTAGTCCAGATAGCGGGCCAAGTCGGCGCGGGACATGCGGCGGTCCGGCGTCACCTGAAGTTCCTCCCGTCCGGGGAGAAACTCGTTCGGGGCCTTCGCCAGCTGGTGCATATCCACCACGTGGGCGATGCTGCGCAGCTCGTGCAGCGCCTTGAGCGCCCGGCCGCGTTTCAGGCGTGTGTCGACCGAGGCGAGAAACACCACGGCTACGCCGAGAAAAACAAAGTTCTGGATGGCTTGTGACTGCATCAGGTCCGTGAGGGTCCGCGGGTCTGCCGACAGCTTGAAGCTGAGGAGCGATCCGACACCGAGTGCCACCATCAGCGCGATTACCAGACCCGATGCGATGCGCAGCGGGAGATTGGGCCGGCTCAGGTCGACGGCGCGACCAATCGCGTCTCGGGCGACGGCGAGCAGCTCCCCGCTGACCTGACTCAGCCCCGAGCCCGGAAACCGCTCCTCGATCCGCCGCTGCACCAGGTCGAGGGTTTCCACGATATGCGCGCCGTCGAGCCGGCGATACATGCCAGGACCAGGACTCCCTTGCGCAGGAGACTCGCCCGGACGCTAGCGCAGGCCCGCCGCGATGCCAAGGGCGATCGCGACGGCGCCCAGCCCGAGGAGCAGGCCGTACAGCGGCAACGCGAATTTGAGCCAGTGCTCGTAGCGCACGCCCGCCGCGGCCAGGATCGCCATGAGCGCGCCGTTGGTCGGCGTCAGCAGCTCGCACAGCCCACCGCCGTACTGGTAGGCGAGCACCGTCACCTGACGCGACAGGCCCAGCAGGTCGGACAGGGGGACGAGGATGGGCAGCGTCAGCACGGCGTGGCCGCTGGGGCTGGGCACGGCGACGTGGACGGCGGCGTGCAGCAGCAACATGCCCAGGGCGGAGAGCGCGAGGGGCAGGCCCGCGACAGGCGTGAACAGCCCGCGCACGATCGTGTCGACGATGCGCCCCTGGTCGAGCGCGACGTAAATCGCGCGCGCGAACCCGATCAGCAGCGCCGCGTAGGCCATCGCCCTGAAACCATCCACGAAGGCCGCGGCGGTGCCGCCCACGCCCAGGCCACCGCACAGGCCGGCGACGACCCCCATAACGAAGAACAGCGCCGCCATCTCATCGAATCCCCAGCGGTACCGCAGCACGCCGACGACCAGGCCCGCGAAGGCGGCCAGGACCACGACCAGCACCGTCCCGCGGCTCGGCGGGGGCCCCCGCGGCGGGCCGGACCCGGCCTCAGGGGCGACGCGCGTGCGGGTGGCGTAGCGCATCGTCCCCCATGTCCAGATCGCCAGCGCGACGCACAGCGCCGCGCTGCGGAACAGCGAGCCCGAGAGCAGCGGCAGTTGGGCGAGCTGCTGCGCGATCCCGACCTGAAAGGGGTTGATGGGACTGAAGGCGGCGCCCACCGCGGCCGCTCCGAGGCTCGCCGCGACGGCCGTGACGGAATCGAAGCCCAGCCGGCGTACGAGGAGCAACATGACCGGCACCAGGGCGATGATCTCCTCCTTCATGTTGTCCAGCACGCCCCCCAGCGCGAACGTGAGGCAGGCGGCCGGGATCACCAGCGCGTCGCGGCGCGCCAGCCGGCGCACCAACCAATCCACCGCCCCGCGCAGGGCGCCGGTGCGGTCCACCACGGTGAACGCGCCGCCGATAAGGAAGACGAAGAAGATGACCGACGCGGCGTCGGCCATGCCCTTGGGGATGGCGACGAGCGCCCGCCAAGGGCCGACGGGGTGCGGCGGGACGGCGTGGTAAGTGCCCGCGACTACCACGCGGCGGCCCGTGACCGGATCGTCGCGACGCTCGTACTGGCCTGCCGGAAGCACCCAGCTCGCCGCGGCGGCGAGCGCGGTGCCGGCGACCAGCAACACGAGCGGGTGCGGGAACTTGAAGCCGCTCACCCGTCGGCCGGCCGGGGGTGGGCCCGCCGCCAGGCGCGGTAGGCGGGCAGACCGAGTGCCACGATGCCGAGCCCGAGCAACGAGCGCTGCGGACGCGCCCAGATCGTGTTGAGCACGATCGCCGCGGCCGAGACGACGAACACCAGCGGCGTCCATGGGTAGCCGGGGACGCGGAATGGCCGGGGCGCGTCCGGACGGCTCCTTCGCAACACGAACACGCTGGCCCCGGCCAGCGCATAGAAGATCCACGCCGAGAAGATCACGTACGTAAAGAGCTGCTCGAAGCTACCCGTGGCCGCGAGCCCGATGGCCCAGGCCGAGCTCACGAGCACCGAGAAGGCCGGCGTGCCGAAGCGCGGGTGAACCTCCGCCAGCTTCCGGAAGAAGACTCCGTCCCGGGCCATCGCGTAGTACACCCGGGAGTTGGTGAGCGTGAGCCCGTTCGCCGCACTGAACATCGCGACGAGCACGGCGGCGGCGATCAACCGACCGGCGCCCGGCCCGAGCGACGCACGCACCGCGTCCGCCGCCACGCGATCGGTCCGGACTACGGCGGCGGGCCCGAGGGCGGCGACGTAGGCGACATTGGCGAGCAGATAGATCGCGACCAACGTCGCAGTGCCGATCACGATGCCGCGCGGAAAGCCGCGCTGCGGCTCGAGGGCTTCGCCGGCCGACGCCGCGACGTTGGCCCATCCTTCGTAGGCCCACAGCACACCGATCATCGCGACGCCGACGCCGGAGAGGAGCGACGGCCCGAGGGGCGCCGTGAACGTCGCGGTCCCGAGGTCGGCCAGACCGTGGCCCGAGCCGAGCAGCACGACGCTGATCGCGAGGATGGCGGCCACCTTGATCCCCGTGCTCCAGTTCTGAATGTTGGCACTGTGACGCGTGCCGCGCACGTTGACGGCCCCGACGACGGCAATCATCAGCGCGGCGGCGAGCTTCCTGGCCGTCGGATCGAGCGGCACGAATTGGCGCAGGTATTCCGCGAACGCGACGGCGAGGGTCGCCACCGACCCGGAGGAGATCACGAAGAACAGCGTCCAGCCGAGCAGGAACGCCGGGAGTGGGCCGAACGCATCGCGCACGTAGACGTACGCCCCCCCCGCCTCGGGAAGCATGCCGCCCAGCTCGCCGTACGTGAGCGCGCCGAGCAGCGAAAGGATGCCTCCCAGGACCCACACGACCAGGGCGTACCCCACGTCGCCGCCCGTCTGGCGCAGCACCGCCCCGGGCACGACGAAGATCCCCGAGCCGATGACGGTGCCGACGACGATGAAGATCAGGTCCCGCGAGCGCAGGGTGCGGTCGAGCGACGCCTGAGGCACGGCGCCAAGCTAACCGGTGGCGAAGCAACCGTCACGCCGCTCCGGGTGTCCAACCCGGGAGCGAAGATCGCCCCCGCCCTCGAGACCGGAGGATCACATGCTGCGTTCCCTGCCCGTCGTGGTGGCTGCACTGGCGATCGCCCCTGGGCTCCTCGCCCAAAGCGCCGCCGACGCCCGCTGGCTCGCCGATTGCCGGGACCGGGAGGACGGCTGGCGCGTCAAGCATTGCGAGGTGCGGGTCTCGTCTCTCAAAGCCACGGGCGACGCGGTCACCGTCGACCCCGGCAAGAACGGGGCGGTTGCGGTGAAAGGGTGGGACTCGGACGCGATCGAAGTGCACGCCCGCATTCAGACCGAAGCTCGACGCGACGACGAGTCGGCCGAGCTGGCGCGCCGCATCCGCGTGTTGACCTCCGGCACGACGGGACCGTGAACGGACCCATGACGGTCGAGTTTCCGCTCACGGTCACGATCCAGGGCCGGCTCGGGCGGCGCATCACGACCGCGCTCGGCAAGGGCGGGCCGACGATTCAGGCCGTCACCACGAACGGCCCGGTGGCGATTCGCCGCAACTAGGAGTTCAGTGCCACACGGTGACGATCACGCCCATCAGGAGCAGGTACGCGAGCTGGTACCCGGCGTCGATCACCCACACCGCGAGCGGGTTGTCCGAGAACATGTTGGCGGTGAGGCCGATCGTCGCCGCGAAGCCGAGCCACAGCAGGAAGCCGAGCCACAGCCCCTGCACGAAGCTCGTCGCCTGGGTGTACGAGGCGAGCAGCGCGAGCGCGTACGCCATCACCAGGTAGCACAGCGCCGACACGGCGTAGGCCCGGGCGACGCCGCGCCGCTTCATCGCTTCGAGCTGCTCGGGCGTGTAGCCGTGCGCCTGCATCCATTGCTTCGCGAACAGCACGGGGGAATACCAGACGGCGCCCAGGACGAACGTCGCGACCGCGGCGACGATGACGGCGAGGATGTTCACATTGGCGGTAGGCATGCGCGCTCCCTTGGTGGACCGCTCAATGTCACGCCAAAACGTATCGCTTACCAGTGAGCACCATGCGTGCGCCACGCAACCACCCGTCGCCCCTACCCGAACACCTCCAGCGCCACCTCCACCCGCCCGAACGGCGCGCTCACCTGCACGCCCTGCACGCTTCCCTTCACCTGCTGGAACATCTCGCGGGCGATCTTCACCCCTTCGGCGAGCGCCGCTTCTTTTCCCTTTTCCTGCGCCTGGCGCATCCGGGCCAGCACCGACTCCGGCACGGAGACTCCAGGCACTTCGTTCGCGAGGAACTCGGCGTTGCGCAGCGAGATCAGTGGCCAGATGCCCGCCACGATCGGGATCTTGAACTGGCCGACGCGCGCGAGGAACGCCTCGAGCTGCGCCGGGTCGAACACGGGCTGGGTCACGGCGAACTCCGCTCCTGCATCCACCTTCCACGCGAAGCGTGACAGCTCGCGATCCAGGTCCACGGCGCCGGGGTTCACGCCGACGCCGATCGCCCAGCGCGTGGGCGCACCGATCGGGTTGTTCCCGGGGTCGAGCCCGTGGTTCAGGCGGAACACGAGGTTGGTGAGCCCGATCGAGTCGATGTCGAACACCGCCGTGGCCTCAGGGTACGGACCCATCTTCGGCGGGTCCCCCGTGATGATCAGAATGTTGCGCAGCCCGGCGGCGTGCGCGCCGAGGATGTCGGAGAGCATGCCGAGCAGGTTGCGGTCCCGGCAGCAGTAGTGGATCACCGTCTCGATGCCCACCTCGCGCTCGATCAGGATGGCGGACGGCAGCACACCCATGCGGCTCTGGGCCCGCGGGCCGTCCGGCACATTCACGGCGTCCACGCCGGCCGCCTTGAGAGCGCGGCACTGCTCGAGCATCGGGGTCGCGTCCACGCCCTTGGGCGGGACGATCTCGACCGAGGTGACGAGCTCGCCGCGCGCCAGCTTGGCGCCCCAGCGCGAGCGAGCGGCGAGCGGCACTTCCTCGACGCCGGCGGGCACGGCGATCGTCTCGCGCGACACGACCGCCGGCTGGTGGCGCGGCACGACGCTGGCGACGTAGTCGCGGATCTTCTTGATGTGCTCCGGGGTCGTGCCGCAGCAGCCTCCGACCAGGCGCGCCCCGGCTTCGATCATGCGCCGCGCGTAACTGGCCATGTACTCGGGGGAGGCGAGGTAGATCTTGCGGTCGCCCACATCCCGGGGCAGCCCCGCATTCGGAACGCCCGAAATCGGACGGTCGGTCACCTTCACCATCTTCTCGACGGCCTCGAGTACTCCGGCGGGTCCCACGGAGCAGTTCACGCCGATCACGTCTGCGCCCCACTCGGTGAGCTGCTGCGCGAAGGTCTCCGGTCCCGTGCCGTAGTGCGTCAGTCCGTCGTCGCCGATCGTCATCTGCGCGATGATCGGGAGGTCGGACAGGCCTTGCACGGCGCGCAGCGCCGCGTGCAGCTCCTCCACGTCGGAGAAGGTCTCGAGGATGAACCCGTCCACTCCGCCGGCGAGCAGGCCCTTCACCTGGCGCGAGAAGTGGGCGCACGCCTCGTCACGCGCCAGCGCCCCGAAGGGCTCGATCCGCACGCCGAGCGGCCCGATTGCCCCCACCACGCTGGCGCGCCCGGCGGCGGCGGCGCGCGCCAGCCGCACCGCCGCCTGGTTGATCTGCTCGGTCTCGTCGGCCAGGCCGAAGCTGCGCAGCTTGACGGGGTTCGCGCCGAAGGTGTTGGTCTCGAGGACTTCGGCGCCGGCGCGCACGTACGCCTCGTGCACCTCCTGCACCAGCTTCGGCTGCTTCAGGTTCAGCTCGTCGTAGCAGACATTGAGGAGGAAGCCCTTGGAATACAGCATGGTGCCCATCGCCCCGTCGAGGACGTGGACCTTGCCGTCTTTCAAGAGATCGCTGAGGGTGATTGTCATCCTGGCGTTTTAGCGAATTGTTTAACGTGGCTGCAATAGGCCGCAAATCACCACGTACTCGGGTTGTGCACGGAATCTAGATCAACGGCGCCGCGCCGCAAGCCGTATCTTCTCCACCCGTCATCGGAGCTCCGACGCGTGTCGCTCGCCGCCCTGCATCCCCAAATCGTGCATTTCGTGATCGCGCTGCTCTTCGTGGGCGTGGTGTTGCGGTGTGTCTCCCTGACGGGCCGGGCCCCGTTCACCGGGCCCGCCGCCCGAGTGCTGCTGCTCGTCGGGACCGGCGCCGCCGTGCTGGCCGTGCAGTCGGGGACGGCGGCGCACGGGCCGGTGGAGCGCGTGCCCGGGGCGCGCGCCGCGGTGATGGAGCACGAGGAGTGGGGACAGCGCACTCGCAACATCTTCCTGGTAGTGGCCGCGCTCGAGATCGCGGCGCTCGTGCCGGCCGTGAGCCGCTGGCGCCGGTGGGTGCTGGCGGGGTCGGCCCTCGTGGGGGTCGGGGGCGCGGTCTCGCTGTATGAAGCGGCGGACCTGGGCGGTGACCTCGTCTATAACTACGCCGGCGGCGTGGGCATCCGCTCGGGTGATCCCGCCGACGTCGGCCGGCTGCTTGTGGCGGGGCTGTACCATCAGGCGATGCTCGAGCGCAAGGCGGGCAAGCCCGCCGACGCGGCGCAGCTCATCGGCCAACTCGCCCAGCGGTATCCCGCCGATACCGGCGTGCGGCTGTTGGCGGTCGAGTCGCTGATCGTCGACCAGCACGATGGCAAGGCGGCGCTGGCGGCGCTCAAATGGTTCCCCACGGCACCCGACAGCCGCTTCCTGCGGTTCCGGGTGGGGCTGCTGCGCGCGGACGCGCTCGCGGCGGCGGGGATGGCGGACTCGGCGAAAGCCCAGTTGCAGGCGATGGCCCGCGAGTTCTCGAACAATCGGGCGATCGAGGATCGGCTGGCGAAACTCAACTAGTTTTCCGGCATGTCCGACCTCCTCGCCGCCCGCTCGCAGATGGGCGTCTCTTTGGCGTTCCACATCATCTTCGCCGTAGTGGGCATCGCAATGCCCGTGATGATGGTCGTGGCGGAGCGCCGCTGGCAGGTGACGGGGCACGCGATCTATCTGGACCTGGCGCAACGCTGGGCCAAGGGGACCGCGATCCTGTTCGCCGTGGGTGCCGTGTCGGGGACGGTGCTGTCATTCGAGCTGGGCCTCCTGTGGCCCGAGTTCATGCGGTTCGCGGGTCCCATCATCGGGATGCCGTTCTCGCTCGAGGGGTTCGCGTTCTTCACCGAAGCGATCTTTCTCGGCATCTACCTGTACGGCTGGGACCGCATTTCCCCTGGCGCGCACCTCGCCGCGGGCGGGATCGTGGCGTTGAGCGGCGCGGCCTCCGGCGTGTTTGTCGTGGTCGCGAACGCGTGGATGAACGCACCGGCCGGGTTCGAGCTGGTGAACGGCCAGGCGGTGAACGTCGACCCCCTCGCCGCGATGGCGAACCCGGCGGCGTTGCCCCAGGCGATCCACATGACGCTCGCCGCCTACGCGGCTACCGGTTTTGCAGTGGCGGGGATCCACGCACTGTTGCTGCTCAAGGACCCCGCGAACGCGTTTCACCGGCGTGCCCTCGCGATCGCGCTGATCGTCGGCGCGCCCGCCGCGGTGCTACAGCCCATCTCGGGAGACCTGAGCGCGCGCCACTTGGCGCGCCACCAGCCCGTGAAGCTCGCCGCGGCGGAGGCCTTGTTCCAGACGCGTGCCGGCGCTCCCCTCACGCTCGGTGGCTGGCCGGACATGGACCGCCGCGAGACGCGGTTCGCCATCGACATACCCTCCGGGCTGTCGCTCCTCGCGTTCCACGACCCCGGAGCGGTCGTTAAGGGGCTCGACGCGGCGCCGCGCGACGAGTGGCCCAATGTCCCGGCGGTGCACCTCGCGTTTCAGCTCATGGTGGCGCTCGGCACCTATCTGGCGCTGGTCGCGTTGTGGGCCGGCTGGCGCGCCTGGCGCGGTGCCGATCTCGCCCACGATCGCTGGCTGCTGCGCGCGATCGCGCTCGCCACGCCGCTGGGGTTCATAGCGGTCGAGACCGGCTGGATGGTGACGGAGCTGGGCCGGCAGCCGTGGGTGATCTACGGCGTGCTCAAGACCGCGGACGCCGTCACGCCAATGCCGGGTTTGATCGTGCCCTTCCTCACGTTCACGCTGCTGTACTGCTTCCTGGGGGTGATCGTCGCGTGGCTCCTGTACCGTCAGATCCTGCGTAGTCCGGAAATCCCCGAGTGGCGTGGGTTCTATATGCCGGTGGACAGCCGGGGAAGCAGGAAGGGGGAAGGGGCGTGACGCTCGCCGACATCCTCGCCGCCGTCGTATTCGTCGCACTCAACGCCTACGCCGTACTCGGCGGAGCCGACTTCGGCGGCGGGGTGTGGGCGCTGCTGGCGGGCGGCCTGCGCAAAGAGCGCCAGCGCGACCTCATCGCGCACGCGATTGGCCCGGTGTGGGAGGCGAACCACGTGTGGCTCATCCTCGCGATCGTACTGCTCTTCACCGGCTTCCCGGCGGCGTTCGCGCGGCTCGGCATCCTGTTGCACATCCCCCTCTCGCTCGTCCTGATCGGGATCGTGCTGCGGGGGTCGGCCTTCACGTTCTGGCGCTACGGTGGCGAAGCAGATGCGCAGCAGCGTCGCTGGGGAGTCACCTTCGCGGTCGCCAGCCTGATCACGCCGGTGCTCTTGGGGATCACGGTGGGGGCCGTGGCGTCGGGTGCGGTGTCCGGGCCCCGAGCTCCGGACACCGTGTTCTTCGCCGTGTATGTGGCGCCGTGGCTCACACCGTTCGCGCTGAGCGTGGGGCTGTTCGCGCTCGTCGCGTTCGCGTTCCTCGCGGCGGTCTACCTGACGCTCGAAGCGGAGGACACGGAGCTGCGGGAGGACTTCCGCCGCCGCGCGCTGAGCGCGGGCGTGGCGCTGTTGGGCGCGGCGCTACTGGTGTTGGCGTTGTCTGGAGTGGGGGCGCCGCGCGTGCGTGCCGGATTGATCCTCGCACCGTGGGCCGTGCCGCTCCACCTCGTCACCGGCGTGGCCGCCGTCGCGGCGCTTGTCGCCCTGTGGCAGCGGCGTTACGGTGCGGCGCGCGTCGCCGCCGCCGCGCTGGTGTCGCTCATCCTGTGGGGCTGGGGATTGAGCCAGTATCCCTACATCCTGCCGCCCGATCTCACGGTCACGGGCGCAGCGGCGCCGGCGGCCACGCTGCGGCTCCTGGTCGGCGCGCTGGCGCTCGGGGCCGTGGTGCTGTTGCCGTCGCTGTACTACCTGTTTCGGGTGTTTAAGGGACGGCCGACAGCGTAGTCATGCGTCGAACACCCGTTGCGCCACCCACCACGCCGCCAACGCCCCCGCGACGAATCCCAACAGCTGACCCCACACCCCGAGCACGTGCCCCGCGAGCACCCCGACGATCGTGCCCACGACGAAGCTGACGAGCGCCTTGAGGAGCTTCACGCGTGTTCCCCCTCCCTGTGCAGGACGATTCGGGCCGCTCTCAGAACCACACCACGCTGAGTAGCACCTGTTTCAGCACCCAGAGCGCCAGCCAGGCCACCAGCGGGCTCCAATCGACCGCCCCCATGGGCGGCAGCACGCGGCGGATCGGCTCCACCAGCCAGTCGGTGAGCGCGTACGCCGGCCGCATCCAGCGAGAGTACCGAAACGCGCCGAACCACGACCCGACGATCCGGAGCAGCAGAGCGGCGAACAGCACGCTATACAGGGCGCCGATTAAGAACGCCAGCAGCGCCCGCGGGCCTCCGCCGGCGGCCGCGGTCATTCCGTAGACCGTCCCCATCACCCAGTCCAACAGCGAAAGCAGCACGACGCCGGCGATCGCTACGACGACGACGAGCCACCACCCGGCGTTGACCGGGTTACCGCCCAGCCGCACCAGCCGCCCCTCCACCGGTCTGATCACCGGATCGCTTGCCGCGCGCAGCATCCGGCCCAGCGCTCCAAATGGCGACACGTGCCGCGCGCGCACCAGCCATGAGGCGCAGGCAACCAACACGCTGAGCGTGAACGCGGTGAAGACGGCGTAGCGGGCCAGGGTATGGAGGTCGGGCATCTCAGGGCGCGAATACCTCCACGACGTCGGTTTGCGCGAACCCCGCGTTGGGGCCCCCCCCGATCACGTAGATCTTGTCGCTCACCGTCGCCGCGCCCAGCCCGTGGCGCGCGGTGGGGAGCGGCGGCGCGCTGCTCCAGCGGTCGGTCACGGGGTCGTACACCTCGTGGTTGTCGAACACCGACGATCTGGTTTCGCCACCGAAGGCGTGGATCTTCCCGTCGAGCGCCGCCGAGGCCAGCCCGCCGCGGCGGCTCGGCATCGGGGCCTTCTTGGTCCAGCGGTTCGTCGCGGGATCGTAGGCCTCGACCAGATCATAGTTGTGGTCGGGGTTGAAGGGGCGCCCGCCGATGGCGTACACGATACCCCCGACCGCGGCCGCGGTGAGATGATCGCGCGGGGTCGGGATCGGCGCGACGTTGTGCCAACGATTCGTGGCGGGATCGTAGATCGCGCTCGAGTCGACGAGCTTGCGGCCGAGACCCCAGCCGCCTACGAGGATGAGCTTGCCGTTCACGACGCCCACGCCGGACGCTCCGCGTGGCGCCGGGAGCGGCGCCCGCGCCTCCCAGCGGTTCACACCCTCGCGGTAGATCCACAGCGTGTTCTCCGGGACGAACGTCGCCTCGGCGAGCCCGCCCACCGCGTACAGCGTGTCTCCCGCGACCGCGAGCGGCATGTGGTGCCGCGGTGCAGGGAGATCGGCGATCCGCTCCCAGCGGTCTGCGGCGGCGTCGAATCGGAACGCTTTGGCGATGGGCTTACCGGAGCGATCGAACCCGCCGGCGATGTAGATCCTCCCGTGCAGCACGGCGGCGCTCAGCTCCTGAATCGGCTCGGGGAGCGGGGACGCGGTCGACCAGCGGCCGTCGGAGGAGAGGACCGACGTCGCCACGGCGAGGGCGGCCGCGAGGTGCGAGGGCACCACGTACCCGCTCACGCGGCGAACGCCGCCGCCACGATCCTCGCCTGCTCGGCCTGGTGCGCCGCGGGGTACCCCTCTGCCGGACTGGAGCGCTCGGGCCGCCCGATGTCCCGCACGGTCACGTCCGGGCCCACGAGCTGGCGCAGCTGCGGCAGCATGAACTTCTGCGGCCCCATGTTGCGCGGCTCCTCCTGCACCCAAACTATCTCGCTGAGCTTCGGGTAGCGTGTGATCAGCTCGGCGATTTCGGCGGAAGGGAAGGGATACAATAACTCGACCCTGCCGATCGCCACGTGGGCCGCCTGCGCCCGGCGGGGGGAGAGCGACAGATCGTAGTACACCTTGCCGCTGCACAACACGAGCCGGGTCGCCGCGCGGTGCGCCTCGCCCGCGGGGTCGTCGAGCACCGGCCGGAATCCCCCGGTCGTCAGCTCTTCGAGGCGGGAGGTGGCCTGCGGCAGCCGCAGCAGGCTCTTCGGCGTGAACAATACGAGGGGGCGCAGCTCGGCGTGGCGCGCCTGGCGTCGTACCAAATGGAAGTACTGCGCCGGTGTGGTGCAGTTCGCGACCCGCAGGTTGCCCTCGGCGCAGAGTGCCAGGAACCGCTCGATCCGCGCGCTCGAATGCTCCGGCCCTTGGCCCTCGTACCCGTGGGGGAGGAGCAGGCTGAGACGTGAGGTCTGTCCCCATTTCGCCAGGCCGGCGATGAGGAACTGATCGATGATCACCTCGGCGCCGTTGGTAAAGTCGCCGTACTGCGCCTCCCACAGCACCAGTGCATCGGGCGCCGCCGCGGCGTACCCGTATTCGAAGCCGAGGCAGGCGAACTCCGAGAGCGGGCTGTTGTGCAGCTCGAACGGCGCCCGCGCGCCTGGCAGGTTCTGGATCGGCGCGTAGCGCTGCCCGTTCACCGTGTCGTGCAGGACCAGATGTCGCTGGCTGAAGGTCCCCCGCTCGGTGTCCTGCCCGGTGAGCCGGGTCGGCGTCCCCTCGACGACGAGCGAGGCGAACGCCAGCGCCTCGGCGTGGGCCCATTCGATCCCGCCCTCGGTGAGGGCCCCGCGCCGGCGCTCCAGCTGGCGCAGCAGTTTGGGGTTGACGCTGAAGCCGGCCGGGACGGCGAGCAGCTGTTCGTTCAAGCTCGTGAGGACCTGGCCGGCGACGGACGTGGCCGGCTCCGCGATCGGCTGGGGCGCGTCGGAGATGCGCTGCGGCTCCTGCCCCTGCCCCGTCTCGGAGAGATGGGCGCGCAGGGACTGCTGGATCTCCGAGAGGCGCTGGGCAAATCGCTCCGCCTCGGCGTCGGCCCGCGCGACGTCCTGGATGCCCTCGCCTGCGAGCTGCTCGGCGTAGCGCTGCCGCACCGTGGGCGTCCGCTTGATCCGCTCGTACAGCAACGGCTGCGTGTAGGCGGGCTCGTCGCCCTCGTTGTGCCCGTGGCGCCGGTAGCCGACGACGTCGATCACGACGTCGGCGTGGAACTTGTCGCGGTACATCATGGCGAGCCGCGCCGCCGCCAGACACGCCTCGGGGTCGTCGGCGTTCACATGGACGATCGGCGCGTCGAAGCCCTTGGCGAGATCGCTCGAGTAGTCGGTCGAGCGCCCTTCCTTGGGGTCGGTCGTGAAGCCCACCTGGTTATTGGCGATTAGGTGAATCGTCCCGCCGGTCGAGTAGCCCTTGAGACGCGCCAGGTTGAACGTTTCGGCCACCACGCCTTGCGCTGCGAAGGACGCGTCGCCGTGGATCAGCAGTGGCAGTGCGACGGTCCCATCGTGGATGGCGTCTTTCCCGCGGCGATTCGTCTGGTTGGCGCGGGCGCGGCCCTCGACCACGGGATTGACCGCCTCGAGATGACTCGGGTTAGGCGAGAGCGTGACGTTCACCGGTTTGCCGGACGCCGTCTGGTACACGCCGTCGGCCCCGTGGTGGTACTTCACGTCGCCCGTGCCTCCCTCGGGCGTGAGCGTCTCCTCTACGGGACGCCCGCCCTCGAACTCGGCGAAGATCGTCTCGTACGGCAGCCCCACGATGTGGGCGAGCACGTTGAGGCGGCCGCGGTGCGCCATGCCGAGCACGACGCGGCGCGCCCCGCTCACTCCGGCGAGCTCGATCGTCTGGTCCAGCATGGGGACGAGTACGTCGAGTCCCTCGATCGAGAATCGCTTCTGGCCGAGGTAGGCCTTGTGGAGGAAGCGCTCCAGCCCCTCTACCGCGGTGAGCCGGTGCAGCAGCTTCTGCTTCTGCTCCGCCGAGAGTGGCGCGCGGTGCTGGCCGGATTCGATCGCCTGTCGCAGCCACAGGCGCTCCACGTGACTCCCGATGTGCTCGACCTCGTAGGCGAGGGTGCCGCAGTACGTGTTGCGGAGCTCGGGGTACGCGTCGCCGAGGGTTCTGCCGGGGACGTAGATCCGCAGCACTTCGGCCGGCACGCGCGCCATGATCTCGGGGGTGAGGCCGAGGGGCCCGGGATCGAGCGCCGGATCGCCCGGCGGATCGGAGCCGAGCGGGTCGAGCCGGGCCGCCATGTGCCCGAAGTTCCGGAACGCTTTCACCAACGCCATCGCGGCGGCGACGGCGCGCAAGTCATCGGGAGACGAGAGACGGGAGACGGGAAGCGTGGGCTCCGCGGCAACAACGGCTCCCGCTTCCCGCGTCCCGCCTCCCGTCAATCCCAGGCTCTCTAGCACGCCGCCGTAGAAGTTCTCGTCGCCCTGCAGCAAGCCGTCGATCCGTCGCAAGAACATCCCCGACTCAGCGCCCTGGATGACGCGGTGGTCGTAGGTGCTCGTGAGCGTCATGACCTTGGCGGGGCCGATTTGGCGGATCGCGCCCGTCGCGATGATCGTGCCCTGACCCTTCATGAGCCGGGGCACCGAGGCGACGGTGCCGATCGTGCCGGGGTTGGTCAACGTGATCGTCGCGCCCGCGAAGTCGTCCGGCAGGAGCTTGTTGGTCCGCGCCTTGTCGACCAGCGTCTCATAGGTCGCGTGGAACGCGGCGAAGTCCATCTGCTCGGCGTGCTTGATGACGGGAACCACCAGGGCGCGACTGCCGTCCTTCTTCTCCACGTCCACGGCGAGGCCCAGGTGCACCCCCTGCGGGTCGAGGCGGTGCGGCTTCCCTTCCACTTCCTGGAACGCGTGTGTCATGACGGGCAGCTGCTTCGCCGCCTGGACGATCGCGAAGCCGATCAGGTGCGTGAACGAGACCTTCTTCCCCCGGGCGGCGAGCTGAACGTTCAGCTCCTTGCGGCGCGCGTCGAGCGTCTCGACCGCGATGTCGCGGAATGAGGTGGCCGTCGGGACGGACAACGAGTCCGTCATGTTCTGGACGAGGCGCGCGGCGGGACCGACGATCGGCGTAAGCCCGGGATGCGGGATGCGGGATGCGGGAGGCGTGGGTGTGGTGGCGGGGACCCTTCCCGCATCCCGCATCTCGCTTCCCGAAAGCGCCTCCTCGCGGCTCGTCGGAATCACCGGCAGCTCGGCCAGCTTGCCGTTGTCGAACAGGTTCCGCCATTCTTCTCCCACCGAGGCGGGATCGCGCAGGTACTGCTCGTACATCACCTGCACGAACGCCGCGTTGTGGGTGCCGAAGACGAACTCGCTCACGAGCAGCAATTTAATCAGGTGTCAGCCATCAGCCATCAGCGATCGGCAAATCATGCGAGTCATGTCCAGATGCGCCTTTCTGTTGCTCGGGTTGCTGCCCTGCGGCGCTGGTGCGGCGCAACGCCTCCCCTCGGTCCGCGAGCGGCTGGCGGCGCGGGTCGCGCAGGCGCCCGCGACAGGGGTGGGGCTGTACTACCGCAGCCTCACGCACCCGGATTCGCTGCTGCTCGATGCCAATGTGCGGTTTCACGCGGCGAGCACGATGAAGCTCCCCGTGCTGATCCAGGTGTTTCGGGACGCGGACGCCGGGCTGCTCCGGCTCGACGACTCCCTCACTGTGCACGTCGTCTTCCCGTCGCTCGTGGACGCCTCGCCGTTCGACGTGGACAAGGCGGATGACTCGGACTCGACGCTCTACGGGCGCGTCGGCCGCCCGGCGTCGGTCCGGGATCTGCTCGAGCTGATGATCACTCGGTCGTCGAACCTCGCGACCAATATCCTGATCGAGCGGGTCGGCGCGGGGCGGGCGCAGGGGTCGGCGCGCGCGCTCGGCGCGTGGTCGATCCAGGTGCTGCGCGGGGTGGAGGACGGCAAGGCGTACCGCGCGGGGCTCAACAACACGACCACCGCCCGCGACCTGGGCGTGTTGCTCGCCGCGATCGCCCAGAACCGCGCAGCGAGCCCGGCGTCGTGCCGGGAGATGCTCCGGATCCTGGAGGCGCAGGAGTTCAACGAGGGGATCCCCGTCGGCCTGCCGCCGGGGACGCGAGTGGCGCACAAGACCGGCTGGATCGGCGAGGTGGTGTATCACGACGCCGCGGTGGTGTATAGGTCGAGCGGCGGAAGCTACGTGCTGGTGGTGTTGACTGGCGGGATCAAGCAGGACAGTGTGGCGCACAATCTGGTGGCGGACCTGTCGCGCCTGGTGTACGGAGCCGACAGTCCCTGAGCGGTATCAGAGCGCACCTTTGGCGCGTTCGGGCGTCTTCCAGAGGTCGATCGGCTTCGCGACGCCCTGCGGGCGGAACGGCAGCATGACCTTCCGGCCCAGTCCGGCCGACGCGTACGCGGCGTAGAGCACCTCCTGCACCACGCGTCCGGCCTCGCCGTCGGAGATCGGCGTTTCCTTACCGCGCACACAGCGCGCAAAGTGCCGCATCTCCTGGGGGAAACCGTAGTTCCAGTGCTCCTCGAACACCGGATACGTCCAGCCCTTGGTCGTCGCCGCCTTTTCGACGGCGTAGCCGAACCCCTGCTCCGAGTACGTCGGGAGCGCGTTGCCCATGAGCAGGTCGGCGTAGGTCTGTCCCTTGTCGCCGAACACCTCGATGCAGTCATCCATGCCACCGGGCCGGTTCCAGCTGCTCTCGACCATTCCCACGGCGCCGTTCTCGAATTCGATGATCGTCACCGCTTCGTCGTCACCCTGGGTGCGCGCCCGGTGCACTTGCGTCGCCATGTGCGAGTAGACGCTCCGGATCTTCGGTTTGCCGAGGAACCACCAGCAGAAGGCGATCCCGTGGCACCCGAGATCCATGACGGCGCCGCCGCCCGACTGTGCCACGTCCCAGAACCAATCCGAGTGCGGGCCCGAGTGCTTCTCGCCCTGCTTCACCAGGTGCACGCGGCCGAACGCACCTTCGTCCGCCAGCTGCTTCGCCTTCACGTATTTCGGCGCGAAGAACAGCTCCTCGGCGTAGAGGAGCAGCACGCCCGCCGTGCGGCACGCGTCGATCATCGCGTCGGCTTCCTCGAGCGTCAGGCACAGCGGCTTCTCGCACACCACGTGCTTGCCGGCCTTGGCGCCATCGATCGTGATCTGCGCGTGCAGCCGATTGGGCGCCGTGATCGAGATCATCTCGACTGCGGGATCGCGCAGCAGCTCGCGGTAGTCGGTGTACGCGCGCGGAATGCCGTGCCGCTTGGCGAAGGCGGCCGCGTGTCCCTTGGTCGGCGAGGCCACGGCGACGACCTCGCCTTCCTCCGGCACGGCTCGCACGGCCCCGGCGATGCAATCCGCCTGAAAGCGCGAGCCGATGATCCCGATCTTCACGTTCGACATGGGCTAGCGCGGAAGCACGCTCGTGAGCCGTGCGCCGTAGCGGCACGCGTCCCGGTACGGCGCCGTGACCGGCCCGCACGCCGCTTCGCGCTCGGTCGGGTTATTGCGCAGCGTGGCGATCTGCTCGCCCACCGCCTCGTAGCACTTCAGCCGGTTGGCGGATCCTGGCACGGAGCGGCAATACGCGATGCCGTCATCGACCCTGGCTGCGAGGAAGATGAAGTCCTTCACCACACCGAAGTGGCACCACGGTTGATACTCGGCCCGGGCGAAGCCGCACAGGCGGATCGCCTCCTGATGGTCGTGCCGGGAGTAGGCGCTGACCTCGCGCCCCATGCCCTGGAAACAGACGGGCCGGACCGGCTGAGGCGCACCGAGGCAGCTCCGGGCGGTGGCCGCCATGTCGCCGTGAGTGAAGAACAACATCACCGAGGTCTGCAGGTTGTAGCAGGCGGCGAGAAAGCGCTCGGCCATGATCGAGCAGGGGTATTGCAGGTCGGTCGGGTCGAGCGCCTTGAAGGGGGCGGCCGCGCCACGGTCGTGTGCAGCGGCGTGAGAGTGGAGCGCGTGCGCCGCGTGGTGTGGCGCGGTCGCGTTCACGACGTTCTCCATGAAGGCGCCACCGTAGCAGGATTCGCGATCCCAGCCGGCGCGCAGCTGGTCACAGCCTGCCAGCGCGCGTGGCAGGTCGTGACCGTAGAACATCGTGAGCCCGTGCCCCATGCCGTGCACGCACTGGAACCGCAACCACTGGTCTGCGGCGGGCGAGGCGTAGGAGCTGCACAGCGCGTTCACGCTGGCCGTGTCGACCGCGCGGACGTCCTCGAAGTACGCCTGGATCACGCCGTGGTAGCAGCCCGATTGAAAGATCTCGGTGCAACTCGCGAAGGCGCGGCCCACGTCGGCGCGCCCCGCCCGCCCGGCGGCGATGCCGATGGCGTGCGCGTAGACGTGGCTGTCGACGCGGAGCTGCGCGTCCCGAGCGGCCAGCACGTTCAGCGTTCCCAGCGCGGTGCGCACGCCGCGCGCGGCGACGAGGGGGACGAGGAAGCCGTCGTAGCAGTCCATCTGCACGTCCCCGGACTGCGCGCGGCATCTGCCGAGGGCGGAGTCGGCCAGGGCGATCGAGTCGGTGCCGGCGCCGCCGCGGGAGGCGAGCGCCCGGGGGCGGGTGACGAGATAGCCCCCGGCCGCGGCGACCACGAGCCCCAGGGCGGCGAGCGGGAGCGTGGTGCGCCGCGGGGTCAGGACACCCGTCTCGTCTTTCTCCGCATGAAGTCCATCAGGATGAACTGCCCGAGCGTCATGGTGTTCGTGAAGTACGCCTTGCCGCGGCAGATCGCCGAGACCTTTTTCACGAACTCCACCAGGCTGCGGTCGCGCGCCAGCATGAAGGTGTTGATCAGAATCCCGCTGCGCCGGCACAGCGCCACCTCGCGGTAGGTGGCCTGCAGGATCTGCGGGTCGAGTCCCATCGAGTTGACGTAGATGCGGCCGTCGGGGAGAGTGAGCGCCGACGGCTTGCCGTCGGTGATCATGATGATCTGCCGCATGTCCTTCCGCTGGGACATGAGCATGCGGCGCGACAGCTTGAGCCCTTCCGCCGTATTGGTGTGGTACGGCCCGACCTGCGCACGCGCCAGCTGGGCGAGCGGGATCTCTTCCGCCGTGTCGTGGAACAGCACGACACGCAGCGTGTCGCCGGGGAACTGCGTGCGGATCAGGTGCGTGAGCGCGAGCGCGACCTTCTTCGCGGGCGTGAAGCGGTCTTCCCCGTACAGGATCATCGAGTGTGAGCAGTCGAGCATCAGCACGGTCGCCGACGACGAGCGGTATTCCGCCTGGTGCACCATCAGGTCGTCGTACTCGAGGTTGATCGGCACGCCGAGCCCCTCGCGCTGCAGCGCGTTCGTCAGCGTGGCGTTGACGTCGAGGTTGAGCGTGTCCCCGTACTCGTACGGCTTGCTGACGGCCTCGGCCTCGATCCCGGTGGCGAGGTGCTCGGTGTCGTGCGCGCCGAAGCTCGACTTGCCAATGCTCCCCAGGAGATGCTTCAGGGTGCGGTAGCCGAGAAAATCGATGCCCTTCTCGGTGAGATTGAACTGGACCTGCTGCGCGGCCTCCTTCGCCATCCCGCCCGGTCCCAGCAGCGGCTGCTGTCCCGCGGGCATCTTGGGCGCTTCGGAGACGTTCAAGTAGCCTTCTTCGATCAGCTTCTGGACGATCTTGTCGAGCAGCTCCGAGAGCTGGCGCTCGAGGTCGGCGTCGCGCGCCGCGTCGCCGGTGGACTCGCCACGCAGCAGCTTCAGCATCTCCGGGGTGAGCTGCCCCGACTCCATCAGCGCCTGGAGGATCGCCTGGCGCAGCGCGTCGAGCGAGCGGTCGGCGTCGTCCTCGCCGAACTCGCCCCAGAACGGGTGGGAATACGCGCCTCCGGCGAAGCCCGATTGGAGCAGAAAGTCGGCGAGCTGATCGAGCAGGCCTTGCAGATTGATCGTGTCGGCCAGCTCGGGGAGGTAGCGGCTGTACGTCGTGTATTTCATCGGCTCCCTACCCGAAATATCGGACGGCGGCGAGCTTTCCCGCAATGGATGAGCCTGCGCGCGGGTTTCGGTTTGGGGCGCTCGCCCACCGCAACTTCCGGCTGTTCTTCCTCGGACAGGGCGTTTCGCTCATCGGCACGTGGATGCAGAACGTCGCGCAGGGGTGGCTCGTGCTCGAGCTGACGAACTCACCCTTCTACGTCGGCCTCGTCTCCGCACTCGGCTCGCTCGGCGTGCTGCTGCTCACCCTCTACGCCGGCGTCGTGGTCGACCGCACCAACAAGCATCGCCTCGTGATCCTCACGCAGACGCTGTCCATGCTCCCGGCGTTCGCCCTCGCGGCGCTCGTGTGGACGCGGGCGGTCGCCGTGTGGCACGTGGCCGCGCTCGCCGCGTTCCTGGGCATCGTCAACGCGTTCGACATCCCCGCCCGTCAGGCGTTCATCGTGGACCTGGTCGGCAAGGAAGACCTGATGAATGCGATCGCGCTCAACTCGTCGGCGTTCAACGCGGCGCGGGTGATCGGTCCCGCGGTGGCGG
The DNA here is from genome assembly GCA_003220795.1 of Gemmatimonadota bacterium. Lineage (GTDB taxonomy): Bacteria > Gemmatimonadota > Gemmatimonadetes > Gemmatimonadales > GWC2-71-9 > 20CM-4-69-16. The sequence continues at coordinate 2,031 of QHTK01000061.1, read as the reverse complement.
GAGTGCTGATCGGCGTGCTGGGCGTGGGCGCGTGCTTCTGCTTCAACGGCGTGAGCTACCTCGCCGTGATCACGGGGCTCGTGGCGATGCGGCTCCCGCCCTACGCCCGGGGCCCGCGGGCCGGGTCCGCCTGGACGGGGCTCTCCGAGGCCGTCGCGTTCCTCCGGGGCGACCGCCGGATCTCGACGATCGTCGTCCTCATGGCCGTGTTCAGCATCTTCGGGTTTTCCTACCTGGTGATGATGCCGGTGTTCGCGCGGCAGGTGCTGCATCGCGGCGCCGCCGGCTACGGCCTGATGATGACGGCGGTCGGGGTCGGGGCGTTGAGCGGCGCGCTCGCGGTGGCGTCGCTCGACCGCCGCATCCGGAAGGGCCCCACGTTCATTGCCGCCGGGGCCACGTTCGGGCTGCTGCTCGTCGCGTTCGCCCTCTCCACGTCGTATCTCGTCTCGGTGGCGCTGCTCGCGCTCACCGGCGGCGCGATGATCGTGAACAACGCGCTCGCGAACACGATGATCCAGGAGATCGTCCCCGACCGGCTGCGCGGTCGGGTGATGGGGTTCTATTCGTTCGTGTTCGTGGGGCTCGCGCCGCTCGGGTCGCTCGAGGTGGGGACGCTGGCGGAGCGGATCGGCACGCCGGCCGCGGTGGCGCTGGGCGGCGCGGCGACGGCGCTGGCGGTGACGGTGGCGGGGTGGCGGGTGGGGGAGCTGCGGAGAACCTAACGCGGAAGTCGCGTTCACTTCCACCCCCGCCTTCTCGCCTCGCTCACCACCACCGCCGCCGCCCCCTCGAGCCCCAGCCGCTCGGTGTTCACCACCAGGTCGTAGTTCACGAAATCGTGGCGGTGACGGCCGTAGTACGTCTTCACATACTGGTCGCGCTGCCGGTCGGTCTCGTCCACGACCTGCTCGACGCTCGCGGGATCCGCACCGAGGCGCTCGACGGCGAGCCTCATCCGCCACGGCTTCGAGGCGACGACGTACACGTGGAGGGCGTCCGGCCGCCGCGCCAGCACCGCCTGGGCGCCGCGGCCGACCAGCACGATCCGGCCGTGCGCCGCCGCCTCGGCGATCACCCGCTCGGTCAGCTGCACGATAGTCGCCTCGTCCTGCTCGACGCGCGGCGCCGCGGCCGACGCCAGGAACATCTCGGGCGAGGCGACGGCCAGCGTGCGGGCCAGCCGCTCCAGCAGCCCCGGGGCGCGCTCCTCGCGCTGCGCCACCTCGGCGGCCGGCAGCCCGGCGCGCTCGGCGACCTGGTCCACGAATTCGTTGTCGATCACCGTCCAGCCGAGCGCGCCGGCGACCAACCGGGCGACTTCGGACCCGCCGGAGGCGTACTGCCGGGTGATGGTGATGACCGGCGCGGCCATGTGCCTCAGGGCTTCAGGTTCTTCCGCAGGTCCCCGATGTTGAGCAGCGGCAGGCCACCCTCGGTGGGCACGAAGATGATCAGGTTGTTCGAGCTCCGCATGTCGTGCAGCACTTCGATCCACTGCTTCGTGAGCGCTTCGGGGGAGAGCGTCTGGTTCAAGAGCCGCTGCTGCTCGGTCTGGAGGCGAGCGACTTCGACGCGGTGCCGCTCGGTCTCGATCTGCTGCTCCTGAGCGATCTTATTGTTGATCGCCTGGACCACCTGAGCGGGCGGCTGGAGATCGCGCAGGAAGAACGCGGTGACGGTGGCGATGCGGAACTTGCCGCCACCGGCGCGTGGCGTGGTGACGAGCGCCGAGTCGACCAGCCCTTCCATCGTGCTGGCGATCTGGGTGCGCTTGGAGATGTCGTTGATCGAGAACTGCACCATGCCGTCGCGCACACCCTTGCGGATGGCGTTGAGCACTGCCCCGCGGATTTGGTTCTCGTCACCGATCTCGGTGAAGATCTTGGGTGCCTGCATCGGATCGATCTGCCAGCGGATCGACACCTCCACGTGCATCCCCATCTGCTCGCTCGAGAGCGCCTCGATCGCCTCGATCTGCTCGCCGCGCGTGGGCCACTGCTCTTCGCGGGTGGAGTAGCGCTCGATCGA
>QHTK01000060.1 GCA_003220795.1 Gemmatimonadota bacterium | reverse complement strand
GACGGCGTCCGAATTGAGCCCAAAACCTCGAGGCGAATCCACATACCGGCCGCCCCATGGCCAGGAACCCCGCAAAATATTAGGTGGGACCCCCCCCTATCCGCAATAAAGCGAATATCATCCGTCTGTTCCGAGATCAGCCCCTGCTCCAGCCGGACTGTCAACGCCCGGGCAAAGGCGGGCGCAACTGGCCCTGGGGGAAGGGGATGGGTGTCGGCTATGACCTCCGCTGAATGGGGAAGCATTCCATCGTGATTCCGAAAGTGCAACACGACATTCGACCCGAGCGGCACCGTCAGCGTGAGCCCGCCGTCCCGGAAGCCGTTGAAGTTGAGGGCCCCGTTCAGCCCCGTCAGACCCGCAATGAGCTGGAACGACACCGCCTGGGTGGCCGTATCGAACTGCAACCAGGAGGGGTCGATGGCAGCCGTCTCCACGGCGTGCTCGGCCTGGGCAACGGCGACGACAGGGAGAGCTGAACCGCACGCCCAAGCGATCAGGCCGGCAAGAAGCAGATGTTTCATCGCGACTTTGTGTCCTCACCCCCCGCTCGGGGCCGGGGTCCCACGTAGCGACTGCGCATTCTTGTCGCGGAGTGGGCCCCGGCCCCGAGCGGAACAGCCACGGCTTACATGCCCGCCTTCGGCAGCCCGAACACGAACACCGAGTTGCCGAGCGGATAGCTGATCTGGAAATTCCCGCCCGCTGCCACGGCGACGAACTGCTCGCCGTCCACCTCGAACACCGACGGCGCAGCGTTGACACCGGCGCCGCAGTAGAACTTCCACAGCACGGTGCCGGTCTTGGCATCGTACGCCTTGAACCAGCCGTTGCCCTCGCCGGTGAACACCAGGCCGCCGGCGGTGGCGGTGGCACCGCCCATCATCGGCAGCTCGGTCTTCACGGTCCAGGCGATCTTCCCGGTGTTCAGGTCGATCGCGTTGACGTTGCCGTACTCACCCGAGTAGCCGCCCTTGTCGTCGGGGACGCGCACGAAGGCGCTCCCGAGCCATAGCCGGCCCTTCTCCCACGGCGCGTAGTGAACTTTGTAATGCATCGGCTGGTGCAGCCCCACTGTGTACGCGTACCCGAGCTCCGGGTGCACGGCGATCGGCGACCACTCTTCACCGCCGTTGGCGCCGGGGAGCATGAACACGCCGTCCGCGGTCGGCTGCGAGTACATGTTCTGCTGCGGTACGAACGCCGCCGAGCGGCGGATCAACTTGCCGGTGGCCGCGTCGAGCACGTAGACGAATCCGGTTTTCCCGGCTTCGACTACGGCCTTCTTGCCGCCTACCATGGCGATCACGGGCGGGCTGACTGCGTCCAGGTCCCACACGTCGTGCGGCACCTCCTGAAAGCCCCACTTGAACTTCCCGTTGGTCGCGTCGATCGCGGCGATCGACTCGGTCCAGCGGTTGTCGCCCGGACGGATCGAGCCGTCCAGGTCGGGGGACGGGTTGCCGATCGCGACGAACAGCGTCTTGCTCGCCTCGTCATACGCCGGCGTCATCCACATGGAGCCGCCGCCGTGCTGCCACGCGTCGGCGTACTTGGCGGAATCGGCCCTCTCCTTGGCGAGATCACGTTTCAGGTCGTCGCCCTCGGGCGTGGTCTTGGAGAAGGGACCCCACCAGCCGCCGTCCTGGGGCGACGGGATGGCGTACCAGGTCCACACGAGCGCGCCGCTCGCGGCGTTGAAGGCCTTCACGTAGCCCCGACGCCCGAGGTGCCGATGATCACGTTGTCGCCGATCACGAGCGGGGCCATCGTCTCGGTGTAGCCCGCCTCCGGCCCGTCGCCCACCTTGACCGCCCACTTTTCTTTGCCGGTCGCTGCGTCGAGCGCCACCAGCTCGTCGTCCAGCGTGCCGAGAAAGACCGAGCCGCCCGCCACCGCGACGCCGCGGTTGTTCGGGCCGCAGCACGCGGTGCTCACGGACGCGTTCTTGTGCTCGTATTGCCACAGCATCTTCTGGGTCCGGAGATCGAACGCGCGCACGATGTTATTGGGCGTCGCGGGCGAGGTGATGTACATCGTGCCGTTGACGACGATCGGCGTGGTCTCGAAGCTGCCGAGCGTCGTGGATCCGTGAGTATAGACCGCCCGCGCGACCAGACGCCTGACGTTCGTGGTGTTGATCAGCTTCAGCGGGGAGAACCGGTTGTTCCAGTAATTATGGCCGTACATCAGCCAGTTGGCGCTGCCCGCGGCCTGGAGCAGCATGTCGTTCGTGACGACGGCGTGCGGCGGCGCCGCCGCGGGGTCACCGACCCCAGCGGAGCCTTGTCCGCACAACGGCGCGGCGACCAGTGAAGCAACGGCCACGGTCGCGCACCAGCGAGCCCAATGCGTCATACCCACCTCCGTTGAAGATTGTGGCGGGTTACTGCCCCGCGCCCAGCGAGAACCCGACGTACATGTTGCGCCCGGGAGCGGGCTCGTAGTACCGCCCCCCCGAGGCATTGATCACCACCGATCCCACGTAGGACCGGTTGAACACATTGTCGAAACCCAGGAACGGGCCGCACCGCAGGCTGCCGACCGTCCCGGTCCACCCCACGCGTGCGTTCGTGGTCCACCACGGGAGCGTGCGCGTGTTGAGCGCATCGTTCACCAGGTACCCCGAAGAATGGGTCTCCTCGATCTCCATCCAGCCGCCGCGCGCGAACCCAGGGTGCGCCTGCAGCAGGAAGTGCAGCCAGTGCTGTGGGATGCCGGGGAGCGCCCGGCCGTCGAGCACGCTGGCGCCCATGGTGTAGCTGGTGTAGCGAAAATCCGAATAGGTCCAGGTCGTCGTCAGGGTGAGCCCCGCGGCGATCGCGAGCTCGGCGCCCAGCTCGACGCCTTGGTGGCGGGAGCGGCCCGCGTTCTGGTAGTAGACCCGCCCCGTCGTGTCGGCGGGGACCGGATACGAGATCAGCTCTCCGCGCACTTCCGCATCAAACAGAGCCACAGAGTAATTCAATCGTCCGGCGACGTCGCCGCGTACTCCGAGCTCATAGGTCGTCGCCTTCTGGGGCTCGAGCGCGGGGTTGAAGCCTCCAGCACCGCTCGGGCGGTTGGTGAGCTCGGTCGTGGTCGGGGTCTCGAAGGAGGTCCCGATGTTGCCGTACAGCGTGAGCGCATCCGACGGCGTGACGGCCACGCCGATGGACCCCGAGAGGGCGCGCATCAGCCGGTCTCCCGAGTCATCCGGGTTGCCCGCATTGATCAGGCGGTCATGCGCCTGAAACTTCACCCAGTCGTAGCGCAGTCCCCCGGTGACCGACAGCTGTGACGTGAGCTGCAACGCGCTCTGCACGAACGGCCCTACCTCGGTTACGTGCTCGAGCTGGTCGAGCCGGCGCACGGTGTCGGGCTTCCCGCCGGTGTTGCCGAAGTTGAGCCGGTCGTCGCGCTGCCGTTGAAAGTCGACGCCCGCGGTGACCCGGTGCTGCAAGGATCCCAGTGGCACGGGACGGCTCACGGTGAGACGAGTCCCATAGTCGACGCGGTCCAGATCGATGTAGGCAAAGGTCGTGGGGTTCTTGAGGCTGCGCGTGAAGCCGAAAACGGTGAGCGCTGCCTCGCCACCACCGGCCAAGTCGCGCCGCACGGTCACCCCGCCCTGGCCTTGTGTCACGCTTTTGCCGGCGACCCTCGTGATATTGATCGCCGCCGCAGAATCGGGGTTCCGCACCATCTCGGCGGCGGTGAGCGCTCCGGGGTTGTCGGCACGCGGGTCCCAGCCCACATCCGCCGTGGCGGTGAGGGACCAGCCGCCCGCGAGCGGGAAGTGCCAGCGGGAGTTCAGATTGCGCAAGTCGGCGTCGGAATGCTGGCGCTGCCCGGTGTAATCGAGCTGCGACACGGTGACGAGCCCGCTCCCTCCCCCCCGGCCCACACGAAACGACGTGCTCGATTGCCACTTGGTCCAGTTACGGTCCAGGTGGCGATCGAACGTGCCCGCCAGGACCCGGACGTCCTCGGCCACGCCCTCGGGCGCGACCGGGTCGGTCCAGATGCTGATCACACCGCCGGACGCGTTGCCGAACAGCGCGGACGACGAGCCACGCAGCACCTCGATCCGGTCCGCCGCGCCGAGCTCCAGATTGGTGAGCTGGCCCTGCCCGTCGGGAAGTGTCTGAGGAATCCCATCCACGAGGACCTTGATGCCGCGCACCGCGAACTGCGAGCGGGCGCCGAAGCCGCGAATCGAGATACGCTGGTCGAGCGAGAAATTGTAGCGGTTGGCCGCGTACACGCCCGGGACGGTGACCAGGGCTTCGTCCAGCCCCCAGGTGGGGCGGGCGCGGCTGATCTCGGTCTTGTCGACCAGGTGCACGGCGAGCGGGATCTTGCTGATCGGCGGATTGGCGCGGGTGACGGAGACGACGGCGGGCGGCAGGGTGTAGACCTTGAGGCTGTCGCGCGGCGGCGTGGTGGTGTCCCGCTGCTGGGCGGACGAGGGCCGCGCGAGCAGGCTACACCAGACGGCCACAACGGCCGCACGCCGGAGGGTTCTGAGCTGCATCACCGCACGCATCCTGAGCAAGGGATGGGTTTTAACCGCTCAGGCGAAGCGAGTCAAGGGAGCGGCTTCGGAGGATCACCGCGGCTGAAGAGGAGCGACACTCGCCGCCCCTCGTAGCGGGCCTGGACGATGTTGATCTGATCCTCGTACAGATCGAACAGCAGCCGGGCGTGCACGCGGAGTCCGGCAAGCCCGCACGGCGCCGGTGCCCGGAGGCACAACCACACCACGTCGCCGGTGCGCCGCGCGCCGCACCAGGCGAGCGTCAGGGCTCGCCCGTCCGCATTGGTGAGGGTGAACCCCGCGGCGACATACGTGAAGGCCGTCGAGTCCGACTCACCGCGCGCGGCGGCGCGGAAGTCGTCGGCGAACACGCGAATGGTGATGAGCGCCGTACGGTCTCGGGCGTCGAAGCCGAGCTGCGTCAACGTAGTGTGGAGGGGGTGGAGCGCGAGCGCTCCCGCCATCCCGACGACCCACAGCAGTCGCATGCTACCAGGGACTCCGCTGCACCGCCCAGTGAGCGGCCACGACCGCCACCAGCGTCGAAACCAGGACGACCCGCAGCCGCAGCGGGCTCCCGGCTTGCGGCGCGAGCGCGCCGAGGCAGCGATCGAGCCCCGCGAGCGCGCCGGCGGCGAGCGCCAGCACCGCGATCTGCCCGAGCTCGATCCCGAGGTTGAAGCCGAACAGCGGGAGGGCGATGGGAGCGACGAACAAACCGCGCAGGTAGTTCGCGAACCCGGCTCCGTGCACCAGCCCGAACACGCCTGCGAACACCGGACGATAGCGACCGCCCCACCACGCGCGGGCGCGGTCGCGGACCAGCAGGTTCTCCACGCACGTGGCGACGATCGTCAAGGGGATGAGGAACTCGATCAGGGCGGTCGGCAGCACCACGGCGCCCGTGACCGCGAGCGCGAGCGTCGCCGAATGGCCGATGGTGAACGCACTGATCACCCAGAGACTCCTGCGCCAGTCTCGCCCGCGGTAGATCGCCGCGAGCGCGAGCAGGAACAGAATGTGGTCCATCGCGGCGAGATCGGTGATGTGGCGGAACCCGAGCGTGAGGAACGCCTGAAGGTCGCTCATCGTCCGATCGTGGCGGCGTGGCGCAGCAGCAGGGGATCGTCGGTGCCCAGCGCGAGCGCGCGCGCCATGGCGATCCGTGCCGCGCCGTCGCGCCCGGACTTGTGCAGTGCCCAGGCCAGCAGGTCGTAGCCGTAGATGTCGCGGCGCGTTTCCAGCTCCTTCGTGACGTGGGCCAGGACCTCGGGCACGCGTCGGCCGTGATCGAGCAGGAACAGGCTCCACGCCCGGTGCCACTGTCCCGGCTGCCCCAGCACCGCGACTTTCATGGCGCGGGCGTACTCGGCGGCGTGCGCGCTGTCACCCAGGGCCGCATAGGCGTCGCTGACGACGCCGAAGGTCGCGGGGTCGGGCACCGTGGCGATGGCCTCGTCGCCGTAGGCGACCGCGTCGCGCCATTTCCCGCGCGCCGCGGCGAGCCGCGCTTGCGCCGCGAGCAGACGGTAGTCGGAGGGGAAGACGGCGAGGCCCGCGCCGAACGCGTACTCCGCCTCCGCGAGGCGGCCGTGCCGCAGGGCGAGGTCCCCTACCCGTAGATGGAACCACGCCAGCTGTTCGGGCGGCAGGTCGGGCCGACTCTTCGCATCCGACAGCGCCCGGTCGAGCAGCCGCCGCGCGAGGTCGGTCCGACCGGTGAGCTCTGCCCAGCGCGCGAGGCGCGGCGCCACCGCCAGCTCGTGACGGGCCGGCCAAAGGGAGTCGAACAGCGCCCGGGCTTCGCGGTAGCGTCCCAGCTCGAGCGCGATCTCCCCGAGGAGCGCCTGATGTCCCGGCACGCCGGGCGCGCGCGCGTTGACGGCCCGGGCGGCGGCGTGGGCCTCGACGAACCGGTGCTGCGCGAGCAACGCCGCAGCGAGCATCACATAGGTGTTCTCGTTGTGGGCGACGCGCAGCTCGAGCGACCGGCGCGCCAGACGCTCAGCCCGCCGATAGTCCACGAAGTCCCCGGTCTCGCGGGCCCGCTGCAAGTACAGCCCTGCCAGCCGGGAGCGATCTGCCGCACCGATTGGGTCTCGGGCCACGCGCCGCACGTAGAACGCGATGTCCGCGTCACGGCGGGCCGCTACGTCGGCGCGGGCCCATGTCAGCGTGTGTGCGCGCCTCGCCTCGACGGTGCGCATCCCGCCCAAGATCACGGATCCGACACCAAGGGCCGAGACAATGTGCTTCAGCACGGTGCCTCGCCGAGCCCACCCTTTGAGGGTGGGAACGGCGCGTGAAGGGCTGGTCACGGCAGGTGCGGCGCCGCGAGGTACGGGAACGTGCCGTCGAACGCCACGTCGTTCGCCGCGACGTTGTCGGTGGTGAGGCCGGGGCTGGTGTTGCTGGGGTCGAGTAACGAGCCGAAGATCGCGCTCAGCCCCGCGTCCACGACGCCGTCGGTGAGCTTCCGGCCGCCCCACCCGTTCGCGAGCGCCCAGGAAAGCCACCCGGCGCTCGCGGCGTCCTTGTCGGTCTGGATGATCAGCTCGTCCGGCAACAGCACGGCCGCGAGCGTGTTCTGCACCGTGGCGTTCCGGCCGGCCACGTTCGCCACGAACGCCTTGAGCTCGGCGCTGATCAACGCCACGTCCTGCGCGGGGCCGGTAGCCCCGTGCACGGGGTGCGACCGCTTGGCCAGGAACACCTCGCTCACGAGCGGGTTGCCGAGGCGCTGGATCTGATTGTACGCCCGCTCGGTGGCGGCCATGACGTTGTCGTTGTTGCACCCGGCCAGGAGAGCCAGTCCGACCAACCCTGCATGAATAGGCTTCATCGGTTGCTCCTTGCGTCGAAAATGGAGGGGCGTCTAGCGGCTGATCGCGCCCCAGACGCCGATCTTGGCGTTGCCGCCCGCCGTGAGCTGCGCTGTGGGTAGCTCGATGACGATCGACAGTACGTTGAACCCCTTCACGTAATCGATGCCCGGGTTGCGGAACGCGCTCGCAGTCGGTGCGTCCGGGAGCTGCGCGAGCGGGCCGGTCACGGGCTTCCGATCCGGCAGGATGCGGAAGAACTGCTCCAGGTCTATGAAGAACGGATCATCGCGCCAGCCGGCGAACACCTGCACGCCGTCGGCGCTGCTGAGCACCGTGTTGATTCTCCCGGTCACCGCGGGAGCCACCTTCGCGACCTGGTTGCCCATCGCGCCCGGCACGGGAGGCGCCACGGGCCCGCGCACCTCGACCGTCTGATCCGCGCCCGATCCATTGAACGTGATCTGGATGACCTTGTCTTCGACGCCGTCGGTGTTGTCGTCGATCTTGAACTGGTACAGGAGGTTCGGGTCGAAGTAGGTGTTCCCAGTCTGGGCCGGGGTGATGAAGGCCCAACTGTTCAGCACCAGGACCGTGCGGCCGGGCGACGCGCCCGGGAACGCGTACACGTCCGTCATGTCCGCCGCGGGATTGAGCTCGACGTCGGGCGTGTCCTGGTGATCCGAGCCGCGCGCCAGCTTGATGACGCTCGCCGTGCCGAGACCGGCGATGGCGAGGACCGCGAACGCGAGCCGCGCGCGCGGCGCGAGCGTAAAGTCCTGCATGGTGTCCTCCGCTGTAGGTCTGCCTACCTACGGCGGAGAACCGCGAGCGGATTGGGTGGACGGCTGCCTAGATCCCCTGCCAGGTGCCCACGAGGAACGGCTGCTGGGTGGGCTGCGGCGAGCCGCCCGCGGGCTCTTCCGTCACGGCGCTCAGGTCGGGCTTCAGGCCGGCGGGTGCCGGGAGCGTGACGACCGCCCGGCCGCCGGCGGCGGTGTTGAACGTGCCGAGGCTCACGGGGTTCTGCCCCTTCTTGATGGCCCAGAGCTGGTACGTCCGGCCCGACGGAGCGGGCGGGAGGTCGAAGGCGGCCAGCACGACCAGACCGCGTGCGCGGTTCCAATAGAGCCGCATCGTGGGCGCCTTGCCGGTGGCGGCCAGATCCGCGGTGCCCACCGTGGAATCGAGTATCGCCCCGACGAGCCGGTCGGCGCTGTCGAGCCGCGCACGCATCGCCACGAGCACGGTGCTCATCTCGTCCCGTGCCGTGCGCTCTCGCCAGTAGCCGTAGCTCGCGGCGACCGCGACGACCACGGCGGCAGCCGCGAGCCAGGGCCACGCGGTGCGCCGCCCGGCGAGCGGCCGTCCGCGGCGCGCCTCGCGCAGCACGCGCTCCCGTAGCCCCGGCGGAGGCGCCGCGGCCGGAGCGGCGAGGGCCAACGCCGCCGCCGCCTCGCGGAACGCCTGTACGTCCGCGCGGCACGCCGCGCATTCGGCGAGGTGCTCCTCGAAGGCGGTGCGTTCCGCGGCGGCGAGGGCGTCCAGCGCGTACGGCGCGGCGAGCTCACGATAGCCCTGGTGGTCGGTCATGGTCCTTCTCTCGGGAGCAGCCGGGCGAGCGAGTCGCGCAGCTTTTCCATACCGGCCCGCATGCGCGTTTTGACCGTCCCCAACGGCTCCCGTAACTCGGCCGCGATCTCGGTCTGCGTGAGCCCGGTGAAGTACGCCAGCTCGATCACGCGCCGTTGCGGCTCCGGCAGCTCAGCGAGCGACCGGCCCACGAGCTGTCGCGCCTCCTGCCGCTCGACCCGGCGCTCCGGGGCGTCGGCCGCCGCGAGCGGTGCCGAGAGGCCCTCCCCGCTTTCGCCAGCCGCGCGCGCAAGCGCCCGGGCGCGCCGCCCGCGCGCGCGCACCAGATCGAGGGCCCGCGAGCGGGTGATGGTGGCGAGCCAGGCCCCCACGCTGCCGCGGCCGGGGTCGAACTGGCTCGCCGTCCGCCACGCCTGGCCGAGCGCATCCGCCACGATCTCTTCGGCGTCGGCCCGCTCCCGCGCGATCGCGACCGCCAACGAGTACAGCGTGGCGCCGTGACGATCGTACAGCTCGCCCAGCGCGCGGTCGTCGCGCGCCGTCATGCGCTCCACAAGCGCGCGGTCAGATTGGCTGGCCACGGGCTCGAACTTGTTCTCACGTGAGGAGTTCCGCAACGCACCCTGGAATGCTACGGCGAGCAGACCGTTACGGATTGGGTTTACTTCGGCCGTCGCAAGATCCTGTTCCAGCGGATGCGCAACGGGTCGGTCGCGATGCTGAAATAGATGATGACCGGCTTGCCGACGATGTGCGACCGCGGCAGGAAGCCCCAGAAACGGCTGTCGTAGGACTCGTCGCGGTTGTCGCCCATCACGAAGAAATGCCCCGCGGACAGCACGACCGGACCCCAGTCGTGCGTCGTGGGATGGTAATGCGCCGCGTCCCGCCCGACGTAGTGCGGCAACTGCCACGCGCGGATCTGCGCCAGGCGGAAATCCGGCTCTCGCGTCTGCTCCAGCAGGTGCAGCGCGTACGGCTCCTCCAGCCGGCGGCCGTTGCGGTACACCGTGTCGTGCACCATCTGGAGCGTGTCGCCTCCCTCGCCGATCACCCGCTTCACGATGTTCAGGTTGGGTGTCGAGTCTTCGACCGACCGGAACACGACGATGCCGTCCCGCCGGGGCTCGGCGTAGCCCGGCACCCGCAAGAAGCGGAGTCCCGTGAACGGAATCTCGAGCGCGCCCCCGTAGATCGCCTTGTTGACGAACAGGAAGTCCCCCACGAGCAGGGTGTTTTCCATGCTCGCCGACGGGATGCGGAACGCCTCGATCAGGTACGATCGCAGCACGATCCAGATGACCACCGCGACGACGATCGAGGTGTCCCATCCCTTGAGCTTCGACCGGAAGGCGCGGATTTGCTCGCGCACTACGGCTGCTCCACCCAGTCGGCGATGAAGATGTTGGTCTCGTGCGGCACGCTGCCGTGCCGGTTCGACGCCCAGACGAGGCGCCGGCCGTCGGGCGAGAACATCGGGAAGGCATCGAACTCGGGGGAGGTCGTGACCTGCTCCAGCCCGCCGCCGCGCAGGTCGACGAGGTAGAGGTCGAAGTTGCGCGACTCGGGGTTCCGGTAATTCGACGCGAAGATGATCCGCTTCCCGTCAGGATGGAAATACGGCGCGAAGCTCGCGCCCGGCAGGTGCGTCACCTGCCGCTGGCCGCTCCCGTCCGCGTTCATCACCCAGAGATCCATCTTGAGGGGGCGCACCAGATGCTGCGCCAGCAGCGAGCGGTACTCGGCCGAATCGGCCGCCGTGGGCGGATGGTAGGCGCGGTACACGATCAGCTTACCGTCGGGCGAAAAAAACGGCCCGCCGTCGTAGCCCAGCACGCTCGTGAGCCGCCGCAGACCGCTGCCGTCCACGCGCATCGTGTAAATGTCCAAGTCGCCGTCGCGCAGCGATGTGAACACGATCGTCTTCCCGTCGGGCGAGAGCGTCCCTTCCGCATCGTATCCCGGGTTGGCCGTCAGGCGGCGCGCGCCGGAGCCGTCGGCGTCGGCGGTATAGATGTCGTAGTCGTACAGGGCCCAGACGTAGCCGCGGGAGTAGTCGGGACGCGGCGGGCACGCCGCGCCGGCGTGCTCGGTGCTCGAATAGAAGATGCGCCGATCCTGATCGAAGAAGTAGCCGCACGTGGTGCGTCCCCGCCCGGAGGACACCCGGTGCAGCCCACCCCCGTCCGTCCCCATCATATACATCTGGTCGCACTGCTCGTCGGGCCCTTGCCGCTGAAAGATCAGCAACCGTCCCGATGCGGAGAAATACGCCTCGGCGTTCTGCCCGCCGAAGGTGAGCTGGCGCAGGTTGCGAAGGTGAACCTCTCCCGAGTCCGGCGCGAGCGACCCTTGCGTGAGCGCGATCACCAGCACCAGGGTCAGGGGCATAGGACTCGCAAGCTAGGGAGGATTGGGAATGCGGGCAACCAGGATTGTGGCGATTAGATTAGACTGCCCATGAGCGATCCGAAAGCGCCGCGACGTCCGCCCCTGATGGACGCGCTCGGCAAGCTGTGCACCGACGGTAAGCAGCTCGCCGACTACCTCTGGCAGGTCCCCGATGACGCCGCGGTGCGCCAGCAGATCCTCGGCATTCTCGAGCAGATCGCCGTCGAGAGCGCGAAGCAGGGCCGCCGCGAGATGCCGCGCATTTGCGAGGACCTCAAGACGGCGGCGAAGTCGACTCCCAGCCCCCAACAGGTGGACCTGCTCGTGAACGGGTTCGACCGACTGGTCGGCTTATGGCAGGCCGCGAAGTCGGGCCTGTTGTGATGCCTACCCCCCCGCCGCGGGCGACCGGGGCCACTGCGCCACTTCCCCCCAGCCCCCAGGCCCGCGACGCTTCGCTCGACCAGTTGTGCATCAACACGGTCCGCACCCTCGCGATGGATGCGGTACAGCAGGCCGACTCGGGCCACCCGGGGACGGCGATGGCGCTGGCGCCGCTCGCCTACGTGTTGTGGCAGCGGCACCTGCGCTACAACCCGGCCAACCCCGACTGGTTCGGGCGTGATCGCTTCGTCCTGTCGGCGGGCCACGCGTGCATGCTGCTCTACGCGGTGCTCTATCTGACCGGGTACGACCTCTCGCTCGACGACATCAAACAGTTCCGCCAGTGGGGGAGCCGCACCCCCGGCCATTCCGAGCACGGCCTCACGCCGGGTGTCGAGGCGACCACCGGCCCACTCGGCCAGGGCGTCGGAAACGCCGTGGGCATGGCGCTGGCGGAGGCGCACCTCGCGGCGGTTTTCAATCGCCCCGGCCACGCGATCGTGGACCACTGGATCTATTTCCTCGCGTCGGACGGCGATCTGATGGAAGGCGTCTCGCACGAGGCGTGCTCGCTCGCGGGGCACCTGAAGCTAGGCAAGCTGATCGGGATCTACGACGACAACCGCATCACGATCGACGGCAAGACCGATCTCACGTTCTCGGACGACACCGCGCGCCGGTTCGAGAGCTACGGGTGGCACGTGGAACGGATCGCCGACGGCAACGACCTGGGCGCGCTGGACGCCGCGTTCACCGCCGCGCGACGCGTCACCGACCGGCCGTCGCTCGTGATCGTGCGCACCCACATCGCCTACGGCAGCCCGCACAGGCAGGACACGCCCGAGGCCCACGGCGCGCCGCTCGGCGCCGAGGAGGTGAAGCTCACGAAGCAGCGACTCGGCTGGCCCAGCCTCGAGCCGTTCCATGTCCCAGACGAGTCGCTCGAGCAGTGGCGCCGCGGGCGCGAGCGCGGCGCGCGCTGCGAGACGGAATGGCAACAGCGCTATGACGCGTATCGCAAGGCGCACCCCGATCTCGCCGCAGAGCTCGAGCGGCGGCTCGCCGGCCGGCTCCCCGAGGCGTGGGACGCCCAGCTCCCCAGCTTCACGACCACCGACGCCCAGGCCACGCGGGCGGCGTCGGGCAAGGTGCTGAGCGCGCTCGCCGCGAACCTTCCCGAGTTGATCGGCGGATCGGCGGACCTCGCGACCTCCACCAACGTGGTATTCAAGAACGGCGGCGATGTCGCCGCGGGGAGCTGGGGCGGGCGCAACATCCACTTCGGCGTGCGCGAGCACGGCATGGGCGCGATCATGAACGGTCTCGCCCTGCACGGCGGCGTCCGGCCCGTGGGCTCGACCTTCCTGATCTTCTCCGACTACATGCGACCGCCGATCCGTCTGGCCGCGCTGTCTCATCTGCCCGCGATCTACGTCTTCACGCACGACTCGATCGGCCTCGGCGAGGACGGGCCCACCCACCAGCCGATCGAGCAGCTGGCCGGCCTGCGGGCGATCCCCGACCTGGCGGTGATCCGGCCGGCCGACGCGACCGAGGTGGTGGAGGCCTGGCGCGCCGCGATCCGGCACGCGGGCGGCCCGGTCGCGCTCGTGTTCACGCGGCAGAAGGTCCCAGTGATCGACCGCGCCCGCTACGCCCCCGCGAACGGGCTGCGCCTGGGTGGGTACGTGCTGGCCGACGCCCCGGGCGGAAAGCCCGCCGTGATCCTGCTGGCGAGCGGCTCGGAGGTGGAGCTCGTGCTCGGCGCCCATCAGCAGCTCGCCGCCGCCGGGATCGCGGCACGGGTGGTCAGCATGCCCTGCATGGAGTTCTTCGCGAGCCAGCCGCGGGAGTATCGCGAAGCCGTGCTGCCGCCGTCCGTGCCCGCCCGGGTCGCGGTGGAGGCCGCCGCGCCGCAGCCGTGGTATCGCTGGGTGGGCGATCACGGCGTGGTGCTCGGGCTCGAGCGGTTCGGCGCGTCGGCGCCGTATCAGCGGATCTATCGGGAGCTGGGGCTCACGGTGGAGAACGTGGTGAGACGGGCGAACGAATTGCTGGGCAGCTAGAACGTCCTAGCGGCCCAGCACCCGCCGCGCCGCTTCCCTCCCCGACCTGACGCACGCCGACACCCCCGCGCCGTCGAACCCCGCGCCCGCGATCTCGAGCGGCGCGAGGCGACCCAATTGCTCCCGCACATGGGCGACGCGCTCGGCGTGGCCGGGTTTGTAGCGCGGCAGGCCGCGGCGCCAGTGGAAGGCCCGGGTCCACAGCGGTTTCCCCGACACCCCGAGCGACGTCGCCAGCTCGCCGTGCGCGAGCGCCGCGGCGTCGCCGTCCGCCGGTTCGAGAAATGCGCGCAGCAAGGCGTAACCCGACGGCGCGCGGCCCGAGTACTTGAGCCACGCGTACGTGCAGGCGCGCACCGCTCCGTGCGCCTCCGCCGCCCGGACGAAGCCCGACCCCTCGAGCCGTCCGTTCAGCTGATCGCAGCGATAGGCGAGAGACACGGTGACGCTCGGCGCATAGACTACGTCGTCCAGCTCGCGGGCTGCGGCAACCCCCATCGAGGCGAGCAGCCGCGCGGCGCCCCACGTCGGCAGCGCGAGCACGACCCCGTCCGCCTCGACTGAGGCCCCCCCCGTCACGGCGAGCCGCCAGCCGCGCGCCGTGGGCGCGATCCCGGTCACGCCCTGCGTGGTCCGGAGGATCGGACCGAGTTGCGTGGCCAGCGCCTCGGTGATCTCCGCCATGCCGCCTGCGAAGCTGCGGAATCCGCGGTCGATCTCCCGCTCGGACACGCCCTGGATGCCGAGCAGCTCGGCGGCGCGCCCTTCGGCGAGCGGCTCGAGCCGGTGACCGGTCCAGAGCGTCGCGCCCCGGGCCACCTGGTCCACCAGCCGGTCGCCGAGCCCGAGCTCGCGGGCGAGAGCCTCAATGTCGCCGTCGGCCGCGAGGAATCCGTCGGGTCCGCCCTCGACGAGGAACCCGTCGCGTCGCTCGGTCAGAACGACGCCACCCGCGCGCCGCTCGCTCTCGAGCACGACGACCTCCGTCCCCGCCCCGGTCAGCTCCCACGCGGCCGACAGGCCGGTGAGGCCGGCCCCGACGACGACGCACGTCATACCCAGCCCCGCTCCGTCGCGGTGCTTCGCGCCAGGTCCGCGAGCGCGGCCACGAGCAGCGGATCGTCGTTCAACGAGTCGGTGCGCTCGAGGCGGACGCCCAGCCGCTCCGCGAGCCCGCGGTACGCGACGTCCACATCGTACAACACCTCGACGTGATCGCTCACGAATCCGATTGGGACGATGAGGAAGTTTTTCCGCGTGGCGGCGAGCTCGGTCATGACGGCGCCGGCCTCGGGCCCGAGCCACGGTTCGGGGGTGGCACCCGCGCTCTGATACGCGAAGCGCCATTCGCCGACCCCCGCGAGGCGTGCCACGGCCGCCGCGCTCGCCTGCAGCTCGTCGGCGTACGGATCCCCTGCGGCGAGGATGCGCTCGGGGAGGCTGTGCGCGGTGAACAGCACCTGCACGGCGCCCGGCACGGGGAAGCGCTGCAGCGCCCGCCTGACGCGCTCGGCGACGGCCTCGAGGAACTTGGGGTGGTCCCCCCAGCTCCGCACCAGGGCCAGGTCGAGGCGGCCGCGCGCCGCATCGAGCAGCCTTTTCTCGTACGCGCCGACCGACAGAGCCGAATAGTGAGGCGCGAGCACGATCGCCACCACACGCCGCTCGCCACAGGCGACCATGCGCTCCACCGTCTCCCCGATGAACGGATGCCAGTGGCGCATCCCGACGTAGACGGGCCACGCGGGCCCGAGCACGCGACCCAGCGCCAGCGCCTGGGCCTCGGTCCGCTCCAGAATGGGCGAGCGGCCGCCGATGCGCGCATAGCGCCGGGTGATCTCCTCCACGAGCTCCGCAGCCGTCGGCCGGCCGCCCCGCACGTCCAGCAGGTACGGCTCCACGTCATCCAGGCTGCCGGGCCCGCCGTACGCCATCACCAGCACGGCGACGCCGTCAGCCGCCATGCACCAAGTCCACGACGCGCTGCAACGCCTCGACCGCGGTCTCCGGCAGCACGCCGTGCCCGAGGTTGAAGATGTGACCGGCACGGCCCGCGGCCCGGTCGAGCACGTCGCGCACCCGCTGCTCGAGCTCGGGGAGCGGCGCGAGCAGCGCCGCGGGATCGAGGTTCCCTTGAATCGCCCGGTCGGGGCCGATGCGCTCCCACGCGATGTCGAGGGGAATGCGCCAGTCCACGCCGATGACGTCGCCGCCGGCGCGGGCGAAGTCGGGGAGCAGCACGGCAGTGTCGGTCCCGAAATGGATCACGGGGACGCCGGACGCGCGGGCCAGCTCGAGCGCCCGCTGGCTGTGGGGAAACACGTACGTCGCGTAGTCCGCCGGCGCCAGGCAGCCGACCCAGCTGTCGAACAGCTGCAGCGCCCGCGCGCCGGCGCGCGCCTGGGCGGCGAGGTAGGCGCCGACCAGCTCCGCGAACCGCATCATCAGCTCGTGCCAGGCTCGGGGCTCGGTGTACATGAAGCGCTTGGTCAGTGTGAAGCTGCGCGTCGCGCCGCCCTCGATGGCGTAGCTCGCGAGCGTGAACGGGGCGCCCGCGAAGCCGATGAGCGGGACGTGCGGGGGCAGCGCCCGGGCGGCGAGCCGCGCCGCGTCGATCACGTATGCGAGATCGGTGGCCGGATCGACGCGCGGCAGCTCGAGGACCTGGCTCGCTTCATGAATCGGCCGGCTGATGTGCGGTCCCTCGCCCGCCGCGAAGCTCAAGCCGAGGCCGAGGGGCTCGAACGGCAGCAGGATATCGGCGAAGAGAATCGCGGCGTCCACGCCCAGCCGCTCGACGGGCTGGAGGGTCACCTGCGCGGCGAGCTCGGGGTGGTGGCACAGCTCGAGCAGCGAGTGTTTCTGCCGCAGCGCGCGGTACTCCGGCAGGTAGCGCCCCGCCTGCCGCATGAACCACACCGGCGTGACGTCGCTGGGCTGCGCGCGACACGCCTTCAGGAAGCGACAGTCGTTAGGGGCGGGGGACAACCGTGGGCTCGCGCGCCTCGGCCGGTGCGACGAGGATCGTGTCTCCCTCGAGCTTCACGCGGTAGATCCCGATTGGCAGCGCGGGCGGGCCGGCGAGCACCTGTCCGGTCTCGAGCGAGAAGACGCCCTCGTGCCACGGGCAGGTCACCGCGCAACGGGCGGGGTCGAGCGTGCCTTCGGACAGGCTGGCGCGGGCGTGCGTGCAGCGGTTGGCGATCGCGTGCACCGTCCCGCTCACGTTGAACAGCGCGACCGCCTCCCCCGCCGCGTACACGCGCCGGCTGGCGCCTTCCGGGAGCTCCGCCAGCGTGGCCACGGGCGTGTAGCCGTCGGCACGCACCGGACGCCGGGAGGGCGCCTCCGCCGAGCCCGCGCCGCCCAGCGTGTCCAGCATGTCCCACAGCGACATCTGCACGCAGGTGAAGGTGGGCGTGTCGCGCAGCGTGTAGCCCGACGCCTGGCTCTCGCGCAGCTCCATCACCAGATCGAGGAAATCCCCGGGGTTGTCCCCTTCGAATGCGACGATGAACTCCTGGTCGTCGAGACCGTAGGAGTACGTCGTGTTCAAGCGGATGGACGGGTACTTGCGGCCGACCCGCACGTGCTCGTCCATCATCGTCTGACGCTCGGGCTTGGAGAGCGCGTACCAGGCCCTCGTCTTGGTGAACGGGTAGACGAACAGGTAGCGGGCGTCGCTCGGTCGGATTCGCAGGCGGGACGGTCGGCCCGGGTCCTCGGGGAACTCGTAGATCGAGCGCCGCGTCATCGCCAGGTAGCTGTACGGGAGCGTGAGGTAGGCGCCCAAATCGGTGCGGTTGAGCGCCGTCTGGAGCGCCACCAAGGAATCGAGGTCCTCCGCCACCTGCCACAGCAGGAAGTCGCAGTCTCCCCGGATGCCGACCAACCCGTAAGGCCGCAGCAGCAGATGCCCGTTGAAGCTCTCGATCGTCTCGCCGAACTCGATCTTCGAGCTCGCCTGGCGCTCGGCGGAGAGCCGGCGCCACGCGGTGTCGAGCTTGTAGAAGGCGAAGCGGACGACCTGGCGGCGCTCGGGGGGCTTGGACGTCATGGGGCGGAATCTAAACTCCGGTTCCCGCCCCGCGCTCCGCCCCTTCGCGCCGCTCCTTCCAAATCTTCTTCAGCACCAGCGCCCCGATCGCCCCGAAGATCAGCACCGGGGTGAGGGCGAGCAGCACCGCAGCCCAGAAGTAGAGCAGCTCCATCCCGGGATCGTCGCCGTGGACGAGGAGCAGGGCAGCCAGGATCATCGACCGAGAAAGCGGTTCAGGTGTCGCAGGTAATACGACAACCCGACCGCGAACGCGAGGAAGACGGCGGCGAGCGCGAGCGTGACCGCGCCGCGCGACTGCCAGTAGTCGACTCCCGCCCACGTCGCGAATCCCGCGCAGAAGACGATCGCGGTGGAGATCAGCAGGCGATGGAAGGGGATCATGGACGGGCCGCTACGCCACGGTCTTGTCGAGCACCATCAACGTGAGCAGTGCCGGCAGATAGATGATCGAGACGAGAAACAGTCGCCAGGCACGCGCGGTCGTGACGGCGCGGGTCATCGCCACCGACGCCCCCGTATACGCGAGCCCCAGCGCCAGCGCCCCGAAGAAGTACAGCGCGCCCGTCACGCCCAACAGAGTCGGCAGGAGGCTCACCGGCAGCAACGCCGTGGCATAGAGCAACACCATCCGGCCGGTGTGGCGCCCATCCGGGTCGTCGACCGAGAGCATGGCCAGCCCGCCGCGGCGGTAGTCGTCCCGGTAGATCCAGGCGAGCGCCAGGAAATGCGGCAGCTGCCACAGAAACACCATCCAGAACAGCGCCGCCACCGCGGGCCCGAGCTCGCCCCCGGCGGCGGTCCACCCGCCCACGATCGGCAGCGCGCCAGGCACGGCGCCGATCAGCGTATTGAGCGACGTCTTGCGCTTGAGCGGCGTGTACAGCAGGACGTAGCTGGCGAGTGTCAGGGCCGCGAGGCCCGCGGTCAGCAGGTTGACCGCGAGGCCCAGGTACGCCACACCCACGATCGAGATGACCGCCGCGAAGGCTGCGGCGGCCCGTGGGGTGACCCGCCCGGACGGCAGGGGACGGCCGCGCGTGCGCTGCATGCGCGCGTCGACGTCCCGCTCGCGCAGCTGATTGAAGGCGTTGGTCCCGGCCGCGACCAGCGCGACGCCCAACAGCGTCTCGATCAGCACGCGCACGTCCACGCGCCCCGCGGCGCCGAGGTAGAACCCCGCGGCGGCGGTGAGCATCACGAGCTGCGTGATGCGCGGCTTGGTGAGCTCGAGGAACGCTACCAGAGCTTCTCCGTGATGACCGCCAGCACCAGGATCGCGGCCAGCGGCAGCGGGATCATGAACACGACGCGCAACCGCCACCGCTCGAACTTCAGGTGCATGAAGAACAAGGCGACGAGCAGCGCCTTCACGACCGCCAGCACGAGCAGGCACACGATCTTCGCCAGCTGTGAAATGGGCATCTCGAAGGCGAACAGGACCTCGGCCGCCGTCAGAACGAACAGGTACAGCCAGATCAGCATGTAGTTCGGCAGCTTGTGCTGGGTCGTCTCCATGGGCGCCCTCAGATCAGGTAGACGATCGTGAACAGGATGATCCACACCAGATCGACGAAGTGCCAGTACAACCCGATCGTTTCGATGCCCCGGTAGTCCTGCCGTGAGTACTTCCCCGGCAGCACCTTCGTGAAGTACAGGTAGGTCATCGAGATGACGCCGCAGGTCACGTGGAAGCCGTGGAAGCCCGTCATCGTGAAGAACGTCGAGCCGTACAAGCCCGCCGTCGCGGCGCCGTACTTGACCGGATCGCTGACCGCGTGCTCGGCCAGCGTCGACCCCTCCCGAAAGCCGGCCGGCGTGAAACCATGTCCCACCAGCTTGATGTACTCGACGACCTGCACACTCACGAACGACGCGCCGGCGAGGATCGTGATCAACAGCCACAGCTTGAGCCCCCGCTGGTCGCCCTGGGAGATCGCGGCGAACGCCTTCACCATCGACACCGAGGAGCAGATCAGCAGGAACGTGTTGAAGGCGGTGAGCGGCACGTTGAGCACGGCGTTGGGGTGCGCCCACGGCTGGCTCACTCCGAATCGGAGAATGATGTAGGTGCCGATCAGCGCCGTGAAGAACATCACGTCGCTCGCCAGGAACACCCACATACCGAGCTTGTTCGAGTAGACCCCCGATCCCGGCTCCGCCGGGAACGGGGGACGCATCAGGTCGACGGTCGCCGTCGCGTGGGTCATCGCCTCTTTCTCCTAGTGACTCGGGGCCGTGGTCGAGGCCGGCTCGCGGTCGGTGGGCCGCTTCTCATGCTGCGGCAGGTAATCGCGGTCCGAGACCTCGGGCGAGCTGAACTCGTACGGCCCGCGGTACACGGTCGGCACCCGCTCCCAGTTGCCGTGCGGGGCGGGCGACGGCAGCGACCACTCGAGCCCGTTATCCTCCCACGGGTTCTGCGGCGCCTTTTCCCCTTTGAACAGGCTGTACCAGAAATTCACGAAGAAGATGAGCTGCGTCGCGAACAGCAGGAATGCGGCGATCGAGATGAACTCGTTCATCGGCTGGTACGGCTTGAGGAAGTCGTACTGCGTCGGATCGTAGATCCGCCGCATGTGCCCGGCGTTCCCGAGGATGTGCATCGGGAAGAAGGTGAGGTTGTAGAACACGAAGGTGAGCCAGAAGTGCACCTTGCCCCACCGCTCGCTCATCATCCGGCCGAACATCTTCGGGAACCAGTACGGGATCGCGGCGAACAGGGCGAACAGGCTGCCGCCGAACAGCACGTAGTGCAAGTGTGCGACGATGAAGTAGGTGTCGTGGATGAACATGTCCACCGGCGTGGCGGCCATGTAGATCCCCGACAGCCCGCCGATCACGAACATCGCCACGAAGGCCGTGGCGTTGAGCATCGGCACGTGGAACCGCAGATTGCCGCGCCACATCGTCCCCATCCAGTTGAACACCTTGACCGCCGACGGCACGGCGATCACGAGCGTAGACACCATGAACGACGAGCCCAGCGTGGGGTTCATCCCGCTCATGAACATGTGGTGGCCCCACACCAGCCACCCCAGGAACGCGATCGCGATGATCGCGAACACCATCGAGTGGTAGCCGAAGATCGGCTTGCGCGACCCGTTGGCGACGATGTCGGACACCATGCCCATCGCCGGCAGGATCAGGATGTAGACCTCGGGATGCCCGAAGAACCAGAACAGGTGCTGCCACAACAGGGCCTGACCGCCCGCCGCGGGATCGAAGAAGTGGGTGCCGATCGTCTGATCGAACAGCAACAGGATCGCGGCGCCCTGCAGCACCGGCAGCGCCAGCACCGCCAGGATCGCCGTGATGAACAGCGCCCACACCGACAGGGGCATGCGGAACCACGTCATGCCGGGCGCGCGGTGGTTGATGATCGTGGTGATGTAGTTCACCGACCCCATCACCGACGACAATCCCAGCACCACGATCGACACGCACCACAGGAGTTGGCCGATCGTGACGCCGGACAGATCGGGCCGGGCCGACAGCGGCGCGTAGTTAGTCCACCCGGAGCGGATCCCGCCCTCCGGGACGAACAGGCTCGCGAACATGAGGAGGCCGGCCGCGAAGGCCGCCCAGAAGGACGCCATGTTGATGCGCGGGAACGCCATGTCGTGCGCCCCGATCTTCAGCGGGATCAGGAAGTTGGCGTACACACCGACCAGCAGCGGCATGATCGCGAAGAACACCATGAACGTGCCGTGCATCGACACGAGCTGCACGTAGTATTCGGGCAGGATCACCCCGCCGGCCGCCATCGACTCCGGGAGCAGGCCGCCCCCCGGCATCGGCTTCCCGGGGAAGCCCAGCTGCCAGCGCATCTGCATCGCGAGCACGCCGCCCAGCAGCAGGAAGAACAGGCTCACGAACAGGAACTGGATCCCGATGATCTTGTGGTCGGTCGAGAAGATGTACTTCCGGAGGAAGCTCCGGTCGTCGTGATGCGCGTGGGGGACGCGCGTCGTCGCGGCAACGCTGGTCATTGCTTTGCCTCCTGAGCCGCCTGTTTCATCCACGCGTCGTATTCCTCGGGCGTATGCACGAACACCTGGGCGCGCATGCGGTAGTGGCCCATGCCGCACAGCTCGGCACAGCCCAGCTCGTACTGACCCGGCACGGTCGCCTGGAACCACGCCTTGATGTCCATCCCCGGCACGGCGTCCTGCTTCACGCGGAACACCGGCACGAAGAACGAGTGGATCACGTCCTCCGACGACAGGTGGACCACGACCGGCCGCCCCACCGGGACGTGCAGCTGATTCCGGACCGTGAAGTCGTCCGGCGTGCCGAGCTGCCCGTCGGCGCCGGGATAGGTCACCTGCCATTCGAACTGCTTCGCGTGAATCGCGATCGGGTAGGCGTTGGCGGGCACGCTGTTGCGCCCCTTGATCCGGACCCAGTAGTGATTGCTGATCAGCCCGAGCGCCACCATCGTCACCGCCGGAATCGTCGTCCAGATCACTTCCGCGCGGGTGTTGCCGTGCGTGTAGAACGCCTTGCGCCCGGGGCGCTGCCGATACTTGATCACGAACCAGATCAGTCCCGCCTCGACCACCACGAACGCGATCCCGGTGATGATCAGGATCGCGAGAAACAGGCCGTCGATGTCGCCGGCGAAGGTCGAGCCTTTGAGCGGCAGCCACCAATGCATGGAGAGCTCCTCAGTTGTTCACTTGCCCGCGACGGTGAAATCCTGGGTCTTCGTCTCGCTCCCGGCCACGGTCACGCTGGCCGTCTGCGTCCCGTACTTCTCCTGCCACGCCTCGATCGTGTACGTCCCGGGCGGCAGCCCCTTGATCGAGAAGCTCCCGTCCGCGCCACTCACGCCGTAGAACGAGTGCGGCAGCACGCCGAGCCACGCGTGCATCCAGCCGTGCACGTTGCACTCGAGCGGCACCATCACTTCGGGGGCCGTGAACGTGCGCGTCGACGTCATCGTGGTCGGCTGGCTGATGTTGAAGGGGCGGTTCTTCGTTCCCTTCGCCTTGATGTTGTGCAGGATGCCGTCGGAGTTCTTGATCTCGAGAGGTTGGCCCACCAAGATGCCCAGCACGTGCGGATGGTAGCGACACCCGTCCTGATCGAGCGTGACCCCTCCAGCCGGCGCCGGGGCCTTGTAGCTCTCCGGCAGGCCGGACTTCACGTACACGAAGACGTTCGCGAGCGTGCCGTTCGGGTTGACGACGACGGTCTCCTCGGTGGGCGGCGCCTGATACTTCGCCTTGCATTTCGGCTCCTCGCTCATGTCGATCTTGGGGTTCGCCGGCTTGGCGCCCGTGAACTTGATCTTCCCGGCGATCGTCGCGCCTCCCTGCGGCTCGGCCCGACGTTCCCGGGCGCTCGCCATCACGAACACACCGCACACCACAGCCAGCATCGCGCGTCTCATTGTCCCTCCATAAGGAATCCGCCCATCACGCCTGGCGCCGTTGGACCCGCCGCACCACCACTATACCCAAACCCAGCGTGAGGAGCATGACGACCACCGGCGTCACGAAGACCCGCGGCGGCGTGGGTTGGTCGAGGGCGAGAAAGTACCAGGTGCTCACCGCCAGCCGGTTGCCGTGTTCCCCGCTGGAACCGTCCCACGCGAAGAACGCCACCGGAATGGCCCGGCCGGCCGCGAACTGAAGTTCGTTGGCGGTATCGGGGGTCGCAAGGGAGCGGGTGAACATCACGCGCCACTCCCCGTGCTCGTAGCTCGTCTGGGCGGCCGGGCCGCCGGGGAGGGTGTCGAACCGCTCGAGCCCGCGCGCCAGCCCGCCCACCGCCCCTCCCGCTGCCCCTGACCCCCCTGCGCTCGTCCAACGCCACTGGTACACGGCATCGGTCTCGGTTCCCATCAGGAAGTAGGGGCGCTCCATCCCTTCGGGAATGCGCCGCGGGAATTGAACCGCCAGCTGGTCGGGGAACGGGCCCGCCGTGCGGCCGCCGCCCGAATCGTCGCCGGCCACGGTCTCGAGCACGCGCCGCTCGAAGCCGAGCCAGGTCGTGTCGGGACTGCGCGTGCGGTCGTCCCAACTCACCCGCAGGGCGACGGATTTGCCGTCGTGCACCGCCTGCACCCACACGCCGGAGACCGCCGGCCCGAACCAGCGGGGCTTGCGGATCACCTGACCGACGAGCGGGAGCCAGTATCGGTCCACGCGGTCCCACACAGAGTCGCCCGGCGCCGCGGGCAGCGCCGCCGCGAGCCGCGGCGCGTGGATCACGTCGCGCACCTCGGGCGTCCGAGCCGGCGACAGGCTGCGCACGTATTGCGCCAGGCGCCACAGCTGCTCGTCGGTCAGGAACTTCTGGTCGATCAAATCAGAGAACGACGGCATCGGCGTGCCGTCCAGGCCGGTGCGGAGGCGACGGTAGATGTCGGCGGCGGTCGCGCCGCCGCGAAACCGCCAGCTCTGGTGCAGGTCCGCGGCGAAGATCGGGAATCCCGCGTCGTCCTTGAGCGTCGGCGCGGAGGGCCCGTCGCCCCGGCCCTGATCGCCGTGACACTTGCGGCACCCGATGGAGTCGTAAAACTGTCGCCCCACTTTGAGCGCCTCGGCACTGGTCCCGCCTCCCGGCTCGCCCCCGAACTTGAGCGCCACGACGTGCTGGCTCGTGTCGGCGAAGAACGACGAGAAGGTCTTCAGGTACGCCAGCACGTCCCGCCGCTCGGCGTCCGAGAGCCGCCCCTTCCACGCCGGCATCGCGCTGCCCGCCAGCCCTTCGTCGATGGCGCGCAGCAGATCGGCGTCGGTCGGCAGCTGCCCGCTCGCGGTGGTGCGGATCTTGTAGACCGCGCCGGTGAAGTTGCGCGGGCGGGGCAGCATGTACGCCGCCGCCGGGCCGTCGCCCGCTCCGGTCTCGCCGTGGCAGCCGGCGCACCACTTCTCGTAGACCACCTTACCCTTCACCGTGTCTTGCACGGGGAGCGGGGAAGGGGGAAGAGGGAAGGGTGCCCCCGCCGCGAGCCCGAGCGCCAGCAGCGCGCTAATCATCCCCCTTCCTCTTTCCCGCTTCCCCGGCCGTTTCCCAAGTTCTGGGTTTCCACCCCGTCTGATCGTACAGGAACAGGATCACCGACCAGATCTCTCGCTCGGTGAGGAAGTCCTCCCAGCGCGGCATCGCCGAGTTCCACGGCGTGCCCTCGCGCGGCAGGCCGGGACCGCCTTTCGCGACACGCCAGAACACGAAGCTCTCGGTGAGCTGCGCGATCGTGCCGTTGTCCTGGAAGTTCGCCGGGATCGGATTGAACCCCGGCGCGTAGTGCCCCTGGCCATCCAGGTGGTCGCCGTGGCAGGGCAGGCAGTTCTGGTAGTAGATCCGCTTGCCGTCCGCCGCATAGGCGGCGCTGGACTCCGGGTGCTGCCGTAGCGGATTGTCGAGGCCCGTGAGCGTGATCGTCTTCCCGCGGAACGTGATCTCGCTGGGCGGGGCGGGGTGGATCGAGCGCAGGTTCGGCGGCGCGGCCACGGTCGTCCGCACCTGTCCGTACGCGACGAGCCCTACCAAGGCCGGCACGGCGACGAGCAGCCCGGCGCGCACCGGTCGGAGGCGTGGCTCGACCAGCGCGGCGTGGATCGGCTCCCGGAACCGGATCCACCGCTCCTCGTTGTCGCTCACGTAGATCAGCACGCCCACGAGCACGGTGGCCATGTACTGCAGCACCACGCTCTTCGGCACCAGCGCGCTCCCCGGGAAGAGCGGCACGACGTACACGATGACCACGTAGGCCGCCACGAGCAGCGCCGCGGCCTGCCAGAACGGGTGGTCGGCGTAGCGGCGCCAGTTCATTTGTGCGCCGCCAGGTATTGCACGAGCGCCTCGAGCTGCGCGGCGTTCATCATCGCGCCGAACGTCTTGGGCATGATCCCGGCGAGCTTCTCGTAGCCCTTGGCGATCGACGACGTCGGGTCGAGGATCTTTTTGCGGATCGAATCCGCGGTGCGGCGGGAGCCCACGTGAGTCAGGTCCGGAGCGATCACCTGCCCCTGGCCCTCGAGCTTGTGGCACGCGAGGCAGCCCGCGGCCTGGATGATCGCCTTGGGATCCGTGCTGCCGCCGGCGAGACCTCCACCACCTCCACCACCTCCACCACCGGTGCTGGAGGCCGTGGAGGTTGTGGAGGGGATGTCCGAAGCGGTCACGTCCACGGTCCCGCCCTGCGATTCCAGGAACGCGATCACCGCCCAAACCTGCTCGGGCGAGAGTTGCTTCGTCATCACCGGCATGATCGGCTGGTAGCCCGGGACGACGTACGCGGTCGGGTTGTCCAGCGACTCGAAGAGGTACTGCTTGCAGCTCTTCCCGGGCTCACGCTTGCCGCACCGCACGCCGATCGGCCCCGTCCCCGTCTCGTCGGTGAGCAGGTTCGGTGCGCGCGTGCCGAGCCCGTGACAGGTCGTGCAGCCGCCGATGCCGTTGAACACCTTCTCCCCCGCGGCCACGAGCTGCTCGGGGGTCACGTTGGTCCCGAGCGTCAACGTCTGCGGCACCTCGGACTGGACCTGCGGGATCTCGTTGGCGATCAGGGTATAGAGCGCCAGCGTCCCGAGCACGACACCGACGATCTTGAGGTTAGTGACCCACATGCCGATCCCCCCTCCCCCCTCCCTCGTCCCCCGCGCCGGGTGCGACGAACGTCGACTTCTCGGCCAGTCCACCGAGCCAGAACACGAACGCCACGAGACACAGGAAAATCAGTACGCACAGGCTGATCATCTTGGAGGCGTAGCCGAGCGCCGGTGTGGCCGCATACTTGCTCGTGTCCTGCATCACCTGCCACACGTGCCAGTACTGCCGAATCCCCGAGCGGGCGAACCCCATCAGCCCCATGAGCCACGTGAAGGTCACGGCGAGGATGAACAGGGCGTACTGGGAGCGGGCCGGCATCTTGCCCCAGCGGATCGCCCCGAGTGACTGCGCTCCCCGGGCCATGAGGATGTCGATCACCGTGACGCACACGATGCAGGCGAGCACGGCGAGGACCTGATAGACGCTGAAGCCGATCCGGACGATCGCCTCGACGAAATAGCCGCGGATGCCGTAGAACAGCACGATCCCGGCCGCGATCGCGAACATCGCGCCCTGGATCATCGTCCCGGTCCCGGCCCAGGGCACGACGGGCCGCGTGTTGGCGCGGCGGTACAGGAGAAACGACAGGAACGTCGTGAGGATCATCAGGTTCACGGCGGTGTTCTTGGCGCTCATGACGCCGAGGGCGCCGAGCAGGGGGTGGTGCGAGCCGCCCATCGCCGCCAGCTCCTTCGAATCGGCGATCATGGTGTGCGGCGTGCCCCACACGATGGCGCCGAGCACCAGGATGATGAGCAGCCACTTGGTGTACGGCCGGAACCGCTCGGCGCCGGGGATGCGGCCCATGCCGATCCACAGGTAGTAGTTCCCTGTCAGGAACAGCACGGCGATCAGGAACGCCTGGATCACCCACAGCCAGCTCATGAAGCCGCCCATCATGGTGATGCCCATCGACTGATCGTACTGGTAGATCTCGCGCCCCAGCCAGTAGCCCGCGAACGGCAGCACGATCAGGGCCGACATCGCGATGAAGTTCCCGACGTAACCCATCCAGTCGTAGTGGGCGCGCTCCTCGTCGGTGCGGGCCGCGAGGAAGCGATAGCTCGCATACGCGCCCACGATCGCGCCGCCGAACACGACGTTCGCGACCACCCGGTGCACGTTGATCGGCATCCAGGTCGCGTTGGCGATCGCGTGCCACAGCTTGATCGTCGTTGGATCGGTGGTCGGCGTGATATCGCGCGGCGGGGACATCATGTAGGTGAGCCAGGAGTTCGCGATGAACATCACGACCGTGCCCCACACATTCAGCAGGATGCCGAGGGTCCAGTGCCCGAGCTTGGCGCGACCCTTCTTCCAGCGGTCCCAGCCGTAATAGTAGAGATACAGCGTGAACGACTCGACGAAGAACAGCCCGGCGTACACCCACATCGAGGGCGCGAAGATTGCCGTCAAGTATGCCCAGAATCGGGGATACAGCGTCGACAGGCCGAACACCAGCGTCGCGCCCCAGATCGCCGTCGCGCTGTACGCCACGAGCAACAGGCGCGTGAACTCCTTGCTCAAGCGGTCGTAGCGCTCGTCGCCGCCGAAGATGCCGATCGCCTCGGTCACGACGGCGAACATCGGCACACCCAGCACGAACGCGGCGAACATCAGGTGCACCTCGGCCGTGATCCACACGAACGCCCGCGCACCAATCACGGGGAATTCGCCGTAGGCGCGGGTCGAGTCGGCGGCGGCTTGCAACAGCATGACGGCGCCGTCAGCCATCAGCTGTCAGCCACGAAGAAGGGCTGCTTTTTGGAAAAGTCGATCGGCAGGGCGCTGCGCACCTCCGCCAGCAGCTCGGGCGTGATCTCGCTCCGCCCCTGCTGCCGCGCCCAGTCCTCCACCCGCTGCATCACGACGCCGCGGACGAACGACGGGATGCGCGCCACACGCTCCCGCGCGGCCGGACTCCAGCTCAACGCCGGCTGGAAGTCCGACCCGTAGGTCACGTCGCGGACGGCTTCGATCACCGCCGCGCCCGCGGCCGGCTCGTACACGCACGACGGATCGGCCGCGAGCACGTCCCCCTCGAGCGCCAGCGCCCGCGCCCGGCAGCCGCCGCACAGCTGGCGGTATTCGCACGAGCCGCACTTGCCTCCCAGGGCCCCCTCCCGCAGCTGCCGCAGCAGCGGTGCCGACCGCCAGATCTCAGCGAAGCCCTGGGTCTGCAGGTCGCCCGCCTCCTCCGGGATGTACGGGCAGGGCGTCAGCTTGCCATCGGGCGTGATGCGGCAGTACTGGGTGCCGCACGGACACCGGGTTTCGTAGTTCAAGACAGGGGACTCGGGATCGCTCTGATGGACGTGCCGCATGAAGTGCGGCGCGCATTTCGCGCGCACCAGCATCCGGCCGCGGTACTCCCGCTGCCAGCGCGTCAGATCGGCGAGCACCGCCTCGTAGTCCGCCGGCGCCAGATCCGTGAGCGCCGCCCCGCGCCCCGTCGAGACGAGGAAGTAGCAGTTGAAGGAGACGGCCCCCTGGAGGGCCGCCCACGCGACCAGCGCCCCGAGCTCGGCGCGATTGCCCTTGGTGACCGTGGTCTGGATGATGAAATCGACGCGCTGCCGGCTGAGTCGCGCCAGCGCGCGCTGCGTGTCGGCGAGTGAGCCGGGCCCGTGCCGGAAGTTGTCGTGATAGGCGGGGCGGAGCGAGTCGACGCTCACCGCGACCCCGCGCACGCCCGCCGCTTTGAGCGCCGCGATCCGCTCGTCGGTGAGCAACGTCCCGTTCGTGCCCACGACCACCGTGGCGCCCTTCCCGGAAGCGTAGCGGGCGATGTGGGTCAGGTCCTCGCGCAACAGCGGCTCGCCGCCCGTGAGGATAAGCATCGGGACGGGGTTCACCGCGAGCACCTGGTCGACGATCGCGAGGCACGCCGCCGTGTCGAGCTCCCCAGTGGCGGTTTCGCGCGGGCCGGCCGCGATGTAGCAATGGGCGCACTCCAGATTGCAGCGCCGCGTCAGGTTCCACGCCACGACGTGGGGGACGTAGTTCACTGGAGCAGCTTCTCGATCGCCTGCTTCGCCTCGTCGGGCGTCGTGCCTTTGAAGTCGACCGGGCACTTACCCATCTTCTCCTCGATGTCGCGGATCGGGCAGCGCGTGATCCCCTGCGCCTTCGCGTCTTCGATGAATGCCCGCATCTCGGGGGAAAGCGCGTCCGCTCCCTCCGCCTCGGCGCGGATCTGCTTCGCGCGCAGCTCGGTGAACATCACCATCATCGTCTCGACGTCGAATTCATCGGCGGCGATCATCGCCTGTTTGTTGTCGTCCATCACCGGCGTCGTCACGCGCCAGATGCCGTGCCCGCGTGCGAACCGCTCGACCGTGTTGCGGGCGAGCGGCCGGGCGATGAGGGGGACGAGCTGGAGGCGCGACCACGCTTCTTCCGTCCAGACGATGGGATCTGTGGCGACCCGGGGACGCGTGCTCACCGCCCCGGTCACCGGACACTGGACCTCGACGTCAGGGGTCAGGGGCTGGGGGTCGGCGTCGTGCCCCTGGACTCTGGTCGCTTTGAGCTGTTCTTGCGCCTTCACCTCGGCGAGCGCGATCTCTTCGGCCGTGCCGATCCCCATGATGAGCTGCATGTGCGTGGGAAGGAGCTTCCGGATCGCTTCGTCGAGCCACTTGTTCGTGACGGTCGCCGTCTCGCCGTGAGTCTGCTCGAGCACGTACTCCTCGACCGCGCGGCGCGCGATCCCCTGTGCGAAGGGCGGCACACGCAGAATCCGCACCTCGGCCTCGGGCGCCCAGGGCAGCCCCGCCACGCCGTCCTCCTCGATCCAGGGGATGTCCTCTGGACGGATGCCAACGGTTCCCGCCAGCAGCACGTTGCACGGCGCCAGCCGCACGAGGTTTTCCGCCTGGGAACCCAGTTGGGTCCCTTCGATGCGGTGCGCCCCATGACGGGCCAGCAGCAGCAGCGACGGCTTGATCTCCTCGGCCCACTGCATGATCACCTGGAACGGCTTGCCGATGAGGATCTGCGTCTTGAGCGGAACGTCCGGGAACTCCCGCGCCATGACTGCGGCGCGTTTCAGGTTCGCCTGGCACAGCTTGAGGAGTCCCTTGTCGATGATGTTGTTGTGTAGCTCCTCCTGCTCCTCGAACTTGAACACCTTCGAGGCCTGGTACGAAAGCACGTCCTTGATGTTGTGGAACACGACGTGGTGGTACTCCACGTCGAACGCGCTGCACACGTACAGCGACCCGCCGAACGCCTGCGCCAGCTCGAGCGCTACCCGCATCGCCTTGTAGCCGTACGACGAGCCGTCCACGCACACCAGGAAGCGGCCGCCGGCGAAGGGGCGGTCGTCGCGCACGATCAGCACGTCCTTCTCGACGCCGCGCAGCACGCGCGCCACCACCCCGCCGAGCTGCGAGTACGCCTGGCGGCCGAGGCCGTGGGCGCCGATGGCGAGGACGTCGTACTGGCGTCCGGAGGAGCCGACCAACCGGGCGGCGGCGTCTTCGTCCTCCGCGACGAGCCGGCCGTTCTCACCGACCCGCACGTCGCCGCGCACGCGCTCGCCGCCGTCGTAGCCCGCGGCGCGGTTGGGATCGAAGCCGATCAGTCCCGGCAGCCGGCCCGCGCCCCGGTTCACCTCGTTCACGATCTCTTCGTAGTTGATCCCCTCGAGCAGCTGGCGCGTGAGCGGCACGCCCCCCGCTTCACAGCGCTTGCCGAGCTGATCCAAAAAGCTGTCGGCGATCAGCTGGAGGCCTTTCTCGATCAGCTTGTCGTGGATCTTGCGCTGCTTCTTGATCTCTTGCGGAGTCTGGAACTGGGCGGGCAGACCGGTCTCGAGCTGCCGAAACCGGACGTCGTGGAGGCGGGCCGCGTACACGTGGTTGCCGGTGACACGACCGCCGGCCTTGTGGCACAGCTCGATCGCCCGGTCGACCGCCCAATCCGAATGCTGGGAGTTGTCGACGGGGACGAAGATCTCGCGGTACACCAACACCTCCCTCTTAGGGCGGGGCGAGTATGTGAGCCACTAAACAGGCTGTCAAGTAAGCGGCACCAGTTGCCTACCCTCCGAGTCCCAAACGGTTATGGCATCCACCGGGCACGCATCGCACGCCCGCAGCAGCCGCTCCCGCTCGACGGACTCCGGATCCAGGAACACCACCACGGTCTCGTCGTCCAGTTTGAAACCCTCGGGCGCCTCCTTCACGCAGTCCCCGAATCCCACGCACTGGTCCCGGTCGATCACCACGCGCAGCCCGTGGACGCGCCGCTCTTCGACCGCGCTCACATCCCCTCGAGGCCGAGCTCGCTGCGAGCCCTGTCCATCATCGCCGGCGTGATCTCGGCGATCCCGCGATCGTTCGCGTAGTCGGCGTAGATCCGCTTCACCATCCCGCGCACGAACCCGGGGACACGGGCCAGGCGGTCCTCCGCGTCGGCGGACCACCGGACCCCGGATCCCCGACCCCGGACTCCGTCGGCGAACGCGTCGTCCCTCCCCGTCGCCACCATCCCGCGCACCGTTTCGAGCGGTTGGGCCGGCAGTGTCGTACCCCCGATCTTCACGCCCAGCGACGCGACCAGTTGGGTCTCCATGGGGTTGGTGAGCAGCGCGACCGCCCGGCCGCAGCGCGGACAGCGGAAGGCGGCGGCCAGCGTGCCGTCGCCCGGGAGCTGGCGCTCCTCAAATGTCATTTGTTGGTCGCATTCGACGCAGAGAAACTTCATGGTGCGGAGTGCGGAGTGCGGAGTGCCGAGTCGACGATGCCCTGCCACGCAGCGTCGTTCGGATGAAACGGGACCCGTCCCAGCACCGGAATCGCGAACTCACGGGCGAGGTCGTCTGCGGCGCTTCCCCTGAACGCCCCGCCGACCATGTTCTCGACGACGCCGAGCAGCTCCGAGCCCCGATCCCGCGCGGCGTGCATGGCGCGGCGCACGGCGTCGCGCGATTCGGGCGTCGGGATCGTGACGGTGAGCACCGCCGGGGCGGCCCCGAGCAGGTCGGCGAGCTCCGCGAAGCGCTGCATCCCGGGCGGGAGATCGATGAGCAGGAGGTCCAGCGTGCCCCACACCACATCCCCGAGGAACTCCCGCAGTGCGGCCGCCTCCATCGCCCCGCGCCACACGAAGCTCTCCTGCTCGGGGCCGCGGAAGGCGAGCGGGCGACCGTCCTCGAGCAGCTGATCCATGGAGATGAACTTCACACCCTCCACCCCGAGGGCCGGGAGCACGCCGTCTTCCCGCACCGCGAGCCGCGCCGCCGGCGCCTCCAACAGTCGCGCCGCCGTGGGGCCGTTCAGGTCCGCGTCGAGCACGCCCACGGCTCGTCCGGCCCGGGCGAGGGCTCGGGCCAGATGGGCCGTCACGAAGCTCTTACCCACCCCGCCCTTGCCGCTCATCACCGCCACTACGCGACCGACCGTCGCCAGGCGCTCAGCCACGCGGCGCCGCTGAGCCCCGATCTGGTCGGGCAAACCGGACCGGTCGGGTTCCGTCAGGTCGTGGTAGGTGCGGATGTTGAGAGGCATGAGGGTAAGAAGATGCGTTGTACGTTGCTACGACGCTACGTGCTACAACGTAGCGTCGTAGCGTCGGGCCACGCTACTTTTCCCAGTTACCATGATCGACGAGCTCAAGCAGAGGCTGCAGGCCGAAGTCGAGCGCTTGAACCACGAGATCAACTTCGTGCTTCCGAAGGAGATCGAGAAGGCGCGCGCCCACGGCGACCTGCGGGAGAACTCGGAATACAAAGCGGCGCTCGAGCGACAGCAGTTCGCCCAGGCGCGCGCCTCGCATTTGCGGCTGCGCCTCTCCAAGCTCTCGAGCGTGAAAGAAGACGATATCCCGCGCGACCGCGTGGGGTTCGGCTCGCGGGTCACGGTCCAGGATCTCGACACGAAGAAGCGTGAGACGTACGCCCTCACGCTCGGTGAATTCATCGAGGGGGACGACGACACCGCGGAGCTGCCTGTCTCGATGGCCTCACCGCTCGGCAAGGCGCTGCTCGGCGGCAAGGTCGGTCAGACCGTGGCGATCACGCTGCCGCTGGGGAAGCGACGCCTCAAGATCGTCGAGCTCGAGACGGTGCACGACCTCGCGGAGAAGAAAGTCTAGAGCAGCTGGTGGAACACCATCGGACCGCGCGGCTCGGCCGAGCCCTCCCGCGGCTCGATGGTCATCGCGGCTCCTATCACGTGCGCATCGCCGGTCGGCATCTCCAGCGCCATGACCATGGGACGGTCCTGGTCCATGGGCATGATCGCCGCGGTCCGCATCCCCTTGTCCGTGATGAACCACAGCTGATATGCCTGGTCGGGTTCGTTCGGCGCGAGCCCGTCGCAGCGCACCAGCCAGCGATGGTGCACGCCGTCCGCGAAGATGGTCACCGCGCCGAGCCGGCCGCCGGTCGACACCGGCATCTGCACGAGCCGCGTCGCGGTCCCGTGAATGAAGGTGTTGACCGTGTCCTCGAGCGCCGCCAGACGTGCCGAGAGCGTATCCCGCTCCGCGCTCAAGGCGCGGATCGTACGCGAGGCCCAGTAGGCGCTCCCACCGCCGGCGAGCACCAGGAGGAGCGCCGCGGCCGCCGCGAGCAGCGCGATCCCGCGCCGCCGCTCGAGCGCGCGCGCCAGGACCCGCGCCTTCAGCTCCGGGTGCGGGCTCCTCGGACGCGCCGCCATGCCCAGCCAGTCCGTCATACCAACCAGTCCTTCAAGTGGTCGAGCGTCGCGCTCAGCTTCTGGTGCGCGATCCGCAGCCGCGTCTTCACGGTGCCGAGCGGCTGATCGAGCCGCCGGGCGATCTCGCTGTGCGTCAGTCCTTCGAAATACGCCAGCAGCACGACCCGCCGCTGTTCCTCGGGCAGTGCCGCGAGCGCGGCGTGCACCTCGCGGTGCAAGGGCCACCCCGGCACCGCCGACTCGTCGGGGCCCGACGGGGCGTCGACGTCCTGCCCCGCGACCTGCGCTTGCTCCCACCGCTCGGCCTTGCGCCACCATCGCCGGCGCCGCCGCAGCGCATCCAACGCGCGGTTCCGGGCGATCGCGAGAATCCATGGCACGAGCGGGCCACGTCTCGCATCGTGCCTGTGGACGTGGCGCCACACCTGCGCGAATACGTCGCCCGCGACCTCCTCAGCTTCCGCCTCATCGTGCAGAATGCGGCAGGCGAGCCCGAGCACCCACGGCGCCAGCACATCGTACAGCTCACCCAACGCCCGCTCGTCCCGCGCTTTCAAGCGCCGAACCAGCGTTCGCTCCGCCTCTTGACTAAGACGTTTTGGCTGGGTCACTTAGATTTTCGTTAGATTTGCATAGTAGCACCGTTCGGGGGTCAGTCCAGCCCCATGTCCCGTTGCGCGAGGCCTTGGTGCCTATACCCGCCACTCGGTTGACCGCTGCTTTCTCTACGCTGCTGTGGTTCGGTGTCGCCGCGGGAGTGGTGGCGCAGGACCGCGATCCGGATGCGAAGATCGCCGGCGGCGGCACGCTCCCCGCGGGGTGGCACGCCAGGACCGACAAGAACCGGCCGCTCGCGGACGCGAAGATCCAAACGATGGGAACCGGCTTGCACACGACGCTCGGACCCGCCGTCATCCTGTGGCGGGACCGGGACCTGGGCGCAGGCAACTACCGCGTCGTCGCGACGTTCACGCAAACCGTGAATCCGCGTCACCCGGAGGGGTACGGACTGTTTGTCGGCGGCAGTCATCTCGGCGACGCGCAGAACCGGTATACCTATTTCCTGGTGCGGGGAGACGGCAAGTTCCTGGTGAAGCGGCGCGTCGCCGGTGACTCGACGGCCGCGGTGACGCCTAACTGGACCGACAACGACGCGGTCGTCAAGGCTGATTCGACCGGCAAGGCCGTGAACGAGCTGAGCATCATGGTGCGTGGCGGGAAAGTCACCTTCCAGGTGAACGGCAAGGAAGTCTACTCCGCCGACGCCTCCGGACTCGATACCAAGGGTATCGTGGGCTATCGCGTCAATCACAATCTCGACGTACACTTGAGCCCACTCGTAATCCATAAGCTGTAGGAAGCGGAGGTCGCATGGTCAGTCGCACCGTAGATGAATCGGAACGCTTCTCGTTTGAAGCGTTCACGCGGCATCCGTTCTTCACCGAGGTCAACCGCTGGATTGTGGAGCGAGTGATCTGCCCCGGACGACGCAAGATCGTCGACCTGGGGTGCGGGCCGGGGGCTGTGACAAAGCTGATCCTGGAACGGCTCGATGACGGCCGCAACGCCATGGTGATCGGGATCGACCCGTCGCCGTCCGCGCTCGCCAAGGCCCGTGCGGCGATTCACTCCAAGGTCGTGGAGTTCATGCAGGGGAGCGCGGAGTGGGTGTCGCGTCTGGTGTCGTCGGCCGACGCGGTGGTGTTCCTCAACGCGATCCATCTTGTTCCAGACAAAGCGCAGGTCATGTCGGAGATTCGCAAAGTCTTGAACAAGGGCGGCGTGTTCGCATTCAACACGACGTTCTTCAACGGCGCTTACGTCGAGGGGACGTCGGGCTTCTGGCGGCGCTGGGTCGTACGGGCGGTGCAGGTGCTGCGGGAGCGCGGCCTGAACGTGCAGCACACCGCGACGGCGGTGGCGCGCCAGTTCCTCACCGCCGACGAGTACTCCGACCTGTGCGTCCGCGCCGGCTTCTCGCGGCCCAGCGTCGAGCTGGTGCGCATCGAAATGACCCCGGAAAGCATCGAGGACATCGGGCGCTTCTCCCTCTTCATCGAAGGCGCGCTGCCGGGGGTGCCGCTCGAGGAAGGCTCGAAGGCGCTCCAGGAAGGATTGCGGCGCGCCATGGACGAGACGGGCTTCCACAGCGTGCCGCGCAACTGGCTCGAGTGCGTGGCCACCGCGGTCTAGCCTCTACTCCAAAACGAATGTGAGGCGGCCGTGGGCGGCGCGCAGCGCCCGCTCGACTGCCTCCGGCGTTTCGCCCCGCGCAAAGATGAACCCCGGGTAGCGCGACCCCTCGGGCCAGGGCACGAGCGCCTCGCCCGGGTGTGCCGTGATCGCCACGTCTTCGACGAGGGGCACGGCCCGCGCCTCGGCGATCCCCCGCACCTCGCGCAGCACCCCCGCTCCCGGGACCGGGATCATCATGACCCCCGCGGCACGCTCCTCCCGCTCGAGCGCCGGGAGCGGCATCCCCAGTGCGTGCCGAATGATCAGCTCTTCGAGCGACGCCAGCCCGTTTTCCCTTCCCGTTTCCCCGGCCGTAAACCGGAGTGCCGCACTGCACCGCCCCCCGATCGGGCGCGCCGCGAGCTCGATCAGCCATGGCCCACGGGCGTTGTGGCGTAACTCCGCGTGGATCGGTCCCTCCCGCACCCCCAGCGCCGCCACCGCCGCCTCCCCGCATGCGACCAGCGCCTGCTGAGCCGGCGTCGGCAGGCGAGACGGCGTCACATAGATGGTTTCCTCGAAGAACGGGCCGTCGAGCGGGTCGGGTTTGTCGAACAGGCCGAGCACCTCGAGCCGCCCATCGATCACCAGTCCTTCGAGCGCCACTTCGGGCCCCGGGACGAAGTCTTCGACGAGAATAGACCGCTCGCATCCCGCTTGCTCGAGGATGGTCCGCAGGCGCTCGAGCGCTGCTCCGAATCCCGGTGCGTCGTCGGCGCGGATCACGCCGCGCGAGGCCGCGAGCCGCAGCGGCTTTAGCACGCAGGGGTAGTGCACACGCGCGGCGAGCTGCGTCACGTCCTCGTCGACGTTGTGCAGCTCGAACCGCGGCACCGGGACGCCGTGGCGTGCGAGCTCCCGCCGCTGCAGGTGCTTGTCGCGCGCGGCGAGCGCGGCCGCCGGCGGATTGCCCTTGAGCGCGAGCCGCTCGGCGATCGCGGCGGCCACGACGGCGCCATCGTCATCCACGCCGATGACCCCCGCGATCGGGTGGCGTCGGGCAAACTCGGCGGCTTGCTGCGCCGCTCGCTCGGGGTCGGAGAAATCGAGCGTCACGAGTCCGGCCGGTTGGACCTGCTCGAAGGTACTGGGGAGCTCGGACGCGACCGTCAGCTCGACGCCCAACCGGCGGGCCGCTTCCACGAACGCGGTGGCGCGGTACGTGGCGGTCGGAAGGAGCAGCAGCAGCCGACCGGGGGAGGGGCGCAGCATGCTGCGCCCTTACTTCTTGGAGGCGGCGAAGTAGGGGTTGGCGCCCGCGGTGTGATCGGTGATGTCGACGATCCCTTTGACTTCCGGAACGGCCTGCTGCAGCATCGCCTCGATGCCCTGCCGCAAGGTCACATCCGCCATGCCGCAGCCCTGACACCCGCCGGCCATCCGGAGCATGACGAACGCGTCTTGCACGTCGATCAGCTCCACCCGTCCGCCATGCCGGGCGACCATCGGATTGACCTGGGTTTCGAACAGCTCGGCGACCCGGTCGTACAGAGTGTCGTCGTCCGCGCCGCCCGCCGCCACCGGCGCCGCTGGCTTCGGCGCCACGGCCGGCCGGGCGCCCGCGAGCGCGGCGCGGATTGCCCCGCCCACTGCCTTGCCGATCGCCTGCCACGGCGCGGCGCTCCGCTTGACCACCGTGACGAGATTGCCGGACACGATGACCTCGGCGACGTCGGCCCCGGGAATCGCGAAGATCGCCTCGACCAACGGGGAGCCGTTCGCGTCATCCGGCGACGCGAACCGCCGCACCCCGCCCTCGTGGACCGGCTCGCTCACCAGGAACTTGCAGCGGGCGTTGTCGATCGGCTCGGCGGTAATGCGGATCTCGGCGCTGCTCATGAACGAAGTATGCGGTAGCCGGCGTGAGGGGTCAACGGCCGGGCCGAGACCCTGCTCCGATCATCCGCGCGCCGGTGCCGAAGCGGGCGCGGGGACCGGCCGCAGCTGCCGGGCCGCCTGTACCATGTTACGCAGTGCCGCGAGCGTCTCGTCCCAGCCCCGCGTCTTGAGACCGCAGTCGGGGTTCACCCAGATCTGCCGGTCGTGCAGCACGGCCTGCATGCGCTTCAAGGCGGCCACGATCTCGGCCGAGCTCGGGACGCGCGGCGAGTGGATATCGTACACCCCCGGGCCGATCTCGTTGGGATATTTGTACTCGCGGAACGCGTCCAGCAGCTCGGAGCCCGAGCGCGCGTTCTCGATCGAGATGACGTCCGCGTCCATCTTCTCGATCACGCGAATGACGTCGTTGAACTCGCTGTAGCACATATGCGTGTGGATCTGAGTCGCGTCCGACACGCTGCTCGTGGCGAGACGGAACGCGTTCACCGCCCAGTCGAGGTACGCCGGCCATTCCGCCCGCTTGAGCGGCAGGCCTTCCCGTAACGCGGGTTCGTCGATCTGGATCACCCGGATCCCGGCCGCTTCGAGATCCTTCACCTCGTCGCGGATCGCCAGCGCCAGCTGCTTCGCGGTCTCGGCGCGCGGCTGGTCGTCGCGCACGAACGACCACTGCAGAATGGTCACCGGGCCGGTGAGCATCCCCTTCACGGGCTTCGCGGTCCGCGACTGCGCATAGGTGCTCCAGCGGACGGTCATCGGCTTGGGGCGCGACACGTCCCCATAGATGAGCGGCGGCTTCACGTAGCGCGTGCCGTACGACTGCACCCAGCCGTGCTCCGTGAAGGCGAACCCCGCGAGCTGCTCGCCGAAGTACTCGACCATGTCGTTGCGCTCGAACTCCCCGTGCACCAGCACGTCGAGCCCCATCTCCTCCTGCAGCTTGAGCGTGCGTGCGATCTGATCGGCGATGAAGGCATCGTACTCCTGCGGTGTCAGCTTGCCGTCGTGCAGCTGCTTGCGCGCCGCCCGCACCTCCGCCGTCTGGGGGAACGACCCGATCGTGGTCGTCGGGAAGAGCGGCAGGCGGAGCTGCTGCTTGCGCCGCGCCGCGTGGGGTGAGGCGCGTCGCAGGTCGCGATCGCCCACGGCGCCGGCGCGCTGCTTCACCGCCGGATCGTGGATCCGCCGCGACGAGCGGCGGCCGGCGATCGCCCGCGCGTTCGCCTCGAGCTCTGCAGCCACGGCCTGGCGACCGTCGCGCACCGCCCGCGTCAGCGTGGCTACCTCGGCGAGCTTCTGCTTCGCGAACGCGAGCCAGCCCTTCAAGTCGGGGTCGAGCCGGCGTTCGAGATCGAGGTCGACCGGGACATGCAGCAGCGAGCAGGACGGCGCCACCCACAGCTCGTCGGCGCCGATGCGCTCGCGCGCGCGCTCGAGCAATCCGAGTGCCGCCGCCAGATCGGCGCGCCACACGTTACGGCCGTCGACCACGCCCAGCGAAAGCACCCGACCCTTGGGCCACGCCTTGAGCAGCGGATCGAGCTGCCGCGGCGCCCGCACGACGTCGACGTGCAAACCGGCCACGGGCAGCTCCCGCGCGGTGGCCAGGCTGTCCTCGAGCCCCGCGAAATACGTCGCGACGAGCAGCTTGAGCTGCGGTGCGCGCTCGGTGAGGAAGCGATAGGCCCGGCCGTAGGCCGCGAGCTCCTGGGGCGTGCGGTCGAGCGCGATGGAGGGCTCGTCGAGCTGAACCCACGTCGCTCCGGCCGCGGCGAGCCGCGCCAGGACCTCGCCATACACCGGTAACAGCGCATCGAGCAGCTCGAGACGATCGAACGCCGCCGCCCGCGTCTTCCCGAGCAGGAGAAACGTGACCGGACCGATCAGGACGGGCTTGGTGTGAAACCCGAGCGCCTTCGCCTCCTGGAACTCGTCGACCGGCTTGGTCGAAGCGAGGCGGAACGCCTGCCCCCGGTCGAACTCGGGGACGAGGTAGTGGTAGTTCGTGTCGAACCACTTCGTCATTTCCATGGCGGTGACGTCGCGCCCACCGGCCTGCACGCCCCGCGCCATCGCGAAGTAGGTGTCGAGGTCGACCGGACCACCCGACCACCCGTACCGCGCTGGGACCGCGGCCACCATCGCGCTCGTGTCGAGCACGCGGTCGTAGTAGGAGAAATCGTTCGACGGAATGAGATCGAGGCCGGCGTCGCGCTGCAACCCCCAGTGCGCGGCGCGCAGCGCTGCGCCGGTCCGCAGCAGGTCGGTGCGAGAGACTTTGCTGCTCCAGTAGCCCTCGGTGGCGCGTTTCAGCTCGCGGTTCGGACCAAGGGG
Organism: Gemmatimonadota bacterium; assembly: GCA_003220795.1. GTDB lineage: Bacteria > Gemmatimonadota > Gemmatimonadetes > Gemmatimonadales > GWC2-71-9 > 20CM-4-69-16. The sequence continues at coordinate 7,523 of QHTK01000060.1, read as the reverse complement.
TGGGAAGCCGAGATTGTGGGCGATGGGCATAGGAACTGGAATCTACCCTAGACGGAAGGCCGGGGGAGTGGGGCGGGGGTGGTGCGAGCCTGCGGTCGAAAACGACCGCGCCGGATCGACGGGATCGATCCGGCACGGGCCTTCAGGGCTTGTGGGGGTTCGGGGGCTTCTGTTGCCCGGGCGGCACCCCGCCCGGTGGCCGCCCCTGCGGCCCCCCCGGTGCGTGCGCCGCGCCCGGTGCGTGCGCCGCGGCGCGGCCGAGTCCCTGAGCCGCCTGCGCCGGTGTCGCGCCTTGAGCGACACCCGCTTGGACCTCCCCGGGAAGGTCGAGCAGCTCACTGGGCGAGCGCCCGGCGCTGATGACGCTCTCGAGCAGGTCGACGGTGTTCTGCGGGGGGACGCCCAGCGCCGCCAGCGTCGCCGCCACCCGCAAGGTCAGCGCCGCGTCGTAGGGCGGGTGGCTCGAATGCACCAGCTGCTGCACCTGTTTGACGCCGAGTCCGGCGCCGAGCGCGTACGCCCCGCCCTCCACCACGTCAGCGTCCGCGTGCCCGCCCGATCGGAGCGCGTCCGCCGCGGCGGCGAGTTGAACGGACAGCGCCCGCACCGCCGCAATCACCCGGTCCGCCGGCTTGCCTTTCGCGCCCCCTTCGATCGCCTTCTGCACAAGTGGCTCGACCGGGAGGCCCCGCTCGGCAGCCGACGCCGCGATCCCGGCGACCGCGCGCGCCACCTCCGGCGATACCCGGCCGGCCAGTCGCGCGGTCACGTCCGGCGCCTGCGCGGCGAGCCGCAGCACGGCGGCCGCCGTGAGGGCGAGCGTGACGGCCACTCGCCTCACAGGATCCGCGCTCCTCGGGCGGTCACGGCAACCATGCTGTTGCGGCGCCCGAAGCCGTCGTCGACGCCGGGCGCAGCCGGGTCGGCGACCCACTGCTCACCGTCCACCACGAAGGCGTACTGGTGGTGCCCCTGGGGCAGCGCGAGCGTGATGGCCCAGACTCCGCCCCCACCCACGCGCACCAACGGAGACGCGTTCCGATCCCATTGGTTGAAGGTTCCCGCGACCGCCACCTGCTTCGCAGTCGGGGCGTACAGCACGAACCGGACGTACACGCTGTCGCGGGCGGCGAGGCGCGCGGGCCCCGCGCCTCTCGGGCCCGGGGACGGGCGCGTGAGGAGCAAGGCGACGGCGGCCGCGGCGGCGAGCGCGGTGCCCCAGACGACCCAGGGTCGCAGTCGCAGCCGCAGCTCGATGTCCCGCGGCTCCACGAGCCCGCGCCAGATGCGCCGCATCGGCGAGCGGGCACGTCGCCGCACTTCGGCCATCACGCGAGCCTCGAGCTGGACCGAAAGCGCCACAGGCGTCCGATCCACGGCGCCGAGCAGACGCAGCGCTTCCGCCCCCTCGCCGCGCAGCCCAGGGGGCAGGTCGCCGAGCGACAGCTCGCCGTCCAGCAACCGCTTGACCAACGGATGAAACGTCTCGGTCATGAGTGCTCCTTCAACAGCTCGCGCAATCGGTCATACGCCCGATGCATGCGCATCTTGAGCGAGGCGACGGTGGCGCCAGTCATCCCCGCGATCTCCTCGTACGCGAGCCCCTCGACGTGCTTCAGCACGAACACCTCGCGTTGCTCCGGCGTCAGGTCGACGAGCGCTCGTTCGAGTGCGTGCGCCTGCTCGACCTGCTCCACGTTCCCGTCCGGTCGATCGGGCCCGGCGATCGCTTCGTCCGTCGCCTCGAGGGCTCGCCCTTCCCGGGTCCGACGCCGCCGCTCGGCGAAGCAGCGGTTGCGCAGGATCAGAAACAGCCACCCGGAAAACTTGGCGGGTTCCCGGCACTGCGCCAGCTGATCGAAAGCCCGCACGAAGGCATCCTGGACCGCATCCTCGGCCGCGTCGAGCGAGCCCAGCATCCGAGCCGCAAATCGCGCATAGCGGTCGCGGTAGCGGCGCACCAGCACCGCGTACTGCTCTACATCCCCCGCCAGCACGGCGCGCACGACTTCTCCGTCCGTCGCCTGTTCCCGCTGCCCCAACCGAGCACCTCGGCCGCCAGAGTACGCAGAGGATGCTAGACGTCCGCTGGGGCCGCGGCAACCGGCTCCAGCCTAAAGAGTCGCCCCGTGAGACGCTGGTAACGTTCGGGCCCGCCGTGACTTCTGGCCAGGGCGTTACCTCGACCTTCCCACCCCCCTCTTCATGCCTAGGAAGTCCGACCCCATGGGGGCGCACCGCCCCCGTCACGTGCGGATGGAGGAGATTCATGATTCGCAAGCTTCTCGGGCTCGCCGCCGCACTGCTATTGCCGAGCCTGTTAGCCGCTCAGACGCCCACGATCCCCAAGGACCACGCGTCGCCGCAGGGCACGGCCATGGCCACGGCGCACTCCCAGAGTGCCCAGCACCGCGCCACCCACAGGCGCGGCGAGGTGGTCCATCCCGAAGACGTCGATCACGATCGGGACGACCACCCCCGGCCTGAAGACGCCGACCACGATCGGGATGACCGCGGCCGGAACCCCAAGGCCGCCACTCCCTCGACGGGTGCCACGCCGCCTACCCCGGCGCACGGCACCGGCCCGGCTACACCGGCGAAGCCCGCCACGCCGGCGGTGCCCGCCAACGGGCGCAGGCCGTCCAACCCGGGCCAGTCGGGCAACCATCGGCCGTAGATCGGCCACGGCGCAGTTGGTTTCAGGTTCAATAGGGGCGCAGGATGCTGCGCCCCTATTCGTTTGGTTCCCGCAGCCCTCGCCCCGGACTAGCTTTGTCGCCGTGCAACGATTCTGGTTCGTCGTGCTCATGGCGGGGCTCGGAGCTCGACCGGGCGCCACCCAGGCGCGAGCATCCTTCGGCGTCGGCGCCGGGACGGTGCGTTATAGCGGCGGCACGAGCTTCAGCTCCGCCACGTTCTCGCCCGCAGCGGGCTTCGCGTCTCTCAATCTCGCCGCTGACGTCTCGGGATCGTTCGCGTCATTACCGGGCGGTGTGTGGTCGGGTCAGGGCCGAGGAGACCTTTGGGTCGCGTCCGGTGCGGTGTTCCACGAGTGGCGCCTCGGGCTGGAGGGAGTCCTCGCCGGCACGAGCCGCACGGACGGCGCCTGGACCGCGGCCGCCCAGGGCAACGTCGAGCTACTGTGGTCGCAACCGCAATGGGGCGTGGGCTTGGGCGCCGGGCCCGCAGGGGGCTGGATCGCTAACGACACGCCCGTCGCGGCGCTGCGCTTACGGGCACGCGCGTGGTGGCGTTCCAGCGGCCCGGACCTCCAGCTGAGCATCGAGCCGACGCACTTCTCGGGCGCCTGGTTCACCGACGCGGGCGTCGGCGCCGTCTTCGAGCGCGGCCCGGCGATCGCCTCCATCTGGACCACGGTGCGGTTGTCCGGGGTGTACGGCTCGACCGGCGCCGCCAGCGCGTTCGTTCAGCTGTTCGCGACGCCGACCATCGCCCTCGAGCTGGCGGGGGGCAGCTACCTGCGCGACCCGTACCAAGGGCTGCCCCGCGCGGGGTTCGTGACCCTGGGCGTGCGGCTACACACGTCACCCCGCCTGCCCCGCGCCGATCCGAGCGCGGCGAGGTGGTCGCCGCTCGTTCCTCAGCTCCGCGGCGATAGCCTGGTGGTGCGGTTCCGGTTCGACAGCGTGCGCGCCGTCGCGATCGCGGGAGACTGGAACCAGTGGCAGCCAGTGCCGCTGCGCTCGCTGGGGGCGAGCCTGTGGGAGGGAACGCTGGCCCTCAAGCGGGGCCTGTACCACTTCAACCTCCTGGTGGACGGCAGCGACTGGGTCGTGCCCACCGGCGTGGCGACGGTGCCCGACGGGCTGGGGGGAATGGTCGGCGTCCTGCTGGTCCCCTAACTACTAGACGCACGGACGCATAGACCCGCAGACGCACAGACGTGCTTGACGGCCCTTGGGTTGACCCGTACTCTCGGGCTCGTGCGGATGGCCGTTCTTCCTTTGATAGGAGGGGGTCATGGGCAAGATCAACTGGGGTCGTGTCATTGTGGGCGGGCTGTTGGCGGGCGTGGTGCTGAACGCGTTCGACTACGTGTACTACGGCGTGGTGATGAAGAGCGACATGGCGGCGGCGATGCAGGCGCTCGGCAAGCAGCCACAAGCCATCGACGCTCTGGTCCCGTGGTTCATCTTCCTGGACTTCATCTATGGGATTGGCCTGTTGTGGGTGTATGCGGCGATCCGCCCCCGCTTCGGCGCGGGCCCCAAGACCGGCGTGATCGCGGGGGTCGCGGTGTGGTTCTTCATCGCGCTGCTGCACAACCTGGGGGAGGCGCCGATGGGGCTGTACCCCCAGCGAATGTACGTGACGGGCACCATCGTGGCCTTGGTGCAGTACGCCCTCGCGGGGCCAATCGGGGCCTACCTCTATAAGGAGATGTAGGCGCAGCTCGGGCGGCAGGATTGACATCCTGCCGCCCGTGTAGTCGCTGCTTGCGCCGTCCTACCGACTCAACGGAATCGACGCCCGCGTGTAGAGGTAGCGCCCGTTGTACCCGAACGGCGAGGCGGCCGCCCAGGGGAAGGTGTTGTCGTTGTTGTTGAACTCCTTCCGCATCTGATCCGGGTAGGTGTCGAAGAGGTTTCGGGCCCCAACCGACAGGTCCACCTGGTCGAGGCGGTACCCAAGCTCGGCGTCGACCAAGGTCTTGCCGCCATAGTGCTCCTCGTCCGTGAAGCTCGGCTCGGCCGAGGAGAAGCCGCCATAGTACGAGGCGCGGCCGAGCGAGTGGAATCGGCCATTGGTGTACTGCGCCGTGAGCGTCCCGCGCCAGTCGGGCCGCTCCTTCTCGATCGCGAGCTGGGTCAGCAGGTCGAGGATGCTCGTGAGATCGGTTTGGGTCCCTTGAAGGATCTTCGGCAGCGGGTCCACTCGCGTGATCTTGTTCTGCGCCCAGCCGGCGGCCGCCGTCAGGTCGAGCGTACCAGAGCCACCCACCGGCCGGCGCAGCGCGGCGGTCACATCCACGCCGTCGGTCTTGGTGTCGAGCCCGTTGGTGAAGAACTGCACCCCGCCGATCCCCGCGAACCCCGAGTCCCGAAGTATCCGCTGCGAGACGGTGTCGCCGAAGGTCGCTCCCAGTAGGATGCGGTTGTTGATCCTGATGTGGAAGTAGTCCACCGTGAACGTAAGGTTGTCGGTCGGGGTGAACGCGAGGCCGCCGCTCAAGTTCACGGAGGTCTCTTCCTTCAGGGGCTTGGCGCCGAAAATCTTCGACGCTCGGTTGTCCACCGGGAAGTTGCCGATCTCCACGAGCTTGCCGCCGATGAAGTTTGTCGTGGTGTGACTGAAGAAGCTCTGGCTCAGGCCTGGGGCGCGGAACCCCGTGCTAGCGGCGCCGCGCAACACGAAGCGCTTCGTGGGCTGGAACCGCAGCGCCACTTTGCCCGTCACCCGGGAGCCGAAGTCGCTGTAGTGCTCGAAACGCCCCGCCACGTCGGCGAGCAGATGAGAGGTGAGATCGCTCTCCAGGTCCAGGTAGGTACCGAAGTTGGTACGGCTGTGGTCGCTCGCGTCGGTCGGAGCGAACCCGGGGAAGACGGACGAGCCTGCAGGGGCGGGGAGGCTGTCATCGTCCGCCGTGCCCCAGATTCCGTCGGTGCCCGCGCTATCCTGCGCCAGATGACCACCGTTGACCCACGAGGCCTTTTCGCCCGCCGTGATCTTGTACGTCTCCCGCCGGAACGCGGCCCCGAGCGCGACGCTCACGGGCGCGTGCAGACCCAGCGTCACCTCTTTCGCCAGCGTGAATCCGGTGATGAATTCCCGGCGCTCGAGCCGCCCCGCGTCGAACGAGAGCTGGTTGGGGATACCCGGATCGTCCGCCGTCCCGAACACGCGGTCCGGCCCCGGAGCGCACGGCGCGGTGAGGCAAGGGCCGAGCGACGCGTTGTTGGTGTTTCGCATATCGTAGTCGAAGCGGTTCATGCCGAACGACGCGCCCAGGTCGAGGGACCACCCGCTGACCGCGGCCCGGAACCCACCGACGCCCGAGTAATCGTTCACGTTGGGGTGGAATTCTGGGAGAAAGCCTTCCGGGTACAGCTCCGGCCAGTTTCGCGCGCTGCTCGAGTAGCGCCAGAACCCGTTGCCGGTCCCGACCCGGTGGCTGTACCCGCCGAACGCGTACAGCTCGCTCGTGCGGGCCTCGTTGAGGGGGAGCCGGAAGTTGGCGGCGGTCATCGCGTCCTTCTCGAGCCCGTCGCCCCAGTGGTAGTTCGGTTGTGGAAGCGCGTTGCGCTTCTTGATGATCTGACCCGTATTGGGATCGATTAGGTCTGCGATCCCCCGGCTGTCCACCAGGAACGAATCCGCCCACGCGCGATTGGTCTTCTGACGATCGAGGAACTCGCCGAACAGCGCCAAGGAGCCGCGGCCGAGCTGTACACCCCAGCCGCCGTTTAAGTCCACGGTGGTGCCGTCGTCCGGGTAGTCCCGGGTCTTTACGTAGCGACCGGCGTCTGCGTTCAGAAAGGGAGTGAACTTGCCTTCCCGCATGACCACGTTCACCACGCCCGCGATCGCATCCGACCCGTACTGCGCGGACGCCCCGTCACGCAGCACCTCGATTCGATCGATAGCGCTCTGCGGGATGGCGTTCAGGTCGACGCCGCTCGAGCCCGCTGGGCTGCCGTAGGGGAAGGTGTTCAAGAGGGCTGTCTGATGGCGGCGCCAGCCGTTCAGCAGCACCAGCGTGTGATCCGGGCTCAGGCCGCGCAAGGTGAACGGCCGGACGATGTCGTTCGCATCCGTGACGCTCTGGCGCGGGAAGTTCACCGAGGGAGCGAGCTGTTGGAGAATCTGGCTCGTCTCGGTGGTCCCCTGCTGTTGGATCTGCTCGGATGTGAATACGTCCACTGGGACGGCGAGCTCGTCAGCGGCTGTGTGCCGCGCCCGAGAGCCGACCACGACGTCCACCGGCGCGAGCCCGATCGGCTGTGTGTGCAGCGCGAAGTCCTGGCGGGCGGGCTGCGCCTCGCTCACCGTGACACGCACGATCTGCGGCACGTAGCCGAGCAGCCGGGCGCGCACCGAGTGCGTGCCCGCCGGCACGCCGCGGATCTCGTAGTCCCCCTGCTCGTTCGTGGTGGCGCGCGCGCCGATCGCCTCGATGCTGACGCTCACCCGCGCCAGCGGCGCGCCGGTCGTATCGGCCACGCGGCCGCGCACCGTCCCGCCTTGAGCGGCGAGCCCACCCGAGGTCGCGATCAGCATCAGGACGACGCAGGCGATGACACCGACGAGGCGTCGCATAGGTTCTCCTTCATGTTCCCAGGGGTAACTGCGGTCACGAATCCGCACGCCGCCCGATATACCGCAGGGTCGGGTGGGCGTCAAGCAAGATGGGGCGGCGCAAAAAAACCGCCGAGCGGCGGGGCACGCTCGGCGGCTAGATCGCGCTGCGGTGCATTACGGGCGGCAGTTGTTGGCCAGACCGCGGGCGGTACACTCGTCGATGGGAACCGGCATCGCCCCGTAGATCTGGTCGCCGGCGACGC
>QHTK01000040.1 GCA_003220795.1 Gemmatimonadota bacterium | reverse complement strand
GCGCAGTTCGCCGCCGGGGGGAAGGGCGGCGCGCCATGATCGTGTCGCGGCGCTGGCTCGAGGCGCTGCTCGACCGCCCGCTCGACGCGCGCGAGACCGCCGAGCGGCTGACGATGCACGTCGCGCCGGTCGACGCGGTGGTGCCGCTGCATCAGGATCTCGGCGACATCGTGGTGGCACGCGTGCTGGAGGTGAACAAGCACCCCAACGCCGACCGGCTCACGCTCTGCCTGGTCGACGCCGGGAGCGCCGGCGGACCGGTCCAGGTCGTGTGCGGCGCCCGCAATGTGCAGGCCGGCAAGAGCTACCCGTACGCCCCGGTGGGGGCGGTGCTGCCGGGCGGTGTGCGGCTCGAGCGCAAACCGATCCGCGGCGTCGAGTCGAACGGCATGCTCTGCTCGGCCAAGGAGCTGGGCTTGGGCGACGATCACGCCGGCATCCTCGAGCTCGATACGGCCGCCCCGCCGGGGAGCCGATTCGTGGACGTCGTGCCCGTCGCCGACCATCAGATCATCATCGACGTCCCGGCCAACCGTCCCGACCTACTCGGTCACAAGGGGGTCGCCCGCGAGCTGGCAGCGATACTGGGCGGCGCGGTCAAGCTGCCGCCGATCCCGGGTGCTGGGAGTGCGGCTCCGGCCGGCGGGGACGCCGCCCTCGGCGGCCGTCGCCGCGCTCCCAGCACCCGGGGTGGCGGGTCCGCGAGGGCCGCCGAGCCCGGCGTGGCCGCCGGCCCGAGCGGACCCGCTACCACGGGCATAGTGGACGGGGTCGAGGTGCGGCTCGAGGACCCCGAAGGCGCGCCGCGCTACATGATCGCCGTGATCCGCGGCGTGAAAGTCGCCCCCAGCCCGCCGTGGCTCGCGGGGCGCCTGTCGTCGATCGGCCAGCGGCCGATCAACAACATCGTCGACGCGACCAATTACGTCCTGTTCGAGGTCAACCAGCCGCTGCACGCGTTCGATCTGGCGAAGCTGCGTGGGCCCGCCGTCGTGGTCCGGCGAGCGAAGCCGAACGAGCCGATCGTGACGCTCGACGGTGTGCAGCGCACGCTCACCCCCGAGATGACGGCGATCTGCGACGCGGAGCGACCGACGATCATCGCCGGCGTGATGGGAAGCGCCGCATCGGAGGTCACGGAGTCCACGACTGACCTGGTGCTCGAATGCGCCTACTTCCAGCCGACCCGCGTCCGCCGCACGCGCCGGGCGCTCGGGTTGTCGAGCGAGTCGAGCTACCGGTTCGAGCGAGGGATCGACCAGCTCGGCATGCCCGCGGCCCTGCGCCGCGCGATCGACGTGATCGTCGCCGTGGCGGGGGGCGCGCTGCGCGAGCCGCCGCTCGACCTGTGGCCGCAGCCGGTCCAGGAGAAGACGATCTCCCTGCGCCCCGAGCGCGCCTCGCACCTGCTCGGCGTCCCGACCGAACGCGCCGAGCTGGAGCGCCTGCTCACGTCGGTCGGGTTCTTCGTTGCCCCCAAGGACGGGGGAAACCGGCTCGCCGTCCAGGTGCCCGGCTGGCGGCCCGACGTCACGCGTGAGGTGGACCTGATCGAAGAGGCCGCGCGCTTGAAGGGGTACGACGCGTTCCCGGACGAGCTGCGCCCCTACCGGTCAGGGACCGTGCCCGACGCGCCGGTGGAGCAGATCAAGGCGCGCGTGCGCGAACAGCTGGCGCACTCCGGTTTCTTCGAGGCTCGAACCATCCCGCTCGGGCCCCGCGATGGGCCGGACGCGGTCGCGGTCCGGAATCCTCTATCGGCCGACGAGGCCTATCTGCGGCGGCGGCTGATCCCCGGCTTGGTACGCCGCGTCGAGCACAACTGGGCGAGCCGCAATCGGGACGTGCGGCTGTTCGAGATCGGCAATGTCTTTCGCGCCGCGCAGGATCGACCCGAAGAATGGGATTCCGTGGCGGGCGTGCTCACCGGGGCGCGGCGCCCCCCCCACTGGTCCGAGGGTGCGAAAGTACCTGATATGGACATATGGGACTTGAAGCACCACTTTGAGTTAGCGGTGCGGGCCGCCGCCCCCTCATGCGACGTGCAACCGGCAACGGGTGGGGTGGTCGGTTGGGAGGCGGTGCAACGGGGGGAGGTGTGGGGCTGGGCCGGCCGGCTCGAAGCCGACGCCCCGGTCTGGGCGGCGGCGTTGTTCGGGTTCGAGGTGCGATTGGATGCGACGCTGCCCGGCGCGGTGCACTATCGCCCGCTGCCGACACAGCCGCCTGTGGAACGGGACATCGCGCTGCTCCTGCCGGCGGGTGTGAGTGCCGGGGCCGTGTCGGCCGTGCTGGCTCGCGCGGCGGGACCGCTGCTCGAGCGACTCGAAGTGTTCGACGAGTATCGCGGCGCCGGGGTGCCGGCGGGATACCGCAGCGTGGCGTGGCACTGCACCTTCCGCGACCCCGCCCGGACGCTGCGAGAGCGCGAAGTGGACGAGCTGCTGGCAGGAGCGCTGCAGGCGCTGGAGGACGAGCTTGGCGTACGACGGAGAGAGAGTTGACGGGCGCGTGCTGGATCAGCTGGAGACGGTGCTCCGCCACGTGGCGGATGAGCTCGCCAGCTGGCGCGCGCGTGCCCTGAAAGCCGAAGCGGAGCTGAAAGAAAGCGGCCTCCGGGGAGGAGGGGGCGGGGCGGGGGGAGGGGGGGCCACGAAGCCCGACGCCGAGACGCGCGGGCGCGTGGCGGATCTCGAGCAGGAGAACAGGACGTTGCGCCAGCGCGTGGAGGGGGCGCGCACGCGCGTGCATGACCTGTTGTCCCGGCTCACCTTTCTGGAGGAGCAGGCCCGCCAGACGGGGGGGAACGGGGGTGGGACGGGCGGTGGCACGAGTGCGGGCAGCGCCGGAGGTGCCTGAGTGAGCACCAAGAAGCACGCGGTCAAGGTGATGATCGGCGGTGAGGAATACACCGTGCGGTCCGACCTGCCGCCCGAGTATACTCGGGAAGTGGCGGCGTACGTCGACCAGGCGTTGAAGAAGGTCCTGTCTCAGGGGCCGATCGTCGAGACACACAAGGCGGCGATCCTGGCGGCGCTCGATATCACGAACGAGCTGTTTCAAACGAAAAAGGGCGAGCGCGAAGTGGTCGCCCGGCTGGCGGCGCTCGCGGATGACATGACGAAGCTGTTGCCGCCGGGGAAGCGAAAAGCACTCAGCCAGCAGCCATCGGCCATCGGGTAAATAGCTGACGGCTGAAAGCTGACGGCGCAGTTTGCGGTTCTACACGCTCCGCCTCCCAAGCGAAGCGTTGCCGGAGATAGATCCTATGCCGGACTGGCTGGCAATCGTCGCAGCCCTCCTCGGCGGCGGCGGCGCCGCGGGAGCGGCTTTCTATTTGGCGGGGCGGCGCGTGGAGCGGCGGATGACGGACGCCGCGGCGCGGGCCGCCGCAGCGGATAGCGCACGCCTCCTGGACGACGCGCGCCAGCGGATGGTGCTGGCGGCTAAAGAAGAGCTGATGCGCGCGCGCGAGGCGTGGGACGGAGAGGTGGCGCGGCGGCGGCGCGACATCGAGCGGCGCGAGGACCAGATCGAGCAGAAGGTGGCGGGCCTCGAGGCCGAGGCTCGCGAGCTGGGCCGCCGGGAGCAGGCCTGCCAGGAGCGGGAGCGCGGGCTCGGGCTCAAAGAAGCCGAGGCGCGGACCCGGCTCGAGCAGGTCGCCGGCCTCACCGCGCAGGAGGCGAAGCAGGAGTTGCTGCGCGGCCTCGAGGACGAGGCCCGCAGCGAAGCCGCCGCGCTGGGCCGCGAGTTGAAGGAGCAGGCGAAAAAGGGCGCCGACCGCGAGGCGAAGAAGATCCTCGCCGTCGCGATCCAACGCATCGCGGCCGAGCACACCGCCGAGAGCACCGTGTCCGCCGTCGCCCTCCCTTCCGACGAGATGAAGGGACGCATCATCGGCCGCGAAGGTCGCAACATCCGCGCCTTCGAGGCCGCTACCGGCGTGGACGTGATCATCGACGATACGCCCGACACGGTCGTGGTCTCGTGCTTCGACCCCGTGCGGCGCGAGGTGGGTCGGCTCGCGCTCGAGCGTCTCATCGCCGACGGGCGCATTCACCCGGGGCGGATCGAAGAGATCATCGCGAAGTGCCGGGCCGAGATCGAGGCCGGCATCGTCGAGGCGGGCGAGCAGGCGGTGTATGAGACGGGCATCAAGGGCATGCACCCCGAGCTCGTGAAGCTGGTGGGGCGGATGCGCTACCGCACCTCGTACGGGCAGAACATCCTGGAGCACTCGAAGGAAGTCGCCTGGCTCGCCGGCATCATGGCGGCCGAGCTGAAGCTCGACGTCCAGCTCGCCAAGCGCGGCGCCCTGCTGCACGACATCGGCAAGGTGCTCACGCACGAGCACGACGGCACGCACGTCCAGCTGGGCGTCGAGGTGGCGACGAAGTACAGTGAGCACGCCGTCGTCATCAATTGCATCGCGGCCCACCACGACGACGTCGAGCACGAGTCTCCGGTGAGCGTGATCGTGCAGGCGGCCGACGCCGTCTCGGGGGCGCGGCCCGGCGCGCGCCGCGAGGCGTTCGAAACCTATGTGAAGCGCCTCACCCAGCTGGAGCAGCTCGCGGGCGAGTTCCCCGGCGTGGAGAAGGTGTACGCCATTCAGGCCGGTCGGGAGGTACGCGTGGTCGTGACCCCGACCGCCGTCGACGACGGAAAGGCCAGTGAGCTGTCGGATCAAATCGCCCGCCGGATCGAGCGCGAGCTGCAGTATCCCGGTCAGATCAAGGTCGTGGTGATTCGCGAAACGCGCGCGGTGGGCTTTGCCCGCTAGACTGATCGACGGCACAGCCATCGGCGACCGGCTGCGCGCCGAGCTGCAAGCCGAAATCCGCGCCCTCCGCGAGCGCGGCATCACCCCGGGGCTGGCCGCGGTCCTGGTGGGCGATAACCCCGCCTCCGCAACCTACGTGCGCATGAAGGGCAAGGCGTGCGAAGACGCCGGCCTGTATCACGAGACCATCCGGCTGCCGCGCGACACGTCCGAGACCGAGCTGCTGGCACTGGTCGACCGCCTCAACGCCGACCCCAAGATCCACGGCATCCTGGTGCAGTTGCCGCTCCCCACGCAGATCCATACGCAGCGGGTGCTCCAGCGCGTGGCGCCCTGCAAGGACGTGGACGGATTTCACCCGGAAAACGTCGGCAAGGTGTTCGTGGGCGACCCGACGGGGTTCCGCCCCGCGACGCCGTACGGCGTGCAGCAGCTGCTGGTGCGCAGCGACATCGATACCACCGGCCGGCACGCGGTGATCGTGGGTCGCTCCACCGTCGTCGGCAGGCCGATGGCGGCCCTGTTGCTGCAGGATGGCCCCGGGGGCAACGCCACGGTGACCGTGTGCCACTCGCGCACCCGGGACATCAAGTCCGTGACGCGGCAGGCCGACATCCTGATCGTCGCCATGGGGAAGCCCGAGTTCGTGACCGGCGATATGATCAAACCCGGCGCGGCGGTGATCGACGTCGGGACGAACCGCGTGCAGGATCCGACCACGAAAACGGGGTACCGCCTGGTGGGCGACGTGAAATTCGCGGAAGCGCAACAAGTCGCCGGCGCGATCACGCCGGTGCCCGGGGGCGTCGGCCCGATGACCATCACCATGCTGCTCTGCAACACCGTCCAGGCGGCCCGGCAATGTCGCACAGCCTAGACTTGTTCGGCGCCGCCTCCCCCGACGGGGCCTGGACCGTGGGCGAGGTGACCCGGCAGGCGCGCGCCGTGCTCGAGGCCGGCCTCGGGCCCCTCTGGGTGCGCGGCGAGGTGAGCGGGTTCAAGGCCTGGCAGAGCGGTCACTGGTATTTCGCGCTGCGCGACCGCACGGCGCAGCTGCGCTGTGTCATGTTCCAGAAGGACAACCGCCGCCTTCCCGGGCCGCCCACCGACGGAATGCAGGTCTTCGTGTTCGGCCGGCCGACGGTGTGGGAAGAAAAGGGCGAGTTTCGCCTCACCGTGATCGAGCTGCTCTCGACCGAGCGGGGCGGGCTGTGGCAGCTCGCCTTCGAGAAGGCGAAAGCCGCGCTCCAGAAAGACGGCCTGCTCGATCCGGCGCGCAAGCGCCCGCTGCCGCTGTACCCGGCGCGCCTGGCGATCGTGACGAGCAAAGACGGCGCGGCGGTGCGCGACATCATCGCCGTGACGCGCCGCCGCTGGCCCTCGCTCGAGCTGTTCGTCATCCCCACCAAGGTGCAGGGGGACGGCGCGGAAGACGCGATCTGCCGCGCGCTCGCCCTGCTCGGTCGGATCGACCGCCTCGACGTGGCGATCGTCGGCCGGGGCGGCGGCTCGCGCGAGGACCTGTGGAGCTTCAATTCCGAGCGCGTCGCGCGCGCCGTCGCGGCCGTCCCGGTGCCGGTTATCTCCGCCGTGGGACACGAGACCGACAGCACCCTGTGCGACCTCGTGGCCGACCACCGGGCGCCCACGCCGTCGGCCGCGGCCGAAGCGGCCACGCCGGACCGGCGCGACGTCGCGGCCGACCTGGGCCAGCTGAGCGCGCGCCTCGCCCGCGGCCTGGGCCGCCGGTCGGAGCGCGTGACACAACGGCTCGACCGCACGCTCGATCGCCTGGGGAGCGCGGTCACCCTGCGGTTGGAACGACAGCGCCATCGGCTGTCAGCCGTCAGCGGGCGGCTCGATGCCCTGTCGCCGCTCCGGATCCTCGCGCGCGGCTATGCGCTGGCGCGGGATGCCGAGGGGCGTGTGCTCAAGCGCGTCGCCCAGTTTCCCCCGGGCAGCGCGTTCCGGCTGCGCGTCAGCGACGGCGAGGTCGCGGCCCGCGCGACGGGAGAGGCGTCGTGACCTCCGAGCAGGCCAGCTTCGCGCGGCAGCTCGAGCGGCTCGAGGAGATCGTGCGGCGACTCGAGGCGGAAGACCTGGATTTGGACCAGGCGCTCAAGCTGTTCGAAGAGGGCGTGGAGCGGCTGCGCCAGGCGCGGGAGCGCCTCACCGTGGCGGAGGCGAAGGTCAAGCAGGTGCTGAGCGAGCACGCCGGCAAGCTTCGGGTCGAGGACTTCGACGGCTAGCCGCGCGGTCGAGCTGTATCTGTCCGACGCACGTGCCCGTGTGGACGCGGTGCTCGAGCGGTGGGGCACCCGCGCCGACGCGCTGTGGCCGCCTCCCGTGCCTGCCGCGGTGCGCTACAGCCTGCTCTCCACCGGGAAGCGGCTTCGCCCGACGCTGGTGTTCGCCGCCTACGAAGCCGTGGGCGGTACCGCAGCCGGGGTGGAAGCGATCGCGGCCTCGGTCGAGGTGGTGCACGCCTACTCCCTGGTGCACGATGACCTGCCCTGCATGGACAACGACGATCTGCGCCGGGGGCGACCCACCACTCATCGGGCGTTCGATGTGGCCACGGCCACGCGGGCGGGCTACCACATGGTGGCGCTCGCCGCCCGTGTGCTCGCGGCGGGGCTCGATACGCTCGGCCTCGACCCCGACCGGCGGCGCGCCATCGCCCTCGAGCTGTACCGCGCCGCCGGAGCCGGGGGCATGATCGGCGGCCAGGCGCTCGATCTCGAGGCCGAGGGACGGCGCCTCCCGATGCCGGAGCTCGCGGACGTGCACGGGCGCAAGACCGGCGCGCTCATCGCCGCCGCCTGTGTCATCGGTGGGCTCGCCGCGGGCGCGACCCCGGCGTGCAGCGAAGCGCTGCGGGGCTACGGCGCGGACGTGGGCCTCGCGTTCCAGATCTACGACGACGTGCTCGATGCCACCGCCACCTCTGCCCAGCTCGGCAAGACCGCCGGGAAGGACGCCCTGCTCGCCAAGTCCACCTTCGTGACCCTGCTGGGCGTGGGCGCCGCCCGGGCGGAGGCGGAGCGCCTGGCGGCCCGGGCCGTAGACCGGCTACGCCAGGCGGGGTTAATTTCTCCTACTTTGGTGGAGCTGGCGCACTACATTGTAACCAGGCCCAATTGAATGAACTCAAACGAACGCGGAACGCGGAAGTCGGAACGCGGAACATCAGGGCGAGTCCGACGTGGCGAACGACCTCCCACGTCTGTTCCGCGTTCCGCGTTCCGACTTCCGCGTTAGGACGAGGGTCGATGGCGCTCCTCGAGTCCATTCGGGGTCCCGAAGACGTCAGGCGCCTAGACCGCGCCCAGCTCCAGCCGCTCGCCGACGAAGTCCGCCGCCGCCTGATCGACGTCGTGTCGCAGACCGGCGGCCACATCGGCGCCGGACTCGGCGTCGTCGAGCTCACGGTGGCGCTGTGCTACAGCTTCGATTCCCCGCGGGACAAGATCGTGTGGGACGTCGGGCACCAGGCGTACCCCTGGAAGATCCTCACCGGGCGCAACGAGCGCCTCCCCACGCTGCGCCAGCCGGGCGGCCTCTCGGGATTCCTGCGTCGCTCCGAGAGCGAGCACGATCACTTCGGCGCCGGCCACGCCGGCACCGGGCTTTCGGCAGCGTTCGGGATCGCGGCGGCGCGGGACTTGAAGGGCGACCAGTACAAGGTCGTGGGCGTGGTTGGCGACGGTGCGCTGACGTGCGGGCTCCCCTACGAGGCCATGAACAACGCGGGTCATTCGGGCCGCGATATCATCATGGTCCTGAACGACAACGGCATGTCGATCGCTCCGAACGTGGGCGCCATCAACCGCTACCTCGGCTCCATCATCGCGAGTCCCATCACGGTCCGGATCCGCGAGGTCGTGAAAGCGATGATCGAGCGGGCGTCGCACGTCGTCGGCGGCCAGAAGCTGGTGGACTTCGCCAAGACGGCGGAGGAGAGCATCAAGAACCTCTGGTCTCCGGGGATGCTGTTCGAGGAGCTCGGCTTTCGGTACTTCGGGCCGATCGACGGGCACAACATCGCGCAGATGGTGCAGACCTTCGAGATCGTGAAGACGCTGCGGGGCCCACGCGTCGTGCACGTCATCACCGAGAAGGGCAAGGGGTTCCCCCTCCCCGAGCCCGATCTCGAGAAGTACCACGCGCGCGCGCCGTACGACCCCGTCACCGGCAAGCTCAAGCCGGTGAACCCGGGCCCGCCCCAGTGGACCAAGGTGTTCGGCGAGGCGATCACTCAGCTCGCCGCGGAGTACCCGGGCCTCGTGGCGATCACCGCCGCGATGCCGTCCGGGACCGGCACCAACATCTTCCAGAAGAAGTGGCCCGAGCGCTTCTTCGACGTCGGCATCGCCGAGGCGCACGCCACCACCTTCGCGGCGGGCCTCGCCACCCAGGGCATTCGGCCCGTGGTGGCGATCTACTCCACGTTCCTGCAGCGCGCCTATGACAGCATCATTCACGACGTCGCGATCCAGCAGCTCCCCGTGATCTTCTGCCTGGACCGCGCGGGGATGGTGGGTGAGGACGGCCAGACGCACATGGGTCTGTACGACATCGCCTACCTGCTCGCCGTGCCGAACTTGACCGTCACCGCCCCCAAGGACGGCGCGGAGCTGATCGGGCTGCTGCGCTGCGCGCTCGAGCGCGGCGACGGGCCGTTCTCGCTGCGCTATCCGCGCGACAAGGCGCCGGCCGAGGCGCCCCCCGCCGCAGAGGTCGCGCCGGTTCCGTATGGCAGCTGGGAGATCCTGCGCCGCGGCCGGGACTGCGCCCTGCTCGCAGTCGGGGTGATGTGCCGGCCGGCCCTGGACGCGGCCGCGGCGCTGGCGGGCGAAGGCTGGGACCTCACGGTAGTGAACTGCCGGTTTCTGAAGCCGATCGACCGGGCCACGCTGGAGGCGCTGACGCGCGAGCATCGGTTGCTCGTCACGATCGAAGACGGCACCGTGGTCAACGGCTTCGGGGCCTCGCTCACCGGCATCGTGCAGGCGAGCGCGCCCGAGGTGCGCGTCGTGGCGCTCGGCGTGCCGGACCGCACCTTCGAGCATGCCCCCCGCGCGCAGCAGCTCGAGGAGGTGGGCCTGACCGGGCCCGGCATCGCCGCTCGCGTCCGCGCCCTCGCCGCCGAGGAGTCGCTCACGCACTCATGAACGTCGGGGTCGTCGGCAACCCGAGCTACCGCGACCTCAAAGACCTGCTGGCGCATCTGGCGCAGGTCGCGCCGCGCCTCGGTTTCACGCTGTTCACCGAAGAGAGCATCGCGCCCCTCTGGCCGGAGCCGCCCCCGCCGTTGCTGGCGCGCTCGCCCCGGCTCGATTGCCTGGTCACGCTCGGCGGCGACGGCACGCTGCTGCGCGGCGCCCGCACCTTGAACGGCGGCAACACCCCCATCCTCGGCGTCAACCTCGGCCGGGTCGGGTTTCTCACCACCGCGACCTCGCAGACCCTCGACTGGGCGCTCGACGCCCTGGTGCGCGGGGCGTTCGCCACCGAGAACCGTCTCGCGCTCGAGCCGACGATCGTCGCGCGCGGCGGCACCCGCCGCACCGAGCCGGTGGTGCTCAACGACGTCGTGGTACACAAGGGCGGCGTGGCGCGCGTCATCCGGCTGCGCGTGTCGGTGGACGGCGAAGAGGTGGGCCAATATTCCGCGGACGGGATCGTGGTCTCCACGCCCACGGGCTCGACCGCGTACTCCCTCTCGGCCGGCGGCCCGATCGTGGTTCCGGGCGTGGACGCCATCGTCGTCGCCGCCATCTGCCCCCACACGCTGGCGGTGCGGCCTCTCGTCGTTCCCGCGCACGTCAACGTCACCGTCGAGCCGATCCCGCCGTGGACCGAAGACGTGCTCGTCTCATTCGACGGTCAGGTCGGCACCACCATGGAGCCGGGAGATCGCCTGGTGGTGCAGCGCGCCGACCGCCCGGTCCTGCTCGTCCGCCTCGGCCCCGAAGGCTTCTTCGCCCGCATGCGCAAGAAGCTGCACTGGGGCGACCTCTCCGACCGCGAGCGCCAGTAGTGCTGACGGAGCTGCGCGTCCGCGATCTCGCCGTCATCGCCGACGTCACGCTCCCCCTCTCCCCCGGTCTCAACGTCCTCACCGGCGAGACCGGGGCGGGGAAGTCGATGCTGGTGGACGCCCTCGCCCTGCTGCTCGGCGAGCGCGCGTCGTCTGACGTCGTACGCCCGGGGGCGCACAAGGCCGTGATCGAGGCAGCGTTTGAAGGGGTACCGCCCTTGACCGACCTTGGCGTGGAGCCGGAGGACGGGCGCCTCGTCTTGAAGCGCGAGATCAGCGCGGAAGGCCGTTCTCGGGCCTGGGTGAACGGCAGCCCAGCCACGGTGAGCGTGCTCGCCCAGCTGGGCGCGCTGCTGGTGGATCTCCACGGCCAGCACGAGACGCAATCGCTGCTCAGACCAGACGCGCAACGCGACATCCTCGACGCCTACGGCGACGCGGCCGTGGAGCGTACGGCGGTGCGGGATGCGCACGAGCGGCTGCGTGAGCTCGAGCGCCGTGACGCGGAGCTCAAGGCGCGCCGCGAGGAGGTCCAGCGTAAGGCCGACTACCTGCGTCACGTGATCCAGGAGATCGAGCGGGCCCAACCGCGCGTCGGCGAGCAGGAGACCCTCGAAACGGAGGCGAAGCGGCTCGCCCACGCGGAAGAGCTGGTCCGGCTCGCCCGCGAGCTCGAGGAGGCGCTCGACACCGCCGGGCTCGCCCGCGCCGCGAAGCTCGTCGCGGGGCTCGAGCGGCTCGATCCCGCCGCCGGTCAGTGGCGGCAGCTGCTCGATGGCGCGTTCGCGAACGTGGGCGAGCTGGCGCAGACGGCGCGAGACTATGCGGCCGGGATCGAGGCCGACCCCCGCCGGCTCGAGGACGTCGAACAGCGCCGGGATGTGCTGTTCCGTCTGACGCAAAAGTACGGGCCGACCCTCCCCGACGTGCTGGCGACGCGCGACCGCACGGCGCGCGAGCTCGACCTGCTCGATACCGCCGACCTGGACCTCCGGCAGATCGCCGAGCAGCGTGCGGCGGCGGCGGCCGAGTTCGCGCGCGCCTGCACGGCGCTGAGCGGGAAGCGGCGGCGGGGAGCCGAGCGCCTCGGTCACGCCGTGAACGAGCTGTTACCGGCGCTCGGTATGCCGGGCGGACGGTTCGCGGCCCATCTGGTGGCGCTCCCCGCTCCTCAGGGGAGCGGGGCGGAGGGAGTAGTCTTCGAGATTCAGCTGAACGTCGGGATGGAGGCCCGGCCGCTCGCCAAGGTCGCGTCGGGCGGCGAACTGTCGCGCCTGATGCTGGCGCTCAAGGTCGTTCTGGCGGAGCACGACGCGGTGCCGACGCTCGTGTTCGACGAAGTGGATCAGGGGATCGGCGGCCTAGTCGGGGGACGCGTGGGCGAAGCTCTGGCGGGCGTGGCCCGCGGCTCGGCGGGCTCGCGGCAGGTGCTCGTGATCACCCATCTTCCCCAAATCGCGGTCTGTGCGGATCACCACCTCGTCGTGGCGAAGGGCGCGACGCGCGGCCTCGCCACGAGCGACGTGCAGCTCGTGACCGGCGCGGCCCGCACCCGCGAGCTCGCCCGCATGCTGGGCGATGCCGACATGGGCACCGCGCTGCGCCACGCCGAAGAGCTGCTCAGAAAAGCTTCCGCGACGTCCGCAACACGATCCGGTACACCGGCGCCGCCGGCGTCACCCCGACGGTCCCGCCGCTGACGGTCTGCTCGATCGAAAACCCGCCCTCCATGGTCGGACCGACGTAGGTCACCGCCACCCCGAACCGGAGCCGCCGCTCTGCCGTGCCCACGTCGAGCAGGGCGGCGGACGTCGGGGCGCCCAAGCGTGCAGCGAGGTCGAGCGAGTCCTGCGCGGCGCGGAACGTATACCGGTCCTGCTGCTTGATCCAATAGCTCGCGGTCAGGCCCGCCGCGAACCGCGGGGTGAGCCGATAGAGCGGCGCGACATCCACGCCCGCGTAGTCTCCGGGGTCCCACGCGAGCGCGGCGGTGGCGGCGAAGGGCACGAGGATCGCCCCGAACGGTGCGACCCGGCGCACGCGCGTTCCGGGGCGCCGGATGCCGCCGCGCACGGCGACGTTCATCCACAACCGGCTCCCCACGAACAGCTCCTGAATGAGGCGCCCCTCGACGTCGGTCTGATGGTCTCCCAGCGACTGGCGCAGCCAATCGTCGTCCGAGTCACGCTGCGCGGTCGGCAGTCGCAGCAGCGCGACGAGTGCCGCCGCGTAGTGGGCACCCGCCGCCAGCCGATACTTCGCCGCGACCTCGATGTTCCCCAGCCCGAGTCGGAAGCTGCGGCGGTACGGGAGGCCCCGGTAGCCGAATCCGTTCGCACTGTCGACGATCGCGCCCGCGACGAGATCCGCGCTCAGCGTGTCGTGCGCCAGCAGGAACGCATCCCGGAAGCCGACAACGTTGAAGGCCGCCGAATCCCGTGTCTGCAGGTACGAGACTACCTGGGCGATGCCCCGCCCGCCGTCCGAGCTGTCGAGCGGCACGAACGGCGCGCCCGTCTGCCCGACGCCGTGCACCACCTCGTACAGCGCGGCGCGCACGGTGCGGGCCGAATCCAGGAACGCTTGCGCCGCGCACTGGCGGGAGGGCGGGCAGCCGTACCCGCCGCCGGCAATGTTGGCGTCGAGTCGCGCCAGGGTCGTGTCGAACTGCGTGAAGAAGGCGCCGTACTGGGCCCCCGAGTTCGCCACGCCCGCAAGCAGGGGGTTGAGTCCGAGGGTCGCGCCCTTGCTGGAGACGTGCAGCTGCACGCGCGTCGCCACGCGCACGATCGGCACCGACACGCTCAGCGACAGCCGGTCGCTGAGTCCCAGCTCGGCCGTGATGGGAGTGGTGCGCCGCTCCTGGCGGACGCTCAGCAGGCTTTGGCCGAGGTTCGCGACGAAGCCCGGAACGCCCGACGCGACGCGCACGTCCTGCTCGAGCCGGGCGACGACGGGAATCGACGCCGCCCCGACCGTATCGCCGGTG
>QHTK01000039.1 GCA_003220795.1 Gemmatimonadota bacterium | reverse complement strand
GGAGATAACCGTGCGTCGCCGCCGAGCCGATGATCTCGAGCCGGCCCGCGTCCTGGAAGCGGCGGAACGCCGTCACCAGGTCGTGGTCGAGTGAGTGGAACAGATCGCGGAGGCGGCGAAACCGGGCCTGCCAGTAGCTCACGAGCGGCAACAGGGCCGTGTCGCCCGTCGCGGCGAGCGAGGCCGGCGCTTCCTGGCACGCGGCCTCGCGCTGGTCGAAGAACGCCTCGAGCTCCTGGGCGAACGCCGCGCTCGCGAGCTGATTGGCGAGCACCGGCGTGAAGCCGATCGTCACGGGCGACGGGACGTCCTGCTCCGCCAGCTGTTGCAGCTGCTCGACCAGCGGGAGATAGGTGTCGAGCGCGGCCTCGCACAGCCAGTCGCTGCCGTGGGGCCACCGGCCGTGGTGCAGCACGTACGGCAGATGACTGTGCAGCGCGAGGACGAAATCCATCCGCGCGGTCAGCCCGCCGCGGCGCGGAGGGCGAGGGCGCGCCGGTAGACGTCCAGATAGCGGGCGGCCGAGCCGCCCCACCCGAACTGTTGGGCCATCGCGCGCCGCATGATCGTCCGCCATGCGGCGCGGTCGCGATAACTGCCCAGCGCGCGTTGCACCGCCTGTTCCAGCGCGGCGGGCTCGTAGGCGTTGAACAGGAAACCGGTCTCCCCGTCCGCGATGCTGTCGAGCAACCCCCCGACCCGGCGAGCGACGGGGATGGTGCCGTACCGCTGCGCCCGCATCTGCGTGAGCCCGCACGGCTCGTACAACGACGGCATGAGCAGCAAGTCCGCCCCGGCGAGCAGCCCGTGCTCCAGGTGATCGGTGAACGCGAACTCGACCGCGACGCGCTCCGGGTTGGCCGCGGCGAGCTCGGTGAGCGCCGCGTGGTAGCGGTGCTCCCCCGAGCCGAGGAAGATGAACTGGGCGTCCGAGGTGCCGAGCAGGTCGGCGCCGAGCACGATGTCCAGCCCTTTTTGAGATACCAGGCGCGCGCTCATCCCGAAGAGCGGCGCATGGGCGCCTTGCGACAAACCGTAGGCCTGCTGCAACGCGGCCTTGCAGCGCCGCTTGCCGGCGAGATCGTCGATCGAGTAGTTCGCCGTGATGTGGGGGTCGGTTCCGGGGTTCCAGGCGAGCGCATCGATCCCGTTAAGGATCCCCACGACCCGGTCGCCCAGCTCGATGAACTTCTCCTGGAGACCGAATCCACCTTCCGGCGTCAGCAGCTCGCGCGCGTGGGTGGGACTAACGGTGACGGCTAGATCGGCGAACGTCAGCCCGCCCTTGAGGATGTTCATCCGGCCGTACCACTCGAACACCCGCGGGTTGTACAAATCAGCCGGCAGACCCAGCGCGGCCACGGTCTCGGAAGGGAAGTGCCCCTGGAAGCCGGCGTTGTGCACCGACAACACGCTGCCCAGCCGGCGGTGCAGCGGCTCGCCGGCGAACACGGTGCGCAGATAGACCGGCGCCAGACCGGTGTGCCAGTCGTGCGCGTGCAGCACCCGCGCCTCGGGCGCGATCTGCGGCAGGACGGTCAGCGCGGCCGCGCAAAAGAACGCGAACCGCAGCGCGTTGTCCGGGTAGTCCCCGCTGTCATCGCCGTAGATCCCCGCCCGGTCGAAGAAGTCGGGGTGCTCGATGAAGAAGACCTGCGGTCCTTGAGCGGCGCCGACCTGCTCGCGGTACAGCCATGCGGTCTCGCTCCGGTCGCCGAACGTGACCGTGAACGGCGGCCCCGCGCGCTCCAAGGACGGCGCCGTCGCCCGGACCTGGCGATATAGCGGCAGCACGACGGTCGTGGGCATGCCGGCGGCCGCCTGGAACGTCGCCAACCCGCTCACGGCCTCCCCGAGGCCGCCGGTGCGCGCGAACGGCCAATACTCCGCCGTCAGGTGGACGACCCCGATCCGCTCCGCCGCGGGGGCGGGCGCGGGCGGAGCCGCGACGGGTCCAGCCTTGGTGCGGCTCCTCGTGCGGGAACGCGCGGGCTTCGGCGCTCGGGTGGTCGTAGCCTGCTCCCTTCCAGACAGCGGGCCTGCTCACGCGGTGGGCGGATCGTCTCCCGGGAGCTGACCCTTGATCGCGGGGACGTAGTACTCGGTCACGTATTGCCGCACCATGCGCTGCGCGGTGAAGTGCCGGCCGGCCACCCGCAGCGCATGCTTCATCTTGTCCACCCACCCGAGCGGCACGTCGCGCGCGTCGCGGTCGTAGAACAGCGGCACCACTTCCTCTTCGAGCAGGCGGTACAGCTGTTCGGCATCGGCGGCGTCGGCGTCGACGCCGTCCGGGGTGGCGGGAATGGCCCACCCGTTCCGGCCATCGTACCCTTCGGCCCACCATCCGTCCAGGGTGCCGAGCTGGGGCACTCCGTTCAGCGCAGCCTTCATGCCGCTCGTCCCCGACGCCTCGAGCGGGGCGCGCGGCACGTTGAGCCACAGATCGACGCCCTGGACCAAGTTATGCGCGAGGTGCATCTCGTAGTCTTCCAGGAAGGCGATCCGGCCCTCGAACCGGGCTTCGCGCGTGAGCGCGTAGACGCTCTTGAGCATCTGCTTGCCGGGCTCGTCGGCCGGGTGCGCTTTCCCGGAGAAGACAAGTTGGACCGGGCGCCACGGGTTGGCCAGCAGGCGCTGCAACCGGTCGAGATCGCGGAAGATCAGCGACGCCCGCTTGTAGGTCGCGAACCGCCGGGCGAACCCGATCGTCAAGGCGCGCTCCTCGAGCAGCGTTCCGGCGCCCACCAGGTGCAGCGCTTCCTTCCATTGATCCGCCCAACGACGCCGGGCATCGTCCCGGATGGCCCGCAGCAGCGTCCCCTTGAGCTCGCGGTGCGTCTGCCACAGGGCGGCGTTCTCGAGACCGAGGGCCGAGTCCCAGAATCCCGGCTCGTCCACCCGGTCCGGCCAGTCCGGGCCGAGGTGGGCATTGAGTAAGTGGGTCATGCGATGGGACATCCATGTGCCTAGGTGCACGCCGTTCGTCACGTGGCCGATCGGGACGCGGGTCGGGTCCCGCCCCGGCCAGAGACCGGCCCACATGCGCCGCGATTCCTCGCCATGGCGGCGCGCGACGCCGTTCACCTGCTGGGATAACCGCATCGCGAGCACCGGCATGTGGAACTGGCCGTGATCGCGCACCGGATGGTGGCCCAGCCGCAGCACCGCGTCCCGGCTCACCCTCATCTCTTCCCAGATCGGTCCGGTGCACGCCACGACCTGCTCCAGCGAGAACGCGTCGTGGCCGGCGGGGACGGGGGTGTGGGTCGTGAAGATGCTGGTCGCCCGGACCCGCCGGACGGCTTCATCGAACGGGGTCCCTTGCGCCACCAGCTCGCGCACGCGCTCGAGCAGCATGAACGCGGCGTGCCCTTCGTTGGCGTGCCACGTAGCGGGCTGGAGGCCCAAGGCGCGCAACACCCGAACGCCCCCGACACCGAGGATCCACTCCTGCCGCATCCTGAGGTCGTGCGCCCCGCCGTACAGCCGGTGCGACAGCTCCCGGTCGGCGGGGTCGTTCTGCTCCAGGTCGGTGTCGAGCAGGTACACCGGCACGCGCCCGACCATCACCCGCCAGGCGCCCACGCCCACCGCGCGACCGCCGGTCGGCACGGCGATCACCGACGGAGCGCCCCCGGGACCGAGCACCCGTTCGAGCGGTGTCAGCGACACGTCGAATCGCTCGTCGGCGTCCTCCTGCCAGCCGTCCAGTCGGAGGCGCTGATCGAAGTAGCCCCGCGTGTAGAGCAGCCCGACGCCGACCAGCGGCGCGCCCAAGTCGGACGCGGCTTTGCACTGGTCCCCGGCCAGGATCCCCAGGCCGCCCGAGTAGATCGGCACCGAATTGTGAAGCCCGAACTCGGCGCAGAAGTAAGCCACCGTGCTGCTCGTCAGGTCGGGATAGGTGCTGGCGTACCAGGTGCCCGCGTTCGACGCCTCCCGCGCGGCCCGCTCCATCAAGGCGTCGTACTGGCGCAGGAACTCGGGATCGGCCGCGCACTCGGCCAGCCTCGCGGGCTCGACCCGTCGCAGCAAGGCGAACGGATTGTGACGCGTCAGGCGCCACAGGGTCGGGTCGATCGAGCGGTACAGGGCGCGCGCATCGTGGTTCCAGCTCCAGCTCAGGTTGCGCGCCAGCGTCGCCAGTCCCGCGATCCGCTCGGGGAGTGCTGGGCTCTCGGTCAGGGTGACGGTCATATCGAACTGCAAGCTAAACGGCCGTGCCCGAGCGAGCGAGCAGGGGTCTGGTGGGCGTGCTGCGGCGCTGCGATCCTATGCCGTTCCTCGAGGGACGAACCCGCCCATGCCCGAGCTGCCCGACATCGTGGTGTATCTGGAGGCGCTGCAATCACGCGTCGTGGGAGAGCGCCTGGAGCGGCTGCGCATCGCGAGCCCGTTCCTGCTGCGATCGGTGGACCCACGTCCCGACGAGCTCGCGGGCCGGGTGTTGGGGCGGGTCACGCGGCTCGGCAAGCGCGTGGTGTTCGGCTTCGACGACGAGTACTTCGTGATTCTCCATCTCATGATCGCGGGCCGATTGCGGTGGAAACCGCCCGGCGCCGTGATCCCCGGGCGGCTGGGGCTGGCGGCGTTCGATTTTCCCGCCGGGACCTTGCTTCTCACGGAGGCGGGCAGCAAGCACCGCGCCTCGCTGTATCTCGCGCGGGGCGCGGCGGGCGTCGCCGCCCACGACCCCGGCGGCATCGACGTGCTCGCGGCCGACTTGCCCGCGTTCCGAGCGGCGCTCACGCGCGAGTCCCACACCCTCAAGCGGGCCCTCACCGATCCGCGACTGTTTTCCGGCGTAGGGAACGCGTACTCGGACGAGATCCTGCACGCGGCGAAGCTGTCGCCGCTCAAGCTGACCACCCAGCTCACGGCAGAGGAAATCGAACGGCTCCACCACGCCACGCAAGACACGCTGCGCACCTGGATCGAGCGCTTGCGCAAAGCGACGGGGGACGGTTTCCCCGAGGGAGTCACGGCGTTCCGCGAGGAGATGGCGGTGCACGGCCGGTATCGCAAGCCGTGTCCGGTGTGCGGCTCGCCGGTCCAGCGGATCCGCTACGCCGAAAACGAGGTGAACTATTGTGCCACGTGTCAGACCGGCGGGCGGGTGCTCGCGGATCGGGCCCTGTCGCGTCTGTTGCAGGAGGACTGGCCCCGGTCGCTGGAAGAGTGGGAGGCGCGCCTTCCCGGGACGACGGCTCTCTGACTGATCCCCGCGGCTACTTCGGTATCAAAGGATCGCGACGGGGACCGTACTCGACGCAGTCGGATCAGCCACTCGGTCAGGACCGGGCCAGCAGCGTCTGCGCGGTCGCGAAGTCTTCCGGCGTATCGACGTCCGTGAGCGCGGCGCCCGGCCAATCGACGTACACCGCCTCGGCACGGTGTGCCTGTACCACGGCCTTGCCGCACCCTTCCCCGCTCCAAGCCAGCAGCTCACCGAACAAGGCCCGGCGGAACAGCAGCGGCGGGGCCGTGACGTCGCCATACCGCGACACGACGAGCGGCGCCTCCGTGCCGCGCGCCGCCGCGACCAGGCCGCTCAGCATCTGTTCCGTGACCAGCACCATGTCCCCCAGCATCACGACGGCGGCGAGGACGTCGGAACCGAGCTGCTCGAGGCCCTTGTGCAACGACCCGCTGGTGGGCCCGGTGAAGTCGGGGTTCACAACGGAGTCGCACGACAGCCCCTTCAGCTCGGCCCTGGCTCGATCGGCCTCGTGGCCGAGCACGACGACGACGGGGGAAAGCCCGGCTGCGACCGCCCGCCGGGCAGCGCGCCGCAGCAGCGACTCGCCTTCGAGCTGGAGCAACATCTTGTTGCGCCCCGCTCCCATGCGGCGCGATGCGCCGGCGGCGAGGATCACCCCCGCCACGTGGGGACCCTCAGTCCGGCGGGGCATGGATCGGCGTGGGACGCTCGCGCAGCGAGTCGGCCCGTCGCCCGGACCGCACGGCGAGCACCTCGGCGATCACGGCGAGCGCGACCTGCTCGGCGCCGTCGGTGCCGATGTCGAGACCGACGGGTCCGAAGATCCGCGCCTCATCGACCGGCCTACCCGCGCTCACGTTGCGCACGATGCGCTCGGTGCGCTGGCGGGGTCCTAGCATGCCGATGTAGGCCGCGGGCGTGTCCAGCAGCGCCCGGAGGTACGCTTGGTCGTCCGCGAAGTTGTGCGTCATCACGACGGCGTAGCTCGCGGCATCGAGCGCCAACCGCTCGAGCAGCTCGGCACCGTCGCTCTCGACCAGTCGCGCGGCGGTCGGAAACCGCTCGACGGTGAGGTAGCCGGGGCGGCGGTCCACGACTACTACGCGAAATCCCACGTCCGCCGCTAACCGGGCGAGGGGCCGGGCGTCCTCCCCGGCACCGAGCAGCACGAGCTGGGGCGGCGGGCAGAACACGTCGAAAAACACCGTGCGACCGCCGATCGCGTGGAGACCCGACTGCTCGGTTCCGAGCAGCGTACGAGCCCGTCCCGCCGCGCGGGCGTTCAGGTCAGGCGAACCGAGGTCGCCTTCGGCCGCCTCTTGGGTGACGATGAGCCTGCCCCTTCCGCCTTCCCCCTCCCCCGGCATCATACTGCACACCGCAAAGGGTCGGCGGCCGTCGAGCAGCTCCCGTTCCCGCGGCCGGGGCTCCGTCACCGGTTCGACGAACACCTCCACCTCTCCCTCGCACCCCACGCCCAGGTCCCACGCGGCGACCTCGTCGGCGCCGGAGCAGTAGCTGCGGAGCTCGGGCCGTCCGGTACGAAGGACTTGCAGCGCCACCTCGCGCACATCCTGCTCGAGACACCCACCGCTCACGTTGCCCGTGGTGCCGCCATCCTGGGCGACGAGCAGCTTCGCACCTTCGTGACGGTACGCCGAGCCGCGCACCCGCACCACGGTCGCGAGCGCGGCGCGCCCGCCCGCCCGGGCGAGCTGCGCCAGGCGGTCGAGCACTTCCCGGGTTTCGAGCCATTGCTTCATGGTTCCCGTACGCTATCCCGGCGGGGACCACCGGCGCAACGTGGACCTACTTCTCCCGGGCCACCGTGGCGGTTGCGAACCCGGGCCGCGGCAGCGGCGGCAGGCCGAGGTGCGTGCGGGCGCGGTTCAGGGCGTCGTCGATGTTGCCGTGCACGTTCTCCTCGCCGAGCTCGTCGTACAGCCCGGAGCGCTCGAGCGCGACGACGGGTTGGGCGTGCACGTCGGAGAGGAGCACCAGCGTGCCATCCCGGCGGCTCCGCTTGACCAGCTCGCGCAGCGCGTGCAGGCCCGTCGAGTCGATCGCCGGCACGTGCCGCAGTCGGATGATGAGCACTTTGGGATGGGCGGCGATGGCGCCGAGGCGGTCCCGCAGCGTCTCCGCCGCGCCGAAGAAGAACGGACCCGTGATCTCGAAGACCTCGACGCCGGGCGGGACCACGCGGCGCCGCACGGCGTTGGGATCGTTCTCGAAGTCGTCCGTCGGATCGTGGAACTCGTGCGTGAGCACGCTGATGTTCACGACCTCCGCCATGCGCCGCATGAACAAGAAGGCGGCGAGCACCATCCCCACCTCGATCGCGACGGTGAGGTCCACGAGCACCGTCAACAGGAAGGTGGTGAGCAGCACCAGGACGTCGCTCTTGGGTGCCCGAAACTCGGCCTTGAAGGTGCGCCACTCGCTCATGCTGTAGGCGACGACCAGCAGGATCGCCGCGAGCGTCGCCATCGGGATCAGCCCAGCCCAGCGGCCGAAGAACAGCGTGATCAGGAGCAGTGTGACCGAATGCACCATCCCCGCCACCGGCGTGCGGCCGCCGTTCTTGACGTTGGTCGCTGTGCGCGCGATCGCGCCGGTCGCGGGGATCCCGCCGAACAGCGGTGTGACAATGTTTGCCACCCCCTGCGCCACCAGCTCCATGTTCGAACGGTGCCGGCCGCCGATCATGCCGTCGGCCACGACCGCCGAGAGGAGCGACTCGATTGCGCCGAGCAGCGCGATCGTGAACGCCGGCGCCAGGAGCCCCGGGAGCTGCTGCGGCGTCACCGCCGGCAGGGCGGGCGCCGGCAGGGCCGCGTTGATTGCGCCGAAGCGCGAGCCGATCGTCTCCACCGGGAAGTGCAGCAGCTGCACCATGGCGGTGGTGGCGATGAGCGCCACGAACGGGCTCGGCACCCGCCGATTCACGAGCGGCCAGCCCACGATGATCGCCAGGGCCGTCAACCCGACGAGCAGCGCCCAGGGATCGATCGTGTCGAGATGGGCGCCGATGGCGTGCCATTTCCCTACGAAATCGGCGGGGACGGCCCCCATGCGGAGGCCGAGGAAGTCCTTCACCTGACTCGAGAAGATGATGAGCGCGATGCCGCTCGTGAACCCGATGGTGACCGGGTAGGGGATGAACTTGATCGCGCCGCCCAGGCGCACGACGCCGAAGATGACGAGGATCACGCCCGCCATCATGGTCGCGGCCGCGAGCCCTTCGACCCCGTGGCGCTGCACGATGGCGTACACGATCACCACGAAGGCCCCCGTCGGCCCGCCGATCTGGACGCGCGACCCGCCCAGCGCCGAGATCAGGAACCCGGCGACGATCGCGGTGAAGAGGCCGCGCTCCGGCGTGACGCCGCTCGCGATCGCGAAGGCGATCGCGAGCGGCAGCGCGACGATACCGACGATTACCCCCGCGACCGCGTCGGCGAAGAACTGCTCGCGGGTGTAGCCCTTCAGCGTGGTGACGAACTTCGGAACGAGCCGATCCAGGCTGCGCTACCCGGTCGAAGGCCGGTGAGAATCTAAGTAGGGGCGCAGCATGCTGCGCCCCCACATCGTCGCAACTACCGCACCAACCCCAACAGGTGGTCGAGCGAGAAGGCCCCCGGCCCGAGCGCCACCACAACCAGGGCGGCGATGATCAGCACCAGGTTGTACTCGTACCCGCCGTTCTGGTTGAAGAAACCCTTGGGCCCATGCACCTTGGCGATCGCGACCGCCATAGTCGCGAGCACCAGCAACCCGGCGAGCGGGGTCCACAACCCCAGCACAAACAGCAACCCAGCGGCCAACTCCCCGCCGACGGCGAGCGCCGTCCAGAGCCGCGCCGGGCGGAATCCGATGCTCTCGATGAACCCGGTGGCGCCCGCAAAGCCCGGGCCGCCGAACGCGCCCACCGACTTCTGCGCCCCGTGGGCCAGAAACACCGCCCCGAGCGTCAGCCGCAAAGCCAACAGTCCCAGATCTGCCAACATTTGACACCTCCTACAAAGACGGGCAATTTACTTCGAAATCGAGATATTCGATCTCTACCAATGTGGGAACACTTCCCCTGGGGCCACGGTTCCTGGAGCGAGATGAAGCCATCACCGCCTTCCCCCAACCCCCTCAAGCTGTGGATCGTGCTGGCCCGGGCGTTCGACGCAGTCGAGCGCCATTCGCGGGCCAGCATCGCCCGCTTCGGGCTCGGGACCACCGAGTTCGGCGTGCTGGAGGTGCTGTACCACAAGGGCGAGCTGCCGGTGTGCGAGGTGCAGCGGCGCATCCTGGTCGAGAGCTCGAGCACCACCTACGTGGTGGACAAGCTGTGCGACCGGGGTCTGGTGCGGCGCCGGCCCAGCACCGCCGACCGCCGGGTGACGCTGCTGGCCCTCACCCCGGCTGGGCGGCGGCTCATCGCGCGGATCTTTCCGCCGCACGCGGCGGCGATGCGACGGGCCGTGGCAGCGTTGCCGGCCGGCGCGCAGGCGCACGCGGTCCGCCTGCTCCGCGCCCTGGGAAAGGGCGCCGTGAAGGGGTACCGCGGGTGATCGGGAGGGCGGGGTCAGAGCCCCTGACGGAACCGCAGCCCCAGCGTTCGGTACCTGAACCGCTCGGTCCGCGTCCCCGTAGTCGAGGTGGCGCCCGCGGAGTTCGTGATCGAGCCCACGAGCGCCACCTCGTTGTTCGCCCCCCAGCCGTGAGACAGCGTGACGCCGAAATGCCACTCGGTCTGGTGGGCGGCCGTGTCCGAGACCTGCTGGGTGCCGACCCCGGCGTCGGCCCGCAAGCCCCACCCCCGCCGCTGCCACGAGTACACGGCCCGTCCCTCCAGCACCGAGAAGCGACTCGGGGCGAAGTAGCCGTTGAGCGGGCTCGCGCGAAACGCCAGCACGCGGCCGAACGGGCCGAGCTGCAAGCCGGGCAGCACCCGAACCAGCACGCCTCCCAGGGCGTGCAGCTGCCGGTTGCCGTCCGAGATCCACGTGGCACCCGCCGTTCCCGAGATGGACCACCGTGGACCGGGAGCGAGCTCGAACTCGAGCTCCGTCGCATCGAGCACGAAGCCGCGGCGGATCAGCTCGGCGGTCTCATCGAACGGAGCGCGGCTGTATGACAGGCCCAGGGACACGTCGCGGGCGGGCCGCAGCCCGACCCCGACCTCTGCGGTCACCGGGGTGCGCGACGGTCCGATGTCGGGGCCGAGCCAGCGGAGCCCCGCGCCCGTCCGGAGCTCCACGCGACGACCGAGCGCGGCGACGACGAACCCGCCCCCGCCATAGCTCGAGCCATGGCCCGCCTGATCGGTGGCGCGCCGCCACCCCGCCCGGAGGGTCCCCCGCAAGCCTGCGCCGAGCGCGCCGGTGACCGTGGCATCCTGCGCGACGAAGTCGTTGTGGTCGCTATCGCCGGCGCCGTCGACCGACGTCCGGACGTCTGGCCGCAGCAACGCGCGCAGGGTGCGCGCGAGATCCCGTACCTCGTTGTCCCCCGGCGCGACCCGGCGCGCTCGCGTGAGGTACGCCTCGGCGAGCGCCGGCTGATCGTGCCAATACAGTGTCTGCGCGAGCCCGAAGAGCAGCTCGGCATCGTCGGGATGCAGCGCGAGCGCGGCGCGCCACAAGCGCTCCGCTCGATCGAGGTCCCCGCTCCAGGCGACCACCCGCGCGCGTCCCGCCAACGCGTCGGCCCGATCGGGCGCCCGCGCCAGCACGGAGTCGAACAGCGCCAGGGCCTGCTGCGTCCGCCCTGACCACGAGAGCACGCGCGCGTGCGCGACCATGAAGTCGGGGTCGCGCGGCTCGAGACGGCGCAGTTTCGTGAACCGCGCGAGCGAGCGATCGAGCTTCGCATCCCAGCCGTCCAGGATCGCGAGACGATACAAGGCGCGCACGTTGAGCGAGTCGGCGGCGAGCACTCGCTCATAACCGGCCCGTGCTTCGGCGAGCCGCCCCCGCCGGAACGCCTCGTCGGCTGCCGGCAGCTGCGCGGCGAGCAGGCCGGCGCGCCACACACCAGCGATGATCAAGCACCAACTCTTGGCCGCCATAGTCGCCCCCATGATAGGGGCCGCAGACCCCAGTGCAATAGCGGCGGTGGCCTGCGGGACTGAGCGCCCTTAGGTTTCGCCCGTCCCCATGTATCTCCGGCTGCTTGCCTCTGCCTCATGCGTTGTGGTGTGCGGATTGCTGCCGCGCGGAGGTTTGATTGCCCAGGGAGCACCCACACCGGACGGCGCTTCAGCGCGTTGGGTGTCCGCGACCAAGCCCTGGCTGTTGGGACAAATCATCCCCAATCGTCTCGTCCCCGACCCCGACCCCAGCCGCCGCCGGCTGGTGATCAGCTACGACCTTGCGCCGGCCGAATTCCCGCGGCGCTTCCACCGCTCGGCCACGTACGACGACGCGCTGGCGGCAGTCGTCTTCCTGACCACCGGTGACGGAGACAAAGCGGCGTTCACGCTGCACGCGCTCGCCCGCTTGGTCCGACCCGACGGCAGCCTCTGGTTTGGCTACAACACCGCCAATGATTGGCCGGGGGAAACCGATCACGAAAGCGCGCTCGTCCGCGCGGGCGCGGTGGCGTGGGTGGGATACGCCTTCACCTTCTTCCTGACTCACGCCCCGGGCTGCGCCGGCGACCGGGGATGCGAACGGGAGCGCACCATCTTCTTGCAGGCGGCCACCCGCCTCGCCGGCTACCTGCTCTCGCTCGCCGTGCACGACCCGCGCGACCCGCGCGACGGCCTGCTGCGGATGGGGCAGGGCATCCTGCAGCTCGCCTACCGTGCGACCACGGACGAGGTGGTCGAGCTGTATCGGGACGAGGCGATGCTGGCCGTGAGCACCGAGAACAACATCAGCGCCTGGTTTTTCTTGCACCAGCTGGCGGACCTCACCCGCGAGGCTCGCTGGGCCGAGGCGGCCGAGCGGATACGGCGCGGCTTGCTGCAGAGCGCCTGGAACGACTCGTTGGGGCAGTTCAACCAGGGCTTCGCGCCGCTCGGTGACGCTGATCCTAGCAAGGCGCTCGATTGCGCCGCGTGGGGCGCGCTGTTTCTGTTGGCCGCCGGCGAACCACACAAGGCGGAGCAGGCGCTCGCCGCGGTCGATCGCTACTACGCCAGCAAGCACGGTGACGCCAGCGGGTATCGCCCCTACGATGAACAGGCCATCTATGGAGACCCGGAAGTCGGCAGGTTCTTCTTCCATGAGAGCCCCCGCAAGCAGTGGCGCGAGCTCCCCATCGTTTGGTCCGAGGGAACGCTGGGCGTCGCGTTCGCCTATCTCCGCATGGGACAGTCGCCGCGTGCGCGGCAGATCGTTGCAGGCCTCGCACCGCTGCAAGCGGCAAACGGCGGCCTGCGCTGCGCCTCACAGGAATTGCAGCACGAAATGACGCAGGTCCCGTGTGTGGCGGCGTCGGCTTGGCTCGTCCTGGTGACCGAGGCCCTGGCCGCCAACCCTGTAGCGATGCAGGTGTGGAAGTGACCCGGTTACTGGCATGGGGCGCGCTGTGGCTCGCCGTCACCGGGGCAAGGGCACCGGCGCCGGAGTGGGGCGTGGCCGTGCTCGAGGTAGGCTCGAGCCGGGACGCGCTCCAGGAGCAGCTCGCACTGCGCGACTGTCTCGATCTCCTGGGGATACCGTTCCTCGCGACGTCGGACGTGGCGGTGGCCACTCGGCGGCCGCTCGTCTTGATCGGCGGCATCCTACTCAACACACAACTGACCCCCGCGGAGCGCGAGACCTTATACGCGTACGTCGAGCGAGGCGGGGTCGTGTTGGCGACCCAGGTGCAAGGCAACAAATTCTTCCCGCTCTTCGGCATTGCCAGCGCGACGCCCAGCCGCACCAACTTTCGCGTCAGCTTCGCGACCGCCTCCCCGGCCGATCCGGCGCTGCGCTACCTGAATCGTCCGGAGGAGCAAACCGTTTCCCTGGGCGATCCCAAGTTGTACTCGGAAACGGTCTGGTCCACGGAGTACGCCGTCACTCCCGGGACCCAGGTGCTGGCGCGGTACGAGAATGGAACGGCCGCCTTCACCGTGACCGCGTATGGCCGTGGCCTCGCCTACGCCCTCGGGCTCGGCTTCAAGGAGACGACGTTGATTCCCCGCCTGGCGCGCAGCTTCGAGGCGGCACGTCGCTGGATCAACTGGTTCGAGCCATCGGGGGACGTGTTCCGCCTGCTGCTCCGCGGTCTGTACGAAGACAGCGTGCATCCCTTTCTCTTAGTCCACACCGTGCCCGAGGGCAAACGCATGGGGCTGTGCCTCTCACACGACGTCGATGCCAGGGAGGCGTTTCGCAACGCGCTCACGTTCGCCCAAATGGAAGCCGGCTTGGGCGTGCGCAGCACGTTCTTCGTCACGACCAAGTACTTCACGGACTCCACCGACATCGGGTACTACACCCCCGACCGCGTGCAGTGGATTCGACAGGTTAAAGCGCTGGGGTCCGACGTCGGCTCGCACTCGGTCAGTCACAGCTTCGCCTTCGAGCGGTTCCCCACGGGGTCTCCCGCGGTAGACTCGGCGCGCTATGACCCGCAGCGTCCCACGGTATTCGGGGAAGTGCTCGTCAGCAAGCAGCTGCTCGATCGGGACTTGAAACAGCAGACGCGGGGGTTCCGGGCAGGCTATCTGCTGTACCCAGACGAGCTGCTCGGCGTGCTCGAAGCGGCGGGCTATTTCTTCGACTCGAGCGTGTCAGCGCAGTACGTGCTCACCAATTTTCCGTACTTCGGGTTCCGCAGGCGGGCGTTGGGCAGCGAGCACAGCAAGATCGTCGTCGTGCCGGTCGCGCTGGACGATTCGCGCGGCGAGCTGCGCATTCGAAACTTCCTCACGGCCGGGACCGTCGAACAGGCACTGCGTGACTGGACTGAGGTGATCCGGGCCAACAGCGAAAACAGCGCCATCACGTGTCTGTTGATCCACCCCACCGACGTCACGTACAAGCTCGAGACCGAGCGCCGCCTGATCACCGCGAATCGCCGGGAGGATACCTGGATCGGTGACATGGGCGCCGTCGCGCGCTTCTGGCGCGAGCGGGCCCGGCTGCGGCCCACGCTGCAGCGCACCGCGAACGGCGACTTTGAGATCGTTCTCAACCTCAGGCGGGGCGAGCTCCCGTCCGGACAGGCCTTGGTGGTAGAAGCGCGGCATGGCGT
>QHTK01000087.1 GCA_003220795.1 Gemmatimonadota bacterium | reverse complement strand
GTGAACCCGCGCGGCGAGGGAGTCGGCGTCGCCCTGCGCGGCCACGCTCCGGCCGGCGGCGACGATCAGGACCGCGACCGCTGCGGCGCGCCTCATCCTTTGAGGTACAACCGCTCGGGGTCGAGCACGTCCCGGAGCAGTCGCAGCTCCGTCGCGTCCGGCGGCGCGACGCGTCCCGGCCGGGGGCGGCACGCCAGCGGCCATCCCACGCAACCCCGCACGTCCGACGCTTCCACACCGGGATACAGTGCCGCCAGCACCAGCTCACCGGTCCCCTCGTCCACCTCGAGCACCGCCTTGTCCGTAATCACCTTGACCGGCCCCGCGCCCGGCATGCGCAGCTGCCGCCGGGATGCACCGGCGCCGCCATGGCCG
Organism: Gemmatimonadota bacterium; assembly: GCA_003220795.1. Lineage (GTDB taxonomy): Bacteria > Gemmatimonadota > Gemmatimonadetes > Gemmatimonadales > GWC2-71-9 > 20CM-4-69-16. The sequence continues at coordinate 3,391 of QHTK01000087.1, read as the reverse complement.
GGACTCGTGATGAAGTCGACGTGTGCCGGAAACGTGCGCGGCGACAGCTTCGCGACGACCAGCGTGCGGCGCGCGTGAATCGCGATTTCCGCCGCCCCCCCGCTGCCCGGAAGCCGGACCGCCGGCCGCTCATAGGAGCCGATCACGGTCGTGTTGATGTTCCCATAGCGGTCGACCTGCGCACCGCCCAGGAAACCAACGGCGATCCGGCCGTTCTGCAGGATGAGCTGGAATACGTCCGCCATGCCGCACACCATGAGCGACCCCGTCACGAGGGCCGGGTCGCCGATGGAGACGGGCAGTCGGGCGGGCGTCGCCCCCACGGCCCCCGATTCGTACACCAGCACGAGGCGCGGCGCGTGGGTGGCGCGCGCCAGATTGCACGCCAGGTTGGGGAGGCCGATCCCCACGAACACCACCTCCCCGTCGACCAGCTCGCGCGCCGCGACGCTCGCCATCATTTCGTCGGCAGTGTACGCGCCGTCAGAACCCGTAATTCACCCCGGCGCAGCGCCGTTCCTTCGCCTTGAGCCGCGCGGCCAGATCCGGCTGTTTCTCCAGGTACGCCGCCCGATCGGACACGCCGCGCACGAAGTCGTCGAGGTAGCGTTCGAGCGCATCCCGATCGCGGGAGCGCGCTTCCCACGCCACGTAGAAACCGTTGTCGCGGTCGTAGTACCCTTGCGCGTACGACGGGTGCGCGCCCCACGGCTCCACCACGACCGCATCCACGATCAGGGCGGGGATGACCGTGCGGTTGGGGTCGGCGCGGATCACCGCTTCGTCCACCAGCTCCTCGACCACCACGATCACGTGCGCCGACGCGAACGCCGCCTCCTTCTGCACGCCGAGCAGGCCCCAGATCTGGGTATTCCCCTGGGCGTCGGCGCGCTGCGCGTGGATGATGCTCACGTCGGGGTTCAGCGCCGGCACGGTCGCGAGCGCCTCACCGGTGTACGGGCAGGTCACGTGCCGGATCCGCGGGTTCACGCGCGGCAGGTCGGTCCCCATATAGTTGCGCAGCGGCCAGAAGGGGAGCCGGGCGGCGCCCGCCGCGAAGCGCGCGACCATGCCGAAGTGCGAGTACTCCTCGATCTCCAACCGCGGCGCGCCCCTCCCCTCCACCGCACGCCGGAATGCATGCAGTGAGCCGACCCCGGGGTTTCCGGCCCAGGAAAACACCAGCTTCCGCGCACACCCCGCGGCGATCATCTGGTCATAGATCAGATCGGGAGTCAGGCGGCACAGCGTGAGGTCGCGGCGGCCCTGGCGGATGATCTCGTGGCCCGCCGCGAAGCAGATGAGATGGGTGAACCCTTCGATGACGACGGTGTCGCCGTCGTGCACGAATCGGGCGACGGCGTCGCGCATCGACACGACCTTAGAGACGTCAGACATCAGACATCTGACGTTTGACGTCTGATGTCGTCAATCGGTAATCTCCCGCAAACACTCATCGATGATCCCCAGCGCCGTATCCACATCCTCCTCGTCCACCACCAGCGGCGGCGCGAGGCGCAGCGCGCTCCTCCCCGCCCCGAGCAGCAGCAGGCCTTTGCGAAACGCGCGTTCCGTCAGGTCGTGCGGGATCTCTGGCGCCGGCTCGCGCGAGGTGCGGTCCTTCACGAACTCCACCCCGACCATCAGGCCGCGCCCCCGCACCTCGCCGATCGCGGCGTACTTCGCCTCGAGGCGACGCGCCCCCGCGAGCAGCCGCTCGCCCAGCTTCGGGACCCGCGGCAGCAGGTCGTGCTCCACGACGTCGAGCGTCGCAAGCGCGGCGGCGCAGCATACGGGGTTGCCGCCGAACGTCGAGCCGTGCGCGCCGGGACGCCACGTCATGATCGACTCATTCGCGATGATCGCCCCGATCGGCATGCCGCTGCCCAACCCCTTAGCCGAGAGCAGGATGTCGGGCTCGACCGGCTCGTGCTCGCAGGCGAACATCTTCCCGGTACGCCCCACCCCGCTCTGCACCTCGTCGCACACGAGCAGGATGCCGTGCCGATCGCACAGCTCCCGCAGCGCCGTCAGATAACCCGGCGGGGGCACCACGTAACCCCCCTCCCCCTGAATCGGCTCCACGAAGATCGCTGCGACGCTCGCGGGGTCGACCTTTTTCGCGAACAGCTCGTCTTCGATGGCCGTCACGCAGCGCATCGTACACCCCGGCTCGCCGCGACAGTAGTCGCAGCGGTAGCGGTAGCCGTATGGGACGTGGTGCACCTCCGGCAGGAACGGCGCGAAGCCGGCGCGGTGGATCGCCTTGCTCGCCGTGAGGCTCAAGCCGCCGTACGTGCGGCCGTGGAACGCCCCCAGGAAGGCGATCACCGCCGGGCGCCCCGTCGAGTGACGCGCCAGCTTGATCGCGCCTTCGACGGCCTCGGTCCCGGAGTTCGACAAGAACACGCGCTTCTTGCTCGGTCCCGGCGCCAGCTTGGCGAGCCGCTCACACAGTGCCGCGAAGCTCTCGAAGTAGAAGTCACTGCCGCAGATGTGGAGGAACTTCGCCGCCGCGTCCTGAATCGCTCGGATGACTGTGGGGTGGCCGTAGCCGGTGGACGCGACCGCGATGCCGGCCATGAAGTCGAGGTAGCGGTTCCCGTCCACGTCCTCGACCATGGCCCGCTCGCCGCGCGCGATCACCAGCGGATACTCCTTGGGGTACGATGTGGACGCCCAGAGGTTCTGGCGCGCGACGATCTCCCGCGCCTTCGGTCCGGGGGGCGCGACGACGATGCGCGGATAGTCCCTCATACCTCGATCACGGTGCGGCTGTGCAGCGTCATTTCCAGTGCCTCCGCAAATCGGCGCACGATCTCGTCGATCTCCTGCTCCGTCACGATGAACGGCGGCGCGACCATGACGAGGTCGCCGTTCGTCCCGTCGGCGTGCCCGACGTTGGGCCACACGACGAGCCCCGTCTGCTGCGCGGCCTCGGTGAACGACTCGGCGAAACGCGCGGTCCGCGGCAGCGGGGCGCGCGTCGCCTTGTCCTCGACGAACTCGATTCCCGCGAGCAGCCCGCGCCCCCGCACGTCACCCACATGAGGCAGCTCCCGCAGCGCCGCCAGCCGCTCCTGCAGCACGGGGCCCAGCGCGGCACACCGCTCCACCAGCCCGTGCCGCTTCAGGTAGCGGACGGCGGCGAGGCCGGCGGCGCACGCCACCGGGTGGTGCGAGAACGTCTGCGCGTGCAGGAAGCTCCCGGAGCCGTCGGCGATCACGTCGATGATCCGCTCGGGCGCCGCCACAGCCGACAGCGCCGCGTACCCGCCCGAGATCCCCTTGCCGAGCGTCATGATGTCCGGCACCGCGCCGTACGGCTCGATCGCCCACCATGTCCCCGTCCGGCCCGCGCCGCACAGGATCTCGTCCGCGATGAAGAGCA
>QHTK01000038.1 GCA_003220795.1 Gemmatimonadota bacterium | reverse complement strand
GCGGCGTGAAAGTCGCCCCCAGCCCGCCGTGGCTCGCGGGGCGCCTGTCGTCGATCGGCCAGCGGCCGATCAACAACATCGTCGACGCGACCAATTACGTCCTGTTCGAGGTCAACCAGCCGCACCTCGACCCCGTCCACTATGCCCGTGGTAGCGGGTCCGCTCGGGCCGGCGGCCACGCCGGGCTCGGCGGCCCTCGCGGACCCGCCACCCCGGGTGCTGGGAGCGCGGCTCCGGCCGGCGGGGACGCCGCCCTCGGCGGCCGTCGCCGCGCTCCCAGCACCCGGGATCGGCGGCAGCTTGACCGCGCCGCCGAGCAGCGCCGCCAGCTCGCGCGCCACGCCCTTGTGGCAGAGTAAGTCCGGCCGGTTCGCGGGGACGTCGATCACGATCTGGTGGTCGGCAATGGGCACGGCGTCGACGAAGCGAGTGCCCGGGGCCGCCGCCGTATCGAGCTCGAGGATGCCGGCGTGATCGTCGCCCAAGCCCAGCTCCTTGGCCGAGCAGAGCATGCCGTTCGACTCGACGCCGCGGATCGGTTTGCGCTCGAGCCGCACACCGCCCGGCAGCAGCGCCCCCACCGGGGCGTACGGGTAGCTCTTGCCGGCCTGCACATTGCGGGCGCCGCACACGACCTGGACCGGTCCGCCGGCGCTGCCGGCGTCGACCAGGCAGAGCGTGAGCCGGTCGGCGTTGGGGTGCTTGTTCACCTCCAGCACGCGCGCCACCACGATGTCGCCGAGATCCTGATGCAGCGGCACCACCGCGTCGACCGGCGCGACGTGCATCGTCAGCCGCTCGGCGGTCTCGCGCGCGTCGAGCGGGCGGTCGAGCAGCGCCTCGAGCCAGCGCGGCGAACTGCGCCAGGAAGCGCACGTCGCTGTCGAACAGCAGCCGGATGTCGGGAATGCGGTGGCGGGTCATCGCGATCCGGTCCGGGCCCATGCCCCAGGCGAAGCCGGTGTACCGCTCGCTGTCCACCCCGCAGTTCTCGAGGACGGCCGGGTGCACCATACCGGAGCCGAGGATCTCCATCCAGCCGGTTTGCTTGCACGTAGGGCAGCCCGTGCCCCCGCAGATCTGGCATTGCACGTCCATCTCGGCCGAGGGCTCCGTGAAGGGGAAGAACGACGGCCGGAACCGCACCCGCGTGTCCGCGCTGAAGAAGCGGCGGGCGAAAGTCGCGAGCGTGGCCTTGAAGTCGACGAAGCTGATCCCCTCGTCCACGGCGAGGCCCTCGATTTGCTCGAACACCGGCGAGTGCGACGCGTCGAACGGGTCGCGGCGGTACGCCAGGCCGGGGATCACCACGCGGACGGGCGGCGGGTAGCGCTCCAGCGTGCGGATCTGCACCGGCGAGGTGTGGGTCCGCAGCAGGAGATCGCCGCCGAGGAAGAAGGAGTCCTGGGCGTCGAGGGCCGGATGGTCCTTGGGGAAATTGAGGGCGTAGAAGTTGTAGCGCTCGGTCTCGATATGCGGTCCCACCGCGCGCGTGAAGCCGAGCTCGTGGAAGATCTCGCAGATCTCGTTCACCACCTGGGTGACGATGTGCAGTCCGCCCGTCCAGCGGGCGCGCCCGGGCATGGTGAGATCGACGCCCGCCGCGGCCCCGGGGGGGCGTTTCAGGTCGCGCTCCCGCGCGGCGAAGGCTGCCTCGAACTCCTGCTTCAGGGCGTTGGCGGCGCCGCCGACCTGCTTCTTGGCGGCGGGCTCGAGCCGCGGCAGCGCGGCTAGGATTTGGGTGAGCGCGCCGGCCTTGCGCCCGAGGATCTCGGTCTTGAGATCCTGGAGCCGGCGTTCGTCCGCTTGCGGGATCTCCTGCAGACGCTCCCGCAGCTCGGTGAGGGCTGCCAGGAGGTCGCGCATGGTCAGAGTGCCTGCTTCGCGACCTCCGCCAGCTGCTGGAACGCCGCGGGATCGCGTACCGCGAGGTCGGCCAGCACTTTGCGGTTGATCTCGACTCCGGCGCGGCGCAGCCCGTTCATGAGGCGGCTGTAGGAAAGCTGGTGCAACCGCGCGGCGGCGTTGATGCGGATGATCCAGAGGCGGCGGAAGTCGCCCTTCTTGCGGCGGCGGTCGCGGTAGGCGTACTTCTGCGCCCGCTCGACCGACTCCTTCGCCGCCTTCCAGAGCTTGGAGCGCCCGCCAAAGTACCCCTTGGCGAGCTTCATCACCTTGTTCTTGCGCTTCAGGCGCGCAACGTTGCTTTTGACGCGGGGCATGCTGGGGCTCCTTACACCATCAGCAGCCGCTTGAGGCGTCGCTCGTCGGCGTGCGACACCAGCGCGGCTTTGCGGAGGTGGCGCTTCCGCTTGGGATGCTTCTTGGTCAGGATGTGGCTCTTGTACGCGTGATAACGGCGCAAGCGCCCGCGACCGGTCAGCCGCACGCGTTTCCGGAGCGCCCGTTTCGATTTCTGTTTCGGCATCTCAAACCTCATAGGGGTCGGGGGTCGGAGGTCAGGGTCCCCGACCCCTGATCCCCGGTCCCTTCACTTTGGTGCCAGCACCATCGACATGTTGCGGCCCTCGAGCTTCGGGTCCTGCTCGATCTTGGCCACGTCCTTGAGCTCGGTCGCGACCCGGTCGAGCACGTCACGCCCCAGGTCGATGTGGGCCATCTGCCGGCCGCGGTACATCATCGTCACCTTCACCTTGTTGCCATCCTGCAGGAACTCGCGCGCGTGGCGCGTCTTGAACGCGAAGTCGTGGTCGTCGATCCCGGGGCGGTACTTCACTTCTTTCAGGTGGATGACGTGTTGCTTCTTCTTCGCCGCGCGCGCCGCCTTCGCCTGCTCGAACTTGAACTTCCCGTAGTCCATGATCTTCACGACCGGGGGGCGCGCCAGCGGCGCCACCTCCACCAGGTCGAGGCCCCGCTCCTGCGCCGCCGCGATGGCTTCGTCGACGGTCATCACGCCGAGCTGCGCACCGTCGGGCGCGATCACCCGGAGCGGACTGATCCGGATCTGCCGGTTCACCCGGATGCGCGGAGCCTTGTTGTTGGTGCTTTCGATCGCCAGGTGTCGTTCTCCTCCTCGATGAGAAAACAAAAAGCGGATTCCCGCTTACCGGAATCCGCGTGGCATCATCCGTGCCCGCCGTGCGCACGAAAGACGCTCCCTCGAACCCTCGAGCGCTCTTCCACGAGTGGGAGAGGCGGCGGGTGAGGCGCACGCGGCGCCCGCTTACCGAATTGTGGCGCCTAAATTAGCCCGCGCGTAAGGCTTCCACAAGACCGACGCCCTTCCCCTCCCGCCCGAGCCGGCCCGCCACCACGGCCGCATCGTGCTCGAAGACCAGCAGCCAGCCCTCCGCCTCGGCCCGGCGGTACAGCTGGCGCTTCGACTCGAGCGTCACGAGCGGTTGCAGGTCGTACCCCATGATCCAGGGCAGCGGCAGGTGCGCGCTCGTGGGCACGAGATCGGCGAGGAAGCACACCCGCTCGCCCGCGCTCTCCACCAGGACCGACTGGTGATACGGGACGTGCCCGGGCGTGGGCAGGCAGCGGAGCCCCGGGAGCACCTCCGTCTCGCCCTCGATCGTCTGAAACGGCACCGGCTCGAAGTTGTGCGGCAGGTAGCTCGCGGCGGTGCGCTCGTTGGTATGGCGGGCGAATTCGAGCTCCCCTTTCTGCACCACGTAGGTCGCTCGGGGGAAGGTCGGCGCGATCGCGCCGGCCGGGTCGCGGTATGTGTTGCCCCCGGCGTGGTCGAAGTGCAGATGGGTGTTGATCACCCAACGGACGTCCTCCGGCCCGACCCCGAGCTGGGCGAGCGTGTCCTCGAGCAGCGTGCGACCGTCCTTCCCTTCGTTGCGCACGCCGTAGATGTCTCGGAACTTGGCGTCCTCCTTGTTGCCGATCCCCGTGTCGATCAACACCAGGCCGTCGTCGTGCTCGACCAGGAGGCAGCGGAGCGCGAGGGAAATGCGGTTGCGCTCGTCGGCCGGGATGCGCCGCTCCCACAGCGGCTTGGGCACGACGCCGAACATGGCGCCGCCATCGAGGGCTTGGCGGCCCGCTTCCAGTGCGTGACATCGCAGACGGCCCACCTGGAAGGTGGTGTGCAATTGATTCTCCGCAATCCGCGATCGATTCACAAATCGTCCCGCCTCAGCGGCAACGTCATGCACCTCGGCCCCCCACCCCCGCGCACCAGCTCACTGCCCTCGATCGTCACCACGCCGCGCTCGTTATCCCCGAGCGTCTCCTCTCCGGCGAGCAGGCTCGTGGCCGAGACGAGCTTGAAGCCGGCGTGGTCGAGCTCGAGCAGCGTCGCTTCGTTGCGCTCGTAGGTGACGACCGCGCCGGGCCGCACCGCGAAGAAATTGCACGCCGAGGACCACTGCTCGCGCTCCTGGGCGGAGCGGCCGGTGCCGCCGCAGAACACCGGCTCGAGCGGCTGGTCCACCGCCTGCAGCGCCGCGAAGAAGTTGGGCATCTCTCGCACGCCCTTCGACCGCTTGCGCCGATGCAGCACGGCGAGGCGCTCCGGGCCGACGAAATGCGGTGGGTAGATGCAGCACAGCTCCCGGTCGAGCTGCGTGAAGATCATGTCGAGATGGATCGCGGTCCGCTCGGCGGGCAGGACCACGACGATCACGTCCCGCACGCCGCAGTGCTCGAACACCAGATCGCAGAGGTGGTCGAGCGCGGCGGGACTGGAGCGCTCGCTGAACCCCAGGAGGAGCAGGTCGGGGCGGATCGGGTGCACGTCGCCGCCCTCGAGGGTGTAGTTGTTGCGCTTCTCCTCCGAGCCGTCGTACAGGATCCCCGCGTTCTCGAGGCAGGGGTGATAGCGGAACAGCGCCTTGATGAGCAGCTCCTCGGTCCAGCGCACGCCGTAGCGCATCGAGCCGATGATCGAATGCTCCCCGATCACGATGCCGACGTCGCGCGTGAAGAACAGATTGGGGAGCGGCGGGAGCGCGTAGCCGCTCTCGTTGAGCGCGCGGGCAATGGGGCCTGCCTCCTCGCGCGCGCCCTCGACCATGAGGCCGACGAGCGCCTCCGCCGGGAGCTCGGCCAGCTGCTTGGCCAGGGCGTCCGACGGCACCACCTCGAGCGCGCGCGTGACCAGGAACTCGCGCACATCCGGCCGCCCCACCAGCTCGGTCAGGAGCGCGCGCACCTCGTACACCTGGGCGAAGCGCTCGAGCACGGCGACGAAGCGGCGGTGCTCCTGCTGCGCCAGCTCCAGGTCGATGATGTCGTCGTACAGGTAGTCCTCGCGGTTGCCGGGCGTGACCGCGAGCAGCTCGGGACCAGGGGTATGCACCAGCACGGCCCGCAGCGGACCGACTTCGGAAGTGACGCGTACGCGACTCATCGGTTGGCCAGCGCAAAGCTCAGCGTCTCGAGCTCCAGCGCCATGTTGACCGACTTCACGGCCACGTCCGCCGGCACCGCGAGCCGAATCGGCGCGAAGTTGAGGATCGCCTTGACCCCCGACTGGACGAGCTGGTCGGCGACTTCTTGGGCCGCCTCCGCGGGAGTCACGAGGATGGCGATGTCGGTCGGCTCCTTTTTCAGATCGCTCGCGATGTGGCGCACGTCGCGCACGACGAGCCCGTTCCAGCGGGAGCCGATCTTGCGCGGGTCTTTGTCGTAGATCGCGGCGACATGGAAGCCGCGCTGCCGAAACCCGGGATACTGGGCCAGCGCCCCGCCGATCCGCCCGGCGCCGACGAGGACGACGCGATAGGTGCGCTTGAGCCCGAGGATCTCCCGGAGCCGACCCGTGAGCTCGGGCACGGAGTAGCCGAGCCCGCGTTTGCCGAAGGAGCCGAAGAACGAGAGGTCCTTGCGCACCTGCGCCGACGTGGTGGCGCCGCGTCGGGCGAGCTCGGCGGAGGAAACGGTGGTATGGCCCTGCGCGTCGAACTGCTCGAGGAACCGCAGATACAGGGAGAGCCGTCGCACCGTGCTCTCGGAGATCTTCCGCATGTTGTGAACAATTTCACAATCCGCGCCCCCAGCGCAAGAGCCGCACGAACTGCTCGGGCGCGAGCGTCTCGGGTCGCGCCGCCGGGTCGAGCTCGAGCTGCGCGAGTCCCGCGAGCACCGCCGCCGCCGGCCGTCCCGTCGCGGCCATGACGACGTTGCGGAGCTGCTTGCGGCGGCGCGTAAAGCATGCGGTGACGAACGCGCGGAACGCCCGCGTCTCGGCGGGCGTGACCAGGGGGTCGGGCCGGGGCGTGAGCCGCACCAGCGCGCTCGCCACCTGGGGCGCAGGGTGGAACGCCCCCGCCCGCACGCCGAACAGCCGCTCCACGCGACACGTCGCCTGCACCCCGACGCTCAGCGCTCCGTAGGCCCGTGACCCCGGCCGCGCCGCCAGCCGCTCGGCCACCTCCCGCTGCACCAGGAACACGATCCGCTCCGGCAGCGGCGGCGTGAGGGCTTTGTCGATCAGGGGAGAGGTGATGGCGTAGGGGATGTTGCCGACGATCTTGAAACGCGGAACGCGGAAGTCGGAACGCGGAACAGCAGAGCCGGTGTCGATGAGTGCGTGCCAGTCGAGCTGCAGCGCGTCTCCATGCACGATGGTCAATAGCTCTGTTCCGCGTTCCGCGTTCCGCGTTCCGAGTTGCGCTGCCAGCCGCCGATCCTTCTCCATCGCGACGACCCGCAGCCCGCGGGCGAGCAGCTGCTCGGTCAGGCTCCCCCGCCCCGCTCCGATCTCGAGGACGACGTCGCCGGGCGCGGGCTCGAGCGCGTCGACGATCTGCGTGAGCAGCTTCGGGTCGCGTAAGAAGTGCTGCCCGAGCGGCGGCCGCCGGCTCACACCTTGAGGATGACGAGGGTGCGGTCGTCGGCCGCGGGGGCGCCACCCGTGAAGCCGGCGAGGTCGGCGTAGATGGCCTCGAGCATGTCGCGCGCCGGGCGGTCGGTGAGCCGGGCGACATGACCGAGCACGCGCTCTTCCCCGAACCGGCCGCCGCGCTCGCCGTCGGCTTCGGCTTCGGCCACCCCGTCCGTGAAGAGACACACCACGCCCGCGCCCGGCCGCCAGGTGAGCACGCCGTCTCGGCCCGGCGGCGCGGCGATGCCGAGGGGGGGCCGCGTGGCGTCGAGCCGGGTGGGGCGGCCTGTCTCCGTATCGAGGAGGAACGCGTGCGGGTGGCCGGCATTGGCGTAGGTGAGCCGCCCCGCCCGCGGGTCGATCACGCCGTAGAACAGACTCAAGAACATCTCCGTGCGCCCGAGCTCTGCGGTGAGCGACTGCTCGATCCGCTGCAGCACGTCGGTCGGCCGCTCGCCCGCCTGCGCGTGGATGCCCGAAGCGGCCATCACGAGCGCCATGATCAACGCGGCCCCGAACCCGTGGCTCGTCACGTCGCCGATGATGACGCCGACGCGGTCTTCCGGGAGGTTCAGCAGGTTGTAGAAGTCCCCGCCCACGGATTCCGCCTGACGGCAGCGGGCGGCGACGTCCACGCGGGCCGCGATGACGAGGGGCGAGGGGAGCAGCTTGAGCTGCAGGTCGTGCGCCAGCTCCAGCTCCCGTCGCACGCGCTGCTGGCTCAAGTCCTTCGCGACCAGCGTCGCGTTCTCGATCGCGGCGCCGATCTGGTTCGCGATGGCGGCGACGAGCTTGCGGTCCCCCGCGGTGAACGCGTCCGTGCCCATGCGGTCGGTCAGGTTGATGACGCCGATCGGCTTGGCGCGCTCGCCCGGCGTCGCGTACAACACGGGAACGGACAGGAACGCCTTTCCCTTGTAGGTGCGGCCCTCTGGGCAGCCGGGGTTCACCGCCTGGGGATCGGTCGGGTCATAGCTTACGATGCGCATGTCGCGGAACACCCGCGCGGCGACCGAGCAGGGGTCGTCGACCTCGATCGGCTGGATGTCCGGCGCGTCCATCCCCTGGGTGGCCACGATACGCAGCAGGCCGCGCTCGCGATCGTGCACCAGCAGGGTGGCGCGCCGGGCCCGCACCACACCGGCGACTTCCCGCAGGATGCGGTCCGCGGCCTCGTCGAGCCGTATGGTTTGGCCGAGGATCTCGCTGATGGTATAGATCAGGTCGATCTCTTCGTACCGCTCCGACAGCTCCGCCGCCACTTGCGCGGCGTCGCGTTCGGCGGCGAGCACGGAGCCGACGATCGCCGCGAGCGCCGTCGCGTCCCGGGCCCCGGGGCCCGGGTCCCGGACTTCCAGCCACATGTCGTCCACGTCCGGCACGGGCTCGAACCAGGCCGGGCCGCGCGGCGTGTCCGCCGCGTGCCCGGCGGCGCGGCCCTCGAGCGCCGGGGCCCAGTCGTCGCCGTCCGGTGCCCCGGCCCCCGGCGGCACGCGGCGCCCGTCGACGTGCCACACGGCGAGCCGCGCGCCCGACAGCCGCTCGAGCGCCGACAGCATCCGCTCCAAGCGGATCAGCCCGCTCGCAGCGTCAGACAGATGGAGTTCCCGGCGGCGCTGAACGCGACGTGGTCCACGAGGCTCCGCAGCACGAACAGCCCGCGCCCGTCCTCGCGCTCGAGTCGGCCCGGGAGCGTGGGATCGGGCACGGCGTCCGGGTCGAAGCCCTGGCCGGCGTCGGTTACGTGAATGTGCACGGCGTCGCGGCCCGCTTCCACCCGCACGTGCACCAGGCGGCGGGGATCGTGGCGGCTGCCGTACGCGATGGCGTTGGCGAGCGCCTCCGCGAGCGCGGTGCGCAGGTTGAAGCGGACCCGGCGGGGCGACAGGACGCCGCTCTTGAACCGGTCGGCGATGAGCTCGACCGCCGGACCGACGTATCCCAGATCGCTCGGCACGTCGAGCGCCAGCTCGAAGTCGGACTCACCTCCCGTCGCCGAGCGGCGGACGTCGAGGCGCAGCGGCATCGTCACGGCTAGAAGGCGGCGAGCGCCTCCGCGGGGGTCTTCGCGATGGCGAACAGGGTGTCGAGCTTGGTGAGCTCGAACAGCGTCTGCAGGTCCTCATTCAGGCCCGCCAGACGCAGGTCCCCGCCCTGCTCGCGGATCTTCTTCGAGAGTGACACCAGCACGCCCAACCCGGAGGAGTCGATGTATCCGGTCCTGGTGAAGTCGATGACGAACTTGCGCGCGCCACCGTCGAGGGAGTCCAGCACTTTCTGCTTCATGTCCTGGCGGTTCCCGACGATCAGTTGTCCGTCCACGCCGACCACCACGACGCCACGCTTGTCCTTCGTCAGACTGAAGGTCATCTCCGCTCCCCGGCTTGAAGGACGGCGACCACCGCCGTGTCCACAATATCGTCGGCCGTCGCACCGCGCGACAGGTCGGCGACGGGGCGCGCCAGGCCCTGGAGGATGGGCCCGATCGCCTCCCACCCGCCGAGCCGCTGCACCAGTTTGTACGCGATGTTGCCGCTGTCAAGATCGGGAAACACCAGCACGTTCGCGCGACCCGCCGCGGGCGAGTCCGGCGCCTTGCGGAGGGCGACCTCTCGCACCAGCGCCGCGTCGCCCTGCAGCTCGCCATCGAAGGGAAAATCGGGGTGGCGGCCGCGCAGGATCGCTACCGCCTGGCACACCCGCTCGACCCGGGTGCCGGCGGCGCTGCCGCGCGTGCTGTAGGACAGCAACGCGACCACGGGCTCGTCCCCCACGATACGCCGGCGGTCGCGCGCCGCGGCGCACGCGGCGTCGGCGAGCTGCTCGGGGGTCGGCTCCGGGACGACCGCGCAGTCGGTGAAGGTCAACACCGTCTCGGCACGCACCATGTAGAACGCGCCACTGACGGTCGCGATCCCGGGCGCGGTGCCGACGCCCCAGAGCGCCGCCCGGATGGTGTCCCCGCTCGGAAACGTGGCTCCGCCGACCATCACGTCGGCGAGCCCCGCGCCGACCAGACAGGCCCCGTACGTGAGCGGGTGATCGAGCGCGGCGCGCGCGGCGGCGTCGTCCGGAAACCGGTCCGGGCGACGGGAGCGGAGATGCCGGATGAGGCCGGGGATGGGGGAAGCGGGAAGCGGCCGCCCCAGGACTTCCACCACCCCAAGGCCTTCCCGCTCCAGGCGCCGGGCCGCTTCCTGGACCCGCGGATCGTCGCCCTCGGGGAGCACGATGCGCTTCCCGGCGCGCCGCGCCCGCTGGTACGCGGCGTCGCGAAAGCTCACCGGGCGAACTTCTGCTCCAGCGCCTGGCGGACCGCGGGGTGGACCAGCGGCGCGACGTTGCCGCCGAACCGCGCCACTTCGCGCACCAGGCTCGACGAGAGGTACGTGAGATCGAACGCGGGCACCAGGAACACGGTCTCGATCCCGGGGGCCAGGTTGCGGTTCATCAGAGCCATCTGGAACTCGTACTCGAAGTCGCTCACCGCGCGCAGGCCGCGCACGATCACGGCGGCTCCCGCCGCACGGGCGAAGTCGGCGAGCAGTCCCTCGAACGAGCGCACGTCGACCTTCGGGTCGGAGACCGCTTGCTTGATGAGCGCCACCCGCTCGGCGAGCGTGAAGAGCGGCTGTTTCGCCGTGTTGACGGCGACGGCGACCACCACGCGGTCGGTAAAGGTGAGCGCGCGGCGGATCAGGTCTTCGTGGCCGCGCGTGATCGGGTCGAACGATCCGGGATAGACCGCGACGCGGGGAGTGGTCATGGGGCGTAGATGAAGGTCACGGCGGTATCCCCGTAGCAGCGCGTGTCATCGCCCGGGATCGGCCGCTCCGCCGCGTGCTCGATCGAGAAGATGCGCGCGAACGCGTTCAGGCGGAACACGGCGACGAGACGGGCCGCCTGGTCCCCGGCGTACGGCGGGTCGGCGAACGCCACGTCGTACTGCCCGGGGTGCAGCCGCTCGGCGAAGCGCAGCGCGTTATGGCGGTGCACCACGGCGCGGTCATCCACCTCCAGCGTCTTGATGTTCGCTTTGAGGGCGGAGAGCGCGAAACGGTTCCACTCGACGAATTCGGCGGTCGTCGCGCCGCGCGACAGGGACTCGAGGCCGAGGGCGCCCGATCCGGCGAACAGGTCCAGCACGCGGGCGCCTGGGATGGAGCGCTGCAGGATGCTGAACCACGCCTCCCGCACCCGATCGGCGGTGGGGCGCACGCGATCCGTGGCGGGGGTCTTGAGGCGGCGGCCTTTGAACTCGCCGGCGATGATGCGAACGAAACCCAACCCGGCCCCCTTCCCAACGCGGAAGTCGGAACGCGGAACGCGGAACAGACGCTCGCACTGCTGTTCCGCGTTCCACCTTCCGCGTTCCGCGTTTATTGGCTCGGCGCCAACGACGCGACCCGTGCCTGCAGCGTCGCTCTCCCCTGCCACTCGTCCCGCTCCAGCCGGAACGCCACGTCGAGCGGTTGCGCCAGCCAGGCATCGGGCACGAGGTCCGCCCAGTGAAACCCGATCGCCGGCAGCGCGCCGGAGCCGTCGTCGAGCGTGAAGCGCAGGTGGTTGGTCCCGACCCGTCGGGCGCCGACCGCGCGGGCCCCGCGCACCCCGAACACCGGCGCGGGATTGCCGGGTCCGCACGGCTCCAGGTAGCGCATCAGCTTCTCCAGCTCCGGACTCACCAGGCCCAGCGGCAGCTCCAGATCGACGCGCTGCGCCGGCGCCAGGTCGTCGGGGCCCAGAAGCTCGCCCGCCACGTCGAGAAACGCAACACGGAACGCCTCGTAGCGGGCCCGCCGGATCGTGAGCCCGGCGGCCATGGTGTGACCGCCATACTTCTCGAGGTGCTGCCCTACCCGGTGCAGGGCGGCGTGCAGGTCGAAGCCGACGATGCTGCGACCCGAGCCGCGGCCGCTGTCGCCAGCTTCGTCCCACCCGATCAAAAACGTGGGGCGTCCGTAGCGCTCCACGAGGCGCGACGCCACGATGCCGATCACTCCCGGATGCCAGCCGTCCGCTGCGAGCACCAACGCCCGGTCCTCGGGCGCGAGCGTCGCTTCGGCGAGCTCGAGCGCCTCGTCGAGGATGCGCTGGTCCAGCTCCTGGCGCCGCGCGTTCAGGGTCTCGAGCTCGCGGGCGAGCGGCGTCGCCTCGGGGCCCTCGTCCGACAGCAGCAGGCGCAGGCCGTCGGCGGGCTCGCCGATGCGGCCGGCGGCGTTCAGCCGGGGGGCGAGGATGAACCCCACATGGCCCGCCTTGATCGGGCGGCCGGCGAGCCCCGCCACCTCCACCAGCGCCCGGAGCCCGGTCCAGTGCGAATCGGCCAGCATCTTCAAGCCGTGCCGTACCAGGATGCGGTTCTCGCCGACGAGCGGGACCACGTCCGCCACGGTCGCGAGCGCCACATAGTCGAGGAAGTGGAGCGGCAGGTTGGATGATTGGCCCAGCGCGGGCATCAGCGCCTGGGCGAGCTTGAAGGCGACGCCGGCGCCGCACAGGTCCTTATCCTCCGAAGGGCAATCCCGGCGACGGGGATCGAGCACCGCGGACGCGGGCGGCAGCTCATCGCCCGGGAGGTGATGGTCGGTGACGATCACCTCGATGCCGGCGGCCCGGGCCGCGCGGACCGCGTCGACGGCGGTGATGCCGCAGTCGCACGTGATGATGAGTCCCGCGCTGACGCGCTGGGCCATGGCGAGCCCCGCGGGCCCGAAGTCATAGCCGTCGCGCAGGCGATGCGGCACGAACGCGTGCGCCGTTCCCCCCACGCTGCGCAGCACGCGGGTGAGCAGCGCCGCTGCGCACTGGCCGTCCACGTCGTAGTCGCCGTGCACCAGGATCGGGGTCCGCGTGCGCACCGCGCGCGCCACCAGCTCCGCGGCAACCGGCATGTCGACCCAGGCGAGCGGATCGGAGAGGCGCTCCAGCTCGGGTCGGAGGAACGCTTTGGCGACGTCGGGGGCGGCCAGCCCGCGCTGCACCAGGAGGGCGGCGAGGGGCTCGGGGATGTGCAGCTGGCCGGCGAGCCTGGTCGTCAGCCCCGGGTCAGGCTGCTCGGCCATCGCCCAGCGGGCCGGAATCATTCCTTCGCGTACAGCAGCACGCCGCAGGCCTCGCAGGCCTCGATGGAGACGCCGCGCTGAATGAGGGTACGGCGTTGGGTCGGAACCGCAGTGAAGCAATGTCCGCAGGCATCGGCGTGCAGCGCGTACAGGGCGAGCGGCGCCTTGCCGCGGCGGATGCGCTCGTAGCGTGCCAGCATCGCGGGCGTGACGCGGGCGGCCGCCTGCTCGCGCTCGGCGAGCGCGGCCTCCCGCTCGCCCGCGATCTGTTCGCGCCGTCCGGCGAGCGCCTCGCGCTCCGCCGCCTGTTGCGCCCGCAATTGCGCGAGCGCTTGCTCCGCCTCCGCCGCCCGCCGTTCCGCTTCGCTCACGGCATCGCCCGAGCGCATGAACTCCGCCTCCTCCTTCGCCAGGACCGAGCGCGCCAGATCGAGCTCGGCCATGAGCGTGGACGCCTCCTTGGCCCCCCGCACCCATTCCAGCCGTTGCCGCCGCTGCTCCTGCATAGTGCGGTAGCTGGCGATCTTGCCTTCCAGCTCGTCGCGGCGGTCGAGCGCGGCCTGAATCGCGGCCTGCGCCGCGCCGAGCGCCCGCTCCGCCGCCGCCTGGGACTCGTCGAGCGCCCGGGTCGCCGGCTCGAGCGCCTCCAGGGCCTCGTCGGTCAGCATGACCGCCTGGTCCTTCTCCTGCAGCGCCAGCAGCGCCTCAAGTTCCGGATGCACCTCGCCTCCTCATCGCGATCTTGTAACGCGGATAGCGCTTGCGGAGCTCGTCGAACACACGCCGCTTTTCCGCGATCAGCGACGCCTGCCCATCGGGGCTCTCGAACGGCAGGCGGTCGTCGATCTGCTCGATCTGTCGCTCCAGCCGACGGGCCTCGATGAAGTTCACCGCCCGCTCGTACAGGGCGTTCGGGTCGCGATCGCCCAGCCCTTCGGCCTTCAGCTCCTCGTAGGCGCGCGCGGACGTTTCGCTGAGTGAGAGCACGGCGTCGTCGGCGATCGCCTCGAATACTTCTCGATACGGGACAAACTCGAATTCCTCGGCATCGACGGCCCCGCGCACCTGGCTTTTCCATGGGTCGCCCTCGAGCATCAGGAGCAGGAGGGTCTTCTCGGCGCTGGCGGGGAGCGCTCGGGGCTCGGTGCTCGGTGGTCGGGGCTGGGCGGTTCCGAGTCCCGAGCCCCGAGCCCCGAGCTCCGAGCCAACTTCCCGTTCCAGCACATCCTTCCGGACACCCGCCGCCTCAGCGGCCCGCGACGTGTACAGCTCCCGCGTGATCGGATCGGCCGCCGCGCGGATCGTGGGCAGCAGCCGATCGAGCGCGCGCCTGCGACCGGGCAACGTGCCGAAAAAGCCCTTGCGGTCGAGGATCTGCAGCTTCCGCTCGAATACGTCCACGGCGTCCTTGAGGACCGCTTCGAGTCCGGCGGCGCCGCGCCGCTGCACCAGCGTATCGGGGTCCTCTCCCGGCGGCAGCGTGGCGACGCTCACGCGCAGCCGCTCGCGCAACAGCTCGTCCGCCGCCCGGAAGGTGGCGCGGAGTCCGGCTTCATCGGAGTCGTACAGCAGGATCACGTGGGCGGCATGGCGCTGGACCAGCTGCGCCTGGTCGGAGGTGAGGCCGGTGCCGAGCGGTGCCACCACCTCTTCGATCCCCGCGAGCGAGAGCCGCAGCACGTCGAAGTAGCCTTCGACCAGAATCGCGCGCTCGGCCTTGCGCATGGCATGCTTCGCCGTGTGCAGGTTGTAGAGCAGCCGCCCCTTGTGGAAGATGGCGGTCTCGGGGGAGTTGAGATACTTGGGCTCTCCTGCGCCGAGGATGCGGCCGCCGAATCCGACGACGCGGGCGCGCGGGTCGTGGATCGGGAACAACAAGCGGCCGCGGAAGCGCGGCGCCGGCGTGCCGTCTTCTCGTTTAATCACCAGGCCTGCCTCGAGCAACACCTCGTCACGCAGCCCCAAGCTTTTCATCGCATCGAGCAACGCCTTGCCGGTCGGCGCGTACCCCAGGCCTAGGGGGAGCACGGTTTCCAGGTCGAGCCCGCGCGACCCGAGATACTGGCGCGCCACATCCGCCTCCGGGCTCTCGCGCAGCTGCCGCGCGAACCAGTCGGCCGCCGCCGCGACGGCGTTGTAGAGCGCTTCGTGGGGGTCCGGGCCGGAGGGTCCCCGCTCGGGGATCGTGATCCCCACGCGACGGGCCACCTCGCGCACGGCGGTCGGATAGTCCATGCCGAGGCGCTTCATGAAGAAGGTGAAGACGTCGCCCGCCTCGTGGCACACGAAGCAATAGAACATCCCCTTCTTTGGGATGACCGCGAAGTTCCGGTGGGTGCCGCCGTGGAACGGGCACGGGCCGCGATAGTCGGACCCGCTGCGCTTGAGCTCGACGTGCTCTCCGATGATCCCGACCAGATCCGCGGCCTCGCGCACCTGGTCGATGACGTCGTCGGGGATCAAGCTCACGCCGTAAACTCCACGATCGTCACGCCGTGGCCGCCCTGGTTGGCGGGCGCGAAGCCGAAGCGCTGCACGCGGGAGTCGGCGGAGAGGATCTCGTGCACCAGCTTGCGTACCGCGCCCGTGCCCTTGCCGTGGATGACGCGGAGGTACGGCAGATCGGCCGCGACGGCATCGTCCAGCGCCTTGACGAGCACAGGCTCGGCTTCGTCCAAGCGGAGGCCGCGCAACGAGATCTCGGCGGTGGCAACGGCGGCGGTCAGGCGGTCGGGCGGTCGGGCGATCTGCGGCGGTTTGCCGCGCGTCCGTTTAAGGTCTTCGAGCGACACCCACCCCTTCTCCTTTCCCCCTTCCCCGGCCCTTTCACCGGCCTTTTCACCGGCCGTTTCCCCCGTCGTCTCTTCGATCGCCTGTTCCAAGAGCCGCCTCGCCTCCCGCGCCGTCGCTTCGTCCACCGCCGCTCGAGCGCGCCCCAGCGCCTCTTCGACCTTGCGGCGCGCCTCGAGCAAGTAGGCGCGCGCTTGCTCGCGCGCCTCGCGCTCGAGCGCTTGGGCGCGCGTCTTCACCTCGCGCTCGCGCCGGGCGACCTCCTCCGCTCGCGCGTCGATCCGGGCCGCGTCCTCACGCAGCGCCGTGTCCCGCTCGGCGAGCTCGCGCTCCTTCGCCTCGAGCTCGCGGGCCCGCGTTTCGACCGTGGCGAGCAGCGCGTCGAGCGCTCGCTCGGCGTCGGGCACCGCCCGCTCCGCCATGTCGAGCACGTCGGCCGCGATCCCGAGCCGGCGCGCGATGGCGAGCCCGTAGGAGCGTCCGGGGACGCCCTTCAGCAGCCGATAGGTCGGCGTCAGCGTCTCGGCCTCGAACTGCAGTGACGCGTTGACGATGCCGACCGTTTGGGCGGCGAGCTGTTTCAAGGCTCCGAGGTGGGTGGTGGCGAGGGTCACGACGCGGCGCCGGGTCAGCGTGCGCAGCACCGCCGCCGCGAGCGCGCCGCCCTCGGCCGGGTCGGTGCCGCTCCCGATCTCGTCGAGCAGCGCCAGCGAGCCGGCCTGCGCGTGCTCGAGGAGGTCGCGCAGCGCGGCGACGTGGGCCGAGAACGTCGACAGGCTCGCGGCGATCGACTGCCGATCCCCGATGTCGGCGAACACGGCGTCAAATACCGGCAGCGTCGACTGCGGTCCGAGCGGGGGAATGATGCCGCTTTGGGCCATTAAGCAGAGGAGCCCGACGGCCTTGATCAGCACCGTCTTGCCGCCCGTGTTCGGGCCCGAGACGAGGATCGTGACTTCGTCGGGCGCCAGCACCAGGTCGAACGGGACGACGGGCGTCTCGCCGCCCACGAGCAGCGGGTGGCGGCCGTTGCGGATCGCCAGCGGGCCGGTCCCGATCGCCGGGGCGAAGCCGTTCACCTCCACGGCATAGCGCGCCCGCGCGCACAGGTCATCGAACGCGATGCACATCTCCCATGCGGCCGCGAGCGCGGCGCGGTGCGGGCGCAGCAGGTCCGTGAGCTCGCGCAGCACCCGCAGCACCTCGCGCTGCTCCTCCGTCTCCGCGGCGCGCAAGGCGTTCCCGAGCTCGATCACCTCGGGCGGCTCGACGAACACCGTGGAGCGCGTGGCGGACTCGTCGTGCACGATGCCGCCCACGCGCGCGCGCGCCGTGGCGCGGATCGGGATGACGTAGCGGCCGCCGCGCAGGGTGACGGCGGCGTCGGGTGCCCGGTCGGTCGGGTCGAGCGCGCCCAGCATCGCGTCGAGCCTGGCGACGAGACGCTGGCGGGCCTCGCGCACGCCCTGCCGCGCGCGGGCGAGACTGCGCGAGGCCGCGTCCAGCACGACCCCCTCGGCATCGAGCGAGCGCGCCAGCCGCGTCTCGATCTCCTTGGGTGGCGGATCGACGCGCAGCGCCGCCGTGCGCGGCGCGTCGCGCGCCAGGCGCGCCAGCTCGGCCGCCGTGAGGCGGGCCCCGGCCAGCGCCCGGGTCAGCGCGGCGAGCTGGACGCCTTCGAGGGCGCTGCCGGCCACCGCGAGCAGCTCGAGCGCCGGCCCGAGGTCGGGCACCGGCTCGGCGCGGATCGCATCATCGTGGAGCAGCAGTGCGGCGAGCTCCGCGACCTGGGCGAGCGCCGCCCGGACTGGCTCCGGATCGGTCGCGGGAGTGCGGCCACGCACTCGGGCGGCGCCGAGCGGCCCGGCGGCGTGGGCCGCCACGCGCTCCAGCGCGGCAGGGAATTCCAGGGTGTCCAACACGGAGGGCGCGACCCCGCCCGCGACGCTCATACGGTCGCCGCCAGCTCCTCGCGGGCGATCTGGTTCACCAGCTTGCCATCCGCCCGGCCTTTGAATTTGGGCATCACCTGCCCCATGAGCTTGCCCAAGTCCTTGGCGCCTCGGGCGATGGCCTCCCGCACGGCGCGACGGATCTCCTCGGGGTCGACCGCGGCGGGGAGGAACTCCTCGAGCATCTTCACCTCGGCCAGCTCGCGGTCGGCGAGCTCCTGGCGTTTGCCGGCGACGTACTGCTCCGCCGCCTCGCGCCGTCGCTTGATCCCGCGCCGCAGCACTTCGGCCGCCTCGTCGTCGGAGGGGGGATGGTTCAGCTCGAGTTCGCGGTTCTTGAGGTCGGCGAGGATCGTGGAGAGGAGAAGGGTGCGCGCCTGATCGCGTTGTTTCCGGGCCTGGTTCATCGCGGCGCGCAGCCGCTCGGTCAAGTCGGCCACAGTCAGACCGGCCGCGGGCGCCGGTGCTTGCGTCGCGCGGCACTCATCTTGCGTTTCGTTCGCTCACTGGGCTTCTCGTAATGACTGTGCTTGCGCAGGTCCGATAAGATCCCCGCCTTCTCGCATTTCTTCTTGAAGCGCTGGAGCGCGCGTTCGAAGCTCTCGTCATCATGAATGATGACTTCCGGCATCGGGCGACTCGCTAACTATGATCGACGTAAAAACTTAGCCCCTGTCGCGGCGCGGGGCAAGGTCAGCCCGGCGGCCACGTCATCGGTCGCCCGCCCAGCAGGTGCAGATGGAGGTGAAACACCGTCTGGCCGCCGTCGGGGTTGGTGTTCACGACGACGCGGTAGCCCCGCTCGGCCAACTTGGCGTCACGCGCCAGGTCGCGCGCGAAGGCGAGCAGGCGACCGAGCAGCTGTGGATCCCGCGCATCGTTGAGCGACGCGAGGTGATCAGTCGGAATCACGAGCAGGTGGGTCGGGGCCTGCGGATTCAAATCCTTGAACGCCATCATACCGTCGGCCCGCTTCACGATCGTCGCCGGAACCTCGCCCGCCGCGATCTTGCAGAAGATGCACCCACCCATGCGCCCCCCCCTCGCGCCTTCAGCGATTCCCGAACGCCTGGCGCAACTGCTCCCAGAATTTCCTGCCGAGCCGATCTTCGGCAGGTGGCGCCGTCTCGACCTTCGCCAGCTGCTCGAGCAAAGCCCGCTGCTCCGCCGTTAGCTTCGTGGGCGTCCAGACGTGCACCCGTACGTGCAGGTCGCCGCGGCCACCTTCGCCGAGCCGCGGCAGTCCCTTTCCCTTCACGCGGTACACGGCTCCCGTCTGCGTCCCCGGCTGCAGCTTGAGCGTGGCGGTGCCGTGCGGCGTCGGGACCTCGACGTCGGCGCCGAGCGCCGCCTGGGTGAACGAGAGCGGGAGGTCGTAGATCAAGTCATCGCCGTGGCGCTCGAAGCGCGGGTCGTCGGCGATCTCCAGCACGGCGATCAGGTCCCCCGGCGGCCCGTTGCGGGGGCCCGGCACGCCCTGGCCGCGCATCGTCAGGTAGTGATGCTCCTGGACGCCGGCCGGGACGTCGATCTGGATTGTCTTTTCGGCGCGCACGCGCCCGTCGCCCTGGCACTTGGGGCACGGCTGGCGGATCACGCTGCCCTCTCCCGCACAGCTCGGGCACGGCGACACGGACACGAACTGGCCGAACATGGAGCGGGCGGCGCGGCGTACCTCGCCCGTGCCCCCGCAGGTGCCGCAGGTCGTCGGGCGGGCCCCGTCCGCGGCGCCCGTCCCCCCGCACGCGGTGCACCGGTCCAGGGTGCGCAGCCGCACGGTCTTCGCGGCACCTTTCGCGACCTCGTCGAGCGTCAGCTCGAGCGTGACCTTCAGGTCCTGCCCCCGCTGGCGGTCGCGCCGCGTGCGCTCGCCGCCGCCGAAGAAGGCGTCCAGTCCGCCCAGGCCGCCGAAGTCGCGCATGAAAATGTTGAGCGCCTCGGAGAGGTCGAAGTGTGCGAAGCCGAACCCGCCGCCCGCCGCGCCCGCCCCGCGCACGCCCGCCACGCCGTACCGATCGTACGCGGCGCGCTTCTCGGGATCACGCAGCACTTCGTACGCCTCCGTGATCTGCTTGAACTTCTCTTCGGCCGCCGTCTTCTCCTCGGCAGCGACGCGGTCGGGATGATGCTTCATGGCCAGGCCGCGGTACGCCTTCTTGATCTCCGCCTCGCCCGCGTCCCGCGCCACGCCCAGCAGCGCGTAGTAGTCGCTCGGCCGGCTCATTCGAGCAGCTCCCCGACGAGGCGGCTGGTGTGGTCGACCAGCGCGACGATTTTGTCGTAGGCCATGCGCGTGGGGCCCAGCACGCCGATCACGCCCGACAGGGCACCCAGACGATACGAGGCCGTCACCAGCGTGAAGGGCGAGAGGCGGGAATCCCGGTGCTCGCCGCCGATCGTGATCGTGAGCCCGTGGCCCAGACGCTGGGCCAGCGCCTGGCGCAGCAGATCGCGCCGCTCCGTGACTTCCAGCAGCCCCTGGAGCCGCTCCTGTGTGGCGAACTCGGGCTGGCCGGCGAGCAGCTGCGCGCTGCCGAGCACGACGCCGGCGGCGGCGGCTCCACTCGCCGGCACGTCGAACAGCTCGTCCGCCTCCTGAATGAAGATGTTGAGGAGCTCGTGCGCGCCGGAATCGCTCGTCGCGTCGCGCAACCGATCGGACAGGGTGCCGCGGATCTCGCGCAGCGTGAGCCCGCCGAGCCGCTCGTTCAGCACGACCGCGACGTGCCGGACCGCTGCGGGCGCCATGTGCGACGGCACTTCGACGAAGATGGTGCGCACCACGCCGCTCTTGAGCGACAGCACCAGCAGCAACCGCTCCGACGAGACCTGCAACAGCTCGAGTCGCTCGAGCAGCGCGTCGTCCAGCGACGGGCCCACGGCGACCCCCAGCTCCTTGGTGAGGACGCCGAGCACCTGGGCGGCGCGCTCGAGGATCCGGTCCACGGCGGTGCGCTCTCCCGTCAATTCTTCGCGGATCTGATCGGAGTCGGACGGCGAGACCGGCGGTAGCCGCATCAACGAGTCGACGTAGACGCGATAGGCGAGATCGGTCGGGATGCGGCCCGCGGAGGTATGTGGGTGGTACAGGAACCCTTTTCCCTCGAGGTCGCTCATCGTGTTGCGGATCGTCGCCGCCGACAGCATCATGCCGGAGCGCCGGGAGATAGTCCGACTCCCCGCCGGCTCAGCGGTCTCAACGTAGGTCTCGATAACCGCCTCGAGCACCTGCCGTTCACGCTCTGTCAGAGACTGCGACATATCACCCAACCTCTTAGCTGCTAACAATTTACGCCACTACTCCCAGCTCGGTCAAGTCGCGCACCAGGGAGTCGAGCCGCAGCCAGCCTTGGGGAGTGCAGACCAGCCGCCCATCTCGGACCTCGGCCCAGCCTCGGTCAACCCAGCGGGTTGTGGAGGCTGGTGGAGGATGGTGCAGGGTGCTGAGGGAAACCCCCGCTTCGGTCCGCAGCGCTAAGTAAACGCGTTCCAGTTCCCGTTGCGCCGGCGTGAGGACCTCGGAGGACTCGACCGGGGAGCGCCCGTCCGCGACCGCGCGGGCGTACGCCGGCCAGGCCGCGACGTTCCAGCGACGCGCGCGACCGTCGTAGCTGTGGGCCGCGGGGCCGAGCCCGAGGTAGGGGCGACCGGACCAGTAGGCCGAGTTGTGCCGCGATCGCCGCTGGTCCCGACAGGCGTTGGACACCTCGTAGAAATGATAGCCGTACGCCGCAAGCCGTACGTGTGCCAGCAAATACTCGTCCGCGTAGCGGTCGTCTTCCGGAGGCGCGATGGCCCCGCGCGAGATCCAGCGGGCGAGGGGCGTCCGCTCTTCCACCGTGAGCCCGTACAGCGACAGGTGATCGGGGCCGAGCGACAAAGCCAGCTCCAAGTCCCGCTCCCAGTCGCGCTCGAGCTCGGCCGGCAGGGCGAAGATCAAGTCGAGCGAGATGTTGTCGATCCCGGCGTCCCGGAGCGTCCGCACCGCCGTGGCAATGCGCGTCGCGTCGTGGGAGCGATGCATCCACGTCAGAACACGGTCATCGAATGACTGGGCGCCGAGGCTTACGCGGTTGATGCCGACGCGGCGCCAAACGCCTGCAAGTTCGGGCGTCAGGTCCTCGGGATTGGCCTCCGCCGTTACTTCAACGGCGTCACGCGAGGACGTCGCGCCGAAGGCGTCGAGCAAAGACGTAACGAGCGTTGCCAGCGCATCGGGGGGAAGCAGCGAAGGCGTGCCGCCACCCAAGTAGACGGTTTCGAGAGCGCCCCGGGGCACCCTAAAGGACTTCTTCGGGCCCTCCGGGCCCTCGGTCGCCGCCCCGGGGTCCGCCGCGCGGACCATCTCCAGTTCTCGAAGCACCGCGTCCACATACTCCCGGGCCGGGATGCGCTTGCGGACTGCGATCGCGAAGTCGCAATAGGAGCAGCGGCGCACGCAGAAGGGGACGTGGAGGTAGAGGTGGG
>QHTK01000037.1 GCA_003220795.1 Gemmatimonadota bacterium | reverse complement strand
CGGCCGTGCTCCTGGCCTGCGGCATCGATCCCACGCGCGCGATCCTATTCGTTCAATCGCGCGTCGGCGCACACGCAGAATTGGCATGGCTCCTCAGCTGCGTGACGCCGGTCGGCTGGCTCGAGCGCATGATTCAGTTCAAGGCCCGGTCGGCCGATCTCGAGAGCGTAGGGACGGGGTTGCTCGCGTACCCCGTGCTGCAGGCGGCGGACATCCTGCTCTATCGCGCCGACCTGGTTCCCGTCGGTGAGGATCAGCGGCAACACATCGAGCTCACCCGCGACATCGCGCGGCGGTTTCACGCCCTCTTCGGAGACGTCTTCACGCTCCCGGAAGCGATGCTCCGGCCGAGCGGCGCGCGGATCATGGGCTTGGACGATCCGAGCGCGAAGATGAGCAAGAGTCTGGGAGAGACCCGGAAGGGCCACGCCATCGGCCTGGTCGACTCTCCAGATGTGATCCGCCACGCGATCACGCATGCGGTCACCGATTCTGGGCGTGAGGTCCGGCCCGAGCACGCGTCCCCGGGTGTGACCAACCTCCTGACGATCTACGAACTCCTGTCGGGCCGGCGCCGTGAGGCAGTGCAGGCCGCGTTCGTGGGAAAGGGCTACACGGTCCTGAAGCGTGCGGTCGCGGACTTAGTCGTCACGACGCTCCAGCCCATTCGGCAAAGGTACCTGGATCTGTCGGCCCAGCCGGAGGCGCTTGATGCCATCGTCGTCGAAAGCTCCGAACGCGCCCGTCTGCTCGCTGCCCCGACGCTCGACCGGGTCAAACAACTGATGGGCTTGCACGAGAGATCTCATGTTCCCTTTCCACTCTCTGATTCCAAGGACGGCTGATGTCGTCCAATCCGAGGCGGCCCGTAGTGAAGAGGGAGTTCAAGGTGGGCGATCACGTAACCTGGAACTCGGAGGCTGGGCACGTCAGCGGGAGAATCATCAAGGTGCACACGGAAGACGTTAATTACAAAGGGTACACCCACCACGCGAGCGAGGCTGAGCCACAGTATGAGATCGAGAGCGACAAGACCGACCACATCGCCCTGCACAAGGGCTCGGCGTTGCGAAGGATGAACGACTGAGAGCTCTCCGGCAACATGATCCCGGGACCATGCTGATGCCGCTGGCAGCGCGGCAGCCACCGTCCTAAGTAGCCGCCCGTCGAGGCCGTGGCAAGGCAGCGCTTGTTCACACCCGTCGAGGCTGACTGGTCAGTGACACCCAGCTCTTCGGGAGCGGGCTTATGGGAGTTCGGTACAAATGGCCGTGCGGTCTCATAACACTCGCGTTCAGCCGTTCAGCCTCAGCGGCTACCATGGCAGGCCCACACGCGGCACCGTGACGATCCGGGAGTTCAATCGCCAGCAGCGCACGCGGCGGGCGCTGGAGGGACTCGGCAAGTGGTGGGGCGTGGCCCTCCTGTCAGTGTTTATCCCCGTCGCACATTTTGTACTCGTTCCATCGTTCGTGCTCTACGGCATGTGGCAGTTCTTCCAGCGGCTCGGCACCGCAGAGCTCGCGACCGATGCGCATGGCGCATGTCCCGACTGCGGGACGGAGCAGACTCTCGAGCTCGCGCCGCGGTGGCGCGCACCGCAACCGGTCACCTGTAAGCAGTGTCACCGCGGGTTGCGGCTCACGGTGCCGTTCTAGAGGGTATGTGGGTACGCGAGGGCATGATGACGAGCACACCGATCCCTCATGGCTCGCGCCGCCTGGCGCTGGTCCTGGCGGGCGGCGGCGCCCGGGCCGCCTACGAGGTAGGCGTCCTATCGGCGATCGCCGAGCGGGCGCCCGGCCTCGAGTTTCCTATCCTCACCGGCGTGTCCGCGGGCGCGATCAACGCCGTATACCTCGCGGCGCACGCGGAGACGCTGTCGGCCGCCTGTGGCGCGCTGCGCGACCACTGGAGCCATCTGGTGGTAGATCGTGTCTACCGCATCCAGCCCTGGCACTTGGGGCGGGCGCTGCTGCGCGGCGTGGCCGGACCCCTGCTGGGCGCGCGCGGAGAGGCTGCGGTCGTCCGCGGCTTGATGGACATGAGCCCGCTGCGCGAGTCTTTGGCCGCGCGCCTCGATTTCGGAGGAATCGATGCAAACATCGCCTCCGGCCGCCTGCATGCGGTGGCCCTGAGCGCGACCTCGTACGCCTCTGGTCAGACGGTGACGTTCGTGCACGGCGCGTCAGGCGTGCCCACCTGGCGGCGCGCACTGCGATACGCGGTGCGTGCGCGGCTCACTCTGGACCACGTGATGGCATCCGCCGCCCTGCCGATCCTCTTTCCGGCGGTTCGGCTTGGTGACGCATTCTATGGCGACGGCAGCGTGCGCCAGACCGCCCCGCTTGCTCCGGCGATCCACCTCGGCGCACGGGCCATCCTCGTGGTCACCCAGCGCAGCGAGCCCGAGCTGGCGGCCTCGCCCGTCCCCACGCTGGGCGACTATCCCACCCTCGCGGAAGTGATCGGGCTGCTGTTGCACGCGATCTTCCTCGACGCCCTCGAGGCAGACGCCGAGCGGATCGAGCGCATTAACCGAACGCTGGCGCGGGTTCCTGCCGGGGCGGCGCCCGAGGGACTGCGACCGGTCAGCCTCCTGATGCTCCGACCTTCACGGGACCTCGGCGCGCTCGCTGCGGGGTCTGGGGCCAAGCTGCCGCCCGCGGTTCGCTGGGTGGTGCGCCGGATGGGCGGCCACCGGACCACCGCGGTGGACTTCCTGAGCTACCTGCTGTTCGACCCGGCCTACACGACCGCGCTGATCGAGCTCGGCTACGCTGACGGGCGGGCCGAGTGGCCGCGCATCGAGCAGTTCCTCGCGGCCGTGGCGGAGTAGGGACGCAGAGAGTGTTCAAGGTGGGCGATCACGTAACCTGGAACTCGGAGGCTGGGCACGTCAGCGGGATAGTCATCAAGGAGCCCCGTCGCGATCTCTGTACTGCGGAGGTCGCTAGCTGGGTGTGGACTGACGGTAGGCTACCCTCCCGTCCGGCTCCGCAAGCGCGCCATCTCTTCGCGGTTCGGACCGAACATCCCGGGGGCCGTGCCGCCGGCCAGCCGGCACAGCACCGACAGCTGGCCGCGGTGGTGGATGTTATGGAACAGCATCGCCGACCACAGCAGGTCCCGAACCGGTCGCTCCTTGCCATCGAAGTACGTGAGCCGGCGGTCCAGGTCGTCCGCGCCCAGCCGCCGCACGCGTGCCACCGCGTCGGCGTGCACCCGCTCGTAGCCCGGGGCGAGCGCCTCGATCGACCGGGGCCGCTCGAGGCCGGGTGCCTTGGCGCCCGGCGCGAACTTGCCTTGCTCGATGCCCCAGCTCACGTACGCGTCCGCCTCGGCCAGGTGCCAGGCGAGCTCGCCCAGCGAGCGGGCGCCCGCGTCGGGCCGAAAGTCGTACTGGCCCGCGGGCAGCGCGCGCAGCAACGTGGCGGTTTTCTGGGCCTCGGCGTCCCACACGCCTAGGAACGTCTGCAACTCGGTCGTAGCCATCGCACCGAACCTCCTCTCGTGCTTGGGTCAGGTCGAGGCGTCCACCGCGAAGCGGCGGCGCACGCCCGCGGCAAACACCGTCCATGGCGCGGCATTCTTCAAGCGCGGGAGCCACGTCGCTTCGGCTCCCACCCGGTAGCGCAGCCGCGGCGCTCGACTCTCGACGATCCGGAGCACGCAGCGCGCAACCTGCTCAGGGGCAATGCCCCGCTCCACGGAACGGCCCATCGCCGCAATCACGCGGCGCCTCGGTCCCTCGTAGGCGGGGAGCGGTCCCGCGACGAGCTGCGCGGCTTCGGTCATCCGGGTGTGGACGAATCCCGGCTCGACCAGCGTAACGGTGATGCCGAACGGCCGTAGCTCGTGCCACAAGGCTTCGGAGTAGGCCTCGAGCGCGAACTTGGTGGCGCAATAGAAGGCGCTGAAGGGAATGGCGGTCAGGCCAGCGAGCGACCCGATGTTGACGATCCTGCCCGCGCCGGCCTTTCGCATGCCCGGGAGCACGGCATTCACCATGCGGACCGTGCCGAAGAAGTTGGTCTCGAACTGGGCTTTGGCTTCGGCGAGGCTCGTTTCTTCGGCGGCGCCGGTGAGCGCGTATCCGGCGTTGTTGACGAGCACGTCGAGCCGGCCGGTCTGCGACAGGACTTGGTCCACGCAGGCCCGCACCGACTCGTCCGAGCGCACGTCGAGCGCCAACAGCCGGAATTGCTCCGGCGTTGCCCGGTCAGGCCGGCGGGCCGTGCCGTATACCGTGAATCCTCGCTCTGTCAGCAGCTGCGCCGTCGCCCGACCGATTCCCGACGACGCCCCAGTGATCAATACCGTCTGCGTCATGACGTTCCTCCCAACCCTGCGGTGGTCTCGATCTGCTGCAGCGCCGCGGCGCGGCACTCGTCGAGGATCCGATTCGACAACGCCCGGTCCTTCACAGCGCGGGCCAGGAGCAGCCCGCCCACGCACAGCGCGACCGCCGGGATGGCGGGAGTCGCGTCGGGCGACCGGGGATTGAGCTTCGACCCGAGGGCCGCGACGAGGCGGCTCAGGTGCTGCTCGAAGATTTCTCGCGACGTCGGGGACAGCCGGGCGATCTCGGCGCCGAGGGCCGGCATCGGACAGCCGTGCTCGGCCGCGTCGCGATGCTCCTGGCTCAGATAGGACGTGATGTGCGCGCGCACCCATGCGGGGCCCTCCCGGCCCTGGAGCCGCGAGCGCCAGTGGTCGCGGGATCGCTGGAAGGCGAGCTCGAGCGCCTCGGCGAGCAACGCCTGTTTGGAGCGGAAGTGGGCGTAGAACCCGCCGGTGGTCAGCCCGGCCGAGTTCATGACGGCATCGACGCCGGTCGCGGCGTAGCCGCGCTTGCGGAACAGACGGGCGGCGGTGTCGAGAATCCGCTGGTGGGTCCGATGCTTGTGGCCGGGCGGGTACCGCATGGGGTAGTAATATGACGATCGTAATGCTACGTCAAGGGCGCAAGGCCATTCTCAGCGGCAGATGCCCGAAACCCGTGCCCTCAAGGTCTCGGCTCTGGCTCAGGCGGGTCCTCGTTCGATTCCGAGACGACGTGACGGAGGCTCTCGATCGTTACCGCGAATCGTCACCAGCTCGGCGACGAACCCGCGTTGCGCGGGAATGATCTTCTGGAGCGCCACTCGGACAGAGAACCACTCGGCTCGGTCAACCTCAGGGAATTGCTGTTGCTTGCCCGACTTCGGCGGCCATTCCAGAGAAAACAGGTTGCTGTGTAGCTGCGCGGGATCGCAGTCGCCTTCCACCGCCCAGGCGTGGACCACTTTCTTCGCCCAAAACGGTCCTCCCGGATGCACTAGTAGCACCTCAGGCTCACCATTTCTGAGGCGAAACATCAGGAGACCTGCGCTCGTCTTCGCCATCTTTCCTCTCCGGAGCTACTTCTGCCACACCGCATACCCGTCGGTGCGCAGCTCTCGCGCCAACGCCCACTCCATGCGCTGCGCCTCCGCGTACGGTAAGCTCGAGCACTGCGGGATCGAGCTCGATCACGTAGACGTGGTGTCGCGCGACCTTCTTCGGCACGCGCACCAATCTAGCAGCGGGCGGCCACGGAGCAGATACTTCGACGGTGGGTGCAAACTCCACGTCAAGGAGGCGGCGCATGACGAAGGGACGTCTCGAAGGGTTCAGCGACGGCGTGATCGCGATCCTGATTACGATCATGGTGCTGGAGCTCAAGGTGCCGCACGGCACGGACTGGGACGCGCTGCAGCCACTCGTGCCGGTGTTCCTGACATACGTGCTGAGCTTCGTCATGGTCGGCATCTACTGGAACAACCATCACCACATGCTTCACGCCGCCGAGCGGATCAACGGCAAGGTGATGTGGGCGAACCTGCACCTGCTGTTCTGGCTCTCGCTCACCCCATTCATCACCGGCTGGATGGGCGAGAATCATTTCGCGCCCCTGCCGACGGCGCTGTACGGCGCGGTACTCCTCTGCTCCGCCATCGCGTACACCATCCTGCAGACGGCCGTCATCGGCGCCCAAGGCCCGCACTCGAACCTCGCGACGGCGGTGGGGAGTGACCTCAAGGGGAAGCTCTCGATCGCGGCGTACGTCCTGGCGATCCCGATGGCGTTCGTGAATCAGTGGATCTCGGATGCGCTCTACGTGGCGGTGGCGCTGCTGTGGCTGGTTCCGGATCGGAGGATCGAGGCGAGTCTTACGCGCGCGTGACCTTCGCGACGGTGTCCCACGTGCGGGTCGTCACCTCTTTACCGAACGCCTTCTCGAGCAGCACCATGAAGACCGGCCCCTTGGGGGTC
This sequence comes from Gemmatimonadota bacterium, assembly GCA_003220795.1. GTDB lineage: Bacteria > Gemmatimonadota > Gemmatimonadetes > Gemmatimonadales > GWC2-71-9 > 20CM-4-69-16. Next base: position 8,477 of record QHTK01000037.1, on the reverse strand, counting down.
GGCATATAGGCACTGAACACTTCCCTTTCTGTCATGGAGAGAATACGTGCGCCATCCCGCTCGATGGGCAGCCGGAGCTTCGCCGTCGGTCGATCGCGCAGAAACGTGACAATGCGCTTCGCGGCCGGTTCCAGGCGGAACGCCCGATACGGGTCGGATGCAAGCATCTCGCCGAGCATGTCCATGGGACGCACGATCGTGAGAAATGCCTGACCGAGCCGCTCCAACATTGCGCCTTCGGCTTTGCGCTGCAGCGACGTTGCCGATGTGGCGCGCGCGTTGAACGCGACGTTTCCGCTCGCCAGAATGGTCTTGACGTCTGTGAACCCCGCCGATTCGAACGCCTGCTTCAGCTCGGGCATCTTCGCGTTCATCGGGCTGACCCCACGGAGAAACGCCGCATAGCGTGGCATGAGATGAAAGCTAGCGAGTCAACCCCACTACATTTCGCGCCACGACGCCGACGGCCGCTCGCCTCTCCCAGTCCCGCTTCACCTCCGGCCTCCAGTGCCACAAGGAGCTCTGGTGGGAGGTGCACGAGCCCGACGCGCTCGAGCTCCAGCCATAAGGGTGCTCCAGGATCTCTTCGACCAGGGCCGCCAGGTAGGCGAAGCGGCCCGTGCGCGGTACCCGGGCGGCGTGCTGATCGGTTGCTTGTGGCCGGGCGGCTACGGCATCTGGCACTAATATGACGATCGTAATGCTACGTCAAGGGCCCAAGGCTCGAACGTTCGGGCCTTTCCGCGTCAGGTCGGAAGAACTTCCGGGGATGGGTTGAGAAAGTCCAAGTAGATTGCCAGTTTACGTCTCGCGGCGCCGTAGCCAAGTGGTAAGGCAGAGGTCTGCAAAACCTCTATTCGTCGGTTCGATTCCGACCGGCGCCTCTGCGAGCAAGACTACCCCACGCGGCTGGGACCGCCCGTAACGAGAACGGGGGCACTGTCAGGTTGCCCCCGCTCGTTTTGCCTCCCTCGGCGTGCTCAGAACTTGAGGAACACGGGACCGCCAGTCTCAAGTGAGAGTTCGGTCGCGCGCTGCACCGCGGCCGTGCGCTCATCGGGCGAAGCCCGCGACGGTACGGGGACCTCGGAAGCACCCGGCGCGGCGGCACGGCCGCCCTGCGCGCACGTCACCTTGATAGCAATCGGTGAGTAGATCCCCCCCAAGAGGCCGGAAACCAACTGGTTCAGGAAACTGTGCTTGGTTTCAACTTTGGCCACGCCGTTGGGGCACTTGCTGGCGGTCTCGATCGTGCTCGGGGGGACGAGGCCCCAGAGCCACCCTGACGCCCACGACTTATCGATGACGACCGTGGACGGCGTGAGACCCGTTTCGATCGTCGCATGATAACACGCCGCGAGGGCGATCAAGGAGAGGGCGACGGGTAACCGCAGTAGCCGATTCATAGCAGACCTCCTGGTGCAAAGGGGACACAGGTCACTGTCTGCATCAGCGGGTGCGGGCCGAATATGATAACGCCCGCCGACGGCCGCAATTGTGCCGGTCCGCGGCGCCGTTTCATTCTGGGCGTGGCGCATCAGTTCAGTGCCGGTGCTGTAGCCAAGTGGTAAGGCAGAGGTCTGCAAAACGTCAATTCGTTGGTTCGATTCCGACCGGCGCCTCTGGAGTGGACGAGGGGGACGGCCACCCTCACCACCCATCCTCGTCAGGCTACCAGCGACGCCACCGCCCCGGCCCCACAAACGGCCGGTAGTAGTAGGGGTCACCGAACCGGAGGCCCACCGCGATCCTGGGGGCATACCAGGGATCCCACCAGCCGGACCACGCGTACGGACTGACCCAGCCGACGTAGCGCGGGGGCGGCCCGACCGTGTAGCTCGCGACGTCGTAGTCGAAGTGATCCCCGGCCCCCCGCATCCGCTGCACGAGGTCCAGCAGGCCCGCTTCGGGATCGGCACGCACGGTTGAGTCGTCGAGCGCGCTGTAGTCCCAGTGCCCGTTCTTGGCGAATTGGTCGAACTGGAAGGGCGTCCGGGCGAACGCCGCGAGCACCGTCCCGTGGCCCGTCGTGTCGTCCACCACGAACGCCTCTCGGCCCCCTCGGCCCTTCAGCTCGTCCTTCTTGCCGCCGCGGATTTGCTGGTTGCCGTCGGGATCGATCGGGAACAGCACCCGCACGTGCCCCTGGGCGTCAGCGCGCAGCACCACCAGATAGCCGTCGTCGGCAGTTTGGGCGTAGACCTTCGCCCGGTCGCCGAACTCATAATGGCCGTCGGAATTGAACCACACGCGTACCGGCGGATCCGCCGCAACGGCCGCGCTCAGGGAATGAAGTAACAGCAGTGACGCTAACATACAGCCTCCTTCGCTTGCACCGGCCACGACGGCACGACCTGCATCATCAACCGACTACGGGCGACCGTGCGTGCCTGCTGACCCACCGCTTCGTTAACTTTGCCACGGTGTACCCGCGACGCACGCAGCGAGCGGCTGCAATCCTCTTTGCGCTCGCAGGGCAACTCGCCCCCTGGGGGCGCGCTACGGCCGCGCAGCTCCCCGACTCGCAGCACATCTTGCGCTCCGCTCGTGCCGCGCAGGCGGACTTCGAGTCGATCCGGCGGCACAACCTCCCGAAGGAACCCGGCCACGGTGGTGCCGACTGCGACGTACAAATCGGTCGGTTCTGCTACTGGTACGACGACGACGCCGAGCCGCAGCGACCTCCGCCCCTCGAGTCCGAGGCAATCACGCGGGCGCGCGACCGCTTGCTCGCGACGCTCGATACCGCGGCGCTTGCCCTTCCAGGCGACGAGTGGCTCGCCGGCCAGCGGGTGCGCTACCTGCTGCAAAGCGGTCGCTCGGTCGACGCGCTACTTGCCGCCCGAGCGTGCCGCGCCCCGATATGGTGGTGCCAGGCCCTCACGGGCCTGGCTTGGCACGTCGCGGGCGACTTCGCATCCGCGGACAGCGTGTATCGCGACGCGCTCGACGCCATGCCGCCGGACGAGCGCTGTCGCTGGACCGATATCGCACCGCTGCTCGATGCTCCCGTCGCGCGGCGCTATCGCCGGCTCCCCTGTGACGAGCGCGGCGCGCTCGAGCAGCGCGTGTGGTGGCTCGCCCAGCCGCTCTACTCCCTCCCCGGCAACGACCGTCGCACCGAGCACCTGGCCCGCGCCACCATGGCGCAGATCGAGGGGGACGCGCGCTCCACCTACGGCGTGCCCTGGGGCGACGACCTGCGCGAGGTGACGCTGCGGTTCGGGTGGCCGTCGTACTGGACGCAGGGCGAGCCCAGGACCTTTAGCGGCTTCGTAGATCCGCCGATCACGGGCCACGAGCCGCAACCGGCGTTTCATTTTCTGCCCGACGCCTCCGCCTTGGACGATCCGGCGAGCGCGAGCCCGCAAGTCTGGGAGCCCCACGCGCCGCGCGCCCGCGAGCATTACGCGCCGCGGTACGCCACCGCGTTCGCCCCGCTCGAGCACCAGATCGCGCTGTTCCCGCGACGCGATTCGTGTCTCGTGGTGGCCGCCTACGACGTGCGCTCGGATACCCTGTTCTCCCGGGACTCGCTGCAGGCGGCGCTCGTGCTGGCGCGCGACGAGCGCAGTGCGCCGGTGATCGAGCGCCGCCAGGACGCGAGACCCGCGGACGTCATCGTCGCCAAAGTGGACCGTGCGGCGCAGCTCGTGAGCCTCGAGCTCGTGGCTCCAGCGCGGCGCCACGTCGCCCGAGCGCGGTACGGCGTGCGTCCGCCAGCCGCGCCCGCCCCCGGGGCCGGGTTATCCGTTTCCGACATCCTGCTGTTCGATCCTCCCGACTCCTTGCCGACCCAGCTCGCGGCCGCGCTGCCCTACGTGCGGGGTTCGACCGTGATGCACCCGCGTGCGCGCGTCGGACTGTTTTGGGAGGTCTCGGGGCTCGATTCGGGGGAGGCGGTAAGCACCGTGGTCACGGTGCTGCCGGTCGGCACAGGGTGGCTGCGGAACGCGGTGGAGTCGCTGCGGCTCGCCGGCCGGCGCGCCTCGGTACGGCTTGAGTGGCGGGAAATCCCCGAGCAGCGCGGGTCGGTGGCCGGCCGGGCCCTGGCCGTCGACCTCTCGGGCCTTTCGCCCGGGCAGTATCGCATCGAGATCGTGGTGCAGGGGCCCGGCGGAGAGCGGGCGAGCGCGACGCGCGAGATCACGGTGCGAGAGCGGTGAGAACTCGGGGCGTGAGTTATCATGTGCTCGCATGAGGCTGCCGATTCTCGTGTACCACAAGATCGACCGCATCCCACCGGGCTCGCGCTACCCGAAGAACTACGTGACGCCCGAGCAGTTCGCGGCGCAGCTCGCGTTCCTGGCGCGCCACGGCTACACGAGCATCAGTTTCCTGGACTACCTCGCCTACCGCCGCGGTGAGCGGCGGCTCCCTCGACGGGTCATCATCCTCACCTTCGACGACGGCTACCGCTTGACCCGCACGATCGCGCTCCCCCTGATGCGCCAGTACGGCTTCGGCGCCACGATCTTTCTCGTGACGGCGTACGTGGGGAAGACAAACCTGTGGGACGCAGACGAGATCCAGGAGCCGCTGCTCGACGCGAGCGACATCCGCGACATGCAGGAAACGGGGATCGAGTTCGGCTCGCAGACCGCCACGCATGCGCATCTCGCGGCGCTGCGTCCGGTCGAGGTGCTGCGCGAGCTGCGCACGTCGCGCGAGCAGCTGGGCGCGCTGCTCGGCAAACCGGTGGCCGTGCTCAGTTACCCGTACGGCGAATACACCCAGGATACGCTGCAATTCGCGCGGGACTCAGGGTACGAGGCCGGCGTCACCGTCCGAGAGCGCATGAATAGGGACGCGACTGACCTGCTCGAGCTGCGCCGCATCCCCATTACCTCTCTCACCTCGCCGGGACGGTTCGCCTGGGACCTGTTCCGGCTGCGCTGGCTCCACGGAGCCTGACCCTAGCCCGTGGCGGGCGCCCCGAGCGGCTCGGTCGCCACGGCCGAGACGACCACGCTTTCGCCCAGCGCCGTGCCCGGTCCGGCGATCGCCCCCTGCTCGCCGAAGTACGCCTCTTCGCCGTGCTCGCTCAGGTCGAGCCCGCGCAGCTGGGCGCGCACGTCGGCCTTGATGCCCACCGTGGCCTTCACGATCGTCAGGATCACCGCGGTGCCGAGGGCGGCGAGCGCGACCGTCGCCAGCACCGCGACGAGCTGCACCCCCATCTGCGCAAAGTTGCCGGCCAGCCAGCCGTCGCCCCCCGCGGGGTTCGCGAGCTTGGTCGCGAACACGCCGGTGAGCATCGCCCCGGCTGCTCCCGCGAGCCCGTGGCAGGAGAACACGTCGAGCGAGTCGTCGAGCCGGGTGGTCGCGCGGATCTGAATCGCCGTATAGCTCACCAGCGCCGCCAGCGCGCCGACCGCCAGCGAGGCCGGAGCGGTGATGTAGCCGGCCGCGGGCGTGATACCCACCAGCCCGACCACGAGCCCGGTCGCGGCTCCTACCGCCGTGATCTTGCCCGTGCGGACGAGGTCGAGACACGCCCAGGTGACGAGCGCCATCGCGGCTGCGGTGTTGGTGTTGGTGAACGCGAGCGCGGCCAGGCCGTTGGCGGCGAGGGCCGAGCCGGCGTTGAAGCCGAACCACCCGAACCACAGGAGCCCCGCGCCGAGCAGCACGAGCGGGACGTTGTGCGGCACGATCGCGGTGCGCTTGAAGTCGCGCCGGGCCCCTAGCATCCGGGCGGCGACCAGCGCCGAGACGCCGGCGCTGATGTGGACCACCGTGCCGCCCGCGAAGTCGAGCGCGCCCAGCTTCTGGAGCCAGCCGCCCGCCCCCCACACCCAGTGCGCCAGCGGATCGTAGATGAACGTCGCCCACAAAAGCAGGAACACGACGTACGCCCGGAACCGCATCCGCTCCACGATCGCGCCCGAGATGAGCGCCGGCGTGATGATCGCGAACATCAGCTGGAACATGGCGTGCGCCTGCAGCGGGATCGTGGCGGCGTACGCGGGGTCGGGGTCAACTCCCACTCCGCGGAACCCGAGCCACGCGAGCCCGCCCCACAGGGGTGAGCCGTGGCCGAACGCGATCGAGTAGCCGAACAGCACCCACTGCACGCTGATCAGGCCGAGTGCCACGACGCTCATCATCATCGTGTTGAGCGCGTTCTTGGGCCGCACCAGCCCGCCGTAGAAGAACGCCAGCCCCACCGTCATCACCATCACGAGGGCGGTGGCAGTGAGCACCCAGGCGGTGTCGCCCGCCGAGATCGCGGCGTTCATGACTCCTCCTCCCCGGCCCCCGCCCCGGCGCCGGCGTGCTGGACGTGCTTGAGCGCCTCCCGCTGTACCGCGTCGGCGTTTACGGCGGTGAGCGCGGCGTTGTCCACTTCACCCGTGCGAATGCGGATGACGCGCTCGATCGGCTGGACGAAGATCTTGCCGTCGCCGACTTCGCCGGTGCGGGCGGAAGACAGGATGGCGTCGATGCACGGCTGCACGAACGGCTCCGAGCACGCCATCTCGATCTTCACCTTTTCGTGGAATTCCATGACGACGGTGGTGCCGCGGTACTGCTCGACGATCTCCTGCTCGCCGCCGTGGCCGCTGACGCGGGTCAGCGTGATCCCGGTGACGCCGGCCCGGAACAGCGCCGCTTTGACCTCGGCGAGGCGGTCGGGCCGCACGATGGTGGTGATGAGTTTCATGGGGTCAAGCTAACGCCTCCCGAGAACAGGTGTCAAGCAATCTTTGCCAATTCGGCGCGATTTTGATGACACCACGAGTGTGCCGCTGCCAGAGCAAGCATCATGCCGTCACCAGTAGTCTGCCGAATATGTCGAATTGCTGCGACACAGCCATCCGCCCTGGCCGGCCCCGCAGCGGCAGGAGTTTGCCCTTTCAGGCTCGACTCCCACCTTGGGGGCGTTTCCACCCCCTAAAGGGAGGGCGTGTGCGTGCGGTAATTCGGGTTCTCGTCTCGTTCCTGGGGCTCGCCGGTCTCGCCGTCACCACGGCGTGGGCCCAGCATCCCCAGACACGCGAGGGGTTCTGGATCGGCTTCGGGTTCGGCTACGGCACGGCAGGCTTGACGTGCGACGCCTGCGGGTCCACCACCCGCGAGGGAAGTGCTAGCGGGTACGTCAAGCTCGGCGGCACGCTGAACAAGTCGGTGTTGCTGGGCGGCGAGGTGGATGCGTGGACCAAGGGTGAGTCAGGCGTCACGGTGACGCTCGGCAACGTGTCGGCCGCGGCGTACCTCTATCCTGCGCCGCAAACGGGGTTCTTCTTCAAGGGCGGCGTGGGCTACGCCAACCTCCGAGTCAGCAACTCCGGCACCGCGACAGCGAACGGGTTCGGGTTCGTGGTCGGCGCGGGGTATGACATCCGGGTCGGCAGGAACATCTCGCTCACGCCGGTCGCCAACTTCTACTGGGGCGGCGATGGAGACTTGAAGGAGAGCGGGACGACGATCGATACGGGCTACAAGCACAACGTCTTCGATTTCGGGCTCGGCATCACCTTCCATTGATACGGCCCGGCCCCCGCCGGGCTTTGGTCGCATTCACCACCTCGTGCCCCCGAAAGAGGACAGCGCGACGGTGTTGCCGGCCTGCCCGCAACCGGCACGGAATTCGCCTTGCCCGGGGAGTCATTTCGAGGGAGGGCTCGATGCGTACCGCAGCGTGCATTCTCGCGGCAGCGGGCTTGCTCAGCGTCGCGGCGCCCGCGGCCCGGGCGCAGTACCCCCAGCGGCGCAACGGATTCTGGATCGGTTTCGGTCTGGGGTACGGCTCCGCCAACGTCACGTGCGACAGCTGCGGGAGCGGGTCCCGCACCGGCGGCGTCACGGCATTCCTGAAGCTGGGCGGAACACCCAGCCGCAACCTGCTGATCGGCGGCGCCATCAATGGCTGGTCACACGAGAGCGGCGGCGCGACCGAGACGATGGCCAACGTCACGGCGTCCCTCTATTACTATCCCGCCGCGCGCAGCGGCCTGTTCCTCACCGGCGGCTTGGGGTTCTCCGACTACAGGGTCGACACCAGTCCTTCAGTTGAAGGGACGGGCTGGGGGTTCACGGCGGGCGTCGGGTACGATATCCGGGTCGGCCGCAACGTCTCTCTTACGCCCGTGGCCAACTTCGTATACGGCGGGGTCGGGGACCTGAGCGTGTCCGGCGGCGGGACGTTCGCGACCGGCTGGAAGCAGAACGTGGTCGACTTCGGGTTGGGCGTCACCTTCCACTGATCCAAGAGCCGCAACCCCGCGCGCTGATGCGTCTTCGCCACACGCGGCTTGGGGTTCCGCTTTGCGACCCGTCGGCACCCCTTTTGCCGCCTGCTGTCTCGCTCCATCCACAACCTGAGGAGGGGACGCATGAGACGCTCCGTACTGGTCGCGCTGCTGGCGCTTGCCGGTGCGTGCCGCGAGCGGCCCGATGTGGCGGGCCCGCAGCGCGCGGCGCCGCGGCTCGACGCCAATGTGCTGGACCCCGCGCTGTCGACGGCGCTCGCG
>QHTK01000036.1 GCA_003220795.1 Gemmatimonadota bacterium | reverse complement strand
ATGTTTGGCGGCGCGGGCGAACGCGAGTTGACCGCGCGGCTCGTCGCCGAAGAGGGGAATTTTCGAGCCGCGGGTGACTGGGCACACGAGACCGGGGACCACACTACGTCTCTGCGGCTCTGCGCCGCCCTGCATTGGCACTGGTACGCACGCGGGCATTTCCGCGAGGGCTGGAAGCGTTTGCAGGCGGCGCTTGCGCACGCGGACGCGGTGCCGCCGCTCCACGCGGGGAAGGCCCACGTGGCCGCAGCCATGACAGCGCGATTGATCGGCGCGGTCGATCAGGTTGCACCTAACGCAGCGCGGGCCGTGGCCCTGTTGCGCGACCAGAACGATGCGTGGCACCTGTCGTACGCGCTGGTGTTCCTTGGAGTCTCGACGCCCGACCCTGCGGCAGCGGAGCGGCTCTTCGTCGAGGCCACCGGCCTGGCGCGCGCGCATGCGCCGGGCAGCGTGCTCCTGGCGTTCGCGCTGTTCTGGCACGGTGTGCTGGCGTTGAACCAACGCGATCTCGATGGGGCCGAGCGGCTGTTGAGCGAGAACCACGCGATCGGTCGCGCGCTGGGACACCCTCCTGCGATCGCGTTCCCGCTGTCGATGCTGGGGCACCTCAAGCTGCAGCGCGGCCAGCTCGAGGCTGCGGGCGCGGACCTGCGCGGCGCGCTGCGGATTCATGCCGACAATCGCGACGCCTTGGGTTGCTTCTGGTCGCTGGAAGGGCTCGCACGTCTGGCCCATCTCTCGGGCCAGCCGGAGCGCGCCGCGCAGATTCTCGCCGGCGTGCGCGAGCAGCGCGACCAGATCGGGGCGGCGTGGTCCTCACAAGAGACGCAGGAATTCGAGGCCCTCGGCGCGTCGTCACCGCCGCAGCGCGCGCTGACGCTCCCGGAGCTCGTCGCGTATGCGCTCGAGCCCAGCCCGGGGCTCGCCGATGCCGTTGAGGCTCCGCCGGTCGCCCCTCCCAAACAGGCTTCCGGTACACGCCACTTGACGATCCGGGCACTCGGTGCCTTGCGGATCTCGCAGCCTGCCGGACCTCTCATCTGGGCTTCGGCAAAGCCGCGGGAGCTGCTGCTGTTCCTGCTGTGTCACCCGGACGGGCGCACTCGCGAGCAGGTGGGACTCGCGTTCTGGCCCGAAGCATCGATCGAGCAGGTGCGCAACAGCTTCCACGTCACGCTGCACCGGCTCCGCAAAACCTTGGGCGGCGCACACTGGGTGACGCTCTCGAACGACCAGTACGCGGTGGACTCACGGGTCGCGGTGGATTTCGACGCCAGTCGCTTCGAGCGCGACGTCACCGCGGGACTCGCCCGACTCCGGAAGGACGGCGATACGACGCTGCTCGAGGAGGCGCTGACGCTGTACGGCGGCGATTTCCTGGAGCACGAAGTGGTGGGCGACTGGCATCTCGAGCTGCGCGACCGGCTGCGCCACAAGTACGTCGGCGCGCTCGTTGCTTTGGGTGAGCGGCACATGAAGCGGGAACGTTGGGCGGACGCGGCCGAGGCTTGGCGCCGCCTCGTGGCGCGAGACGAGCTCGACGAGCGGGCGTACCGCGGCCTCATGACCTGTCACGCCAAGCTCGGCGAGCGGTCGCAGGTGCAGCAGCTCTACCAGCGCGTGGAACGGGTGCTGCGGAAGGAGCTTGAAACGAAGCCCGCGGCGGAGACGGTGCAACTGTATCAGAGACTGATGTCTCCCTAGAGAGGACCGCCCTTGTAAGCGCTGCCGTAATCCTACCAATCCTCCCTTTAAGTCCCCAGTAAGTCCCTTGTCGCAGGTTTGCTCCACGTAGCGCAGACCCACTCAGACTGAGACAAGGAGAATCATCCCATGCAGCGCGCTCTTGGCCGCACCCTCGCACTCGCCGTCGCCTTCCTCGCGTTCAGCGCGTGCAATGACGACACCGGCGTCTCCACGGTGACGCCGCCACCTGTTCCGACTGTCATATCCGCGACGGGGGACATCACCGCGAAGGTCGTCGAATACCGCACGCTGCTGGGCGATCCCTCGAACGGAGGCACGGCGGGCGAGCAGCCGGTGGGCCGCCGTGAAATCTCGTGGGACGGCGCAGGTGCCAACCCATTCAACAACCGGAACGACTTTCCCGCGGCGTTCTTCAACACGAACGTGAAGTCCGGCGCAGTCTTCACCACGCCGGGCACCGGGTTCCGGAACGACAGCCTGAGGTTCTCGGAGGTGAACGCGACGTATGCGGCCGAGTTCAGCGAGTTCAGCCCGACCAAGGTTTTCTCGCCGATCGGCAGCAACGTGATGGACGTGGACTTTCAGATCGCCGGTCAGCCAACGCCGGCCCTGGTCACGGGGTTCGGGGCGGTGTTCAGCGATGTCGATGCCGCCGCCGCGACGACGATCGAGTTGTTCGACGTGAACGGAAAGAGCCTCGCCAGGATCGCCGCGCCCGTGCGCTCCGACGCCGCCGGACTGTCGTTCGTCGGCGCCAAGTTTGCGGAAGCGATCGTGGCGCGGGTTCGTATAACGCTCGGTACCGGAGTGCTGGGAGCTGCCACGAACGACATCTCGGCCGGCGGGCCTGTCGATCTCGTTGTCGCAGACAACTTCATCTACGGAGAGCCGCGGCACGTTCAGTAAGACACCCCGCAGGGACGTTCAAATCCGCGCGCTCGTCTCGATCAAGACCGTGTTGCGGACCGGCCCTAGAATGATCGGCTCACAGTCACACGGAGACACACATGTTGACGCGCAAGACTCGACTCGTCCTGGCCACGCTGACCGGAGCACTGCTGGCGATGGCCTGCGGTGGCGACGGCTACGGTACCACCGCACCGCCCCCCCCGCCCAGCACAGTAGCCGCCACGCCTTCCCTGACGTTCACACCTCGCACGCTCCCCGTGAACGTCGGCGAAACTGTGACGTTCGCGTTTGGTTCGGTGCCGCACAACGTTTTCTTCACGCAGCAGGCGGGCGCCCCGGCCGACATCGCGGGCAACAACGCGAACGTGTCCATCGCGCGAACGTTCGCGACAGCCGGCACGTACGCGTACACGTGCCACATTCACCCTTCTATGCAGGGTACCGTAGTAGTCCGCTGAGCGGTCGGGCCAGGCTGACGTGCCCGCGACGGGGTCCCAACGAGGGCCCCCGTTCGGCTTTCCTCCCGAAACCGGCCGCTCGACGATGAGATCGTGAAACAGGCCCGCGCCCGGCTCTTCGGGTCCTGGGAGATGAACTGGATGGCCTACAACTTCGCGCACGACGTCGCGCTGCCGGGCTCGAAGGGCCAACCGGTCCCGTTCCTCATGTACCCGCAGGCGGAAACGGCCGGCGGCAGGCTCGACAGTCTCGACGCGGACAACTTCAAATACGAGATCACGGCGCGAGAGAGTGCGGCCGGCGAGTAGCTACAGCTACTCCTGCGTCTTCCCCAGCGCCTCCGCCGCAGCGCGCCGCACCTCGGGATCGCGGTCGTTCAGCGCCCGGGTCAGCCCGGGGATGGCGGCTTCGACCTTCATCTCGCCCAGCCCCTCCACTGCGGCGAGGCGGATGTCTTTGTCCTCGTCTCCCAGCCGGTCTGCCAGCGCCTGCACCGTGGCGAGATCGCCGATTTTGGCGAGCGACTTGGTGGCGTGGCGGCGCAGGTCCACGTCCGGCGACGTCGTGGCCCGCACGAGTGCGGCCGGCGCTTTGGTCAGGTCCTCGAGCTCCCCGAGCGCGTTCGCGGCTTCGCGCTGCACTAGGACGTCCGGGTCCGCGAGCGCCCGGGCCAGCGCATCGAGCGAACTCGCCGCGTGCAGCTCGCCCAAGGCGCGGGCGCATTCCCGCTGCACCTCCCGATCGGGATCGTTCCGGAGTAGCCCCTCGAGCGGCGCCACCGCGGACCGCTCGTGCAGGTCGGCGAGCGCCCGCACCGCCGCCCGCCGGACCGCGGCCGTGCGGTCCTTGAGCGCGCCGACCAGCGCGGCACCGACGCGCGGGCTCTTCATCCGTCCCAGCGCCTCGGCGGCGGTGGCGCGCATGACCGGATCAGTCTCCCGCAACAGCGGCAGCACGTCCTTCGCGAAGCTCGCGTCCTCGAACTGACCCAGGGCCCAGGCACTCGCCAGTCGCACCCGCGGGGGCGAGGCGCGCAACGCACCCTGCAACGCCGGAGCCGACGCGGGATCCTGGATCTCGCCCAGGGCCCACGCGGCCATGGCCGCCGGGCCCGTCGCAGTATCCGCCAACTGGTGCTCGAGCGCAGCCCTCGTCTCGCGCCGCTCCCCGACCCCCGCGGCGAAGGCGGCACTCTCGCGAATCCGCGGCGCGGGGTTGTCGAGCAGACCCCGCAGCACGGCGGCGGTGACGACGCTCCGGCCAAGCAGCTTCGCCGCCACCCGTCGCACGCACGGGTTCTCCGTGCCGAGCGTCGCGACCAGGAGCGACACCGCGCGGGGATCGGTGATGGTGCCCGCCAGTGAGTCCTTGGCTCCCTGGACGTTGGGTGCGTCGTCGAAGCGTCCCAGGCGGCCGGGTTCGCCGCCCATCCAGAAATTGCCGAGTTGGTCCCCGATCAGATCGCAGATCACGGGGTCGGTGTGCGCGAGGGCGGCGAGGAGTGTCGCGACCCGCGCGGAATCAGCGCCGGTCCGCCCGGGGCCCACCGCCGCCAGCGACAGAATGAGGAGGTGCAGGGCGCGCATCATCGATCCTGCCCCAGCGCTTCGGCGGCGGCGCGCCGCACTTTGGGATCTGGAGACTGGAGCGCAGCCTGAAGCGCCTGCCGGGCCGCCGGGTCGGCGATGTGGCCCAAGGCTTGGGTGGCGGCCTCGCGCACGTCGCCCCGGGGATCGTCGATCAAGTGCCGCAGCTGGGGAATCGCGGCGATCACCGAGCGCTCTCCGGCGAGCTCGGCGGCTCGCTGGCGGACGTCGGCGGCCGGATCCTTCATCAGGTTCACGAGGGTGGCTTCGGCGATTGGGGCCTTCAGGTCGTTGAGCGCCCCCAGCGCCGCTTGCCGCACGTCGGGGTGGGCGTCACTCAGCGCGTCGGTGATGGCGGCGGCCCCGCTCTGGGCGCCCAGGTTGCCGAGCGCTTCCACGACGGAGCGGCGCACGTCGGGCGACGGGTCGTGAATCAGCCGGGCGATAGCGCCGGCGGCCGGGCGGGCGTGGAGGTGAACCAGCAGATCGATCGCCTCATGGCGCACGTCGGCGTCGGGGTCGTCCAGCAGTGCCACGACCGGCGCTGTGGGCACTGCCTGATCGAAGTGCGACAGGGCGCCCAGCGCGTTGCGCTTCACGTCGGCGACGGGGTCTTTGAGCAGGCCGGCAATCGAGCCGATGGCTCTCGGGTCAGCGAGATCGGCCAGGGCTTCCACCGCCGCCGTGCGCACCTCGCCGTCCGAGTCCGCCAGCACGTTGATCAGGGGCAACACGGCACGCGGATCGCCCAAATGTCCGAGCGATCGCGCGGCGGCACCGCGCACTCCGGCGTTCTCGTCTTTGAGTCGAGCGATCAGCGCCAGGACCACCGTGGTGTCCTGGCTCGAGCCCCGGGCCGCCGGTTGGCGAACCACGACGGGCTCCGCTGCACGCTGGGTCGGCGTTGCCGTCGTCCCCGACGTCGTCACCGCCGCGACTCCCTGGGAGACGCGTGGGGCGGCCGCGATCGTCGCGACTACGCCCAGCGCCGCGGCCGCCGCCCAGCCACGCCGCGAGGCGGGGCTCGAGGGCAGACGCGCGTCGAGCAGCCGGGCGATGCGGGAAACGAGAAGCGAGCGCCGTTCGGCCAGGCCCGCCACGGGCACGCCCAAAGGCGACGCCTGAATCCATTCGGCCACCGTCGCCAGACATTTCGCGAGCGCGACTGGCGATCCGGTCTTTCGCGTGGCCCACTCGTCGCTCAGGTATTCAGCCGTCGTCTCGAGCTCCCGGCGCGCCAACCGGTTGAGCGGCTGGAAGAAGAAGCAACGCTCGATCAGGCTGGCTCCCGCGAGCCAGAGAGAATCGCGCCGCGCCAAATGGGCCAGCTCGTGCGCCAGCATGCTGCGCTGCTGCTCGGCGCCGAGCTCGGAGAGCGCCAGCTCGGGCACGCAGATCTCGGAGAGACCCAGGGCCACGGGACTCGAGATGGTCCGGGCCATCGTGAGATGAACGCGGCGCCGGTATCCGGTGGTGCGCTGCAGTTCCGCGAGCGTCGCGGCGAGCGGTCCGTCGCTCACGAGCCGGCGGTCGGCCAGCCGGCCGACCAGGATCAGCCGTCGCGCCACGTAATAGAGGGACGAGCCGAGCGCGATCGCGCCCCACAGGAGCACAACCACCAAGGGCAGCGACGGCGCGCGCGACACGCTCCCACCCGTCGCGTCTCGCACAGTGGCCGGAGACTGACCGCTCGGGTTAGCCGGGTCGCTGACGGGGGCGGGCGGCTGGTTCAGGGGCGCGGTCTGGGGCAGCGTGGCGACGGGCAACCGCACCGCCGCCGGCGTCGCAAGCTCGAGGCGCGACTGGATGGTGCCGGTCACGAGGCTCGCAAGCAGCGCCACCTTCCAGAGGAGGTCGGAGGTGGCGGGCTCGAGGCGCCGCCGCTGGGTCACGAGCCACGCAACGCCCAGGAGCACGGTGCTGTGGATCAAGTACGTGAGAAGCCACGCGAGCAGGCTGGAGGCGAGGGCGCTCATTTGGTTTTGATCTCCTGGGCGTTCGTTTCGACGCGCTCGATCATGTCGCGGATCTTGGCGATGTCACCCGGGCTCACGTCTTGGCCCGAGAGCAGGTGCTGGACCAGCGCGGTGACGTCGCCGTCGAACAGGCGCTCGGTCAGCTCACCGACCATCGAGTGTTGCACTTCCCGCTCGGTCACCGCGGCGCGGTAGTGGTACTGGCGGGACTGGGCCCTCCGGGTGACGACACCCCGGCGCTCGAGACGCGACAGCATGGTGGCGACGGTGGTTTGGGCGAGCCCCCGCTCGGCGTGCAGGGCTTCCCAGATGTCCTGGACCGTCGCTTCGCCCTTATCCCAGAGGACGCGCAGGATGGCGAGTTGCAGCTCGGTGAGTTGATGGCGACCTGGCATGCTCGACTCCACAGTTGATCTACAGGCGTAGATTTACAACTGTAGTTTTCAGTTGTCAAGGCGGGCTTGTGGCGTGATTCAACAAATAGTACGGCGCTGCTTCGGCTGGTTGTGGGCGTCGGAACGGCGCATCTCTCACAGCGTCAGCTCCATGTACAGAGCCCCCTGGATGGGGTTCGGGCGATAGGGTTCGATCTCTCTGAATCCGAGCTGACGGTACAGCTCGATCGCGCGGTCCATTTTGCCCACGATGGTATCGAGCCGCATCTTCTTGTAGCCGATTCCACGGGCCTCCGCGATGGTGGTCGTCGCGAGACGGCGGGCGAGACCTGACCCCCGAAACGCGGGTCGCACATACAGCCGCTTCATCTCGCACACACCGCTCTCCAGCTTGTGAAGCCCGGCGCAGCCGGCCGCCTGGTCATCCACGGTCGCCAGCAGCAGCCTTCCGTCAGGTGGGGAATACATCCCGGGCAGCTCTGCCAGCTCCTTATCGAATCCCTGGAAACAGAGGCTGAAGCCGAGCGACTGCGCGTATTCCAGGAACAGTCCGCGCACTTCCGCAAGCTGCCCCGGGCTCGTGGCCCAAACAATCCCGACGTTGCCGCGCTTCACGGTCGTTCTCATTATGATTACGTGCCGCCACCCCCACAACTCGCGAGTTGTCCGACATGACCGCACGCACGTCCATGCCGCTCCGGCTCCCTGCCGTCTCACTGCTGCTCGTCACGCTCGGTGCGTTCGCCGGCTCCGCCCCTGGTCGCGCGCCAGTCGCTCCCAACCTCCTCTCCGGGCTCGTCTGGCGCAACCTCGGGCCGTTTCGCGGCGGGCGCATCTCGGCGGTCTCGGGCGCCATCGGCCAGCCCGGCGTCTTCTACATCGGCCTCCCCCTCGGCGGCGTCTGGAAAACCACCAGCGTCGGCGAAACCTGGTCGCCGATCTTCGACGACGTCACCGCCGCGTCCTCGGTCGGCGCCCTCGAAGTCGCCCCCTCCGACGCTAACGTGATCTACGTCGGCATGGGAGACCTGATCGCCGGCGGCGGCATCAACGAAGGCAACGGCGTCTACAAGTCGGTCGATGCCGGCAAGACCTGGCAACACCTGGGCCTCGACGGCACGAGACAGATCCCCTCGATCCTGGTCGATCCGCGCGACCCGAACCTCGTGCTGATCGCGGCCCAGGGAGACGTCCACAAGAAGAGCGAGACCCGCGGCGCGTTCCGCTCGACCGACGGCGGCAAGACGTGGACCAAGACTCTATACGTAGACGATTCGACGGGCCTGCAAAAGCTCGCCTGGGCGTCGGATCACCCCGAGATCATGCTCGCGACGTCGGTGCGGCACTATGTGGTACCGGTGACTGGCCCCGCCCGTGTGCCCGCCGCCGGCGGCGGTGGGGGCACTCAGACGGGGCCCACCCAGACCAAGCTCTTCAAGTCTACGGACAAAGGTCTCACATGGCACGAGATCTCGGGCGGCGGCCTGCCGCGCCTCGCCGGCCGCACGTCGGTCGCGGTGGCCATGAACACGAACGCCCAGCGGATGTTCATCATCGGCAACTTCGGCCTGTACCGCTCCGACGACGGCGGCGCCACCTGGCGCCAGATGGACGCCGCCGACAAGCGCATCGCCAACGGTCAGGGCGGCTACAACTGCGGCGTCTACGTCGATCCCAAGAACCCCGACGTCGTCTACACCGTCAACACGGCGATGTACAAGTCCACCGACGGCGGCACCAGCTTCACCGGCTTCAAGGGCGCCCCCGGCGGCGACGATCCGCAGCAGATGTGGATCGACCCCACCAACGGCCAGCGCATGCTCCTCGGGCTCGATCAGGGCGCCGTCGTGACGCTCGATGGCGGCGCCACGTGGAGCTCCTGGTACAATCAGTCCACCGACCAGATCTATCACATCACGGTCGACAACTCGTACCCCTACTGGGTGTACGGCTCACAGCAGGACGCGGGCGCGATCCGTACGCGCAGCCGCGGCAACCTGGGCGCTGTCACGCCGCTCGATTGGAATCCGGTGTCGGGGTGGGAGTGGGGCACGACGATTCCCGACCCCTTGAACCCCAACATCGTCTACGCCAGCGGCTCGGGGATCCTGAAAATCACCTACCCGAGTGAGCAGTGGATCAACGTGAGTCCCAACGTCGATCCGGCCCTGTACGGCCGGACCACCATCTCGCAGCCCCTGGCCTTCGCGCCCTGGAACCAGCACGAGCTGATCACGGGATTCCAGTTCGTGATGGCCACGACCGACGGCGGGATGCACTGGACCAAGCTGTCCCCCGATCTGGGCTACCCCAAGGACGTCACCCCGCCCCCCGATAGCGTGCGCGGGCGGGGGGAACCGGGATCCATCATCGGTGGCGCGATCCAGTCGCTCGCGCTCTCCCCGGTGCGGCGCGGTGTCATCTGGGCAGGCACGAACAACGGCCTGATCAAGCTGACGAGCGACGAGGGCAAGACCTGGACCGACGTCACGATTCCCGACCTGCCGATCCCGGGGCGGGCGGACATCCTGGCGATCGAAGCGTCCCACTTCGATGCGGCGACCGCCTACGTGGCGGCCGACCTGCACCAGACCGGCGACTACAAGCCGTACTTCTTCCGCACCCACAACTACGGCAAGACTTGGACGTCGATCGTGAACGGCCTGGCCACGGACCAGCCGAGCGGCAGCTTCGCCCGGGTGATCCGCCAGGACACGAAACAGGCGGGGCTCCTGTTCGCTGGTACGGAGAGCGTGATGTACGTGTCGTTCGACGACGGCGACACCTGGCAGTCGCTGCAGCTCAATCTTCCCAACACGTCGTACCGCGACATGGTGATTCACGGCAACGACCTAGTGGTCGGCACCTATGGCCGCGGAATCTTTGTGTTGGACGATTATTCGCCGCTGCGCCAGATCACGGCGGCCACGGCGCATGACCCGGTGCATCTCTTCGGGCCCGGGGACGCCGTGCGTGTGCGCCGTAACGTGGGCGCGGACACGCCGTTCCCGCCCGAGGTGCCGCACGCGCTCAACCCGCCCGACGGCGCGCTCATCTATTACTATCTCGCGTCCAAGCCCGCGGCGGAGATTTCGCTCGACGTCTTGGACGCAGGCGGCACCGTGGTGCGCCACCTCTCGAGCGCCCCTATTGAGCCGGTTAAGGAAGCCGCGCAGCCGCCCGAGCCCAATTTCTGGATCGCCACCCAGCGGCCGCTCTCGACCGACGCCGGCACCAACCGGGTGAATTGGGACCTCCGGGCCGAGGCTCCGGCTGCGTTGACCCACACGTTCGAGATCAACGCCAACCCGGGCCTGACGCCTCCGTCCCCTGAAGGGCCGCTCGTGCCCCCGGGCGTCTACATGCTTCGACTCACGGTCGCGGGCATTGCCTACACCCAGTCGCTGACCGTGCAGAACGATCCACGCTCTCCCGCTAGGGCCCCGGACGTGCGCGCGCAATACGACTTACAGATGAAGATCGTCGCCGCCATGCGAGCATCGTGGGACGGCTACCGTCAGGTCGCGGCGCTGCGCGCCGCGGTCGCGGCCGACACGGCGGCGACGCTCCCCGCCGCGGTGGTGGCGGCGGCGAAGGCCTTCGACTCGACGCTCGCGGCGGTGGGGGGCAACCCGGAGGGCGGGCGCGGGTTTTTCGGGGGCGGGGTCCGACCGCCGCCGACCTTCGTGAGTGTGAATGCCGATCTCGTGGGCCAGATCAACACCCTCGAGAACGGCGACATGACGCCCACGGAGGCGATGCAGCGCGACTACGCGGCGGGGTGCAGGGACTTGAAGACGGCGGTGACGACGTGGCTGGCGATCCATGGCGCGGCGCTCGCTGGGTTCAACGCGGTGCTCGCGCAGAACAACCTGAGGCCACTGGCAGCGACGGCCGCTACGCTCGTCGCGCCGGTGTGTTCGGGGTCGTGAAAACTAGGACCGCGCCGCGGTGGCCGAGCGAGCTTTGAAACCTGTGCCGAACGACCAGCCATCCGGCGCTACCTACCGGCTCTCCAAGTCCCGCTTCACCTCGGGGCTCCAGTGCCACAAGAAGCTCTGGTGGGAGGTGCACGAGCCCGACGCCATCGAGCTGCAGCCCGACAAGGTGTTGCAGGACCTGTTCGACCAGGGCCGCCAGGTGGGCGAAGCGGCCCGCCAGCGGTATCCGGGGGGCGTGCTGATCGACCTGCCGCACTCGGCCGGCGCCGCGCGCGTCGCCGCGACCCAAAAGGCGCTCGCCGAAGGCGCGCCGGCGGTCTTTGAGGCGACCTTCATCGCCGACGAGACCTTCGTCGCCATCGACGTGCTCGAAAGGCAGGGCGACGGGTACCGCCTCACCGAAGTGAAGTCGTCCTCCTCCCAGAAAGACGAACACATCCCGGACGTTGCCGTGCAGGCCCGCGTCGCCGCGGCGTGCGGCGTGAACATCACGGCCGCCGAGGTGCTCCACCTCAATAAAGAGTTCCGGCACCCTGACTCGGGCGACCTGTTCGCCCGGACCGACGTCACCGGTCCCGTCGCAGCGTTCGTCGCCCAGGTTCCCGACGAGATCGCGCGGCAGCGGAAGATGCTCGCGGGCCCACTCCCCGACGTCCCGGTCGGACTGCACTGCTTCGAGCCGCGCGACTGCCCGTTCATGGACCGTTGCTGGCCCGACGCGCCGGACCACATCCGGCACCTCGCCGGAGTGGGGCCCAAGCGGACCGCGGCGTACCTCGCGCGCGGCATCTCGTCGATTAAGGACCTTCCGCCGCGGGATAAACTCAATTTCACCCAGCGGCGCCAGCTCAAGGCGATGGCCGAAGAGTGCCTCATCGTCGAGCCCACGCTCGCGCGCGAGTTGGTACCCTTTACGGGGCCCCGGGTGGGCTTCCTCGACTTCGAGACGATCGCCCGCGCCATCCCCGTCTGGCCCGGGATGGCGCCCTGGCAGCAAGCCGCCGCCCAGTTCAGCTACCACGAGCGCCAGCCGGACGGGACTTACACACACGCGGCCTTCCTCGCGGAGGGGCCGAGGGACGCGCGCCCCCCGCTGGTCGAAGCGATGGTTCGTGCCACCGCGAACGCCGAGCGCGTCGCGACGTACACGGCGTTCGAGAAGACCCGGATCCGGGAGCTGCAAGAAGCGGTGCCCGAGCTCGATGCCGAGCTCGCGGCGCTCGAGGCCAAGCTCATCGATCTGCACCCGGTGGTGAGGAACTGCGTCTATCACCCCGACTTCCGGGGCAGCTTCAGCTTGAAATACATACTCACGCCGCTCGTCCCCGAGCTGACGTACAATGACCTGGTGATCGTGGACGGCCGGGTCGCGAGCGTGGAGATCGCGCGCCTCCTGTTCGTGGCGGACAAGATCCCGCGCCAGGAGCGCGATCGCGTGCGTCAGGACCTCCTGAACTACTGCGAGCGCGATACGTGGGCGATGGTGAAGCTGGTCGAGCGGCTGGGGGAGTTGGCGGGTACCCACACTCGCCCCACGCCCTGACCAAGACCGCGCACCAAGGCTTCAGATCTGTCCGCCACAGGTAAAGGAGCGTACCTTTCCAGCTTCCCAACGAACGGTGTCTGCGGCTCGTCCCCTCCTAGGAGGTTCCCATGAAACGTGCCCACCGCGTCTTCGCCATCCCTCTCGCCGTTCTTCCGATCGTCGCTCCGTTACGGATTGCCGTGGGGCAGGAAAAGGCCACGGCCCAGGAAGTCGTCGCGACGGTGCGAAAAGCGGCCGGCACCCTGTCGAAGACCGGCGACTTGACGGCGTTCAAACAGAAGCACGCTCCGTGGGTGTGGAAAGACACCTACGTCTTCGTCATCGACTGTGACAAGAACCTCATCGCTGCCCACCCCATCAAGCCGGAGCTCGTGGGCCAAAGCAGCGCGGCGCTGAAGGACACCAAGGGGAAGAACGTGTTCCCGGAAGGCTGGTGCGATGCCGCGAAGAAGGCTGCCGGCGTGTGGGTCGAGTATTGGTGGCCGAAGCCTGGCGAGAAGGAGGGATCCCGCAAGCTCAGTTATGGCTTGGCTGCCAAAGGCACGCCGTACGTCGTGGGAGCCGGGATCTATGATGACAAGGCCACCCTCGCGGAGCTGTCACAGCTCGCCGCCAAGCAGTAGGCGCGGCCCCCGGCGCGCCGTCCGCTTCTCTGGCCGCGCCGGGCACCCGGGTCTAGGACTCCGTCACCGCAGCCGCCAGATGTCGAGGATTCCGCTGGTGGCGTGATCGTTCGAGTTCCCCTCCGGGAGCGCGATCCTCCCGTCTACCACGATCGGGCTGTTCCAGTGGCCGCGGCCGCACTCGAGCTTCGCGATCCGGCGCCCGGTCGGCGCGTCGTACACCCGGACGCCCCCTCCGGGATCGTACACGAACAGGAGGCCGCCGGCGACGACGGGGCTCGTCCCGGCGTCCCCCGCTCGCCACATCGGCCGCAGCTGACCATCGACGAGCGTCCACGCCGCCGTGCCGCCGTCGTCGGCGGCGAAGAGCCAGGTCGCCGCCGCGCTGCGCAGCACCGCGGGCGCACTGAAGAGACCCGCCCCGGACGGCGTGGCGACGACCTGGCGCTCGCCTCCCCGATGCGGCACGGTCCCTCGCATCGCCCCCCAGTCGAGCAGCCGGATCGATCCGTCTTTGCCGCCCTGCGCGATCAGGCCCCCGCCCAGCAGCACCGGCGACGTCGAGCCCAAGTCCGCGTCATGCGCGTCCAGTGCCTCGGTGTTCTCCGGCGTGTAGTTGCCGAGCAGACGGGTGGCGTCCGTGTCGAGCTCGAGCACGGCGTCGCCCCAGTGGGTCCTTCCATCCCAGCGCCCATTGCCGGTGGCGACGAAGATGTTCCCGGTCGTCGAGTCGATCACTGCCCCGGCCTTGCCCCACACCGCGGAGCCGCTCTCGGAGCAGGACGCGGGATCCAGCAACCCGGGCCGGTCGCTGCACAGCGAATTCCACACGTGCTCGAGCGTGCCGCTCGCGCCGTCCAGCACTGCCACATGTCCCTGATACGGTGACGCATCGCCCACGTAGCCACCGGTGGTCGCGATCACGTGGCCGGCGAAATAGTTGAGCGGCGACGCGAGCTTTTCGCGCCGCGGCAGCCGGGTGATCGCCGTGCTCCACACCGCGTGGCCGTCCGCGACGGCCAGCTTCTGGACCTTCCCGTCGGGCGAGGCCGCGTACACGAATGCCCGGTCCGGATCGGCGACCGGTGTCGCGGTCGTGACCCGGTACGATCGCACCCAGGTGTTGTAGTCCGGCGGCGTGTACTCCCACAGGACCGTGCCGCCAGCGGCATCGATGGCGAGCGTCTTACCGTACGTCGTGGTGACGAAGAACACGTCGACCGTGCGCCCTTGCACTCGTGCGCCGTGGAG
>QHTK01000059.1 GCA_003220795.1 Gemmatimonadota bacterium | reverse complement strand
GTTATCGCATCCCCCGCCCGCTCGAAACACCCGGCGACGCGCCGCGCGTGTGCGCGGCGTCACCACGACGTCGTGGACGGGTCCGCCGCAGGCTCGAGCCCCTGCAGGTAGGTCACGAGCCTCCAGATGGCGTCGGGCGGCAGCACGCCCCCGAACGCCGGCATGCCGCGCGGCCGACCGTAATAGATCGAGTGAAAGATCGCGCCGTCGGCGCCGCCATAGCGCCAGCGCCCGTCGGCGAGGCTCGGCCCCTGCCCCCCGGTGGCGCCCACGGCATGACAGCCATCACAATTGAACGCGCTGAAGAGCTTCTCGCCGTCCGCCGCGTACCGCCGATCGCCCTTGAACGGGTTCTCGAGCGTTCCGGCCGGCGGCGCAGCCCCGCCGGCAAACACGTGCTGCTCATAACGCACCGCGGGCGGGACGGGCTGCTGTCCCGACGTCACGAGCAGGGCGATCAGCGGTGTCGCGACTACAGCGCGAATAGCCATACGATCCCTCCCAGGCTGGTGTGCCGCGCCAGGTCCGGCATGAAGCTCGCCGGCGGGCGCACGTCCGCGGGATCGTCGGAGCGGACATCACCGGCGAGCAGCGCCCAGTCGCCGCCCAGCCCCGCGTAGACCGCCACGTACTGCTTGCCGGCGGCGCCGGTGAACGTGATCGGATTCCCAACCACACCGGAGCCCACCTTGAACTTCCACAGCGCCGCGCCGCTCTTGGCGTCCACCGCCTTGAACCAGCCGTCCAGCGTGCCGTAGAACACCACCCCGCCGGCGGTCACGAGCGCACCGCTCCAGACGGGGTACTTCTCCTTGATCTCCCAGACCTTCTTCCCGAAGCCTGCGTCCCACGCGATCACGGCGCCCAAGTTGCCGCCGGGCCCGGGCTTGTACGGCGCGTTAAGACCGATGAACGGCGTCCCGGCGAGGTACGTGACGGGCGTGGTCTGATAATCCATGCACATGTTGTTCGTGGGAACGTAGAACAGCCCGGTGCGGGGGGAATACGCGGCGGGCTGCTGGTTCTTGCCACCTTCGAGCGTCGGGCAGATGTCCTTCACGCTCCCGCGGGAAGCGCCCGTGAGCTTCGTGGAATCGACCTCGGGGCGCCCGGTCGTGAGATCGACCCGCTTGGCCCAATTCACGACCACGTACGGCTCCGCCACCAGCACCTCTCCGGTTGCGCGATCGATCGTGTAGGCGAAGCCGTTCTTGTCGAAGTGCACCAGCACGCGGCGGCGGCGGCCCCGGACGGTCAGGTCCGCCAGGATCATCTCCTGCACGGCGTCGTAGTCCCAGTTGTCGGCCGGTGTGAACTGATACGCCCAGACCAGGCTCCCGTCGCCCGGGCGGCGCGCCAGGACGCTCGTCGCCCATTTGTTGTCCCCGCGACGCTGCTCGGCGTTGTACGGTGCCGGATTGCCGGTGCCGTAGTAGAACAGGTCGAGCGCCGGATCGTACGAGAGCCAGCCCCACACGGGCGCGCCGCCGTGCTTCCACCCATCGGGGGGCCAGGTGGTCTGGCCCAGACCGGCGCCCTTGTCGTAAAACGGCCGGAAGGTCTCGGGTCGCGCCAGGATCTCGGCGTCGGGTCCGGCATTGTAGGCCGTCCAGACGACGCGGCCCGTCGCGAGGTCGAGCCCCTTCACCCACCCGCGCACCCCGAATTCGCCGCCGGCGGTCCCCACGATGACCCGGTCGCCCACGACGAGGGGCGCCATGGGAGTCGACTCGCCCTGCCGCACGTCGGCGACCTTGGTGTTCCAAATCTCCCGACCCGTGGCGGCCGCGATCGCCACCGTATGGCCGTCGAGCAGGTTGTAGACAATGCGGTCGTTCGCGAAGACGGCGCCGCGATTTACGACGTCGCAGCACGCGATGCCGATCGCCGCCGCGTCGACGTTGGGTCGGTACTTCCACTTGAGGGGGTAGCCCTCCTGCGCGAGATCGAACGCGTAGAGGACGTTCGGGTAGGGGGTGACGACATACATCGTCTGTTGCACGACCAGGGGCTGTCCCTCGTGCCCGGCGAGGACGCCGGTGGAGAAGCTCCACACCGCGCGCAGCGCCTTGGCGTTTGCCGCGGTGATGTGTGTCAGGGCGCTGTACCGGGTGGCGGCGTAGTCCTTGGCGGGCATGGGCCATTGGCCATCCGGCGCGCCCGGCACGGCGTGCTGCAGGGCGAGAACGACGAGCAGGGTCGATGCGGTCACGGGCGGCCTCTCTTCATGTGCTCCGGCGCACCAGCACCTCGATCAGGGCGCGGATGGCGCGTCCCCGATGCGACACCCGCTGCTTGGCCGCGAGCGGCGCTTCGGCGAAGCTGATGCCGAGATCATTGGACAGGAACAGGGGGTCGTAACCGAACCCGCCGCTGCCGCGGGGCGCCGCGAGGATGCGGCCTTCGCACGTCGCCTCGACGAGCTCCGGCTTGGCGGTCGCGGTCTCGACGTACGCCACGACGCAGCGGAAGCGGGCCGTGCGCTGCTCGTCGTTCACCTGGGCGAGCCGCTCGAGCAGCAGCGCGTTGTTCTGGGCGTCGACGCCTCCTTCCCCCCGACCGGCGGCCTCCCTCCCGTGCATCAGGGCCCACCGCGCCGAAAAGACCCCCGGGGCGCCGTCGAGCGCGTCCACTTCGAGCCCCGAGTCTTCGGCGAGCGTCGGGAGGTGACTGCGCGCGGCGAAGTAGCGCGCCTTGGCCACGGCGTTCTCGGAGAAGCTCGAGCCGCGCTCCAGGTCCTGCTCCTCCGGCAGCCGCTCGAGGAACTGGTCCGCCGGGAAGACGAGCTGAAACGGGAGCGCGACGAAGATGTCGCGGATCTCCCGGACCTTCCCGTCGTTGCGCGTGGCGATCAGGAGCTTCATCGCCTCGCGTCCCGCCGCAGCCGCCCCAGCAGCTCGCTGGTCGAGTAGCCCGGTACGAGCGCCACCCGCACGACGCGCCCGCCCCACCCTTCCACCTCGGCGGCCCCCACGATGTCGTTCCGGGCGTAGTCCGCACCCTTGACGAGCACGTCCGGTCGCAGCGCGGTGACGAGGGCCCGCGGGGTGTCGGCGTCGAACAGCACGACGCAGTCGACGCAGGCGAGCGCCGCGAGCAATCGGGCGCGGTCCGTGCCAGGCACGATCGGGCGGTCGCCGCCCTTCCCCAGCCGGCGCACGGAGGCGTCGCTGTTCACGCCCACGACGAGCGCCGCGCCCTCGGCGCGCGCGGCCTCCAGCAGGCTCACGTGCCCGACATGCAGCAGGTCGAACACGCCGTTCGTGAACACGACCGGGCCGCGCTGGCGCTGCCGCCACGCGGCGGCCTCCTCGGGGGTGCGGAGCTTGGCGGCAGTGTTCAGGGGAGCTACAGCGGCTGGGTCGCCTTGGGATGAAAAGTGAACGTGTGGGTGAAGAGGGGGAGATGGATGGTCTCGCTGTACTCGCCCTCGATCGCGATCTCGCGTGGCGAGGCCCGGCGCACGATCCGGACGGCCTGGGCCTGATCCGGGAGGCCGATGTCCTGCGCCGTCGCTTGAATGCGGCGCCGGATCGTCCCGTCGTCCAGCGCGGCGGCCAGCTGCGCCTGCGTCTGCATCTCATCGAGCAAGCGGTAGTAGCGGAAGTACACCTCGCCGATGTTCACGCCGTAATACAGCACAGCGACGAAAATCAGCAGCGAGAAGAGGCACCCGGTCGAGCTGGCGCCGCGCCGGCCCAGCGGCCGCGATCCCGGCGGGCCGCTCACCATTGGGACTGGGCGCCGTCGACCAGCTCGTTGACGAGCTTCTGCAAGGCGACCTTGCGCCCCGCCGCCTCCTGCGGCGGCGGGTATTCGCCCACCACGGTGAGGCCCTGCTTCTGCCACAGCGACTTGCTGTCGCGCTGGTCGAACAGCTCGACGTCGACGGTGATTTGCACCTGCCGCCGGGTCACGTCGGGCCGCTGGCCGGGCTGAAACGATAGCGGGACGTCCGAATCGTACCGCACCACGCGTCCCCGCACGACGGCATCGGCGTTGGCCTCGGCTGCGGGGCGCAGGCCGAGCCGCCCCTGAAAGGCCTCGAGCACGGCGTCGTTGACCTCCTTGGTCAAAGCCGGCTCCGGCGTCTGGTTGTCGAACGGCAGGATGGCGACGGTCTTGATGTTGGGCAGGCCGCCGCCGGCGAAACCGTAGAAGCAGGCGGCGAGCGCCAGTCCGCTCGCGCTACCGGCGGCGGCGCCACAGCGCCGGATCGATGACCGCCGCGGTGTCCACCGCAACCACCGAGAGCTCAAAACGGGCCGGGCCCTCCGGGAAATCGAGTCGGGCGCCCGCCGGCAGGCCGCGCCCGTCCAGCTGCGTGGTGCTGCGGGCGAGCAGCTTGCCGGCCTGCCGCCACTCGGCCTGCAGCACGCGACCCGCGCCTTCCGCTACCACGTAGTCCAGCGTGTCCGAGCCGTCGACGAAACGCCAAATCTGCCGGCGGGAGTCGCCCGCCGCGTCACTCAGACCGAAGACTTGGGCAGCGGCGGGCGGCCGCGCGACGCCGAGGCCCGCCCACAGCATCCGCACCGCCGGCACGAGGGAGCGGAAGTTCCGCTCCGGGTCGGCCCACAGCACCGAGTCCCCCACCAGCACGGCCGCCCCCGCGCCCAATCCGAGCGGCCCCACGTAGTCGAACCGCAGCGAGTCGGGCGGTGCGATGCGCGCCTGACCGCGGCCACCCCAGCGCCGGTCCGCGTCCTGGTACTTCCAGCGGAACCGGATCGCGGTGTCTCGTCCGGGGAGCGTCGCACGGGCCCACGCCGCCGCGGCGGCGGGATCGGCCGGGGCGAGCCACATCGGCACGAGCGGCGCCGGCTTGCCCGGACACCCGGCGAGCAGCCAACAGGCGCCAATGTAGGAGAGCGTCACCCGCCGGTCAAGCGAAACGCGTTGCCGGCTCAATAGTTAAACCCGAAGAAGAAGTCCACGAAGCGCGGGCCGCGGCTCCCCGAGGGGAGCGCATAGCCGGAGACGTTGCCGGAATGGAAGCGGTAGCCGAGATCGAGCCGCAGGACGAGCGGCGCTCCGAGCGACATGCGCAACCCCAGTCCCGTGCTGCCGAGCGTGCCGCGGTCGAGCGTCGTCGCGGTGGTGGCGCTCCCCAGATCGCAGAACAGCGCGCCCTGCACACCCGGGAACCGCGCCACGCCGAACGGGAAGCCGATCGAGAGGAAGTCGGTGATCGGGAAACGCCACTCCGAGTTGAGGAGCCAGGCGCGCGTGCCCGCCACGTAGCCGTAGCGCGGATAGCCGCGCAACCCCCACGAGCCGCCGATGTTCACGCGGCGGGGCCGCTCGCCGCCGGCGTAGTAGCCCAGCAGGCGCACGGCGAGTGCGCTGCGCAAGGACGTGCGCAGGTAGCGGCGGTAATCCCCCGTGACGACCCAGGTGTCGAAGCGGCCGTGGCTCATGTCGTTCACCAGACCGCCGGTCAGGTTCATCCGCACCCCGTCGATCGGTCCCGTGGGGAGCCAGAGGGTGTTGTCCCGCACGTAGCTCACGTAGTTCGACGCGAGCCAGCCGACGCGGTGGAATTCGGTCGCACTACTCTCGATCAGATCCGGTCGGGTGACGTCGAACCGGTTCGAGTGCTCGATGCGATATTCCGCTTCGATGCGCGTGAAGCGGGACAGCGGATAGCGGATTTCCCCGAACACGCCCCCCGATGTCTCGTCGTACAAGGTGCTGAAATCGCCCTCGTAGAACAGACCGCGCAGCCGGAACGCCCCGACTCCCCAGTTGACCCGGTGGGCCTGGTTCAAGTAGAAGGCGGTGCCGCTGAAATTGTCGAGCAGGTTGCCGAAGCCCGCGCCCGAGAACGACGACACGAGCAGGTACAGCTGGTGGTCGCTCAGCAGGTCGCTGAAGACGAAGACGGCGCCCTGGGCCGACCCGACGCCCGGCGCCACCACGGCGTCACCCGCCGCGAAGTCGAGACTGAACTTGTGCTCGTACGGGGCCGCGTTGGCGCGCGCGTACTGCGGGCTGGCGAGCTCGGCCCAGATCCACTCCGGCGCCCCGCGCTCCGGGGCGAGCGCCACCGGGCGGGCGGCGCTGTCCGCCACGGGGTGCGCCAGGTAGATGTTGTAGCTCAGGTCGGCGAACCCGCCGAACACGAGGCCGTGCTCGACGTCCACCCACTCCGGGTCGAACGCGCCATTGAGCGTATTCGTCTCGCGGCGCCCCGCACCCGTGGCGTCCACGGAATAGATCTGGTAGGTGCCGTCGCGGTCGGACGCGAAGAAGATCCGGCCGTCCGGTGTGCTGCGGGGCTGGTCGTCGTGCCAATCGCCGTAGGTGAGGTAGCTGATCGTCCCGGACGCGAAGTCGAGCGTGAAGAGGTTGCGCGCGCCACGCGGGCCGAAGGGGGTCCGGTCGGACGAGAACACCACGGTCCGCCCGTCGGGGCTCACGGTGGGATCCAGATCCTGATAGTGGTCCGAGGTGAGGCGCTCCAGTCGACCGTCCGCCAGCCAGAGGCGATACAGGTCGGAGTAGCCCGAGACCGCGAGCCCCGAGAACACGACGCTGCGGCGATCCGGCGCCCACGCGGGCGACAGAATCGAGATGAGCTCCGGGAATTGATAGCGGCCGACGACCCGCCGTTTGGCGAGGCTCCACAGAAACAAGGCGTCGCGGTCGAAGTACTTGCTCGAGAACGCGACGATGCCGTCGCTCGAGACGCCGATCCGGGACTCGAAAAAATGGAAGGACTCGAACTCGGCGCTGCGCTCCCCTTTGACGACGGCGCGCGGCGCATCGCCCGCGAACGACTGCGCGTAGATGTTGGTGTACCCGGTGGACGGCGAGAAGTACAGCACACCGCGCGCGCTGTCGGAGACGCCGGGCGGCCCGAACACCGCGGGCTTGATGGCGAGCCGCGTGAGCAGGTGGGCGGTGATCGAGAGCGGCTCCGCCGCCACGACGGCAGGATAGTAGCGCTGGCGCATCCAGTATTGCCACTCGTCGGACAGCTGGCCGAGCGTGCGGCCGTACACGACGCGCACCTCGTCCTCGAACGAGCCGTACTTCCACACGTCGCGATACATCTCGTCGATGCGCCACTCGCCGTAGGTGGCCGCGAGGAAGTGATGGATCGCGCCCCCCAGCGGGTACACGATCCCGCCCGCCGCGTACATCAGGTCGCCGAGCGCCGGCAGTCGCCCCGACAGCGTCAGGTCGCGCAGGATCATCTCGTCGCGCGAGTCCTCCCCGGCGGAGAAATACTCGGCGAGCCCCTCGGTCCACCAGAGCGGCGGGTCCACGTGACGCACGCGCGGATAACGCGAGAATGCCTGGTTCGTGAGGCTCAACTGGAACACGTGCACCAGCTCGTGGCGCAGTGTGTGGCGGAAATCGAAATAGCTGCCCGTGAACGGCAACGCCACCCGTTGCTTCAAGAACTCGGTGACGCCGAGCAGCCCCTCCGGCGGCACGAACGGCAACACGTTGGTCTGCTCGAAGTCGGAGTGCGAGGCGTAGATGATGAGCGGGATGCGGCGGTGCGGGTGATGGGTGAAGCGCCGCTCCAGCACGCCGTAGCTCTCTTCCGCATAGGTGAGGGCGACGCGCGCGAGCTCCTGTTCCTCCGGATAGTAGTAGAGGTCGACGTGCTCGCCGCGCAGCACGTGCCAGTCAAAGCCGCGGTACTGGATCTTGTTCTGTCCGAAGTAGCCGAATTGGGCGGCCGCCGGGCGGGCCACCAGGAGAAACAGCACCGATCCACACGCTAAAGCGTGGGCCACGCTCAAGCCCGTCATGGGGTTCACCGGTGTATGCTCCGGATGCGGTCCCCCTGCGTGATGGCCGCCAACACGTTGAACCCGGAGACCACCCGCCCGAACACGGTGTAGCTGCCGTCGAGGTGCGGCTGCGGCGAATGGGTGATGAAGAACTGGCTGCCGCCCGTATCGGGCCCGGAAAGCGCCATACCCATGGTACCCACGTCGTAGCGCACGGGATTCATCTCGTCCCTGAGCACAAAGCCCGGTCCGCCCCAACCATCGCCCCGGGGATCGCCGTCCTGGACGACGAAGTTGGGCACGACCCGGTGCCAGCGGGATCCGTCAAAGTAGCGTCGCTCGACCAGGTCGACAAAGGCGGCGACGGTGAGCGGGGCCTCGGTCGCGTAGAGCTCGACGACCATTGTGCCGCGGTCGGTTTCGATCGTCACGCGCGGGGGCTGGCCCCGCAGCGCCGCGAGGAGGTGGCGACGCACCGCGTCGCGGTACGCCTCCGGGCCGCGACCGGTGGCGATGGGCACGGCCGGCCCCCATCGGTCAGCGGCGTCGGGGAGCCGCTCGGCCGCCAGCCGGCGCACCAGGTAGTCGTCGGCGCGCGGCACGGTCCCGAGAAACCGGCCGGCGACGGCGAGGCGCCCCTCGGCGCCCCCGCGCGCGATCGCTCCGAGGGCGGCGACGGCCGACAGGCGCGCGTCATCGAAGGGATCGCCCGCGGCCCGGGTGTAGGCCTGGATCAGACGGTCGACGTCGGCCGTGGCGGGCTGGCGCGCCAGGAGGTCGGCCGCGACGCTCCGCACGGCAGGATCCGGATGCGCGAGCAACTCCCGCGCTCGCGGGCCGAGCGTCGTGTCCGTCTCGGGCACGACGCGGGCGAGCGTCTGGAGGGCCTGCGCCACCACCCGACCGTCGCCGTCGGCGAGCTGGGCCTCGAGCCGGGGGCGATCGTGCGCCGCCCCAAATACTTCCGCGGCGACGCTGCGCCAGCGCCAGTCGGCGTCACCCGGAAGCGCGGCGGCGGCCGTCGCGCCGGCCGCGCTGTCGGCCTGCGCGAGCGCGATCAGCGCCTGCCGCCGCAGCGCGAACACCGCGCTGGCGAGACGGACGCCGAGCGCCGCGACCGCGACGCGCCCACCCAGCACCCCGAGCGTCGTCTCCGCCTGGACCGCGACGTTCACGTCCGCATCGCCGACGAGCGGAACGGCCAGACGGGCGAACGCGGTATCGTGAAACGTGGCGAGCGCCCGCAGGGCGTTGATCCGCACCTGCGGATCGCGGTCCGCGAGGAGGGGGCGGAGGCGGCCGACGACGGCCTGCGGATCGAGCCGGGCGCTGTCGACGAGCGCGCGGCTCACGCCCCGGGCGGCGACGGCCCGCACGAAGGGAGCGCTGTCGTCGAGCGCCCGCAGCAGCGCCGGAACGCCCCGGGCCAGCCGCAGGCGGGCGAGCGTATAAAGGGCGTGCCAGCGTGCGGTCGGGTCCGGGTCCTCGGCGAATCCGACGAGCGATGGCACCGGTGCCCGGGTGCCGAGGCGCCACGCCTCGACCAGCGCCGTGCTCTGGGCGAGCGACGTCGGCACGCCGGGCGTGGAACCGGTGCCCAGGATCGCGTGCAGCGCACCCGCCCCCTCGTCGCCCCCAATCTTCGCGATCGCCGTGACGGCTTCCGACTGGGGCGGGCCCTGCTCCGCCGCTGGCACCGCGCGCACCAACGCCAGCAGCGGCTCGATGGCCCGCGCGTCCTTGAGCAGCCCCAGCCCGAAGGCCGCCGCGGCCCGAACGGCCGGGCCCGAGTCCGCGAGCGCCTCGACCAGCAGGTCGGTCCCCGCCGGGTCGCCGATCCGCCCGATCGCCAGGGCCGCCTGGCGTCGCACCCCGGGGTCGGGATGATGCAGCGTCTCGCGGAACAACGCCGCATCGAACGCGCGGGCATCGGCGGCGGCGAGCAG
Organism: Gemmatimonadota bacterium; assembly: GCA_003220795.1. Classification (GTDB taxonomy): domain Bacteria; phylum Gemmatimonadota; class Gemmatimonadetes; order Gemmatimonadales; family GWC2-71-9; genus 20CM-4-69-16. The sequence continues at coordinate 40,623 of QHTK01000059.1, read as the reverse complement.
GCGCGCGAGCTGGCCCACCAGCGCCTCATCCTGTTGCTGCGCCAGGCCGCAGCGCCAGGGCGCCGTGGCCGCCAGCACGAGCAGCAGGCCCGCGCTACACGCGGACCGGATCGGGCACCGGTTTGAGGAGCTCGACGACATGGTCGGGAATCCGCGTGAGCGTATGGTGATGAGTGAGCGATACGAGCGCGGTCTCGCCCGTGGCGAGGAGCTCCGCCGTGGCGGCGCGCTCCACCGCGTACCCGAAGGTCACGCGTCGCGACGCCAGGTCGCGCACCCAGCAACGGACGCGCACCAGGTCGTCGTACCGGGCCGCGGCGCGGTAGCGGACCTTCACTTCCGAAACGGCGAGGTAGACGCCCTGCTGCTCCAGTTCCTTATAGGTGACGCCGGTCTCGCGCATCAGCTCGGTGCGGGCGCGGTCGAACCAGATCAGGTAGTTGGCGTGATAGACCACGCCCATCTGATCGGTTTCCGAGTAATTGACGCGCAGCGTAATCGTGCTGATCACGTCGGGCAAAATACAGCATCGCTGCTTGCGGCGCTCCGGAGCCGCTCCTAGCTTGGGGCCGTGCCCTCCCGCGTGCTCGTCGTCGCCGACGCCCATCTGGGACAGGTCCCGCCCGCGATCGAGTCCGCGTTCCACAGCTTCCTGGAGGCCGTTCCCGACCTGGGCGAGGCCCTCCTCATCAACGGCGACCTGTTCGATTTCTGGTTCGAGTATGGCGCCGTGATCCCGCGGCGCCACTTCGGCACGGTGGCGAAGCTGCAGGCCCTGCGCGCCAAGGGCATCGCCATCACGCTGATCGGCGGCAATCACGATCGCTGGGGCGGCGATTTTCTTAGCAAGGACCTGGGGATCGGCTTCCACGGCGGCGCAGCGGAGATCGACGTCGCGGGCCGGCGCGCGTTCGTGGCCCACGGCGACGGGCTGACCGAGCAGCACTGGAGCGCACAGCTGATGCATCGGGTCACGCGCCATCCCGTCACGGTACGCCTGTTCCGCGCGCTGCACCCCGACCTGGGCTTCTGGATCGCGCACCGGCTGTCCGGCACGCTCGCCGACAGCACGCGCGATCCGGCGGTGCTGGACCGCGCCGCGCGGGCCCAGGCGCAATACGCGGAAGACCTGCTGCGCCGCCGCCCCGACCTCGGACTCGTCATCCTCGCGCACACCCACCGGCCGGCGCTGGTAGAGCTGGGCAACGGGCGGGCGTATCTCAATCCCGGGGCGTTTCTGGACGGATACCGGTACGCGGTGGTCACGGCGAACAACGTCGAGCTGAAGGCCTTTCACTAAGGCGTCACGCAAAGCCGTCACGCGAAGACGTCAGCCCAACGGGACGACCTCCACCCGCTTCAGCGTCTCGCCGAGGAACCTGGCGCCGACTTTTCGAAAGTGCGGCTCGTCGTCGGACACCACGAAGACATGCTCATGGTGCCCGTCGCCCGCGAGCAGCCCTCGGGCCTCGAGCTCCCGCGCCACGACCTTGGCCGTCTCCTCGGCGGAGTCCACCAGCGTCACACCCGGGCCCATGACCCGCGCGAGCAGCGGTTTCAAGAGCGGGTAGTGCGTGCAGCCGAGCACCAGCGACTCGACGCCGGCACGCTGCAGCGGCTCCAGGTACTCGCGGGCGATGAGCTCGGTTGCGGGGTGATCGAACCAGCCTTCTTCCACCAGCGGCACGAACAGCGGGCAGGCCCGGGCGTGGACGCGGGCATCCGGTCGGATCGCGGTGATGGCCCGCTCGTAAGCCCCGCTCGCGATGGTGCCAGCGGTCCCGATCACACCGATCGTCCCCGTCCTGGTCGCCTGCACCGCCGCGCGCGCGCCGGGCTCGATGACGCCGACGAGCGGCACCGGCGAGCGCTCTTGCAGGTAGGCGAGCGCCTGTGCGGTGATCGTATTGCACGCGACGACCAGGGCCTTCACGCCGCGCTGCAGCAGGTAGGCGAGGATCTCCCCGGCGTAGCGGCGCACGGTGTCCGGGGATTTCGGGCCGTACGGGACGCGCGCGGTGTCACCGAAATAGATGACCGATTCCCGCGGGAGGCGCTCGAACAGGGCGCGCGCCACGGTGAGCCCTCCGATGCCGGAGTCGAACACGCCGAGCGGCGCGGGGTTCACGGACTAGGGCACCGGGACACTGATGCCGACGCCGTGGGGGAGCGCCCGGACCTCGAGCTCCCGCGGAAAGTCCTGGAGGTGCGCCGAGACGAAGGCTTCGGCGCCCGCAAACAGGTGGTTGAAGATCCACAGCACGAGCCAGTCCTGCACTTCCTGGCGTTTGGCGCCGAGGTTGGTCGAGCCCGAAGCTTTGAGGTAATGGGTCTCCTGCTGCGCCTTCAGGGTCATCATGGCGGTGACGCCCTCCCAGGCGACGAACAGCCCGCCGGTCACCGGCCGGCCGGTTTCGGCCTGGCCCCAGCCGGGAAGAAGAAGAGAGTGCCAGAAAGCGGCCATGGGCCTGATGCGGTGGGCCGTGTCGGGCACGACCACGGTCGCGCCGGTGGTGACGACGGGTGTCCGAGCGGTGTCGGGGACCTGAGCGGAAAGATGGAACGATGGAACGATGGTAAGGAGCACGGCGACCAGCAGGCTCCCGGTCCATCGTTCCAACGTTCCAACGGTCCGCCTCATCGCGCCACCAGCACATTGAGTCGCCGCGCCGCCAGCCGCACCGTGCAGTGGCTCACCCCCGGCTGGCGCAGCTCGCCGTCCAGATGCAGGAGGAGCGGCTGTTCCGGGCTGTGGATCGTCAGCTCGCGGGTCTGAAACATGACCACCTCGCGCATCCGGGCATGCGTGCCGCGCATCACGCGGGGCACGGCGAGGAGGAACCGCGGCAGCGACACCCGACGGACGAGACACACATCGAGCCGGCCGTCCGATGGATCGGCGTGGGGAGCGAACCGATAGCTGCCTCCGGCGGTGGTGCCATTGCACACCTCCACCATCATCAGGTACCCCGACTCCGCCCACTCAGTCGAGCGCAGCTCCAGCCACGGCGCCCGAAATCCGGCGAATGCGCGGTACACAGGGATGAGATATGACAGGAAGCCCCTGAGCCCCGGCATGGCGTTGCGGACACGGACGACCTCGGGCCCGAAGCCCAGCCCCATGGTATTGACGAAGCACTCGTCCAGCACCTGCCCCACGTCAAACCGTCGTACTTGGGCGGTCACCAGGCGCCGCACCGCGCGCACCGGGTTCTCGCGGTGCACACCCACGAGCTTTGCGAAATCGTTACCGGTACCGACCGGCACGACGCCGAGCGACACGGCGGCGTTCTGCCGGAGGAGCCCGTTCGCCACTTCGTGCACGGTGCCGTCGCCGCCCACAGCCACGACACAGGTGGCGCCGTCGCGCGCCGCCTGCGCCGCGAGCTCGGTCCCGTGGCCGGGAGCTTGCGTGCGAGCCACGTCCACGGCCCAGCCCTGGCGCTGGAACTCTCGTGTCACGGCGTCGAGCGTCCGGGCGCCGGCGCCGCGACCCGCTGCGGGATTGAGGATGATATGAGCGTGGATCAGAGGGCTGCAAGATAGCCCTCAGGTTCAGTCCGCGAGATACGCCTCGTCCCAGGCGATCTCGAACTGCCCGCGGCAGCGCCGGCACTCCATCGTGCGAGGCCGCCCGCGCAGCGCGGCGCGCTCGCGGCAGCTCGGGCAGACGGCATAGGCCGCGCCCCAATCACGCGGGAGCACGCGGGCGTTTTGCGGCCGCGGTACCACGCTCCAGCGCCGGGGCGGTGCGGAAACGACTTCGATGAGGTAGTGCGGCACGGCGAGCAACTGGCGGTTGACATCGAGCACGGCATTGAGGGAGGCCAGCTGTTTCACGCGGTACCAGGCACCGCGGCGCAGCTGGCAGTTTACGTCCACCTGGAGACGACCCCACTGCATCCCTGACATCTTCCCCCCACTCTCACAATCAGGATTCGCGTCGAAAACGGCGGCCCCCAAGGTATCGCCGCCGAGCCCATCGGAAAGTGACTCAGGGCACACGCGCCGCGGTAATTCGACCCGGGGAGGGCGAAAACACGAGCGGCGGGGGACTTCCCCGCCGCGGTGTGTGGCATGCCAGCCCGATCGCTTACTGGCACTTCGGCTCGCCTTCCTTGTTGGCCGGCGCCAGCGACGTCGACCCGATGTAAATCGAGCAGGTCTTGGTCGTGTTGGCGTTCTTGATGTTCGCCGTCCAGCCGTCGGCCGTCGTGGTGATGGTCGGCGCCGTGTTGCCGGTCGACTGGGTGAAGATCACGCCACCCGCGCCGATCGTCGAGGAGTACTTGACGGAGTCGGCGAAGTACGCCTCTTCCGCCGTCACCAGGTTGCGCAGGTCGGACTTCATCGAGGCGAGGTACGCCTTTTCCTTCGTGTTGGCGAATTTCGGGATCGCGATCGCGGCCAGAATGCCGATGATCACGACTACGATGAGGAGCTCAATAAGCGTGAAGCCCTTGCGGTTCATGGCCACCCCTCCGTGTCGAGGCATCCGCTAAAGTAACGCACCGCACGCCGGATCTACCGGTGCATAATGGGACGGTAATGCCGTCCGGCGCGCACGGTGGCGGGAGCGTGTAGGAATCGAACCTACCGAGGCTCAAACGAGCCCCAGCTGGTTTTGAAGACCAGTCGGACCACCAGGCCCGAGCCGCCCCCGCGTTATCCCGCGCGCGCGATCGCTTCGATCTCGACCCGCACTCCCTTTGGCAAACCGGCCGCCTGCACCGTCGAGCGAGCCGGCTTGTGGTTACCGAAGTATTTGGCGTACACCTCGTTCATCGCGGGAAAGTCAGCCATGTCGGCGAGGTACACGGTGGTCTTGACGACCAGGCCCAGGCCTGAGCCTGCCGCTTCGAGCACCGCCGCGAGGTTTTTCAAGACCCGCTCGGTCTGGTCGGCGGTCGTCCGCCCCACGACCTCACCCGTCTGGGGGTCGAGGGCAATCTGCCCCGCCGTGTAGACGGTTCCGTCCACGACGACCGCCTGACTGTAGGGGCCGATGGCCTTCGGCGCCGCGTCGGTGGCCACGATGCCCAGTCCTTTCCGTTTCATCAGAACAGTCCCTCGATGGTGCCGTCCGGGTGCACGCGGATCCGCTCCGCGGCGGGCGACTTGGAGAGGCCCGGCATCGTCATGATGTCCCCCGCGAGCGCGACCACGAAACCGGCACCCGCGGAGGGGAGAATGTCGCGCACCTGCAGCGTGAACCCGGTCGGCGCGCCGAGCTTCGCCGGATCGTCCGAGAACGAGTATTGCGTTTTCGCCATGCACACCGGCGTCTCCCCCAACCCCAGCGCGGGGAGTTGCTCCAGCGCGCGCTCGGCGGCGGGCGCGAAGGCGACGCCGCCGGCGCCGTAGATCTCCGTGGCGATCGTCTCGATCTTCTCGCGAATGGGCCGCCGCTCGTCGTACAGCGGCTTGAACCTCGCGCCCTTGGCGCCGAGCAGCTGCAGCACGGCTTCCGCCACGGCGACCCCACCTTCCCCTCCCTTCTCCCACACTTCGCACAACTCCACGCCCACGTCTTCGGCGGCGCATTCCTCCCGCACGGCGGCGAGCTCCGCCTCGCTGTCGGACAGAAACCGGTTGAGCGCGACGACGACGGGCACCCCGAACCTTTTCACGTTCCGAATGTGACGACGGACGTTTGTCGCGCCGCGCCGCGCCGCCGCGGGATCGGGCGTGCCGAGCTGATCCTTCTTCACACCGCCGTGCATCTTCAACGCCCGCACCGTCGCGACCACGATGGCGGCTTCGGGATGCAAGCCCGCCATACGGCACTTGATGTCGAAGAATTTCTCGGCACCCAGGTCGGCACCGAATCCCGCCTCGGTGAGCACGATGTCGCACACCGCCAGCGCGAGCCGCGTCGCCACCACGGAGTTGCACCCGTGGGCGATGTTGCCAAAGGGCCCGCAATGGATGAACGCCGGTCCGCCCTCCAGTGTCTGCACGAGGTTTGGGTTGATGGCGTCTTTCAAGAGCAGCGTCAGCGCGCCCTGCGCCTTCAAGTCGCTGGCGCGCACGGCGGTTTTCCCGGGGGTGAGGCCGACGATGATACGCGCCAGCCGGCGCTCCAGGTCCTCGATGCCGCTCGCGAGCGCCATGATGGCCATGATCTCGGAGCCTGGGATGATGACGAACCGCTCTTCCCGCGTCGGGCCGCCGTTGAGTCCCCCCAGACCGACGATGATGTTGCGCAGGGCGCGGTCGTTCATGTCGATGGTGCGGGGCCACGTGATGCGGCGGGTGTCGAGCCCGAGCGCGTTGCCGTGGTGGAGGTGCGCGTCGAGCATCGCCGACAGGAGGTTGTGCGCGCTCGCGATCGCGTGGAAGTCGCCGGTGAAGTGGAGATTGATGTCTTCCATGGGGACGACCTGCGCGTAGCCGCCGCCCGCCGCGCCCCCCTTCACTCCGAACACCGGCCCGAGCGATGGCTCGCGGATGCAGAGCCCGGCGTTCTTCCCGAGCTTCCGCAGCGCCTGGGTCACGCCGACCGTCACGGTGGACTTGCCCTCGCCGGCGGGGGTCGGGTTGATACCCGTGACGAGCACCAGCCGGCCCTGCGGCGGGCGGCGCGCCAGGGCCTGGAGCCGGATCTTCGCTTTGTACCGGCCGTACAGCTCGACTTCGTCGTCGCCGAGGCCGAGCTCGGCGGCGATCTCGGCGACCGGACGGAGCTTCGCGGCCTGGGCGATCGCGATGTCGGTGGGGACTTTGGCCGTGGTCGTCACGCATCCTCTCCCTGCAAGAGCGTGGCGGCGAGTCGCGCGCCGAACACGCGACGGGCATTTTCCGTCGTCCGCTGCGCGATGTCCGCGAGGGATGCCCCGAGCGCCCGGCCGAGCGCTTCCGCGACCGCCTGCACGAAGGCCGGCTCGTTCCGCTCGCCGCGGTGCGGCACGGGGGCGAGGTAGGGAGCGTCCGTCTCCACGAGGACGCGGTCCGATGGAACGCCGGCCAGAGGGAACGTGCTGACCCAGTTCTTGAACGTGATCATACCGGAAAACGAAAAGTACGCGCCGATCCGCATCCCCGCTTCGAACAGCGTCGCGCCGGAGCTGAACGAGTGCAGCACGACCGGCGCCCCGGTGCCGGCGAGTATCGCGGCCACATCCGCATCCGCCTCGCGGGCGTGCACGACGACCGGCTTGCCGAGCTCGACCGCGAGGGCCAGCTGGGCTGCGAACGCCCGCCGCTGCGCGTCGCGGGGAGCGTGGTCGTAATGGTAATCGAGACCGGTCTCGCCGACAGCCACCACTTCGGGCTGGCCGAGCAATGCCTTCAGGCGGGCCGCCGTGTCGGCCGACCACGCCGACGCCTCGTGGGGGTGCAGCCCCGCCGTGGCCGAGAGGCCGGGGCGGCTGCGGGCGAGGGCCGCGGCCCGCGCGCTGTCTACCGGCGTCGTGCCGATCACGACGACGTGCCCCACGGCGGCCCGGCGGGCCCGCTCCAGCACCGCGTCGCGATCCGGGTCGAACGCCACATCGCCCAGGTGGCAGTGGGCGTCGACCAGCACGTCACACGGCCGCTTTGGAGCGGGCCTCGGAGCCGCTGCCGGACGGCGGCGGAGTCAAGGGGACCGCGCCTGCCGGCCGGAACGCCCGGGCGCCGCGCGCGTCCTGGCCCGGCCAGCGCTTCTCGATGTACATCAGGAGCGGCGCGGCGATGTAGATCGAGGAGAACGTCCCGGTGAAGATGGCGAAGGTCATGACCAGCGCGAAGGGCCGCAGCACTTCACCCGCCAGCAAGACCAGCGCGACGGTCGTGGCCATCGTGGTCCCGTGCGTGAGCACCGAGCGCGGCAACGTCTCGTTGATCGAGAGATTCAGGATTTCGTACAGGTTCTGGCGTCGAAACTTGCGCAGGTTCTCGCGCACGCGGTCGAAAATGATGATCGTGTCGTTCAGCGAGTATCCCACCATCGTCAGGACCGCGCCCACCACGACCAGGCTCACCTCGAGATTCAGGTAACGGATGAACGCGATGGTCGTGAGAATGTCGTGGAGGGTCGCCAGCACGGCGGCGAGGCCGAACCGCCATTCGAACCGCACGGCGAGGTAGATCAGCGTGACGATGAACGAGAACAAGATCGCCAAGAACGCCTTGCCCTGCAGCTCGCGTCCCACCTTGGGACCCACCGCCTCGGTGCGCACGATCGTGTACTGGTGCGGCCCCAAGCCGTGCGCCAAGGCCGAGTCAACGGCCTGCGCCGTCGAGTCGGTGCTCCCTTGGGTGAGGGCCGCCGTCGTCCCGAGCCGCGCCTGTACCTTGTACTCGTTGGCCCCCCCGAATTGCTGGATCTCTGCGTCGCGAATCCCCGCGGCGTCGAGCGCGCTGCGAATCCGTTCGGTGCCTACCGGCTGCGTGGTCTCGAGCTGGATGAGGGTGCCCCCGGTGAACTCGATGCTGTAGTTCAGCCCGTGCACCAGGAACAGCGCGAACCCCGGGACGATGAGGGCCGCGGTGAGCCCGTAGGCCCAGCGACGCCATTTGATGAAGTCGTAGTTGGCGTTGGCGAAGAGTCGGATCATCTCAGACGCTCAAGGTGGCCATGTCCGGCCGGCGCTGCAGCCAGATCATGTAGAAGGTCCGCACCACGAAAATGGCGGTGATCATCGAGGCGCCGATCCCGATAATCAGCGTGACGGCAAAGCCCCGCACCGGGCCCGTGCCGACCAGGTAGAGGATGCCGGCCGTGAGGGCGGTGCTGACATTCGAGTCGACGATGGCGCTCATGGCATGCTTGAACCCCTCGTCCACGGCCGTGCGGACGAGCTTGCCGTGCTGCAACTCCTCGCGGATGCGCTCGAAGATCAGCACGTTGGCGTCGACGGCGATGCCGACCGACAGCACCAGCCCGGCGAGCCCGGGGAGCGTCAGGGTCGAGCCGAACAGGGCGAGTCCCGCCAGCGTGAACGCGACGTACAGGGTCAGCGCCAGGACGGCGAGCACGCCCGAGAGCCGGTAATACACCACCATGATCAGGATGACGAGCAACACGCCCACGACGCCGGCGCGGATGCCGTCCTTGATCGAGTCCTGGCCGAGCGACGGCCCGATGGTCCGCTCCTCGACGATGGTGAGCGGCGCCGGGAGGGCGCCGGCGCGCAGCACCAGCGCCAGATCCTGTGCCTCCTGCAGCGGCTTCGAGCCGAGCTCGATCTGACCGTGCTGGCCGATTTGACTCTTGATGATGGGGGGTTGTCCCTGCGCGCGGCCGTCCAGGATGATGGCCATGTAGTGACCCACGTGGCGGCCGGTCTCGCGCTCGAACTTGCGGCCGCCGGAGCGTGACAGCACGAAGTCCACGACCGACTGGTTGGTCACCTGGTCGCGCCGTGCCGTGGCCTTCTCGAGCTCCTCGCCGGTGATGATGGGCCGGTCCTCGACGGCGTACAGCGCGCGGTACGCGCGCGCCCCACGGGACGCCAACTCGGTGCCCCACTTGAGCTCGATGCCCCGCGGGATGAGCCGCTTCACCTCCGGTCGCGCGAGCAGGCTCTCAGCAACGGGCGCCTGTTCCTCCGGGACGAGGAACTCGCCCGGCATATTGATGGGCGATTGGAACAGCAGCGACGACAGCGCTCCGGGCGCGTTCAGGTCGGTCGTGTCCTTGGCGGCCTTGCCCTTGGCCGCCGCCTTTCCCTTCTTGGCTTTGGTGGTGTCGGGACCGAACAGCTGCGCCACGTTGGCGGCTCCCGCTCCTGTCTGTCCGGGCGCCTGGACCCCCGCCTCACGCAACGCCCGGTCGATCTCGGGCAGCGCGTCGCGGAACAGGTTCTGCATGTCGGTGATCCGGAACTCGAGGAACGCGGTGCGCTGAATGATGCTCTTGGCGCGCGCCGGATCCTTCTCGCCCGGGAGCTCGACGACCAGCCGGCAGCGCCCGATGATCTGCACCACGGGCTCGGTGGTGCCGAACTGATCGATGCGGCTCCGCACCACCCGCTCAGCACGGCTGATCGCGTCGGCGCAATCGGGCACGGGGCCCTTACTCTGATCCACCTCGAGCGAGAGGTGGATGCCGCCTTGCAGATCGAGCCCCAGGTTGATGGGTACGCGGCGCACCGTGGTATCCTTCATGCGCCCGGTGGCCGCGTCGCGGATCCGCTGGACGGTATTACTCGGCTTGAGCGCGAAGACGCTGCCGACGACCAGCGCCCCGGTCACCATCAGGCGTGAGCGAATCGTGCGGAAGAGCATGGCGTGTTACCGGTTGAGGATGGCGCGCGCCGCGATCGCGTCGCGTCCCAGTTGTTCCACGAGTGCCTCGCGCGACGGAAACGTTTGCACCTCGCGCAACCGACGCACCCACTCCACGGTCACCGTTTCGCCGTACAGCTCGCCGGCGAAGTCGAACAAGTGGATCTCCAGCGCCCGTGCCGCGATACCGAAGGTGGGCCGTGGCCCCTGGTTCATCATGCCGCCGTATTGCACTCCCTTTCCCCCTTCCCCTTTCCCCGGCAGTCGTACCCAGACTGCGTACACACCGTCCGGCGGCAGCAGCTTGCGGGGATCGGGCGAGGCCAGGTTGATCGTCGGAATCCCGATCGTCCGCCCCCGCCCTGCCCCGCGCTCCACCACCCCCGTCGCGCTGTAACGCCGGCCGAGCCAGCGCTCCGCGGCCGCGAGGTCCCCGTGCGCGACCGCGGTGCGGATCAGCGACGATGAGATCGGTTGCCCGTCGTCGCGCACCGCGTCCACCACGTCCACCACGAAGCCGTCCTCGCGCGCCAGCCTCCGCACCAGATCCACGTCACCGGTCCGTCCCCGCCCGAATCCGTGGTCATACCCCAGCACCAGCTCGCGCATCCCGTACCGCGCGCGCAGCACTTCCCGGACGAATTGCTCCGGGGAGAGACGCGCCAGGGCCGCCGTGAACGGCACCAGCTCGACCCGATCGAGCCCCAGCGCCGCCACGAGCTCCCGCTTCTCGTCGGGGAGCGTGAGCAGACGCGGCGCCGCCGCAGGATTCACGACCTCGAGCGGGTGCGGGTCGAAGGTGACGACCAGGCTCGCCAGCCCCTGGCCGCGTGCCCGCTGCACGATCTCCGCCAGCACCGCCTGGTGCCCGCGGTGCACGCCGTCGAACGTGCCGACGGTGGTCACCGTGCCCGTCATTCGTCCGCCACTACCACCCGGGGCTTCAGCACGTCTCCCGCGCGCTCGGCCACCGCCACCAGCTGCCCGTCTGCGAAGAGCGCCACCCTTCCGTCTTCCCCCTTCCCCGCAGGCACCGGCCGCCCGTGCATCACCGCTGATCGCCCCGCTGCGTCCAGCTCCCGGCGCGGCAGCTCCGCCACTAGCGTCGCGGGATCGCGCAAGTCGGCGGCGGTCAGTCGCTCGGGCAGCACCGCGTCCTCGAGCCGGAACGGGCCGACGCGGGTTCGCACCAGCGTCGCGAGATGCGCCCCGCACCCCAACTCTTCCCCCAGGTCCCGCGCGAGACCGCGGAGATACGTCCCGCCGCTCACGGTGGCGCGAAACCCGACATCGGGCGGCGCAAAGCGCACCAGCTCGAGCGCCGAGACTAGGACCGGGCGCGCCGGGAGCGCCACCGGCTCGCCCCGGCGCGCCCGCCGGTAGGCGCGTTCGCCCGCCACCTTCACCGCCGAATAGGCGGGCGGCCGCTGCTCGTAGGCGCCCCGAAATTGCGCCACCGCGGCCTCGACACGCGCGCGATCGAGCGACTGCCAGGCGTCCGAGGCGCCGGCCGTCGGGCCAGTGGCGTCGTCGGTCGCGGTCGTCCGCCCCAGCCGGATCACGCCTTCGTACGACTTCGCCCAATCGGCCGCGTACGGCGCGAGCCGCGTCGCGCGCCCCACGACGATGACGAGCAGCCCCACCGCAAACGGGTCGAGCGTGCCCAAGTGGCCGACGCGCCGGAGACCGAGCGCGCGACGCACCTGATCGACCACGTCGTGCGACGTGGGGCCGCCCGGCTTCGCGACGAGCGCCACGCCCGCGATCAGCCGGGGCCCTCCTTGAGCCGCTTCAGCACGGCGTCGATGTGTTGCGCGTGCTCCAGGCCGCGGTCGAGCTCGAAGCGCAGCTCGGGACTGGTGCGGAGCCGCAGCTCGTGCGCCAACTGGGCGCGCAGGAACCGCGCCACACTGGCCAACCCCTCGAGCGTCTGAGCCTTCTCCGCATCGGTCCCCATGACGCTCACCCGGATCCGGGCGTGGGCCAGGTCGCGGGACACCTCGACCGCCGTGACCGTGACGAACCCGACACGCGGGTCTCGCACGTTGGCCGTCAGAAACGCCGCTACGGTCTGCCGGATCAACTCGGCCACGCGCTCGGGGCGGCGGCGGGGCCGCGAGGAGGGGACGGATCGTCGGGTCATGTCACAGAAAGCTCGTGCTCGTGTCCACGATGCGGGCGCCGTCCGCCCCGTCCACCAGGCGGTCGGCCTCCCGGAGCACGCTCTCGGCGTGGCCCCGCTCGTTCGACACCACACAGACCGTCAGCTCGGCGCGCTGCCACAGGTCGTGGTGGGCCGTTTCCGCGGCCGAGACGTTGAAGCGGTTGTGGAGCCGGTCCTTGAGGCTCTTCAAGACGTGACGCTTCTCCTTCAGCGAGCGGCACCCCTCGAGGTGCAGCTCCCAGGTCATCACCCCCACCACCACGGCTCACGCCCCCTTGCCGCCATTCCCCCCGTCGAGCGAGCGGGCGACCTCCTCGATGCGATACGCTTCGATCAGGTCGCCGACCTTGACGTCGTTGAAGTTCTCGATGCCGATGCCGCACTCGAAGCTCTCCCGCACCTCGCGCACGTCGTCCTTGAAGCGCTTGAGGGAGGCGATCGTGCCCTCGTACACCTCCACGCCGTCGCGGATCACCCGCACCCGCGCCGTCCGGGGGATGACCCCGGAGCGCACGAAGCACCCCGCGATGGTACCGATCTTGGCGATCTTAAACGTCTGTCGCACCTCGGCCTCCCCCAGCACGACTTCCTTCTTCTCGGGCGTGAGCAGTCCCTCCATTGCAGCCTTCACCTCTTCCACCGCCTCGTAGATGATGCGGTAGGTGCGGATCTCCACGCGCTCGCGCTCGGCCGAGGCGCGTGCGTTGGAATCGGGTCGCACGTGGAAGCCGACGATGATGGCACCCGACGCCTTCGCGAGCAGGACATCCGAGTCGGTGATGGCGCCGACGCCGCGGTGCACGACTTCCACCTTGACTTCTGGGGTGGACAGCTGGGCCAGCGCGTCCGCGAGCGCTTCCGCGGGGCCGCCCTGGTCCGCCTTGATGATGATGCGCAGCGCCGCGGCGCCCCCGGCCGCGCGCTCCGCCATGAAGTCCTCGAGCGTCTTCACGCGTCCGCTGCGGCGGTGCTGCGCCTCGCGCTCCAGGCGCTGGCGCTTCTGGGCGATCTCGCGCGCCGCCCCGGCATCCGCCATCACACTGAAGGTGTCCCCCGCCTCGGGCACGCCCTCGAAGCCGAGGATCTGCACGGGCGTCGACGGCCCGGCAACGGTCACCGTTTCGCCGCGCTCGTTGTACATGGCGCGGACGCGCCCGGAGAACTGCCCGCAGATGAAGTCGTCTCCGACCCGGAGCGTGCCGTTCTGCACGAGGATCGTCGCCACCGGTCCCTTTCCCGGGTCGAGCGTCGCCTCGAGCACGGTGCCGTGGGCCCGGCGATCGGGATTCGCCTTCAAATCGAGCAGCTCGGCCTGGAGCAGGATCTGATCGAGCAGGGCGTCCACGTTCTGCCCGGTCTTCGCCGAGATCGGCGTGGCGAGCGTCGTACCGCCGAACTCCTCGAGCACTACCGCGTGCGACAGCAGATCCTGCTTCACTTTCTGCACATTGGCGGCGGGGAGATCGATCTTGTTGATCGCGACGACCAGCGGCACGCCGGCGTTCTTGGCGTGGGAGATGGCCTCGATGGTCTGCGGCATGATCGCGTCATCGGCGGCGACCACCAGCACGACGATATCCGTGACCTGGGCGCCGCGGGCGCGCATCGCCGTGAACGCTTCGTGCCCCGGCGTGTCGAGGAAGGTGATCGACCGGCCGTCCTTGAGCGTCACCTGGTAGGCGCCGATGTGCTGCGTGATGCCGCCGGCCTCGCCGGCCACCACGTTGGTCTTGCGGATGTAATCGAGCAGCGACGTCTTGCCGTGATCGACGTGTCCCATGACGGTCACGACCGGCGGTCGCGGCTTGAGCGTCGCCTGGGCGTCGTCGGGCGCCTGCTCGCCCTCCCCCACGACATACTCCTCTTCGCGCACCGCCTGGAAGTTGAACGCGGACGCGATCAGCTCGATCATGTCGAAGTCGAGCCGCTGGTTGATCGTCACCATCTGCCCGAGCTCCTTGAACGTGAACGCGACGATCTCCTTCGCGGGCACCTTGAGGATGTTGGCGAGCTCGGAGACGGTGATGAACTCGGTGACGCGCACCAGCGTCTTCTCGCGCTCTTTCTCCTCGCGCCGCTTTTCCTCCTGGATGTCGCGGAAGCTCGGTCCCTCGTCCCGGCGGTGCACGCCTTTGCGCGCCACGGGCCCCTTGATCGAGGCGAGGGTGCGGGAGATGTTCTGCGCCACCGCCTCCTGGTCCACCAGCGACTTCTTGCCTTTCTTGCGCTTCTTTCCCTTGTCGCGGCGGCGCTCCTCGAGCGGTCCGACGCCCGGCGCCGCGGAGGCCACCGGCCGCGGGGGCGCGGGCGGACCGCCGCCCGGCGCCGCACTCGCCACCGGCTTGGGACGCACCGGCGTGGGAATCACCGGCCGCGGGGGAGCGCCGAACGAAGCGGCGGAGGGCGGCGGCGGCGGGGGGGCCGCCGGCGCGGCGGTCGCGGCCGGCGCGGTCGCGAACGTCGGCTGCTCGCCGCGCGACTCCTCGGCAGCGGGGAGGTCCTTGAACAGCGCGGCCGCGCGCTCTTCGAGCGACGGTTTCGCTTCGTCGTCGACCGCCTTGGCGGCCTCGAGGGCTTCGCGGGCCTTGAGCTCGCGCTCCGCTTCGATCGCCGCCTCGGCCTGCGCCTCGGCCTCGGCCGCGGCCACCTCGGCCGCCGTGCGGCGGCGCCGCATGGGCCGCGCCTCCGGCGCCGCCGCGACCGGCTCGGCGGCGGCGACCTTCGCCACGCGGCGCCGCTTGGGCGGTGCGGGCGCTTCCTTGAGCTTCCGCTTCTCGCGCTCCCACCGCGCGCGCATCAGCGCCACCTGCTCGGGCTTGAGCGGCGACAGGTGACTACGCACAAAGATGTCCAGCTCCTTGAGCATGCCGAGCAGCTGCTCCGAGGAGATGCCGAACTCCGCCGCCAAATCGTGTATCCGCGTCGTCGTCACTTACCCCTCCAAAGACGCCAGCCCGCGGGCCAGTCCCGCGTCCGCCACGCCGACCGCCTGCACGGGTGGCCGGCCAAGCCCGGCGCCCAACAGCCCGGCGCCCGGTCCCCGCACTATCGGCACCCCGCGCGCGCGCGCGAGGCGCTCCACCTTGTCCCGCGTGCGGGCGCTCGCATCGGCCGCCAGCACGACGCACCGCAATCCGTCCCGCTGCAGCTTGGCCCGCACCCCCGCGACCCCGACCACGACCCGCCCGGCCCTGAGCCCGAGGCCCAGCAGCCGCACGATGCGGTCCGTCACGCCGGCTGGGCGGACGTGTCGCCCCCGGCCGGCGGCTCGACCGCCGGCCCCGCCTCCTCCTCGCCCCCTTCTTCCATCATCTCGTTGAGGAAGGTCATCAGCTTGTCCGCAAGCTCAGGCGTCATGCCGGCGATCTTGTCCACGTCCTCGCGCTCCAAGTCCAGGATATCCTGGAGCGTCTTCTTGCCCGCCCGCTCGAGCACGTCGACCAGCTCGACGGGGAGGCCCTTGAGCTCGCGCAGCGACACCTTGGTCGCCGCCTCCTCCTCGGGCGGCAGCGGCGCGAACAGCGGGCCCTCGCCGCCGCGCTCCAGCCACTCGCGGCTCGAATACAGGTCGATCTTCCAGCCGGTGAGCTCGGACGCGAGCCGTACGTTCTGGCCGTTCCGACCGATGGCGAGCGACAGCTGGTCCTCGTCCACAATCGCCTGGATCGTCTTGGTCTCGGGATCCGAGAACACGCGGGCCACGCGCGCCGGCGCGAGCGACAGCTTCGCGAAGCGCTCGGGGTCGGGCGACCACGGGACGATGTCGATGCGCTCGCCGCCCAGCTCGTTCACTACGGCCTGCACGCGCGAGCCTTTGAGCCCCACGCAGGCGCCCACCGGATCGATCGAATCGTCACGGGACGAGACGGCGATTTTGGTGCGGCTCCCCGCCTCGCGCGCCGTGGCGCGGATCTCGACGATCTGCTGCTGAATCTCCGGCACTTCGAGCTTGAACAGGGCCTTGACGAACAGCGGGTCGGCGCGGGACAGGATCAGCCGCGGCCCCTTCGGGGTCTCCTCGATGCGCTTCAGGACCGCCCGAATCGTGTCACCCTGGTGGAAGTGCTCGCGGTGGTTCTGCTCGCGGTAGGGGATGATGGCTTCGGCTTCACGAAATTTCGCCAGCATCACCACGATCTTGCCGCGCTCGATCTGCTGGACCTCCCCCGACAGGAGCTCGCCGACTTTGTCGGTGAACTCTTCGCGGATCCGGGCGCGCTCGCCCTCGCGCACCCGCTGGATGATGCGCTGCTTCGCGGCCTGCACGGCGGTGCGCCCGAACGCCTCGAAGGGCACTTCCTCCTCGAGCACGTCGCCGACCTGGAAGTCCGCGTCCTCGAAGCGCGCTTCCTCGAGCGCCACCTGCGAGCCCGGGTCCTCCACGGTCTCGACCACCGTGCGGAGCACGACGACCCGGATCGTGCCCTTCAGCTCGTCGATGCCGATCTCGGACCGCACGTTGGGGCCGTAGCGCTTCACCAGCGCCGCGTGCAGCCCGTCCTTCAGCAGATCGAGCAGCTCCGAGCGCTCGAGCTGCTTCGTGTTCGTCAGCTCACGGATCGCGGAAACTACGTCGCTTGTATTCGTCGTCATTGGTTCCTCGTCACCAGTCCACTGCCAGCCGCGCGTCGCGGATCCCGGCCAAGGGCACGGGCCGCGGCGCCGCGCCCGCGGGCTCGAGCACCACCGTCGCCTCGTCGGGCACCGCCACGATGCGGGCGCGCACGCGACCCAGACCGGCGACCGTGGCCTGCACCTCGCGTCCGACGAAGCGCAGCCAGTGGCGGTGCCAGCGCAGCGGCCGGTCGAGTCCCGGGCTCGAGACCTCGAGCCCGTAGCGCGGCCCCACGGGCCCACCCGCGTCGAGCCAGGCTTCCAACGCGCGGCTCGCCATCGCGCAGTCGTCCACCGTCACCCGCCGCGACTCATGCGGCGGCGGCCATTCGATGCGCACTTGAACGAGCGGCCGAGCTTGCGTGCCGCCGATACGGAGGTCGGCCAGTTCGAGGCCCAAGGCAGCCAGCTGGGCCCGAAATGATTCGACGAGACTGTCGGAGAGCATAAAAAAAAGTGCGGGCCGAACTTCGCCCGCTGTACCGGCCCGGAATCTAGTCCGGGGACCGCGCGTGTCAAGCTGGGACGCCCAGGTACGCGATCATCCGCCCGTCCCGCCCGCCCGACGCGCGATGCGAGAAGAAGTGCGCCCGATCGTGGGCGCTGCACCAGGGCGAGACGGACACCTCGCGGACGCCCAGCTCGGCGGCCTGCCGTACCAACACCGCTCGCAAGTCGACATGCCCCGTCGCCGCCGTCGCCCGCCCGGGTGTCAATTGCGCCAGCACTTCAGAACCTACTTCATAGCACGCCCCACAAATGCCAACACCACAATGCATTACAATATCCTCCGCCATGACGAACGCCTCCCGGCGTACCGCCGCCACGCCGCGCTCCAGCATGCCGCCCGCCGTCCCCCGCCAGCCAGCGTGCAGCAGCGCCACCACGCGCTTGTGGGGAGCGACCAGGTAGACCGGGACGCAGTCGGCGACGGTCACGGTCAGGAGCACGCCGGGTGTTCTCGTCGCGTGACCATCCACGCCGTCGAGGATCAGCCAGCCCGGTTGTCCCGCACGGTGCCACTGCACGGCGGTGCCGTGGATCTGGTGGCTCAGCACGACCGCCGGAAACGCGGGTTGGAAGGCGGCGCGCAGGGCCCGCCAACGGGTCATGACCTGGCCCACGTTCTCCTCGCTCCACAACCCGAGGGAGAAGCCACGCCCGCTGCCTCGCGTGGTGATCCCCGCCACCACGCCGTACCGCTCGGCCCAGTCGCGCAACTCCATGCGGGGAACGGCGGGGTCGGCGACGGGCTGCTCGCGCAGGGTCGGACAGGCGGAAACGCGGATAGGCGGGTCGCCACCCCCGCCCGCCTCCGGCTGCGACGCGCCTGGCCCTGCCGGCATCGCTATCCGCCTGTCCGCCTATCCGGCTGTCCCTCCAGGCGCTCGATTTGGGCCCCCAGCGCCCGCAGGCGCTCGTCGATGCGCTCATAGCCGCGCTCGATCTGGCCGATGTTGTGGATGACGGAATCCCCCTGGGCGGCGAGGGCGGCGAGAAGCATCGCCATCCCCGCCCGGATATCGGGGCTCTCGACCACCTGTCCGTGCAACGGAGACGGCCCCGAGATCACGGCGCGGTGCGGGTCGCACAGCACGATGCGCGCGCCCATGCCGATCAGCTTGTCCACGAAGAACAGCCGCGACTCGAACAGCTTCTCGAACACGAGCAGCAGGCCTTCGCACTGCGAGGCGACGACGATCGCGATCGACATCAGATCCGCCGGGAACGCGGGCCAGGGCCCATCCTCCAGTTTCGGCACGTGCCCGCCCAGGTCCGGGCGGATGCGGCGCTCCTGGTCGGCGTCGACGATGAGCCTGGCGCGATCGAGGCGCGGCCGGACGCCGAGCCGCTCGAACGCCATCAGTGTGGCGCGCAGATCATCGGGGCGCACGCCGTCGATCGTGACGGCGCCGTTCGTCACGGCCGCGAGCCCGAGGAACGAGCCGATCTCGATGTGGTCGGGGCCGATCGTGAAGGGCGCCGGACGGAGCGGCGCGCCCCCCTCGACCGTGAGCGTATTGCTGCCGATCCCGTCGATCCGGCCGCCCAGGCCGACCAGATAGCGAGCCAGATCCTGCACGTGCGGCTCGCTGGCGGCATTGCGGAGGATCGTG
Source organism: Gemmatimonadota bacterium (assembly GCA_003220795.1). GTDB lineage: Bacteria > Gemmatimonadota > Gemmatimonadetes > Gemmatimonadales > GWC2-71-9 > 20CM-4-69-16. The sequence goes on along the minus strand of QHTK01000059.1, from coordinate 21,516 downwards.
GTCCCCGCGGCCGCCACCGCAGCCATGAGGGCGTTCTCGGTCGCGGTGACGCTCGGCTCATCCAGGAAGATGTCCGCGCCGCGCAGCGTCTTCGCCTCGAGCTGGTACGTCGCGCCGACCGTGATCTCGGTGCCCAATCGTTCCAGCGCGAGGAAGTGGGTGTCCACCCGCCGGCGACCGATCACGTCGCCCCCGGGCGGCGGCAGGTTCACCCGCCCGAACCGCGCCAGCATCGGCCCCGCGAGCAGAATGGACGCGCGGATCCGGGCGGAGAGCTTGGGGTCGAGCTCGCGCGGCTCGGCCGCAGCGGTGTTCACCTCGACCGAGTTGGGCGCCGTCCACGCGACCGCCGCGCCCAAATGGGCCAGCAGCTCGAGCATGGTCTCGACGTCGCGGATGTGGGGAACGTTGTCGATGCGGCAGGGCCCGTCGGCGAGCAGGGTGGCCGCCAGGATGGGCAGCGCTGCGTTCTTGTTCCCCGCCGGGCGGATCGTCCCCTTGAGCGGGCGGCCGCCCGAGACGCGGAACGACGGAGGCATAGGTGACCGCAAGCTACGGCGCGGCTTGCGCGCGCGTCAAGCGTGCGCGAATGTACGCCCTTGTGAATCCGGTTCTCGCGCTCGGGCTCCTCGCCGTCGCCGGGCTGCTCGCCGCGCGCCTGCCGCGCCCGTCGTCGACCCGCCCGCCCTCGCTCGACCTCGCGCTCACCGCCGGCGCTCCGCTCGTCCTCCTGGGACTGGTGCTCGGACCCGGGATCGAGCTGCTCGCCCGGCCGCTGTGGCGCGCGCTCGCCCCGCTGACTGCATTCGCCATCGGGTGGATCGGCGCGGCGCTGGGCGCGCGCTTCGAGTGGCGTTACGTGCGTCGCATCCCGCGCGGCACCTGGCTGCTTGCGGCAGCGGGAGCGGGGGCCGCCTTCCTCGTCGTGGCGCTGGGCGCCTGGCTGCTCGCCCGGCGTGTACCGAGCCTCGCGGCGGTGTGGGCGCCGCGCCTCCCCACCGTGCTCGGCCTCGCGGCGGTCGCCGCGGCGTCGGGGCCCGGGGCGGTCACGGCGGTGGCACGTGCCGTCGGCGTGGCGCCCCGCCTGGCACGCGCCCTGAGCCGCGCCGCCGCGCTCGAGACGGCAGCCGCCGCGCTCGCGATGGGCGTCCCGCTGGCCCTACGTCATCCCGTGGCGTGGACCGTATTCGCCGTGAGCGGCGGGGCTCTGGTCGGATGGGTGTGCTCGAGCGTGACGCGCCGCGCCCTCGCGGGCCGGGATCTCACGGCGCCGCTCGTCGGCAGCGTGCTGCTCGGCGCGGGAGTCGGCTATGCGACCGACGTGTCGCCCTTCATCGTCTGCGCGCTCGCGGGCTTAGTCACGGTGAACGCCTCGCCGCGGCGGCGCGAGTTGCGGACCACGCTGCGCGCGTGGGAGCGCCCGATGTACGCCCCCGTCCTGATCATCAGCGGCGCGCTGCTCGCGCTGCCCACGGTCTGGATCATCGCTGCCGTGCCTGCGCTGCAGGCGCTCCGCATCGCCGCGCGCTGGGTCAGCACGCGCTATGCACGGCTGGCGCTCCCGCTGCGCGACCTGACGCCGCACTTTGGGCTCGGGACGGTGGCCCAGGGGGGAACGGCGCTCGCGCTCGCGGTGAACTACTTCATCACCTACGGCTCTGGACCCGAGAGTCCGGGCGGCGGAGCGAGCGGGATGGACGCGGGCGCCGCGGTGCTGACGACGATGGTGCTCGGGGTCGCGCTGGCGCAATTGGCAGCGCCGCCGCTGATGCGGCTCGCGGTGCGCGCGGGGCCGGCGCCGTTGACACCCGCCCCCGCGCGCCCCGAGCTTACGGCCAATGCGCCGGTGGACTGACCGAGCATGATTCCGTCCTGGGTGGCGGTAGTGACGGGGATCTCACTGGCGATCCTGGCGCTGGCGGCGATCGCGATCGCCCTGTCGTCCGTCATCGCGGTGCTCGCCTTGCGGACATTTCTGCGGATCCTCGAGCATCTGGCCGGACCCGCCGTGAGCGACGTCCGCCAGCTCGTGGCGACGATCCGGACCGAGGCGGAGAGTCTGGTGGGGACGTCGCGCGAGCTGCGCGGCCGGATCGTGAAGGCGGCGGACGCAGCCGAGACCCGTCTCGCCGATCTGGACGCGCTGTTCGAGGTCGTCCAGGAGGAGGTCGAAACGACGACGCTCGACGTAGCGGCCACGCTCCGAAACGTGCGGCGCGGCCTCTCGGTACTCGAATGGGGGCGGCGCGCGGTCAAGCGCCGGAGGAAGCGCTGAGGGCGGGGCGACTGCTGGCCGCGACGGCGGCGGCGCTGGCGGGCATCGCGCTGCTCCCGGCCGTAGCCCACGCCTGGACGCCGGGCACGCACGTCTACCTCGGCGAGTCGGTGCTGGCGAACCTGCACCAGCTGTCCGCCGCCGTCGCCGACCTGCTGCGGGCGTTCCCCTACGACTACCTGTACGGCAACATCGCGGCCGACACCTCCCTCGCGAAGAAGTACGCCCCGGTCGGGCGGCACTGTCACGCCTGGCACGTGGGCCAGGAGATCTTCGATCTCGCGCCGACCGATCCGCTGCGCGCCTTCGGGCTCGGCTACCTCTCTCACCTGGCAGCCGACGCCGTGGCCCACAACTTTTTCGTGCCCCGTCAGCTGGTCCTCACGTCGAGTACCGCTGCCCTGGGCCACAGCTACTGGGAGAGCCGCTTCGAGACCCACCTGGGCGACGCCTACGCGAAAGAGGCGAAGGAGCTGATCCTCCAGGATCACACGCCGAGCGACACGCATCTCGACACCATCATTTCGCCCACGCTGTTCAGCGTCCGGACCAGTCGCCGGCTGTTCCGCGGGATGGTGCACCTGACCGAGAGCGAGAGCTGGCGTTGGGCGTTCCAAATGATCCTCGAGAATACACGGTGGGACCTTCCCGACGACGACGTGGAGCGCCACATGGCGGTGGCGTTCGAGTATGTGATGGAGATGCTGGGCGAGGAAGACGCGGCGGCGCGGCGACTCGATCCGGCGGGGGACAAGGCGTTGCGGCTCGCCAAGCAGATGCGCCGCCAGGCGCTGCACGAAGGCGGTCGTGAAGATCCGGAGCGGATGGAGCAGACGGCCGAGGAGCACTTCGGGCTGCCCGCGCCCGCGCTCGCCTACTGGCAGGCCTCGCAGGCGCAGCGACCGTGGCGCGACCGCTCAGGCGGCTAGCTTCTCCTCCAGGATTCGCTGCGCGAGCTTGGGGTCGGCTTTGCCGCGCGACACCTTCATGACCTGACCGACGAAGAACGGCATCAGCTTCGTTTCCCCCTGCTTGTAGCGCACCACCTCGTGCGGGTGGGCGCCGAGCACCTCGGTCACCCAGCCCGCCACGACCCCGCTATCCAAGACCTGGACGACCCCGAGCGCCTCAGCGACGTTGCGCGGCTCGCCGCCGTGCTCCGCCACCTCGGCGAACACGCGCTTGGCCGCCTGCTGGCTCAGCGTGCCGCCCCGCACCAGCCCGATGAGCTGGGCCAGGGCGCCGGGCGGCACGCGCAGCTGCTCCTCGTGGGTCTTCGCGTCGGCGAGGACCTCGTTGATGACCCAGTTCGCCCCCAGTTTGGCGTCTGCCCCCGCGTGGACGACCGCTTCGTAGTAATCGGCCACCGCCCGATCGCCGGTGAGCACATCCGCGTCGTTCACGCTCAGGGCGTACTGGGCCATGAAGCGCTCGCGCTTCGCGGCCGGCAGTTCCGGGAGCTGCGCCTGCTCCTGCGCGATGAACTCCTCCGAGAGCACGAGGGGCGGCAGGTCGGGGTCCGGGAAGTAGCGGTAGTCGTGGCTCTGCTCCTTGCTGCGCTGCGGGCGGACGCCGTTCGTCTTCGAGTCGTACAGCAGCGTCTGCGGCTCGACGACACCCCCGCCCTCGAGCAGCGCGATCTGACGGTCGCGCTCGACGGTCAGCGCCTTCTCGACGTACGCGAACGAGTTGATGTTCTTCACCTCGGTCTTCGTGCCCAGGGCCGTCTCGCCGACACGCCGCACCGAGACGTTGGCGTCCACCCGCAGGCTTCCCTTCTCCATGTCGCAGTCGGAGATGCCCGCGTACTCGAGCACCTGCTTCAGCGTCTGGAGGTAGCGCCGGGCCTCCGACGGCGAGCGGAAGTCGGGACCGGTGACGATCTCGATCAGCGGCACCCCGCAGCGGTTCAGATCGATCGCGGTTTCCTTCGGGAAGCGGTCGTGCAGCGACTTCCCGGCGTCCTCCTCCACGTGGAGCCGCACGATGGTCGCGGTCGTGAGCCCGCGGTCCGGCGATACGTAGGACAACGCCCCCTCGGTCGCGAGCGGCTGCTCGAACTGGGAGATCTGGTAGCCCTTCGGAAGATCGGGATAGAAATAATTCTTCCGGGCGAAGACGCTCTTGGGGTGCAGCGTGCCGCCGAGCGCGAGCGCGGCCCGCACGGCAAGCTTCAGCGCTTGCTCATTCGGGACAGGGAGCGCGCCGGGGAGCCCGAGACACACCGGGCACACGTTGGTGTTGGGCGGCGCGCCGAATGCCGCCGAGCAGCCGCAGAACATCTTGGACGCGGTGTGCAGCTGCACGTGCGTCTCGAGGCCGATCACGGTCTCCCAGCCGGCACCCGCGGTCGTCACGCGTCCCCCGCCGCGGGCACCACCCGCTCGAGCGCGTACGCCGCCTCGATCATTTCATCCTCGAGGAAGGCCTGGCCGATGAGCTGCCCGCCGATCGGCAGTCCTTTGACCCGGCCGATCGGGAGGGACATGGCCGGCAGGCCGGCGAGGTTCGCGGTCACGACGAAGATGTCCGACAGGTACATGGCGACCGGGTCGGCGAGCTTCTCGCCCGCCTTGAAGGCCGGCGTCGGGGTGGTCGGCGTGAACAGCAGGTCGACGCCGCGGTCGAACACGTTTCGGAAGTCCTGGGCGATCAACGCCCGCATCTGTTGCGCGCGGCGATAGTAGGCGTCGTAGTAGCCCGAGGACAACACGTACGTCCCGACGAGGATGCGCCGGCGCACCTCGGGCCCGAACCCCTCGCCCCGCGTGGAACGGTACAACGCGCGCATATCGAGCGCGCCGTTGAAGCGTGGCCCGTAGCGTGCGCCGTCGTAGCGCGCCAGGTTCGACGACGCCTCCGCCGGAGCGATGATGTAATAGGTCGGCACGGCGTACTGGGTGTGTGGCAACGACACCTCGCGCACCGCCGCGCCCAGCTCCTTCAGGAGCCGGATCGCCCGATCGCAGGCGCGCCGCACCGCGGGGGCCAGGTCCGGCGGAAAGTACTCCTTCGGGACGCCGATCACGAACCCCTGGAGCGATTCGGGGACCGTGGGAAGACGCAGCGAGTCACGCGCCTCGCAGGTCGAGTCTTTGGGGTCCCGCCCGCTGATCACCGACAGCACGCGCGCGGCGTCGTGCACGCTGCGGCCGAAGACGCCGATTTGATCGAGCGATGATCCGAACGCCACGAGCCCGTAGCGGGAAACGCGGCCGTACGTCGGCTTGATGCCGACGATTCCGCAGAACGATGCGGGCTGGCGCACCGAGCCGCCGGTTTCCGAGCCGAGGCCGGCCGGCACGGCCCCCGCGGCCACGAGCGCCGCCGAGCCACCCGACGAGCCGCCGGGCACGCGCGTCTTGTCGAAGGGGTGCAGCGCCCGGCCGTACGCCGAGTGCTCAGTGGAGGACCCCATCCCGAACTCGTCGCAGTTGGTCTTCCCGGTGATCAGCGCCCCTGCCGCCTTGAGCTTGGCCACCGCGGTGGCCTCGTACGGCGAGCGGTAGCCTTCGAGGATTTTCGAGCCACACGTGGTCGTGAACTCGAGCGTGCAAATGTTGTCCTTGATCGCGACCGGCATCCCGTAGAGGACGCCGGAGGGGTGCGCGGCTTGAGCCTGTTTCGTGAGGGACTGTCGCAGCTCTTTCGGCGGCGTGAGGCAGGCATTGAGCCGCTTGGCCCTGATGATGCGATCGGCCGCCGCCTTGGCGCTCGCGAGCGCCTCGCCGGGATCGCTCATCCGTCTTCCTCGAACTGACCCAACTTCGGCACCAGAAAGAACCCGCTGCGGAACGCGGGTGCGAGCTCACTGGGCCCGAACGCGAGCGGCCAGGGCCTGACCTCGTCGGGGCGGAACCGCACGGCGTCCGGACCCGGCACGAACGGCTTGGCGGTCTCGCTCGCCGGCACGGCGCCGATCTGAGCCACGAACTCGAGAATGCGCGACATCTGCTCCGTGAGCACGGGCAGCGTGTCCTCGTCCACGTCGAGCTCCGCCAGCCGCGCGATCTTCAGCACCTCCTCACGTGTGACGCTCATGCGCTCTCCCACTCGCGCTCGAGGCCCGCATAGGCGACGAGCAGCTGCTTGGTTCCGATTTCAGAGTCGTCGAATTCCACCATGACCTTGAGCTCACGCCCGGAGCCGGAGACGGCGCGGACGACGCCGCTGCCGAACTTCCGGTGCCGCACGCGCTCGCCGGCGATGTAGCGGGGCGCGTCCTGCGACGCCTCCGCTTCCCACTCGATCTCAACGGGCGCGCGCGCGCCGCGCCGCGCGCCCCCCGCGTGTCGCGCCCGGTCCCACTGTGGCGTCGTGCTGCGCTGCTCGACTACCGCCGGAGGCAGCGCCTCAAGGAAGCGGGACGACTCCGACAGCTCCAGCCGGCCGTTCCGATAGCGGGTACGCGCCCATGAGAGATACAGTTTTTCGCGGGCACGCGTGAGCCCCACGTAACACAGCCGGCGCTCCTCCTCCAGCCCGCCGGGCTCCGCCGCCGCCCGCGCCAGGGGGAACAATCCGTCCTCGAGTCCGGCGAGCGTCACCACCGGCCACTCGAGCCCCTTGGCCATGTGCACGGTCATGAGTGTCACGCCCGTCGGATCGCCCGTGCCCTGATCCGCCGACGTCACGAGCGCGGCCTGGGTGAGGTAGCGCTCGATCGACGAGGTCGCCCCGCCTTCATCCCCCTCGTCGACCGCCGTCTCGGCCCACGCCGCCGCTCCGGCGATCAGCTCCTGCACGTTTTCCAGGCGCTCGATCCCTTCCGGTCCCTCGTCGGCGAGGTACGGGCCGTACCCCACCGCGGCGATCACCTGCTCGAGCGCGGTGGCCGGGTCCGCGTCCGCGACGCGCGCCCGCAGCTCATCGATCAGACGAGCCAGCGCCTGGAACGCCTCCCGCACGTTGGGACGGAGATCCGCGATCCGCTCGGCCGCACGAGCGGTCTCGAGCAGCGGCCGCCCCCACTGGGTCGCCGTCCGGAGCAGCTGGGAGAGCGAGGCGTCTCCGATGCCGCGCCGCGGCACGTTCACGATCCGGACAAAGGCCTCGTCGTCGGCCGGGTTCGCGATGAGGCGTAAGTAGGCGAGCACGTCCTTCACCTCGCGCCGCTCGTAGAAGCTCACCGCCCCGACGAGCCGGTACGGGATCCCCCGGAACCGGAACGCCTCCTCGAGCGGGCGGGACTGGGCGTTGGTGCGGTACAGGATTGCCATGCCTTCGTAAGGCACGTCGGCCTCGGCGGACCGCCGCACCAGCTCGGCGGCGAGCCACTCGGCCTCGTCGCGCTCGTCCGCCGCCGCGAGCAGGGTCACGGGCTCTCCGCCCGGCGTCGCCGTGAAGAGCGTCTTGCCGAGCCGGCGCGTATTCTCGGCGATCACCCCGTTCGCGGCGTCGAGGATCACCTGGGTGGAGCGATAGTTCTGCTCCAGCTTGATCAGCGTCGCGCCGGGGAAGTCCTGCTGGAACGACAGCATGTGTCGCACGTCGGCTCCGCGCCAGCCGTAGATCGCCTGATCGTCGTCCCCCACGACGCAGAGGTTCGTGTGCTGCGCCGCCAGCAGCTTCACCAGGCGATACTGCGCGGCGTTCGTGTCCTGGAACTCGTCGACGAGCACGTGCTCGAACCGCTGCTGCCAGTAGGCGAGGCGCTCGGGGTGCTCGCGGAACAGGGTGAGCGGGTGCAGGAGCAGGTCGTCGAAGTCCATGGCGTTCGCCTGCCGCAGCGCCGGACCGAGCGTCGCGTAGATGTCCGCGGCGGCGCGCTCCAGGGGACTCTCCGCCTGGGCCCCGAGCTCCTCGGGAAGGAGCAGGTGGTTCTTTGCGCTCGAAATCACGGCGTGGATGGCGCGCGGCGGGTTGGCCTTGGGCGAGAGACCGCGCTGCTCGAGCAGGCGCTTGATGAACGACTCGGAGTCGTCCTGGTCGTAGATGGTGAAGTTCGGCCCAAACCCCAAGGCCGCGGCCTCGCGCCGCAGCAGCCGGGCCGAGAGCGAGTGGAAGGTGCCGATCCACAGCCCCTTCGGGTCCGCGCCGAGCAGCGTCGCCACGCGAGAGCGCATTTCGCCGGCGGCCTTGTTCGTGAACGTCACGGCGAAGATCCGCTGGGGAGCGACGCCTTGCTCCTGGATCAGGTAGGCGATCCGCGCGGTGAGGACGCGGGTCTTGCCGGAGCCCGCGCCCGCGAGCACGAGCAGCGGGCCGCCGGGGTGGCGGACGGCGGCGGCCTGCTGCGGGTTGAGGGCGAGCGTCATCGGATCACCCGGATCCCGAGACCCGGGTCCCGGGGCGCGGGGAGGTCGGGGGAGAGGCCAGGGGAAACTCCAGCACGAACACGCTGCCGGCCCCATCGGCCCCCGGGTGGTAGGACACCCGCCCGCCGTGCTGCTGCTCGACGATCCGCCGCGCGAGGGCGAGGCCGATCCCCCACCCGCCGGCCTTGGTGGACATCCCGGGCTCGAACAGCCGGGCGCGGATCTCGGCCGACAAGCCGGGGCCGTCGTCACGCACGCTCACGCGGGCCGCCGTCCCCGGCGCGTCCACGGTGACGTCAATGCGGCCGCCACGCCCCGAGAGCGCGTCGATCGCGTTCTTGATCACGGCCTCGAGCGCCCACTCGATGAGGACCGGGTCGCCGAGCGCGGTCGGTCCCGGTCCGGCCGCGTCCAGCGCCAAGGTCACGGGGCTGGCGAGGGTCGGCAGCCGAGGCCGGAAATAGCTCACCGCACGCTCCGCCACCGCGCCGAGGCCCACCGGCTCGCGGCGCGCAGGACGGCCGATCCGCTCGAACCGCTTCGCGACTCGCTCGAGGCGTTCCGCATCGGCTTCAAGATGATCGGCCAGCTCGCGCAGCGGTGTACCCGGGTTTTCCCGCAGGTAGGCAATCCATCCCGTGAGACTCATCAAGGGCGTGCCGAGCTGGTGGGCGGATTCGCGCGCCATCGCGACCCACAGCCGGTCCCGAGCCGCCGCGACCTGCGAGTGGTACGCCCACACCGCCAGCAGGGCGAGACCCAGGAACACGGCGCCCTCCAGCACGGCCAGCGCCATGAAGCGGCGCGCGGCCGGGAGCGGGCCGTAATGAATCGTGCCGACGCCGGGTTGGACGACCGGGGCGTTCACGCCGTCGAGTCCGGCGATCCAGCGACGCAACGCGACGCTGTCTGCGTCCGCTCCCGGTGGTGCGTTCGCCGTGGCGGTCACGTGTCCGGCGGCGTCGGTGACCGCGATCGGGATGCCGAGCGAGCGGACCTGGGCGGCGAGGTCCAGGAGCGCGTTGGTGGCCGCATCGGGCCGCGGATCGTTCAAACCGGCGAACACGCGCCCCAGCAGCCGGCTGGTGTCTCGGGCCTCGTCCCGCAGGTGCCGGGCCACGACCCAGGCGTAGCCCACGCTGATGCCACCCAGCAGCAACGCCAGCGCGACGACGGCGCGTGGCCCGGCACGCCGCAGGCCGCCGTTAGCCGTCACCGGCCGCCGCGAGGCGCTCGGTCCCCGCGTAGGGCGCGAGCGCCGGGGGAAGGACCACGGCGCCGTCGGGCTGCCGGTGCGTTTCGAGCAGCGCGGCGATGGTGCGCGGCAGCGCCACGCCGGAGGCGTTCAGGGTGTGTACGAACTCGGGCTTGCTCCCGGGCTGCGGCCGGCAGCGGATGTTGGCGCGGCGCGCTTGGAAATCCGTGAATGTGCTCGAGCTCGAGCACTCGAGCCACGCCCCTACCCCCGGCGACCACACCTCGAGATCGTACGTCTTCGCGCTGGCGAACCCCAAGTCCCCCGCGGCGAGCAGCACGACCCGGTAGGGGAGCTCGAGTCGCCGCAGCACTTCCTCGGCGTGGCCCGTCAGTCGCTCGTGCTCCGCCGCCGAGGCCGCGGCCCGGCTGAACCGCACCAGCTCCACTTTGTCGAACTGATGCACCCGCAGCAGCCCCCGTGTGTCCTTGCCCGCGGCGCCCGCTTCGCGGCGGAAGCACGGCGTATACGCGACGTAGCCACGCGGCAGCGTCGCGCCATCCACGATTTCGTCGCGCAGCAGATTCGTGACCGGGACTTCCGCCGTGGGAACGAGAAACAGGTCGTCCGGCTCGGTGTGGTAGGCGTCGTCGGCGAACTTCGGCAGCTGGCCCGTGCCCGTCATGATCTCGCGCCGCACCAGGAAGGGCGGCTCGACCTCCACGTACCCATGCTCGCGTGTGTGCAGCTCCAGCATAAAGTTGATCAGGGCGCGCACGAGCCGCGCGCCGGCCCCGACGAATACCGGGAACCCCGAGCCGGCCAGCTTGGCGCCCCGCGCCAGGTCGAGGATACCGAGTGCCGCGCCGATGTCCCAGTGCGGCGGCCCGCCGGCCGGCGCCGGCTGGCCCCAGGTACGCACGATCCTGTTATGGCTGGCGTCGCCGTCCGGCAACTCGGGGAGCGGCAGATTCGGGACGAACAACGCCTTGCGCTCGAGCTCGGACTCGAGATCCCGGAGTTCGACGTCGAGCCCCGCAATGCGGTCGCCCAGCTGCTTGCGCTGCGCCCGAACGTCGGCCGGCAGCTCGCCCTTCTCCTTCATGAGTCGCGCGTCGACCTGGGAGGCGGCGTTGCGCTCGGCCTTGAGCTGGTCCAGCTGCCCCGTGAGCGCGCGGCGACGAATGTCGAGGGCTTCGAGCTCGTCGAGCAGCCGCGTGGTGCTCGCGTCGCCGCGGCGGGCGAGCGCGGCGCGCACCTGGTCGGGCGAGGCGCGTAGCAACTTGAGGTCGATCACCGGATTACTGCGTCGGGATGCCCGGCTCGAGACCGCGATAGCCGCAGTTTTGATCTACCAGGATTCGGAAGTCGATGCGACGCGCCGTCGTGTCGATCGCCACGACCACCAACTTCGCGTATGTGAACACCGTGACACCGAAGAGGCAGCCGGTGGGGCGCGACCGCACGATCACGACGGCCCCGCTATCCACCACCAGCCCCTTGTCGAACACGTAGCCGCTGGTCGGGGCCACTTTGATCGCGTCGAACGAGACGCTCGCCTGCTGCAGCCCCGAGGATTGTCCCAGCCCGACGGCCCCGGTCGGGAGCAGCACCGGTCGCCGCAACGAATCGAAGTTGAAGGCGAAGTCGAACGCCGCCGTTTGGTCGGTCCGCACCAACGGATGGCCGCTGAGCCGGCCGGTGACGTCGTAGGCCGACGGCGTCGCGATCGGCGTGCCGAACAGGGCGAAGAGAGAGGTGCTGTCGACGACGTTGTTGATCCCCGCCGCGGGCAGTCCGTTGGTGTCGGTGCACGCGGCGGCGAGCACGACGAGCCCGGTGACGGCGACGGTGGGCGCGAATAACGGGCAGCGGCGAGACATGCGGTGCCGGAGAAGATACTGGACGCCGTCCGAGTGGGTCAACCCGCGATCGCTGCTTGACTTCGCTCGCACCCACTCCTAGGTTGGCCGCCGTATGGCGACGATCCGGGAAGTGGTCGAGGCGTTCAGCCGGCGTCCCGGCGTGGATGCCGTGGTGGTCGTCGGCCGTGACGGCCTGCCGATCGACTCGCACGCCAAGAACGGCGTGGATCCCGAGAACGTCGCCGCCCTCCTGCCATCAGTGATCAACGGGATGACGCAGCTCGGCGAGGCTGCGCGGCGTGGGGAGTTCGGCACCGGGGTGCTCGAGTTCGGCGCGGGGCTCGCGGTCGTCTCGGTGCTCAACGCCGAGGCCGTGCTCGTCGTGCTGGTTCAACCGTCCACGAATGTGGGCGGGCTGCTGTACGACCTGCGCCGCCACCGCTCGGCCATCGCCGGCCTGCTCTGAGCGGGAGCCGCCGGCGTGGCAGCCGCACCGCGGCACCTGCTCGTCGTGGACGACGAGCCGCACATCGGGCTCCTGCTCCGACCGCATCTTGAGCACGTCGGCTACCGGGTGAGCCTCGCCCGGACGCTCGGCCAAGCGCGCCACGTGCTCGCCGACGCGGGCGCGCCGGTCGACGCGCTGCTGCTCGATCTCCACCTCCCCGACGGCTCGGGCCTGGACCTGCTGCGGGACCTGCGGGGCGCCGCCGCGACGCGCAGCCTGCCGGTCATCGTCCTGACGGCCGAGGGCGAAGACCGCGTGCTGGACGAGGCCCAGGCGCTCGGATCCGTCTTGCTCACCAAGCCGTTCAGCCCCACGAAGCTCGTGGCCCGGATCGCCATGCTGCTGCGAGACGCTTCGCCCCCGCCCCGCCCGCTGAGCGAGTCGCCGTGACCACCTGGGCCGCCATCCTCGCGGGTGGCTCGGGCACGCGCTTCTGGCCGCTCTCGACGCCGCAGCGCCCCAAGCAATTCCTGCCCCTGGCGGGGGACCGGCCGCTGCTGGTCCAGGCGGTGGAGCGCCTCGAGGGGCTCGTGCCCGCCGAGCGGGTGCTCATCCTCACCGGTCCGTTCCTGGTGGACCAGGTCGCCGCGGCGGTGCCGCAGATCCCCCGGCCCCAGATTCTGGCCGAGCCGCGCGCCGCGTCGACCGCGCCGGCGCTGGCGTGGGCGGCGCAGTGGATCTCGCAGCGCGACCCCGGCGCCCAGATGCTGTCGCTGCACGCCGACTGGGCGGTGGGCGACGACCGCGCCTTCCGCTCCGCCGCCCGCAACGCGCTCGGCGTCGCGCATGAATACGACGTGCTGGTCACGGTTGGTGTCCCGCCGACCCGCAACGAAACGGGCTACGGCTACATCGTCCCCGGCAAGCCGCTGGGCGGTGCCCGTGCCGTGCGGCGCTTCGTCGAAAAGCCGAGCGCCGCCCGCGCGGCGTTGCTGCGGCGCCGAGGCGCGCTCTGGAACACGGGTCTGTTCGCGTGGGGCGTGGCGCGCTTCCTGGGGGAGGCGGGCGCGTACGCCCGCGAGCTCAAGACTGCGTGGCCCAAGCTGTCGGCGGGAGACGTCGCGGGGTTCTTCGGCGCCGCGCAGCCCGTCGCCGTCGACGTCGCGGTACTCGAGCGCACCAAGCGGCTCGCGGTGGTGACGGGCGCGTTCCAGTGGGACGACATCGGATCCTGGGATTCGCTGCTCCGCATCCGCCGGCCCGATGCGCGCGGCAACGTGATCGTGGGCAACGTGACGTTGGGAGACGACGTGCGGCGCTCCGTCGTGTGGTCCGAGAGCGAGCATCTCGCGGTCGGGGGGATCGAGGACATGGTGGTAGTGCGCGCCAATGGGCACACGCTCGTGATCCCGACCGGCCGAGCGGAACGTCTCAAGGAGCTCGTGCAGCGGCTGTGACGCACGCCCTCTACCTGCTCGACCCGGATCCCGCGCCTGCCTGGGCCCCGTTCGCCGGCGCGCGTCCGATCTCGGAGCTGCGGGCCGGCGCCCAACTGATCCGCGAACGGTGGGAGACGTTCGCGGGCACGGAGGCGACCGCGATCTTCGCCCTGCCTCACCTGGCGGGGTTCGTCGAGCCGGGCGTGCCCGCGGTGAGCGCGCGACACCCCGTGTCGGGACCCGCGTTGATCGGGTCGTCGACGTTCGTCCCGCGTGGCCTGGCGCCGCCCCTCCCCGCCGCCGCGTTCCGTCTGAGCTGCCAGGGCGTGACCGTGGGATGGGGCGTCGGTACCGGCGCCACCTGGGACGGCCCGCAGGCCCACGCGACGAGCGTCGAAGTCGCGGGAGCGGTGCTCCGGGGAACGTACGATCTCGTCCGAGGGCTCGACCGGCAGCTCGCGGGAGACCTGAGCGCGCGCCTGGGCGACAGCGATCCCCTCCCGGCAGGCTGCCTCGTGCTGGGCGACCCCGCGGGCGTCGCGGTGCACGACGCCGCCCTGGAACCCGGCGTGGTCTTCGATGTACGTCAGGGGCCGGTAGTGCTGGAGAGCGGCGTGGAGGTGCGCGCGGGCACGCGACTCGAAGGACCGCTGTGGGTCGGCGCGAACACATTCCTGCTCGGTGGATCGATCCGCGGGTCGGCGATCGGCCCCCATTGCCGCGTGCGCGGGGAGCTCGCGGCCTGCGTCTTCCTGGGCTATGCCAACAAGGCGCACGACGGTTTCATCGGACATTCCGTGATCGGCCGCTGGGCGAACCTCGGCGCGGGCACCATCACGTCAAACTTGAAGAACACGTACGGCCCGGTGCGGCTCGACGTGGCAGGCACCGCGATCGACACCGGCCTGACCAACCTCGGGAGCCTGATTGGCGACCACGCCAAGACGGCGATCGGCACACTGCTCGGCACCGGCACCGTGATCGGGGTCGGCGCCAACGTGTTCGGTGCGGTGCGCCCACCCAAGTACGTTCCGCCGCTCGCCTGGGGGGTGGGTGAGGCGACGGGGGAGACGGGCACGCGGCTCACCCGGGACGGCTTTCTCAAGATCGCGGAGCGCGTCCTGCCACGACGCGACGTCGCCATGGACGACGCGACGCGCACCATGTTGCAGCGCATTTACGAGTGGGCCGCGCGCTGATGGGACGCCCGCCCCGTTGCCTCGTCGGCCGGCAGTGCGCACATTGGTCAGTTGGCCCCAGCGGAGCGGTATGACGGGCACCAATCAACACCGCCGCATCGGGAAGTTCGAGCTGCACGAGCTCATCGGGGAGGGTGCGATGGGCGCCGTGTGGAAGGCGTACGACTCGGTCATCCGGCGCTACGTCGCCCTCAAGATCTTGAGCAGCGCCGTCGGCCGCACGCAGGACGCGCGCGCCCGTTTCCTGCGGGAGGCGCGCGCCGCGGGCGGGTTGCAGCACCGCAACATCGTCACCATCTACGACCTGGGCGAAGCGGACGGCCAGCTGTTCATCGCACTCGAGCTGGTGGACGGACGGGACCTGAGCCAGCTGATCGCGGGAGAGGAGCCGCTCCCCCTCGAGCGGAGGCTCGACATCGCGATCGACGTGCTCCAGGGCCTCGCCTACGCCCACGGACGCGGCGTGATCCATCGCGACATCAAGCCGTCCAACGTGCGCATCGCATCCGACGGCTCCGTGAAGATCATGGACTTCGGGATCGCGCGCCTGCAAACGGCGGACATCACCGGCTCGGGCGCGATCGTCGGCACCCCGACCTACATGGCGCCCGAGCAGATCACCAATGGGCCCATCACACCGGCGACCGATCTGTTCGCCGTGGGGTGTCTGTTGTACGAGCTGTTGTCGTATCGCAAGCCGTTCGAAGGCGAGACCGTGCACGGCGTGCTCTACCAAGTGCTCACGACCGACCCCAAGCCGCTCCGGGCGATCGTCCCCTCGCTCCCTCTGGCGCTCGACCGCGTGGTCGCGAAGGCGCTGAACAAGGTGCCCGAGGACCGCTACGAGAACGCGCGGCACATGCAGTCGGCGCTTGCCAGCATCCGGGCGGCGCTGTCGGGTGCGTCCGAGCCCACGGCGCGGCTGGCACCTCGCTGGACACCGCTCCCCGACGCCGCACTGCGGCTCGTGACCCACATGTCGCTCAAATGGCGGGCGGCGGTATTGACGGCGCTCATGGTGACCGCGCTCGTGCTGCTGTACGTGTCGCGCTCACCGTCGCCCGTCGCGGCACCGTTGTCAACCGATGCGACGGCCACGCTCGACCAGCTGCTCGCCTATCCGCTGCCGACGGGGCTCAACGGAGCTCTGACGGCGCAGCGTGATTCCGCGCTGGCCGCCCGCGACCGGGCGCACCGCGCCGGGGCGATGAAGAACAACGTGCCGTCGTTGTTGCTCGCCGAGACGGTGCTCCAGAACGCCGAGCGCGCCGTGCGCGCCGGCGACCAGGCGCATGCGGCGAGCGGCTACCTGAGCGCTGTGACGCAGTACGGCAAGGCCCAGCACGAGGCCGACGGGATCCGGCGCGAGGCACAGCTGGCGATCGCCCGCGCAACGCCGGTGGTGCACGCCCTCGCGACGCGTCCGGAGGCGGGACGTGCGGGAACATCGCTCGCGCGGGCCGAATCGCTGTTCGTCGCGATGGACTACACGCTCGCCAAACTCGCCGCGCTCGACGCCGAGCAGGTCGGGGTGGCGGCGGGCGTGGCGCCGCCCAGCCCGCAGCCTCCCGACCCGCGGGCGGCCATCGCGGTGCTGCTCCAGGATCTCGAGCGCGCCGTCTCGAGCGAGCACGTCGCGAACCTGCGCGTCCTCATGCCCGGTATGGTGGAACAGGACGTGGCGGGCTGGGAGCAGTTCTTCCGGCGGTACACGCGCCTCACGGCGCGGTATGCGGTCGAGGGGATCACGCTGCGCGCCGACGAGGCGCACGCCACGGTGCGGACGCTCTACACCTATGTGCCGGCGCCGGGCGGCGCCCAGAGCGAAAGCCGCTTGCGCCAGACGATCCGCTTCATCAAGACGCCCGACGGCTGGCGGGTCGCCGACATCCACGACCTGCGCTAGCCGTCAGTCCCAGGCGCGCTCGGTCGCGGGCGGCGGCGGCGGGATGGCCATAGAGTCGGCCCGGGCGGTCGGCGGGCCGACCCGCCGCAGGGTCACCGGCTTCTCGAGGTCGCCTCCCGCCAACTTCAGCTTGTCACCCTCGAGCTTCATGCCGTATACCTGCCAGACGCCGTCCCCCAACGTGATCCACAGGCTGTCCCCGACCACCCGCCAGCGCGCCACCTGATCCCCGAACTGCGCCGAGCTGTCGCTCCGCACC
This sequence comes from Gemmatimonadota bacterium, assembly GCA_003220795.1. GTDB lineage: Bacteria > Gemmatimonadota > Gemmatimonadetes > Gemmatimonadales > GWC2-71-9 > 20CM-4-69-16. The sequence goes on along the minus strand of QHTK01000059.1, from coordinate 4,673 downwards.
ATGATGTTGCGGACCTCGTCCTCGCCCTTGGCCTGCCACTTCCCCTCGAGGCGGGCGTGCCGGGGAGCGGTCTGGGCGGCGAGCCGGGGGGCGGGCCCGAGTCCGAGCAACAGCAGGAAGGCAGCGGAGCGGCGCAGCATAATGGTGAAAGATACGTACCCCCGAAGGGGGTGCCTCAGGTCCCGGCGGGGCGCAGCGGCGTCCGCTCGTCGGTCATGACCGCGAGCTGCGGCTCCCACTGCTGCATCATGCGCACGAAGGCGCCCGCCAGCTCGGGATCGAACTCCACGCCCGCTCGATCGCGCACGTAGGTGAGCGTCTTTTCCTGCGTCCACGCCTCCCGGTAGGGACGGTTGGTACGGAGCGCGTCGTACACGTCGCACACGTGCACCAGCTTGCTCGCGTGATGGCAGTCGCGCCGGAAGCGGAAGGTCGGGTAGCCCCCGCCGTTCAACATGATGTGATGTTCGTACGCCACCACCGCGGGCAGCTCGAGCTGCTCCTCCGACTTGAGGATGATGCGCGCGCCCTCCACCGGATGCGCGTTCATGAGCGCGCGCTCTTCGTCTGTGAACCGACCCGGCTTGGTGAGCACGTCGAGCGGGATCCTGACCTTGCCGATGTCGTGCAGCAGGCCGGCGATGCCGAAGGTGCGCACGTCACGCGCTCCCAAACCCAGATGCTCGGCAAGCGCCATGGTCAGCACCGCGACATTCATGGAATGCGTGGTTGTGTATTGATCGAACTCCTTGAGCTGCAGCAGCGGGATCACCAGCTGGCGGTCGCTGTGCATGGCGATCGACAGAGACCGCACCACGGCCTCCGCCTCGGTGAGCGGGACGACGCCCTGGGATTTGACCGCATCCTGGAACCAGCGGACGGTTTCGGCCTCTTCGCCCAGCGAGTAGCTGATGGTCGCCGTCGCGACGGGCGGCTCGGCCTGCCCCGCGTCGCCCTTCACGCCCACCGACCCGAAGCGGATGCTCGAGCGGCGTAGCTGATGCGTCTCGGATGTGTCGATCGCCGAGAGCGTCAAGCGGGCGAGCACCTCGTCGAGGAACCCCTCGAATTCGTCGCGGCTCACGCGGTCGGCGAACTCGAGCCGCTGGATGCCGGCCTGGGCGAGACGCCGGGACCAGTCCCACGCCTTGAGCTCCCGGACCGGCAGGTTCCCGAACACGATCTCATCGCCCAGGAAGGTGAAGAGCGCGTTGGGCGCCGCGGCCTGGAGATCGTGCAACTCCTGGAACGCGTCGTCGATCGCGCGCTCGCGCGCGGGATGGCCGGCGGCGTAGAGCGTCATAGCCGCGAGCGCGTGCGCGAACGCGGATAGGAAAGCGGCGGGACCGCTCACAGCCCGCTCTCCCGTCCACCCGCATCCGCCGCGGCCCGGATGTCCGGGTCACTCGAATCCGCTGCGCGATGAAGGACCGCGCGCGCCCGCGGATCCTGGGGCCACCCGCTCGCGAGCCCCACCAGCGCGGCCAGGAGATCGGGAGACTTGGGCGCCAGCTTCTCCCGTCCGAACAGGGTGCGGCCCGCCGAGGCGAGCCGTAGCAATGCCTCGAGCGCCGCCCGCCCCCGGGCGTGGCCCAAGGCGCGGACTGCAAGGGTCCGGACCTCGGGCGGCAACGCGCGATCCACGGCGCGTCCCGCCAAGACGGGGACCGCGCTGTCGGGGCAGCTCTGGAGCGCCACCGCCAGACCCAGCGCCAGCCGCAGCGTACGGGGATTGTGATCCTGGAGACCGACCGCGAGCGCCTCGTCCCGCTCGTCAGGAAGCTTGACCTGCACCTTCACGGCTTGCCAGCGCACGCGGGCGTCCGGGTGCCCCAGGTAGGCCGCCGCCGAAAACCCCGCCGGCAGCGGCGACAGCTCCTCCAGCAGCGCGAGCATGTTCCGGGTCACGTACCACCGCGCGTCCTCCAGTCGCTGGACCACGATCGCAGCGATCTCTGGCCCCATCTTGGCGAGCTGGGCGAGCAAGCCGCGGCGGACGCCCCGCGCCTCGGCCGCGGCGAGTGCGTCGAGCAGGGGCGCCGCCGCCGCGACACCGACGCGGGGCACCAGCCGCTCGAGCGTCTTGAAGTCCACGGGATCCTGCGTGGCGAGTTGCCGGACCACGTCCGCCGTCGCGAGTCGCGCCCACACTTCGCGCGCCGCCCCTGGTGACTCGGAGACCTCGGCCAGCGCGTCGAGCAGCCGGCCGAGCCGCCCCGCCTGCACCACGCGATCCGCGGCGGCGAGCACGTGCGCGTTGACGGCATCCACCTCGAGTGCCATGGCGACGATGCGATCCGGCTCGGTCGCGTGCTCGCCCTCGGGGGTCACCGCGCGGTCGGGCGCCGCCCGCGCCATGCGCTGCAGCGCCGCGCCGTACGCGTCCGGGTTCGGGTCCGCCAGCGTCCAGCCCTCGAGCAGCCGGCGCACCTGGTCGCGCAACGCGGCGTCCGCCTGAGGCCGCACCTGCGGCGCGCCCCCCTCGGCGTGCGCGGCCAGCTTGGAGAGCATCCGGACCAGCGAGTGCGAGATCGTCTGGTGCGACGAATCCGCGGCGGCCTGGACGATCTCGAGCACCGCGTCGACCGCCATACCGTCGGTCGAGTCGTGCACGAACTTGCGCCGCTGCGTGAAGTCGCCCCCCATCTCGACCAGCCGCCGCAGTGTTTCCGGCTTGAGGGCGCGGATCAGCCGCGACGTCCGGCGCCGCAGCGCCGCCGCGTCCGCACTCCCCGCGGTCTTCAACTCGTCGGCGATTTGCAGCAGATAGCCGACGATGACTTGATCGTAGGCCGCGGCGTCAGTCCTGGGGTGATCGTCGATCGCCCGGGCGATGACCGCCGGCTCGGTCGGCGTCGGCCGGTCGTCCCCGGCGTGGGCCGTGAGGGCGGCACGCGCCAGACCCACCCAGAGCTGGGCGGCGCGCGCCCCGCGCTCGGACGCGGCGGCGCCGTCGTCCACCAGCTCGAGTCGCTCGTAGGTGAGCGGGTGCAACTGCACGTGCGCCCAGGCGCGTAACCCTTCGGGCGGGCCGAGCCCGAGCGGCTGCCCGCGGCGCTCCGCGTCCACGGCCAGCGCCTTGAGGACCGCCGCCACCTCGACGGCTTCGACCCCCCGCCGGAAGGTCATGGCACCGAGGTGGTGACGGTGCAGCCGTCCGGCGAGCTCCGCCAGTACCGGATGTTTCGGATCGGTCGCCACGCCCTCGATCACCAGCTGCTGCCGGGCGACGCCGAGCGACAGGGTGGAGCGGTCCTGGAGCAACCGCTCCGCGCGCCGGGTCACCCCCGCCGCCGCGGGCGCGAGCGACGGGTGTCCCTCGGGATACATCGCGTGCTTATGCAGCGCGATCGAGAGCTCGATCAGGAAGTCCGCCAAGTCGCGCGACAGGGTCGCGCGCTCGCTCGCCGGCCCGGGCATGAGGAGACGATACCACGGCAGGATCGACCCGGGCTAGACGCGCCGACGCAACAGTACGCACAGGGAAGAGCGCGTCTGTGCGTCTGTGCGTCTGCGCGTCTAGCCGTTAGTACACGTCGACCCAGCCGCGCTCCTTGGCCTGCTTGGGGTACGCCGACGCCGACAGCGCGGAAATAAGGGCGCAGGAGGAGTACAGTATCGACGTGTTACCGGCGAGCGCGACGTTGTCGTCCACGTTGACGCTCGCCGACATCAGGGCGCCGCTGACCTTGTTGCCGGTCCCCGTCATCTTGAGCCCTCCCCGCACGATGACTGCTCCATCGAACGTGAAGTTGCCCGCCACCGTCAGGTCCCCGTCGACCAGCAGGATGCCCTGGCCGCGACCCGTAGTGATCTTCAAGTCACCCAGCGCGTGGATGACCGGGAAGTAGCTGTCGCACGCCCCCGCCGGGCTGGCGTGGGTCGGCTCCCCCCAATTGGGGGGATTCACGCTGGCCTGGCACACGCCGCCGACCACGAGCGGCCCCACGCCGTTGAGCAACGTGCCGCCCGCGTACGTATAGGTCGCCGCCGCCGCGAGCGACTGATAGGTCGCGTCGCCGTAGTTGAAGTACGTGTTCGTATCGCCGGCCACAGGGGTGGTGAGCACGGGCGGGCTCCCCGAGAGCGACACGCTCCCGTTGATCGTGGCAGTGGTCGTGGGGGAAATCGCCGCCCCGGCGACACCCGGCGCCGTAGGGCCGCAGCCGGACCAGTTGGCAGGGGCGGCGTCGTTCCCGTTCACCGTGACGTTCCCGTTGACGGTGGTATTGCCCTGGGTGGTGATCGCGCCCATAAAGTTCATCTGCGGCATGTCGAGCTTGAAGAATGTGCCATAGCGGCGCCGGGCCGTCGCCTGACTCCCCAGCGCTCCCGCCGTACCCTCCGAGACCACCCAGAAGGACACGCCGGAGACCCTCGTAATAGTGACCCGCGCGCTGGCACCACGCGGCGCCGTGTAGGACATGACGAGGGGGTTGCCCACCGGCCGCTGGTTGTTGGCGAGGTTCCAGTCTTGTGGCACGTGGTTCAAGCCCAGCTCGGCGGCCGCGGCGGCGCGCGTCTGGCGCACCGTGTTGCCACCGATGCGGTAGTCCTGCGTCGACACGAACACGACGCCGCCGACCAGCACGCCGATGATCACGATGGCGCCGAGCGCCATCAGCAGCGCCATGCCCTTCTCCGACTTTATCGTCGCATGCATACGTGCCTCT
>QHTK01000058.1 GCA_003220795.1 Gemmatimonadota bacterium | reverse complement strand
GGAAGGCGGAGCCCGCAAAGCGGACCGTGCGGTCTCCCTACCAGGCGTATCGGGTGAGCCCGCCCCGCGCCAAGCAGAGCGTGGCGGCGCTGGTGCGCGACCCCCGATCGTCGATGCAGGTCTGGAGCCGCCACCACGGCTATCCGGGCGACGAGTGGTATCTCGAGTTCCACAAGATCCGCTGGCCCGGCGGGCTGAAGCTGTGGCGGGTGACGGGCCCCGACGTGGATCTGGGCGCGAAGCGGGCGTACGAGCCCCCTGCCGCGCTCGGGCGGGTGGGCGAGCATGGCCGCCATTTCGCGCACTTGCTGGCGGGCATCGCGTCCGAGCAGGGGGAGGGGGGGCGCGCGGGGAAAGGAGTCATCGTCGCACCGTTCGATACGGAGCTGTTCGGTCACTGGTGGTTCGAGGGCGTGGACTTCCTGGCGGCGACCTACCGCGAGCTGCGCCACCATGCCGGCGTGCGCCCGATGACCGCGGCACAGCACCTGGCGAGCCATCCCGCCAGCGTCGCGCTGCGCCTGGCGGAGGGCTCCTGGGGCGTGAACGGCGATCACACGATGTGGCTCAACGACCGCACCGCGTGGACCTGGCCGCGGCTGCACGCGCTGGAGGGCGCTTTCTGGAAGGCGGCGCCCGCGGCCCTCGCCGCTCCCGGCGCCCGGCCGGCGCTGGCGCAGGCGGCGCGCGAGCTGCTCCTCGCCCAGGCCTCCGACTGGCAGTTCATGATCTCGACGGGCGCGGTCCCGGATTACGCCGAGCGCCGCTTCAAGCTGCACTGTGACGACGCCGAGCGGCTGGTGGCGGCGCTGACCTCGGCATCGTCGGACGGTGTGCGGCTCGCGACGGAGCTGGAGCAGCGCGACGGGCTGTTCCCGAACGTCCTCGAGGCGGTCGCGGAGGTGCTGGGCGCTTGACCGTCCGGTCGATCGTGATCCACGGGCACTTCTACCAGCCGCCGCGCGAAGACCCGTGGCTGAATCAGGTTGCGGCCGAGCCGTCCGCCGCGCCGTATCACGACTGGAATGAGCGCATCGAGCGGGAGTCCTACCGCGCCGTGGTCGCGGCGCGCGTGTATGCTCCCGACGGGCGCATCGCGCACATCGTCAACACCCTGGCCTCGATCAGCTTCAACTTCGGGGCGACGCTGCTCGAGTGGCTGGAGCGGGAGACGCCGGGCACGTACGCGGCGGTGCTCGAGGCCGACCGCGCGAGCCGCGCGCGGCACGCCGGGCACGGCAACGCGATCGCCATGCCGTACCACCACGTCATCATGCCGCTCGCGTCCCGGCGCGACAAGATCACCGAAGTGCGCTGGGGGATCGCGGACTTTCGCCGCCGCTTCGGACGCGGCCCCGAGGGGATGTGGCTCCCCGAGACGGCGGTCGATCCCGAGACGCTGGACGTGCTCGCGGCCGAGGGGATCGCCTTCACGATCCTCGCGCCGCATCAGGTGGAGCAGGCGCCGGCCGACGGATCGGCGGGGCGCTATCGGACCTCGGGTGGCCGGTCGATCGCGCTGTTCGTTTATGACGGCCCGATCTCCCACGATGTCGCGTTCGGATCGCTGCTCAAAGACGCCTCGGCGTGGGCGGAGCGGCTGCTCGCTCCGGGCAAACGCGGGCACGAGCGGCGGCTCGTGGCGGTGGCGACGGACGGCGAGACCTACGGCCACCATCACAAGTTCGGTGAGGTGGCGCTCGCCTGGGTGCTGCGGGAGCTGGAGCGACGCCGCGACGCGCGGGTCGAGAATTTCGCCGCCTTCCTGGCACGGCACCGGCCCGAGCAGGAGGTGAAGCTCGTGGCGCCCACCTCGTGGAGCTGCGCGCACGGGGTGGAGCGGTGGCGCGCGGACTGCGGTTGCCGGATGGCGCCGGAGCGGCCGACGCAGCAGCGCTGGCGCGCGCCGCTGCGTGAAGCGCTCGACTGGTTGGCGGGTGAGCTGCACGCGCGGTTCGAGCAGGAGGGGGGAGCGCTGTTCGCCGGTTCCTGGGCGGCGCGCGACGCCTACGGCACCGATCGCACGGGCGATGGCCGTGCGCGGGAGCTGCTCGAGATGGAGCGCAACGCGCTACGGATGTTCACATCGTGCGGCTGGTTCTTCGACGACATCGCCGGGATCGAGACCATTCAGATTCTCCGCTACGCGGCGCGCGCCATCGAGCTGGCGGGTGCAGACGCGCCGCGACTCGAGGCGGGCGTGCTCGAGCGACTGGCGCGCGCCCAGAGCAACGAGCGCGCGGAGGGAACCGGGCGCGACGTCTATCGGAACCACGTCAAGCGGCGCGTCCCGGTCGAGTCGGCGGCGCGGACGGATGCCCATGCCGCTGATTCGGGGGACGACGCCGCGCGGGCCCTGCTCCGCGCCGTCCTGGCGCTCGAGCACGACCACTCCCCCCGCGCGATCGCGGCGGTCACCGAGCTGGCCGATCGCGCACAGCGCGACGGCGGCCACGTCCCGTTCGATGCCCAGACCGCGTTCTACCGCATTCGGGCGGCAGCCCCGCCCGAGCGGGCGGCCCAGCTCGCCTCCGTCGCCTGGCGGCTCGGCTTCGCCGACGGGGAGGTGGAGGGGAAGGGGAAGGGGGGAAGCCACTAGGTGGACCCGCTGCGCTTCGTGTTCGGCGTTCACTTCCACCAGCCGGTGGGGAACTTCGACCACGTGTTCGAGCAGCACGTGCGCGACGTGTACCGCCCGCTGCTCGAGCGGCTGGCCGAGCGGGAGTTCTTCCCTATCGCTTTGCACATCTCGGGCCCACTGCTCGAGTGGCTCGAGGCGCACGAGGCCGCGTTGCTCGACCGGATCGCCGGGCTCGCAGGCGACGGCCGGCTCGAGCTCCTGCTGTCGGGCTTGTACGAGCCCGTGCTGGCCTCCCTCCCGCGGGAAGACCGCGTCGAGCAGATCCGCTGGATGCGCGAGGCGGTCGAGCGGCGGTTCGGGGCTAAGGCGCACGGCGGCGGGTTGTGGTTGACCGAGCGTGTGTGGGAGCCCGAGCTGGCCGCCGATCTGGCGCTGGCGGGCGTGCGCTACGCGCTCGTGGACGACCGCCACTTTCTGGTCTCGGGCTTTGCCGGCGATCGCCTGCACGCTCCGTTCTGGACCGAAAGCGACGGCAAGCGCGTCGCCCTGTTTCCGATCGACGAGCGGCTGCGCTACCTGATCCCCTTCCAGCCGCCGGCGGACATTGCGGCCTACTTGCGGCAACTGCGAGAGCGCGGCGCACCGCTCGCCGTGTTCGTGGACGACGGCGAGAAGTTCGGCGGCTGGCCGGGCACGAAGGAATGGGTGTACGACCGCGGCTGGCTGGCTCAGTTCCTCGACGCGATGGGCGCGCTGGTCGCGAGTGGCGAGATCCGTCTCACGACGCCGGCGACCGCCCTGGCCGAGGTGCCCAGCGGCGGACTCGCCTACCTGCCGACGGCGTCGTACCGCGAGATGGAGGGCTGGGCGCTGCCGCCCGATGCCGCGCTCAGACTGGCGCGACTCGAGCGCGACCTGGGGGAGGAGCGGCTCGCCGGTCCCGACGGTGCGCTGGTGCGGGGGGCGCACTGGCGGAATTTCTTCGTGCGCTATCCCGAGTCGAACCGGATGCACAAGAAGATGCAGGCGCTGTCGGCGTTGTGCCGGCGCGCGGGCGAGCCGGCGGCGGCGCGCCGGGCGATCGGCCGCGCGCAGTGCAACGACGCGTACTGGCACGGCGTGTTCGGAGGCCTGTACCTGCCGCATCTGCGACATGCCATCTGGCACCAGCTCGCGCTGGCCGAGGGCGAGCTGCGGCGCGGCGCGCCGCTCGCCGTCGAGCGCGTGGACCTGGACGGCGACGGGTTCGAGGAGATCTGGATCCATGCGGCCGGGTTCTCGGCCGTCGTGAGCCCGCGGCGCGGTGGTGTGATCGAGGAGTACACGCGCTTCGGCAACGGGGTTAACTACGCCGCCGTGGTGACGCGGCGGTTCGAAGCCTATCACGCGCTCGCGCGCGAGGAGGCGGCGCAAGCCGCCGCGCCCGTGCCCGACGGGGCGGATGGGGGCGAGAGCGGCGCGCCCAGCATTCACGACATCGAGAAGCGGGTGCGGCTCGACCGGCTGCCGCCGGTCGATCGCGACGGGCGCGCGCTGTTCGTCGACCGCGTGCTGCCCGCCGACCTGACCCTGGACGTGTACGCGAGCGGCGAGTACGAACCGGTCGTGTCCTGGGCGGCGGAGCCCGTCGCGGCAGAGGTGCGCGCCACGGGCGAGGCGGTCGAGGTCACGTGCCGGGCGCTCGGGCTCGAGAAGCGACTCCGCTTCGCCGCCGGCGGCGGGTTGACCGTGACCTACCGCTGGGACGCGGCGCGGCTGCCGGCGACCGCGTGGTTCGCCCCCGAGATCTCGCTCGCGCACCCGCTCGAGCTCATGTGTGCGCCGGAAGCCGACGTATGGTCGTTTCCCATCGCCACGGTGTCCAAGTCGGAGCGTGGGCTGGACGAAACGGTGCAGGGGCGCTCGCTGACGCCGCGCTGGCCGGCGGCGCTGGGCGAGGCGCGGATCGAGATCCCATGGACCCGGTGATCGCGAAGGGGACCTGTTTTCCCCTGTTCGCATTCGACGTGGCGCGGGCGATCGACTTGGACGCGGCCGAGCGCCGCATTCTCGCCGGCACCGAGCGCCAGACGGTCAAGCAGCGGCGGCGCGCGCCCGCGAACTTCGAGTACCGGCCGGCGCCGTTGCGCGTGACGCGGCAAGGGGACGCGCACGTCCTGGGCGCCTACCGCACGGCCCCGACGCTCGAGCTGGTGCTGTACGACTTCGGCGCAATCTCGGCAAGCTATGCCCTGTCGATCGAGGGACCGCTGATGGGACTGCCGGCGCTGGCGTACGAGCTGTGGGGGAACGAGCGGCTCGTGGCCGATGCCCGCCGTCACGTGGAGGAGCTGATGGCGACGGTGGGGGACGCGGCCGTGCGACCGCGCATCGCGGATGTCGTGGAGGACTACTCGATCTTCGAGATCGAGGCGTTCGCCGCGCCCTGCCCGGCGTCCGCGCTGTGGACCGAGCACGCGCACACCGTCGCTCAAGTGCTGCGCGCGGAGCCGCGCACGCTGTCACAGCAGGAGGTCGCCGATGCGACGACCTCGCGGCTCTCGTTCGGTCCCGACGACGCGACGTTCATCGACACCGACGCGACGCTGCTGTTCGACGCCGAGGGGGACGACGTGCGCGCCGTGCTCGAGTTTGCCAACATCCAGCTGCTCGAGATGCGCTTCTTGGACCAGCAGCTCGACGATGTGCTGGATCGGGCGTACGAGCTGCTCCAACCGCCGCCCACGCGGATCGGCGCCCCGGGGCGCGACGGGCCGGATCTGCGGCGGCTGGCCCGGCTGCAGCTCGACGGCGCGATCCTGTTCGAGCAGGTGACCAACGCGCTGAAGCTGGTGGGCGATCAGTACCTGGCGCGCGTGTACTCGCTCGCGTCCCGGCGCTTCCATCTCGGCGAATGGGACGCGAGCATCACCCGTAAGCTGCAGACGATCGACAGTATCTACGCCAAGATGGCGGACCGGACGGCGAGCCGCCGGATGGAGATCCTCGAGTGGATCATCATCGTGCTGATCGCCGTCTCCATCATTTTGTCGTTCGTGCCGGTGCTGCCACGGCATTGAGGGGCGGGCGAACGATGCTTCATCCCCGGCGACGCGTGACCGTCCACTGCCCGGTCTGCGGGTCGCCCGAGCCAGCCCCGCGGGTCGAGTACGTGCCTGCGATCGTGTCGCCGTCCAGTCGCCCTTTGAAGGTCGTGGAGAGCTGCGCCCCGGTCTCGGGGTCGGCGTAGGGTGCGAGCGTGCCGGTCACGCGGCCGCCAATCACCCGCACGAAGCTGATCGTCAACACCGCGCTGCGGGGCCGCGCGTCGGTGCCCGCCGATGCTTGGCCGTTCCACGCCTGGAGCGGGCGACCCCAGCCGCGGGGAATCATGATCACGTCGCCGAAGGCGCTGTCATTGCCGGCGGACAGTGTGAAAGAGATGCTGCCGCTCCGGCCGGTGGATGCGCTCGAGTACGACCCCTCCCATTGCCCCGCCAGCGCGGCCATGTCCCCGGCAGTTCCCGCTATGGGCACGGGTGGCTGGTGCGCGGCGGCGCAGGCCGTGACCAGGGCGGCGAGCGCCGCGTGCAGGGTTCTCGTGCGTGAGCTCATCGGACGCTCCGTTGTTTGGGTCAAGCAAGGCTTGATTCGTAAGACGTGCAGACGACGCAGTTGGTTGCACGCGCCGCGGCCAGACGTCACCGCACCCGCGGCTGGAACATCGCCCGCACCACGGCCGTGGCGTCCACCGCGATCAGCATTCCCTCCAGCGGAAGTGATTGCACCCCCACGACGATCCCGGCGGGCGGATTGCGGGCCGGAAGGAACTCCGCTCCGGCTTCCCGGATGGCCGCGAAGTCGTGCGGTGAATAGTTCACGACGTAGATCGTGAGCTTCGCGACGTCGGCGGGCGTTGCTCCTCCGATCTTCAGGACGAACGCGAGGTTGGCGAACGCTTGCCGGGCCTGGGCGCGCAGGTCGCCGGGGCCGACGAGCTGCCCGGTCGAGTCGAGGGCCACCTCACCCGAGATGTAGAGCGTCGCGCCCACGCGCACCGCGTGCGTGAACCCCGGGAGCGCCGCGAGCGTGCCGGGGTTGATGTAGCGGGGCTGGGTCGGCTCCAGGCCACCCGGCGGCCCGAACCTGCCGCCACGGCCCGGCTCACTTCCTCCACCCCCCGGAGCCCCCATGCACGCGGCCAAAACGATGACGGTCGCGCTCGTGACGGTGGCGCGCATACACCCGCTCCCTTCGTTCAGTTCGGAATGCAACGGACAAGCCGAGACCCAGGTGCAAACTACGGCGACCGGCGGTACGGCGCTGACCGGCTAGCGCCCATCGGCCGTTTCCGGGCTTTCAGCATCCCCGGAGGAGCCCCCGTATACACCAGCATGAGCGCGCTGCCCGACCGGGACCGATCTGGCCAGGCAAGGGTGGACGAGCCCGCGCTCGTCGCGCGCGCGCTCGCGGGAGATCGGGCGGCGCTCGGCATGCTGGTGGAGGCGTATGCGGGGTCGGTGCGCCGCATCACGCGCGCCATCCTGGGAAACGTGGACGATGCGGAGGACGCGGCGCAGGACGGAGTGCTGACGGCGCTGGTGAAGCTGGACCGCTACGACCCCGCCCGGCCGTTCGGCCCGTGGCTGTTGCGGATCGCGGCCAACGCGGCGATCGACCGCCGCCGCCGTCGGTCGGTTCGGGAGACCCGCGTGTTAGGGGACGATCTGGCGGCGGGCGGCCCGCTCCCCGACGCCGAAACCGAGCGTCTCGCGCTCGGCGACCGTCTGCGGGCGGCGCTGGACGAGCTGCCGGAGCATTACCGGGTGGCGGTCGTGCTGTTCGACGTCGAGGGCTATTCACATGCCGAGATTGCGGAGATCCTGGGCGTGGCGTCGGGGACCGTGCGATCGGCTGTGTTTCACGCCCGGCGCAAGCTGCGGGCGCTGTTGGACGACTTGAAGGAGGACCGGTGAGACAAGAGCCCCTGTGGTCTCCGGACCACCCTGATGCCGCGCTCGGCGACGCGCTGTGGGCGGCACTCACCGCGCGCGAGGACACGGCGGAGTTCGTGACGCACGTGCTCGCGCGCGCCGAGGCGGCCGGCGTGGGGACCTGGCGGGCGGTGCTGGGGCGGTGGAGCCGCTTCGCGATCGCGGCGGCGGTCGTGCTGGCGTTCCTGGGCGGGTATCTCGCCGGCAGAGAGCGCGATGTCGCAACCTCGTTCGACACGGTGTGGGTGACTTCCGCCACCGGGAGCGAGGCGGCCGCCGAGCTGCTCGCGACACACCGCGCGCCCGACCCGAGTGCCCTGTTCGCCTCGATGTTAGCGAACTGAGGTGGGTGCCATGCTCCAGCAATCCCGATTTTGGGCGATCACAGCGCTCGTGGCGACATTCGCGGCGGGCGGGTTGTTCGGGTGGGTGCTCGGGACGCGGGCGCACGGTGGGCCGCGGGGCTGGGCGTTGCGAGCAGGTCCGCCGGGACCGGACGGCATGATCGGCTTCCTGAGCGAGCGGTTGGACCTTACGGCGACGCAGCGCGACTCGGTACGAGCGATTCTCGAGCGACACCGCGCCGACCTCGAGAAGATCTGGCGCCAGGTCCATCCGCAATTCGATTCGGTGCGGTCGAGAATGAGCGCGGAGATCAGCGCGCAGCTCACGCCGGCGCAACGGACGCGCTATGCGGACCTGGAACGGCGCCTCGACCGCCCACGGTTCGGCGGTGGTCCGCCGTGGGAGGGACCGAGACCACGACCTTGAGAGGGGAGGTGCTCCTCCAGAGGGAGCCTACACCTGAATCAAAGGAGGTGGTGCGCGACGGGCGATGCGGAACGGGCTCTTTGACGGAAGGGCCCGTTCTCCGTTTCAGCGTGCCGCCGTCGAGTCGGCCTGCCGCAACAAGCGTGAGAACTCGCCGAGCTCGGTGACGCCCAAGTCCGACACGACCCAGTAGGTGTAGTCCGGCGCGGACCAGTGGAGCATGTGATAGCCTTGGCGCGTGACTGCCGGCGGCCCGCCCGTCGACCCGCGCTGCGTCGGCCACAGGAAAACGTCGATCACATGCTGACGCCGTCCATAGGCGAGAGCCGCGACCGGCCCGCCCGCGACGTAGTCGAGACGCCCTCCGATCAACGGGTAGCCCAACCCGGCGAAGTCGTACACCGGCGGCGAAAAGTCGAGGCGGCCGTTGAACCACGGCTTCACCGTGTGCTGGTCGGTCGACGCGACGTCCGTCAGGTGCGTGCCCATCAGCGCGCGCACGTGGCTCGCCAACACTTCGTCGACGACCGCGTTTGCCGCGTCGCGCGAGTCGGTGATCTTCCACGTTCCGACTACGATACCGACGAGCACCGCCGCCGCGGCAAGCCAGCGCCATTCCGGCCGGGGGCGTGCGGGCGTTACCCCCGCCGCGGCTCGCAGCGCCAGCCGGACCCGCGAGCGCAGTTCCCGCGGCGCGGTCAGCGCCGGCAGCTGCGCTCGCATAGTCGCCCGCAGCACGCGTTGCCGCTCGTGAGCGCGCGCGCATGCCGCGCACTCGCGCAGGTGCCGCTCCATCTCCCGGGCCTCGTTTCCCATCAGCTCGCCGTCGCCGTACGCATCGAGCTGCGCTGCGAAGTCGTCGTGCTTCACGTCAGTCGCGCTCCTTCGTCGCGGCCCCGATCGCCCGCTCGAGGCGCCGCCGCGCCCGGGCGAGCCGTGACATCACCGTTCCCACCGGAATCCCGGCGACCTCCGCGATCTCTTTGTACGAAAGGTCCTGGAGCTCGCGCAGCACGATCACTTCGCGGAATTCCACCGGCAGGGCGTCGAGCGCGCGTTGCACCGTTTCCCGGTCCGCGGCGCGCAGCAACTCCGTCTCGGGATGCTCGTCCTCGCTGCCCCCGCTGTGCAGCGTCTCGTCGAACTCCGTCGCGTGCGCGTCCGGGCGCCGGTTGGCCCGCAAGGTGTACGCGGTGTTGCGGACGATCGTGAGCAACCAGCTGCGGCCCTCGACCGGGCCCGCGCCGCGGAACCCGTCGAAGTAGTTGAGCGCGCGCAGGTAGGCTTCCTGCACGACGTCCTCCGCGTCGTGCTCGTCTCGCAGCAGATAGCGCGCCAATGTGTACGCGGCGTCCAGGTGCGGTAGCACGGCGGCCTCGAAGCGGGTGAGCTGGCTCGGCTCCAACCGTCCCTCATGGATGTTGCGGTTCTTCCATCCCTATTGGACCGGGCGGGCGTCGGGATTATTCCCGGTGGAAGAGATCCGGGGCGCGTGCCGTCAGTAGAAGAATACCTACTCCACCACCACCGGCTCTCGCTCCAGCCGAACGCCGAAGCGCTCATACACCGCCCGGTCGATCGATTGGGCAAGCGCCAGCAGCTCGGTCGTGGTGCCGCCGTGATTCACCAGGGCGAGGGCGTGGCGCGTCGAGATCCCCACGCCGCCCTGCCGGTATCCCTTCGCGAACCCGGCGTGCTCGATGAGCCACGCGGCGGGCACCTTCACGCGGCCGTCGGCCGGGAACGTCGGGATGGGGTCGACCTCTCCGGCGTCGCGCCAGCGCCGGACGAGCTCGTCGAACGCGCCGGTCGGGAGCACCGGGTTCACGAAGAACGAGCCGACCGACCGCGTGTTCGGGTCGGCGGGGTCGAGCACCATCGACTTGCGACGCCGCAGCTCGAGAACCGTGTGCCGCACGACGCGCACGGCGGGGCCGGGCTCCAGCTGCTCCAGGCCGCCGTGCCGGCTGACCGCCTGTGCGAGCTCCGCGTACCGGACCTGCGGGAGCGTGTCGCGCCGCAGTCGCAAGGAAACGGCGAGGACGACGAAGCGGTCGCGGTCGCGCCCCTTGAAGCGGCTGCCGCGGTACACGAATTCGCATTGATCGTGGGTGAACACGACCTCGGCCAGGCTGGCGCGCTCGAGGCATCGCACCGACACGAGGCTGTCCGCGATCTCCTGGCCGTACGCGCCGACGTTCTGGATCGGCGTCGCGCCCACCGTGCCGGGAATTCCGGAGAGGCACTCGATCCCGGCGCATCCCCGCTCGACCGCCTGGCGCACCAGCCCGTCCCACTCGACCCCCGCCCCGGCGACGAGCTCCACCCCGTCCGGCGCGTCGCGGAACGTGACGCCGCCGATGGCGACCTTGAGAACGAGGCCCGGGAATCCAGCGTCTGCGACCACGAGGTTCGAGCCCCCGCCGATGATCTGCACCCGCAGCCGTCGCTCCCGCGCGGCGGTGAGCGCCTGGCGCAGCTCCGCCTCGGTCGTGCATTCGTGGAAATACCGGGCCGGCCCGCCCAACCCCAGGGTGGTGTAGGGTGCAAGGGGCACGCGTTCAAGCAGCGGAAGCGTCATGGCTCCAGTCAGAACATGAGCCCGGCACGCAAATAGATCGCGGTGCGCTCCGGGCTCCGCGCGACGGCGATCGAGATGGTGTTGACGCGGCCAGCCCGGCGCCGGCCATCAGTCTGGCCATGAGGGGGAACATCCTGCCCCAGGGGCGCCAGAGCAACCCTCCCGTTGATATATCAAGATAATTTGATATATTCCCCGATCATGTCCTCGACCACGCTCCCCAACATCGGCCGGGCCGCCCGGTGGTTCCACGCGCTCTCGGACGAGACCCGGCTCGAGATCGTGCGGCTGCTCTCGCACGGCGAGCGCTGCGTGTGCGAGCTGCAGGACGTGCTCGACTGCGCGCAATCGCGTCTGTCCTTCCATTTGAAAACGCTCAAGGATGCGGGGCTCGTGAGCGATCGTCGGGACGGGCGCTGGGTCTACTACGCGTTGAATCGTGAGGCGCTCGACGAAATCGCGGAGTTCGCGTCCGACGTGAAGCCGGGCAAGCATGCCGGAAGCTGTGCCCGAGCGTGCTGCGGCTAACGTGTCTCTCGGGAATTTGTCGACAAGGAGACGGCATCACATGAACAGCGACCAGATCAAGGAGACGGTGAAACAGAAATACGGGCACGTGGCGCAGCGCGTGCTGGGCGGCGAGCGCGGCGACTGCGGCTGTGCCTGCGATCCCGTCAGTTCGAACCTGTATGATGTGGCCGAGACCGCCGCGCTCCCGGAAGGGGCGGTGCGCGCGTCGCTCGGCTGCGGCAACCCGACCGCGCTGGCCGAGCTACACGCGGGCGAGGTGGTTCTCGACCTGGGCTCCGGCGGCGGGATCGACGTCCTTTTGTCCGCCCGGCGCGTTGGACCGACCGGGAAGGCCTACGGCCTCGACATGACCGATGAAATGCTCGACCTGGCGCGCGAGAATCAGCGCAAGGCCGGTGTCGCGAACGTGGAGTTCCTGAAAGGGGAGATCGAGCGCATTCCGTTGCCGGACGCGTCGGTGGACGTAGTCATCTCGAACTGCGTGATCAACCTTTCGGCCGACAAGCGCCGGGTGCTCGCCGAAGCATTCCGCGTGCTCAAGCCGGGGGGCCGGTTCGCCGTGTCGGACGTGGTGGTGCGCGGAGCGCTTCCCGCGGCGGTGCGACGCGACGTGGAGCTGTGGGTGGGGTGCGTGGCCGGC
The DNA here is from genome assembly GCA_003220795.1 of Gemmatimonadota bacterium. Lineage (GTDB taxonomy): Bacteria > Gemmatimonadota > Gemmatimonadetes > Gemmatimonadales > GWC2-71-9 > 20CM-4-69-16. The sequence goes on along the minus strand of QHTK01000058.1, from coordinate 56,037 downwards.
GCCTTGGAGGAGGTCGAATATCGGCGCCTGCTGGCGGAGGTCGGGTTCGAGGCGATCGGCATCGAGCCGACCCGGATCCACGAGTTCGACGACGCGCGCGCCGTCGGGGGTGAGCTGTTCAGTGCATTCGTGTGGGCGCACAAACCGCTCGGATAGCGGATGTTTCGCGTCCTGTTCCTGTGCACCGGCAACTCCGCCCGCAGCCAGATGGCGGAAGCGCTCCTCAACTGGAAGGGGAAGGATCGGTTCGAGGCGTACAGCGCCGGGTCCCGGCCCGCGGCGCAAGTGAACCCCTTGGCCATCGCTACGCTGCGCGAGCACGGCATCCCCTGGGCCGGCCATGCGCCGCGCGGCGTGGACGGCCTGGAGCGCGAGCATTGGGACTTCGTGGTGACGGTGTGCGATCGCGCCAAGGAAGCGTGCCCGATCTTCCCGGGCCAGCCGATCCTGGCGCACTGGGGCATGCCGGACCCCGCGGAGGTCGACGGCGATGGAGTCACTAAGCGGGCGGCCTTCCGGGACGCGTTCGTGTTGCTGAGCCGGCGGATCGATCTGCTCCTGGCGCTGCCGCTCGAGAAGCTCGAGCAGCTCGCGCTCGAATCCCGGGTGCGGGCGATCGGTAACGCTGGAAGCTAGGCCGCGAATTCTTGCGAAAAAAATGCTGCGACGCTGCAACAGTTGAAAAGAGATGACGCTCGGGCGACAGTTAATTTGAGCGACACAACGGGGTCAGCCCGGCATGTTGCAGCCCACCAACTTCTCCGTCTTGATGGTCGACGACACCACGGCCATTCGCGAAGCCATTGCGCGCTCGTTGGCACGGCGCGGATGCAGAGTCACCACCGCGACCAACGGTGTCGAAGCCTTGGAGATTCTCCGGAAGCAATCGTTCGACGTGATCATCACCGACCTCAACATGCCGGATCGCGGGGGCCTGTGGCTGTGGCGGCAAGCGCTCGTAGTGCGACCCGAACTGCGCGGCCGGTTTGTACTCGTCGCATCCGAGCCTCTACCGGAGCCACGCAGCTTGGCGTTGTTCCTCGAAACCGAGCGCTTCGTGCTGAAGCCCATTGCACTGGAGATGCTGTGGCATCACGTCGAGGACGTCTTCACGCGTGCCGCCACGACCGAAACGGGGGCGCGCGCCGAGCCGCGCGTGAGTGGGGCTCAAAGGGCTGAATCCGCACCATAAGCGTCCGTTTAGGACGTCGTCTGGCGCAACTGCCGCAGCACGTACTCGAGGATCCCGCCGTGCTGGTAGTACACCAGCTCCTGCGGCGTGTCGATCCGCACCGTCGCGCGAAACTCGACCGGCGCTCCCCCCCCGTCGGGACGGGTGGCCTTGACCGTCAGCTCCTTGCCACGCGGGAAGGCCTCGGCCAGCACGGCGGCGAGGCCGGTCAGGTCGAAGGTCTCCTTTCCGGTGAGCGCCAGCGTTGCCGGCGTCTGCTCGGGGAGGAACTGCAGCGGCAGAATCCCCATGCCCACGAGGTTGGAGCGGTGGATGCGCTCGTAGCTCTGCGCGATCACGGCGCGCACGCCCAGTAGCCTGGGGCCTTTTGCCGCCCAGTCGCGCGACGACCCGGCGCCGTACTCCTTGCCGGCGATCACGATGAGCGGCACGCCCTCGGCCTGGTACTTGACCGACGCGTCGTAGATCGTCATCTGCTCGCCGTCGGGGAGATGCAGCGTCACCGGCCCCTCGGTGCCGGGCGCCAGCAGATTCTTGAGCCGCACATTGGCGAACGTGCCGCGCACCATCACCTCGTGATTGCCGCGGCGCGAGCCATACGAGTTGAAGTCCTTGGGCTCGACGCCGTGCTCCACCAGGTACTTCCCGGCCGGGCTGGTCTTGCGGATCGAGCCGGCGGGCGAGATGTGGTCGGTGGTGATGCTGTCCCCGAGCAGGCACAGCACGCGGCCGGCGCGGATGTCCTTGATTGGCGCTGGCGCCGCCGGCATCCCGTCGAAGTAGGGAGCCCGGCGGATGTAGCTCGAGTCGGGCTCCCAGGCGAACCGGTCGCCTGCGGGCACGGGGAGGCCGTTCCAGCGGGCGTCCCCCTTGAAGACCTCGCCGTACTGCTTGTGGAACATCGCCGACTTGATCGACGTGCGGATGACGTCGTCCACCTCCTTGGCGGACGGCCAGATGTCCTTGAGATAGACGGGCTTCCCGTCCTTCGCCCTGCCGAGCGGCTCCCGCTGCAGGTCGAGATCGATCCGCCCCGCGAGCGCGTAGGCGACGACGAGCGGCGGTGAGGCGAGGTAGTTGGCGCGGACCTCCTGCTGGATGCGCCCCTCGAAGTTGCGGTTGCCCGACAGCACCGCGCACACCACCAGCTCGCCCTCGGCGATCGCCGCCGACACCGGCTCGGGGAGCGGTCCTGAGTTGCCGATGCACGTGGTGCAGCCATACCCGACGAGATGGAACCGCAGCTGCTCGAGGTAGGGCGTGAGGCCCGCCTGGTTCAGGTAGTCGGTGACCACCTTGGAGCCTGGGGCGAGGCTCGTCTTCACCCACGGCTGCGACTGGAGGCCGCGCTCGACGGCCTTCTTCGCGACGAGCCCGGCCGCGATCATCACCGACGGATTCGATGTGTTGGTGCAGCTAGTGATCGCGGCGATGACGACCGAGCCGTGATGCAGCTTGCAGTCCACGCCCTCGAGCTTCAGATCTACGTGCGTACGGCGTGGCGGCGCGGCCACCGCCGTTCCACCTCCGAATGGCTGGCCGCCTTCGGCCTCCCAATGGTTGCGCACGTCGCTGGGCGGCGCGATGGGCGAGGTGGGTTTGAGGAGGCTCGGCAGGGCGTCGAGAAACGCCCGGCCCACGGCGCGCAGCGGCACCCGGTCCTGCGGCCGGCGCGGGCCGGCGAGGCTCGGCTCGACCGTGGCGAGGTCGAGTGACAGCGTGTCCGAATACACCGGCTCAGGCGCATCCGGCGTATGGAACAGGCCTTGCGCCTTCATGTACGCCGCGACGAGCGCGACCTGCTCCGGCGTGCGTCCCGTGAACTCGAGGTAGCGCAGCGTCTCCTGGTCCACGGGAAAGATCCCCACGGTGGCGCCGTATTCGGGAGCCATGTTGCCGATCGTGGCGCGGTCGGCGAGCGGCAGCGTCGCGATGCCGGGGCCGTAGAACTCCACAAATTTCCCGACGACACCTTTCTTGCGGAGCATTTCGGTCACGGTGAGCACGAGGTCGGTCGCCGTCGCGCCTTCGGCGACCTTTCCCGTGAGCCGGAACCCCACGACCTGGGGGATGAGCATCGAGACCGGCTGGCCGAGCATCGCCGCCTCGGCCTCGATGCCGCCGACGCCCCAGCCGAGCACGCCCAGGCCGTTGATCATCGTGGTATGCGAGTCCGTGCCGACCAGGGTATCGGGATACGCCTGGGGCGTGGGCCCGGCGGTCGTGAACACCACGCGCGCCAGGTACTCGAGGTTGACCTGGTGGACGATGCCGGTATCGGGCGGCACCACGCGGAATCCCTGGAACGTCTGCTGCGCCCAGCGCAGCAGGGCATAGCGCTCCCGGTTGCGCTGGAACTCGAGGTCCGCGTTCACCTGAAAGGCGGTCGACGTGCCGAACTCGTCCACGATCACGGAATGATCGATCACCAGCTCGACGGGGAGCAGCGGGTTCACTTTCTTCGGGTCGCCGCCCATCGCCTGCATCGCATCGCGCATGGCCGCGACGTCGACCACGGCGGGGACGCCGGTGAAGTCCTGCATCAGCACGCGCGCCGGCATGAACGCGATCTCGTCATCCGGGAGCTTCGTCGGATTCCAGCGCGCCAGCCGCTCGATCTCCTCGGCCCGCACGGTGCGTCCGTCCTCCCGGCGCAGCAGGTTCTCGAGCAGGATTTTGAGGGAATACGGCAGGCGGCCGATCGCGAACCCGCGCTGCTCCAGCGCGTCCAGGCGGAAGATCTCGAAGCTCCGTCCAGCCACTGCGAGGCGGGCCCGCGTACCGAAACTGTTGGACGTCGTCATTCCACCGCCTTCACGTCCACGACGAAGTACTGGGTTTCTCCGAAGCAGCTCGTCGGGATGCCCATGTGCTGTTGGTACGTGAGCGCGACCCGTTTTCCCATCGACTGGTTGATCCGTGCGGCGACCGAATCGTCCCGCACGGTGAAGTAGAACTTCTCCGACATGGTCCCCGGGATCGAAACGATGGCCAACTCCCCTTCCCACGTCTTACAGATCCAGCCCTTCTTGGAGAATTTCTGGACGTATCCCGCGCGCTCCCCCTTCGAGTAGCTCCACGTCAGGGCGCTCCACGTGTACAGCACGAACACCACGATCGGCACGAGCAGGACCGCCGCGATGATGAGCTTGGTCTTGCGCGTCAACGTAAAGTTCACGCCGGGGAATCTACCCGGAAACAGTCCCACTCAGTAATCTGCCTCGTATTGCTCCGTCTTGTACGGCACGAACCCCCGGTTTCGGTAGTTCGGCAACGCATGGGGATGGTCCAGCGTGCACGTGTGGAGCCACACGCGCGCGGGCTCGAGCGCCCAGGCGTCGCGCACGGCGCACGACAGCAGGTGCCTGCCGAGGCCCCGGCCGATGGCGTCGGGGGAGAGTCCGAAGTACGCGATCTCCACCGAGTCGTCCTCCGGGACGCGCCGCAGCTCGTACCACCCTGCCAGCGTGCCGCGCCGGCGCGCCACGTACAAGGTGATCTCGGGCTTGGCCAGGTGCGCCCGGATCTCTGCATCGGTCCAGTCCCAGCGGTCACGCCAGTGGTAGGCCTCGCCCACCGTGCGGTAGCAGTGACGGTACAGCTCGGGGGTGGGCTGGGCGACGCGCTCGAGCACGACGTCGGGAAACTGCCCAAACGCGGCCTGGAACTGTCCGGGCGTGGTCAGCTCGAGATAGGTGCGTGTGGCGAGCACGTGCGGAATCTAAGCGGGGTCCGATGTCCGGAGTCCGGCAGGTGTGGCCACCGGACCCCTGACACCGGACCCCGGACACCGTATTTTTTGGAATGACATTCAACCGTATGGGCACCGTTCCCTTGCCGCTGGCCCTGCACTTGGCGAGCTACACCGTGCTCGGGTTGTTCTGCTTCTTCGCGGGCGCATTGAATCTGATCGACCCGGGCAAGATCCCGCACGGCATCATGTTCCTCCTGGTGTGCGGGTTCAGCTGGGGGTACGTGTTCGGCATCCTGATGGCACGGAAGGAAGTCGTCATGCTGGGCTTCCTCGCGAGCGCCGCGTGGCTCGTCGCGGCGCTCGCCGGGGCAGCACGCTTCGCCTTCGATTGGCGACTCACCGCCCTGCTCGTGGGGTTGGGCGCGTACGGGTTGGTGACCCTCGCGATCTACCGCAACCGCATCCTCGAGCACTGACGGCTCGACTCAGCCGATCGTCGCGGTCGCCACCTGCTCCGGGGCCGCCGGCAGCTCCACCACGAACCGCGCTCCACCGAGCTCGGAATCCTCGAGCCAGAGCTTGCCGCCGACCTCGGTCACGACCCGCTGACAGATGGCCAGGCCGAGCCCCGTGCCCTCATCCGGTCCTTTGGTCGTGAAGAACGGGTCGAAGATCCGGCCGCGGATCTCGGGCGGGACGCCGGGCCCTGAGTCCTCCACCACCAGCCGCACCCACCCCTCCCGCGCCTGCGTCGTGAGCTGAATGACCGCGGGCTCGCGTCCCTTGACCACGTGCTCCGCGTTGGTGACGAGGTTGATGACCACCTGCTGCAGCTCCTGCCCCAGGCCGAGGACCGCGGGCGCGGACTGATCGAGTCGGGTGCGGAACTCCACGTTGTCCGCGCGCAGCACGCGTTGCCGGATCTCGGCGACGTCGTGGACCAGATCGTTGATCTGGACACGCGTGGGGGTGGTGTCGGCCCGACGCGCCAGCCGGAGCAGGCTGCGCACGATGCGCGCGGCGCGGTCCACCTCGCGGGTGATGGTCATCGCCGTGGTGTTGGTGTCGGGGTCCTTGCTCGAGCGGCCGAGCAGCTCCGCTTCCATGCGGATCGCGGCGAGGGGGTTGTTGACCTCGTGCGCCACGCCGCTCGCGATCTCGCCCACGGTGGCGAGCTTCTCGCGCGCGATCAGCTCGCGCTGGGCACGCAGCTCGTCGGTCCGGTCGTACAGGGCCACGAGCAGGTTGTCGCGCCCCACCCCCGACAGCCCGGTGATGGTACAATCGCAGATGCGCCGGTCCCCGGTCGGCTGGGTGACGAGCACGCGTCCGTGCCAGGGCGCGCCCGTCTGCGGCCGGGCGAGCACCAGGTGGAGCGAGATCTCGCTGGGCGACAATCCCAGGGCCTCCAGATGCAGGCCGAGCGCCTGCGACTCGTTCGCGATCCCGAACAGCCGGCACCCCGCCTGGTTGACCTGCTGGACTCGGCCCTGGCGGTCGACCAGGGCGAGCGGGAGCGGGCTCGAGTCCACCATCGCGTGCGCCCGCTCCGCGGCCGCGCGAGCGCCCGTCACCGCCTCGGAGAGCTCGAGGCCGCCGGCGATGTACGCCGCCACCGCGGCCAGGTATTGCAGGTCGACGAGACCGAACGAGGGTGGCGTCACGCTCTCCGTGCCGGGCTGCTCGTACCGGACCACCCCAACGGCCCCCGCGACTCCGCTCGACGTCTTGAGCGGGGCGATCATCGCCCCGCGCGCCGTGGCGGCGGGATTGAGCCCGGGCTGGGTATCGGGCTCGGCGAGAATGTTGTCGGTGAGGAGCGGCTCGCCGGTGCGCACCACCCTGCCGGTCGTGCTCGTGGTCAGCCCGATCTCGAATCCCTGCATCTCCGCGCACTCACCAACGGTCGCCGCGATCCGCAGCGTATCGCCGTCCCGCTGCCGCAATGCGACGAACGCGCCTTGCGCCTCGACCAGGCTCACCACGCTCTGCAACGTGTACTTGAGCAGCAGATCGCGCTCCGGCGCCGCCAGCAGCCAACGCGACAGCTCGACCAGAAAGGTCCCGAGCCGCCGCTCCCGCTCGAGCCCCACCCGGCGGGCCACCATGACCGCGAGGTGGGTCGCGATCTCCAGCGCCGAGCGCAACACGTCGGCCGGGAAGCCGTCGGGAATGCCGCGGAACGTGGCCCGCACGTGCCGCCCCTCGGCGTCATGATAGTCGATGATGAACGGCTCGCCGCGCGTACCGGGCGCACCGGCCTGGACGGTCCCGGACTCGTTCAGTCCCTGGTAGTCGAGCTGCACATGGGCGCCGCCGGCCCAGTCGCTCAGGACGCCGGTCGCCGCCTGCCAGAAGGCCCGGGTTTGCTTGGCGTTTCCGGCTTCGGTTAGCAATCGCCGAATGGGATCTAGCACGCTTACAAACTACGTCACGAGACAACGTCGCGGGAATACGTCGCGACGTGACGCCGCTTCGTGACGTCCCCTCGTGACGGTGTATAGAGTCGGGAACCCGCGGGCGTTTTCGGGATATGGAGGCTACGCTCGATCTGCTTGCCGACCCTCGAGTCGGCGATCTCGATAGCAGCAGTTCACCCGGCACCAACGGTTCCCACATCCCCCCCGCGGCCGACGCCGACCTGCTCGACGCCTATTCTCGCGCCGTGGTCAGCGCGGCCGAGCGGGTCGGACCCGCCGTCGTGAGCGTGGAGGTGCGACAGCGCGTCGAGCGGCGGGGCCGCCCCGCGCGTGAGCTGCCGGGCCACGGCTCGGGATTCGTGTTCACGCCGGACGGCTTCGTCCTCACGAACAGCCACGTGGTGCACGGCGCCACGCGCATCGACGCGACGTTTGCCACCGGACGGCGCCTGCGGGCGGAGCTCGTCGGGGACGACCCTGACTCCGATCTCGCGGTGATCCGTGTGAACCCGGTTTCACTCGCCGTCGCGGAATTCGGCGACTCGAGCGCGCTGCGCGTGGGGCAGCTCGTCATCGCCATCGGCAACCCACTCGGCTTTCAGAGCACCGTCACGGCCGGCGTGGTGAGCGCGCTGGGGCGCTCGTTCCGCTCCGTGACGGGGCGACTGATCGACGACGTGATCCAGACCGACGCCGCGCTCAACCCCGGGAACTCGGGCGGGCCGCTGGTGGATTCCGCGGGCCGCGTGGTCGGCGTCAACACCGCGGTGATCCTCCCGGCGCAGGGCATCTGCTTCGCCGTGGGGATCAACACCGCCAAGTTCGTGACCGGCCAGCTCATCCGGCACGGCAAGATCCGGCGCGGCAAGATCGGCGTGGCAGGGCAGAACGTGTCGCTCGCGCGGCTCGTCGTGCGGGCGCACGGCCTGGAGGCGAAGAGCGGCGTGCTCGTGACCGGCGTGGACGGAAACAGTCCGGCCGCGCGCACCGGGGTGCGGCCGGAGGACATCATTGTGGGACTCGACGGCAAGCCCGTGACGGGGATCGACGACCTGCACCGGCTGCTCGCCTCGGACCGGATCGGCGCAGAGACCACGATCGTGGTGTTACGGAAAGCGGAGAAGCTCGAGCTGCCGATTACGCCGGACGCCCTCTAGACTTTGATCGCGCCGGGGAACCGAGCGGCATCCGGGGAAAAACCCGGGAAAATCGCCGCGAGGTCCTTCGCACCGAGGTGACGCGCGAGGACCTCGGCGAACAGGTCGCGGAAATCCGTGGTGACGGCGACGTCGCGGCCCTCGAACCGATCGGCCGGGTCGAGTCCGGGCCAGCGCCCGAGCATCCTGCCCCCGTTCACGGGGCCGCCCATGACCAGCATCGCGGTGGCGTGCCCGTGGTCGGTCCCGCTGTTGCCGTTCTCGCGCACCGTGCGGCCGAACTCCGACATCGTGAGCACGACCACGTCCCGCAGCTTCTCACCCAGGTCCTGGGCGAACGCGGCGAGCGCCTGCCCAAAGTCGGCGAGTCGCGCGGCGAGCTGCCCGTCGCTCGATCCCTGATTCACGTGGGTGTCCCAGCCGGTGACGTCGGCGAACGCCAGCTGCAGCCCCACATCGGCCTTGATGAGTTGGGCGATCTGCATCATCGCCTTGCCGAACCGGCCGCGCGGGTAGTCCGCGCCGTGCGCGGGCTGGTACTGACTCGGGCTCACCTGTTTCAGCATCTGGACGGCCTCGAATGCCTCCTGGGAGGACGTCGAGAGCAGCCCGGTCGCCGACCCGGCGTACAGCTCTTCGAATGCCCGGGTGAGCCGGTCGCGGGCCGCCGGCTGCGGCGCCCTGAGGCCAAACGCCTGCAGGTCGTCGATCGCAAGCGACGGCGCCGAGCCGGCGAGGATGCGCGGCAGCTGCGGACCGAATGCCACCGCGCGAAACGGGGTGTCCTGGTGCTCGCGGTCGTGCTGGCAGTAGCGGTTGAGCCAGCCGTCCGGGGTCGCCTTGGCACCGGGCGTGCCCGACTCCATGTAGTCCTGGGCGTCGAAGTGACTGCGGGTCGAGTCGGGGGACCCGATGGCGTGGATGGCGGCGAGACTCTTGTTCTCCCACAGCGGCTTCAAGGCTGCGAGGCGCGGATGCAGCCCGAAATGCCCGTCCAGGTCGACGACGTCGGGCTCCGGCACGGCGATGCGCGGGCGCTCGCGATAGTACAGTGGGTCCCCGTGCGGCACAACCATGTTGAGCCCGTCCACGGCGCCGCGTTGAAACAGACACACCAACATGCGGCGGTCAGGGGGACCGGCGGACGGGCGGACGGCAAAGGCCGCTCGCGCGAGGAACAACGGATCCAAGCCCAGACTGAACAGCGCTAGGCCGCCTGATTTCACGAAGACGCGTCGCGAGATCGTCATTGTCTCTGAAACTCCGGTCCGCCGATCGCCAGGCCGATTGCCAGTGCACGAGCCTGAAGCGGATCGCTGATGTCTGATATCTGACGTCTGATGACCTGCTTGGTGTTCTCCGACATCGTGCCGCTCAACACCGCGGCGTTCGCCTGCGCGATCAGCCGCTCCGCGTCCGGCGTCGCCGGCACGATCGAATCGAGGCTCACGGCCACGCCGGGCAGTCTCCCCGCCGCGAGCGCGACCGCGGCGTTCATCCGGTCGAGCAGCGCGCCGCTGTTCACCCACGCGTCTTCCCGTTCGGGGTAGCCGTCCGGCGCCACGTGGAGAAAGAGCGGCTCGCCGAGGCGAGCGACCACCTGGGCCAACCGCGGCGTCGTGTCGGGGTCACCGCCCACGGCGCGCGCGGCGCTCACAACGAACTCGAGCGGCGTCTTGATCTTGGCGCGCACGTTTTCCGGCGCCCAGAAGTCGGGCGACCGGAAGATGGCGCGCAGCACTTCGCGGATGTCGCCGTCGCTGCGTTTCCAGGCGGTCACCGCATCGTCCACGCAGCCGTCGGGCGGGTCGTCGTTCACGAATCGCTGGCACAACCGGCGGCTCACGTGATGCATCGTCGCCGGATAGTTGGCGAGCAGCTTGAGCAGGCGCACTCCTTCGTCCCTGCCGCGGCCGGCGGGGAACATCACGCCCATCACCACCTTCTCGCCGTAGTCGTGTGCCCAGTCATGGAATTCAAAGTCCCCGCCCTGCTGCGGTCGCCGCACGCTCCAGCCCGTGAATATCCGCGCGACGTTGATCACGTCCTGCTGGGTGTAGCCGCCATCCACGCCCAGCGTGTGCAGCTCGAGCAGCTCGCGGGCGTAATTCTCGTTGATGCCCTTGGGCACGCGCGCGAGCGCCTGGCGGCGCAGCGAGTCCGCGCGCATCGGATCGTGTCCCGGATCGAACAGTGGCGGGCGACCGAACATCGGGCGTGGGCCGAACAGTGGTCGGGCGCGCAGCCGCATCGCCTGCGGCGGCGTGGCACCGGGCGCCACGCTCTCCCAATTGTCGAGGTAGAACAGCATGGCGGGGCTCTCGGCTGTGGCGATCAGGAGGTCCGCGAACTTCCCCAGGGCGCGAGGCCGGATCGTCTGCTCGATGTAGGACGGGGTGAGGAACCGGTCCGCGCCCTTGGCGAAGAAGACGTTGAAATGATTGGCCCAGAAGTCGACCATCACTTCGTACAGCTGACGCTCGGACAGGACGGCGCGGATGACGGCGAGCTCCTGAAACTCTGCCCCCAAGCGGCGTCCGCGTTGCTCGAGCGGTCCTGCTTGCTCGGGTTTCTCGGTCATGCTATCAGTCGCCGCCGCGCGCTTCTGCTCGCGCCGCTCGCGCTGGGCGTCGACGTAGACGCGCGCCAGCTCGCCCGCGTCGTAGTCGAGGATCTTGAACCGCCGCTCCCGCGCGGCGAGCGGGCCGTCGTCGATTTTGCGGGGCGAGAGCTGCCTGTCGACCCACCGCATCACCCCATCGGCGGCGACGCGGTCCACTTCGCCAGGCCGAGGGCCGTAGGCGAGGCGGTTGAGTGCGTGCAGGGCGGAGTCGCGGGGGGTGAGGGCCGGCGCCTGCGCGCTCGCCTCCACCAGGGGCCACGCGGCGAGCGCGCCACACAGGCACACGAGGGTCCGGGTTTTCATACGGTTATATTGACGCACAGCCTCTGAGGGAAGTTAAGGTCGTGACCGCGCCACGTTTCACCCCGCACGGTATCCCTACGCGACGCATCAGCGTGCCGGGTCGGGACGGCAAGCCGCCTACGTGGGACGAGCGGCTGCAGGCGCTCAAGTACGTGCCCCCGCTCCTCAAGCTCGTATACGAGACGCACCGCGGCTATACCGTGGCGATCCTCGTCCTGCGGGTGGTGCGGTCGTTCGTGCCGCTGGCCGTGCTGTGGATCGGCAAGCTGATCATCGACGGCGTGATCGCGGCGGTGCGGCTGCGGGCCGGCGGGGGCGGCATCGACTGGTGGCATCTCGGCGGTCTGGTCGCGCTGGAGCTCGGCATCGCGGTCGCGGGGGAAGGGCTGGCCCGACTGTCCTCGCTGCTCGAGAGCCTGCTGGGTGATCTGTTCTCGAACCGCATCAGCGTGCGCCTGATGCAGCACGCGGCCACCCTCGATCTCGCCCAGTACGAGGACCCGGAAACGTACGACCACCTGGAGCGGGCGCGGCGCCAGACGGTGGGGCGCATCGGCCTGATCGCCCTGCTGCTCTCCACGGGACAGGACATCATCACGCTCGCCTCGCTCGGCGGCGTGCTGCTGGTGCAGCTCCCCTGGCTCCTGTTGCTGCTCGTCGTCGCGGTGCTGCCGTCGTTTCTGGGCGAGACGCACTACGCGGCTCTCGGCTACTCACTGCTCTTCTCCTGGACGCCGGAGCGGCGGCTGCTCGACTACCTGCGCTACGTCGGGGCCTCGGACGAGATGGCGAAGGAGGTCAAGCTCTTCGACCTGTCGGACTTCCTGGTGGGCCGCTACGCCAAGCTCTCGGACGAGTTCTACGAGGCGAACAAGCGGCTCGCCGTGCGGCGGAACCTCGTCTCCACGCTGTTCGTCACCATCGGTACGCTCGGCTACTACGGCGCCTACGCGGTAATCGTCTATCTCACGGTGCTGAGCCACTTCACGATCGGCGCTCTCACGTTCCTGGCGGGCTCGTTTCGCCAGAGCCGGGACCTAATCCAACGGGTCCTGCTCTCGCTGTCGCAGGTGTGGGAGCAGAGCCTCTATCTGTCCGACCTGTTCACGTTCTTCGACGTGCGTCCCCGGGTGACTTCTCGTCCCGGAGCGCGGCCGGTGCCGGTGCCGATCCGCCGGGGCTTCGAGTTTCAGGACGTGGGGTTCCGCTATCCGGGATCGGACCGCTGGGCGGTGCGGCACCTGTCCTTCACGCTCGAGTGCGGCGAGCGCATCGCGCTGGTAGGCGAGAACGGGGCGGGGAAGACGACGCTGGTGAAGCTCCTGGCCCGGTTGTACGACCCGGACGAGGGCCGCATCCTGCTCGACGGCGTCGACCTGCGGGACTACGACCTGGGCAGCCTGCGCACCAACATCGGGGTGATCTTCCAGGACTTCGTGCGCTACGACTTCGTGATGAAGGAGAACATCGGCGTCAGCCAGATCGAGCGGCTGGAGGACGAGGCGCGCATCCGCGAGGCGGCGCGCCGCAGCCTCGCCGACTCGGTGGCCGGGCGGCTGGAGCACGGCTACGACCAGATGCTGGGCCGCCGCTTCGATGGGGGTGTGGAGCTGTCGGGGGGCGAGTGGCAGAAGGTGGCGCTGGGGCGCGCCTACATGCGCGACGCCCAGGTGCTGATCCTCGACGAGCCGACGGCGTCGCTCGACGCCCGCGCGGAGTATGAGGTGTTCTTACGGTTTGCCGAGCTCACGAGGGGGCGGATGGCGGTGCTTATCTCGCATCGCTTTTCCACGGTGCGGATGGCCGATCGCATCCTCGTCCTCCAGGGCGGGGAGCTGATCGATCAGGGAACGCACGACGAGCTGGTGGGGAGAGGCGGGTTGTACGCGGAGCTGTTCGGGCTGCAGGCGGCGGGGTACCGCTGACCGTCACGTCCGGTCGTCGTCAAGGAAGGTGTAGCACCACGCCTCTCCTTCGAGCACGGTTTCGCCGGTCTGCCGCGTGACCGTAATACGCAGCCGACAGACGGGCTTCGTCGCGTGGACGCTCACCACCTCGGCGTCGGCCGTGATCGTGTCTCCGACGTAGACCGGGGCTGTGAACTTCCAGTGCTGACTCAGGAACACGGTGCCGGGCCCGGGGAGGTCCATGGCCACGAGGGCGTGCAGCAGGCCCGTCGTGAGCCCGCCCTGCACGACCAGCGTCTTGAACTTTGTCTTCGCGGCGAACGCCGCGTCGAAGTGCAGCGGGTTGTAGTCGCCGGTGAGGCGTGCGTACGTCGCGACGTGCTCCGCCGAGAGCGTGAGGCTGCGCCGGGCCTTCTGGCCGACGGCGACCGTCATCGCCTGGGGCCGGGCCGGCCGGGCGGGGCGGGCGCCTCGCGTGACCGCTCGAGGGAAGCGACGAACGGCGCGAAGTACTGTTTCCACGCCGCCGCGACGGTGTGGGTGCCGTGGCCGCGCGTCAGCTCGCTCGTCGGAATCAGGACGAAGCGACCCGATTTCACGCTCCGCATCAGCCGCTGCACGATCTCGAGCTCGGGCGGATTGATCAGGTCGTCCGCGGAATTGATGGCGAGGACCGGGGCCGTGATGCGACCGAGATCGGGGCTCGGGTCGTAATCGCGCGACGCCGCGAACTGGTACAGCATGTCGTTCGCATCGGCCGCGGCGAGCCGGTCGTGCAGCCAGCGCGCGATGTAGGCGTCCGCCGAGTCGCGCGTCGGCGCGGCGCGTTGCAGGGGGAGCGGGCTCGATCCCATGAGAAACAGGATCTGCAAGGCGGCGACCAGTCCCCGCGGCTGCTGCAGGTAGTCGCCGGCCCGCCACTCCGGGTCGCCGCGGATGTCCTCGATGATCATGCTGCGCATCATGCGGTTCCGGCCGGCGATCTGCGTGGGCGCGCAGGCGAGCGGCACCACGCCGTCCATGAAGTCGGGATGCCGCTCCGCCCACAGCCACGCGTGCATGCACCCCATGGACGTGCCCATGACCAGCAGCAAGCGATCGACGTGCAGCCCCTCGGTCACCAGCCGGTACTGCGCCGCGACCATGTCCGCGTAGGTGTAGTGCGGGAACCGGGCCTTGAGCCCGTCGCTCGGCTTGCTCGACGCTCCATGACCGATGTTATCCGGCAGGATGAGATAATGGGTGGCCGTGTCGAGTGGCTGACGGGGGCCGTACAGTTCCCCGGCGAAGAGCGGCGACAGGAACTGGCTGCCCGAGCCCCCGGTGCCATGGAGAATGAGCACGGCGTTGCGCACGATCCCGCGCGCGTCGCGCTCGGGCCGTCCGAGCGTCCGATAGTGGAGCCGCAGGACCGGCAGGGTCTCTCCGCTCGCGAACCGGAAGTCGGCGATCGTGAAGGTCGCGGTGTCCCCTTGGAGCGCCGCGAGGAGCAGCAGCAGCGTCACCGTGAGGTGACGACTTGAATGGCGCCGTGCAGGTGTCCGGGGCCGAAACGGGCTTCCGCCTCGGACGCGCTGTAGTGACGGATCGCGACCGCGGCGTTCACCTGCAGCGTGCGGAGCGCTTCCGGGCCCCCCAGGCGGCTTTGGTCGACATAAACGACGACGTCGCCTTCGGTCTGGGGGCGGAGCGTCGTCGGATTGCGACGGAACCAGCCCGGTCGCAAGGCGTGCAGCGCCTCGTACAACGTCGACGCCGTGGCGACTCTGCCCAGCTCCTCTTGCGTGACGACGTCGGTCGAGCGAACGGGGACCGGCTCGTGGCCCGCCTGGCTGCCGGCGCCGCCGCCGCAGCCCGCGAGCACGAACGCCGCCACGACGGCGAGCGGCACGGGGGTCGATCGAGCGTACATTGGGTGCTCCTGCCGTGTTTGTTGCATCGAACTTACCCGTCGGGGAGCGGGGGGGCGAGTCTGAGAGGGGAAGGAACGACGCGCCGGAGTAGCCGCGTAACCGGCTACTCCGGCGGTACGGCGCTCAGCGGGTGCTGTCCTTCTTCTGTTGCTGGTGCTCCTGATCTTGGTGGACGTCCTTCCGGTCCTGCCGCAGGTCGCGGCGGTCGGCGTGTGCGTCGCGCACGTCGTGGCGACGATCGCGGCGGTCCTGGCGCAGGTCGCGGCGATCGCCGCGCAGCTCGCGCCGGTCCTGACGCGCGTCCTTCAGGTCGCCTTCCTTCACGTCCTCACGCACGTCGCGCCGGTCCTGCCGGATGTCCCGGCGATCCTGGCGAATGTCTCTGGTGTCGTGCCGGATGTCCGTGCGATCGCCGTGCAGCTCGCGGCGGTCGTGCCGGATGTCCTTCCGGACCTTCTTTCCATCGGAATCACCCACAGCCTGTGCTGACATGACGGCGGGCACGCTCAGGGCAAGCCCCAGAGCGATCAAGAGCGCGAATCGGCCTCGCATAAGAGTCCTCGGTAGAGGTTCACGGATGAGACTAGGACGACGGACGCGACGTTAACAGTCGGTTCCCGTCGTCAACGTGACCCGCATCACGCGGCGCGCTCGACGGCTCCCTCGGAGGGTAGATTGTAGCCCGTATGGCCGCGAGCCGCTCCCGACTCGGCGTGATCTTTCTCACGGTCCTGATCGACCTGATCGGCTTCGGGATTATCATGCCGATCCTGCCGCTGTACGCGCAACGCTTCGGAGCGCAGGGGCTCGGCTATGGGGCCCTCGTGTTCGTCTTCTCGGCGATGCAGTTCGTCGCGACGGCGCTGCTCGGGCGGTTGTCGGACCGGATCGGCCGGCGGCCGATCCTCCTCACGACGATGTTGTTCAATGCCGCCGGCTACGTGTTGTTCGCGTTCGCCCCCTCGTACGCGCTGCTGTTCATCGCACGCGTGATCTCGGGCTTCGCGAGCGGCAACATCTCGGTGGCGCAGGCGTACGTGGCGGACATCACGCCGCCCGCCGAGCGGGCCCGCGGTATGGGCACGATCGGCGCGGCGTTCGGAATTGGGTTCGTGCTGGGCCCGATGATCGGCGGGCTCGCGGACCACTACCTGGGGCACCGCGCCCCCGGTCTCATCGCGGCCGGGCTCTCGCTGATCAACTTCGTCTCGGCGAGTGTGATCCTGCGCGAGTCGCTCGCCGCCGAGCACCGGCGGGAGCGGCCGCTGTTCGATCTCGGGCACATGAGCGAGGCGCTGCGGCGCGAGCGGCTGCGGCCGCTCATGCTCGTGTGGTTCCTCGCCCCATTTTCCTTCGCGGGCTACACCGTGGCGTTGCCGTTGCACGCGACCCAGGCTTTGAGCTGGGGCGCGAAGGAGCTCGGCTGGCTGTTCGTGGTAATCGGTGTGATCGCCGCGGCCGTGCAGGGGTTTCTGTTCGGGCGTCTCGAGCGGCACACCGGGGCGCGCGCCCTGCTGATCGTCGGGCTGTTCGGGATGGCGGCGAGCATCGCCGCCGTGCCGTACGCCATGAACAGTCTCCAGCTCTACATCCTGACGGTCCCGCTCGCCTTCGCGAACAGTCTGTTCGCGCCGGCGGCCTCGGGGCTCGTTTCCATCTATGCCGACCCCACGGAGCAAGGCACGATCCTCGGCGCCGCGCAGGCGTTCGCCGCGCTCGGCCGGAGCGTCGGCCCCCTCGGCGCCGGCTGGGCGTACGACGGGCTGGGACAGCGGACGGTGTTCATGCTGGCGGGCGCGATCATGGTGGTAGCAGGCGTGAGCAGTGTGCAGTTACAGGAGATGCAACGGCTAGACGCACAGACGCACCGTGGTGAACCGCTTGAGTGAGCGGGAGTCTAGCCTAGTCACTGTTTGCCGCCTCATATTCTCCTGATCCCCTGCCGGAGCTGCCTGCGCGATGCGCGTGTACAAGACACCGGAGATTCGCAACGTCGCGGTCGTGGGCCACGGCGCGAGCGGCAAGACCTCACTGGTCGACGCGCTCGCGTTCGTGGCCGGTACCAGCAAACGCCACGGCGCCGTGAAGGACGGCACGGCTCTCACCGATTACACTCCCGACGAAATCGAGCGCAAGTACTCCATCAATCTCGCCTTGGCGGTCGCCGAATGGATGGACACCAAGCTCAACCTCATCGACACACCCGGCTATCTCGACTTCACGGGGGAGGCGCTGGCGGGCGTGTACGCGGCGGACGGCGCCGTGGTGGTCGTCTCGGCCACCGGTGGGGTCGAGGTGGGCACCGAGAAGGTGTGGGACTACTGTGAGGGGCGCGGGATCCCGCGGCTGTTTTTCGTCTCCTTGATGGACAAGGAGCACGCCGGCTTCGAGCGGGTGTACGAGCAGATCAAGCGGCAGCTGACGCCGAAGGTGATCCCGGTGGAGATCCCCGTGGGCGAAGGCCCCGACTTCCACGGGATCATCAATCTGTTTTCGAAGAAGTGTCACCTGTACAAGAAGGGGACGAAGGCGGGCGAGTACGAGGAGGTGGACGTCCCGGAGGAGTACCGCGAGCGGTTCGACCGGTACTCGAAGGAGCTGATCGAGCGCATCGCCGAGACCGACGACACCCTGCTCGAGCGCTACCTGGGCGGCGAGGAGATCGGGCGGGATGAGGCGATCGCCGCCATGAAGGCGGGGATGGCGCACGGCGAGTTATTCCCGCTGTTCTGCGGCGCGGCGGAGCTGACGTACGGGACGCGCGCCCTCTTGTCCAAAATGGTGGAGCTCTTCCCCGCGCCCGACGAGCGCCCCCCGGTCGAGGCCCAGAAGTGGGGTAGCGCCGAGCGGATCATGCTGCGGGCGGAGGATGGCGGGCCGTTCGTCGCGCAGGTGTTCAAGACGATGTCCGAGCCGCACGTGGGAGATGTGACCTACTTTCGCGTCTATTCCGGCGCGGTGCGCAACGGGCAGGACGTGTATAACGCCCCCCGCTCCGCGGTCGAGAAGCTGAACCACTTGTGCGTCAACGTCGGGAAGGACCGCTTCGAGATCGCCGAGCTGCACGCCGGCGACATCGGGGTCGTCGCGAAGCTGCGCGACACGCACACGAACGACACGCTGTCCACCCGGGAGGCGCCGATCGTGCTGCGCAAGATCCCGTTCCCGGAGCCCGTCATCACCGTGGCGATCGAAGTCAAGCAGCGCGGCGAGGAAGAGAAGCTCTCGAACGGCCTGCACAAGCTGCACGAGGAGGACCCGACCTTCCAGCACGAGTACAACGCGGAGCTGCAACAGACGCTGATCCGTGGGCTGGGCGAGCGGCATCTCGAAATCATCGTGGGCCGGCTGGCGCGCAAGTACGGCGTGCACGCCGTGACCACGAAGCCGCGAGTCGCCTATCGCGAGACGTTCCGGGGGAAGGCCGAAGGCCAGGGGAAGCATAAGAAGCAGACCGGCGGCCGCGGCCAGTACGGCGACTGTTGGATCCGCATTGCTCCGCTGCCCCGGGGCTCCGGGTTACAATTCGCGGACGAGATCGTCGGCGGCGTGATCCCGCGCCAGTATATCCCGGCGGTGGAGCGCGGTATTCAGGAGGCTGCGGCCCGCGGCCCGGTGGCGGGGTATCCGGTGGTGGACTTCAAGGTGGAGCTGTACGACGGCTCCTACCACGACGTCGACTCCAACGAAATGTCGTTCAAGATGGCCGGCATCCTGGCGTTCCGGAACGTGAGCCCGAACTGCAAACCGGTGCTGCTCGAGCCCATCCTGGAAGTCGACGTGTGGACGCCCGACGAGTATCAGGGTGCCGTGATGGGCGACCTCTCTTCCCGACGGGGCCACATCATGGGCACCGAAAAGGATGGCCGGCTCACCAAAGTGAAGGCGCTCGTGCCCGAGGCGGAGCTCGACCGCTACGCAACCGCGCTGCACTCGCTGACACACGGCCGGGGGACGTACCGGTCGAAATTCCACGTCTACCAGGAAGTGCCGGCGGAGGTGGCCCACAAGCTGATCGAGACGCGCAAGAAAGAGATGGCGGAGGCGAAGGCCTCATGAGGCGGAGCGTGGTGTGCGCGCTGCTCGCCGCGGGCGCGGCCTGCGAGCCCGCGGTCAGGAGACCGTCCGCGTCCCAGACCCCGGGGACGCCGGCGGACTCCACGGCCGTCCACGTGTCGCCGGCGCCACCGCCTCTCACGCCGCCGCCTCCGGCCGCCACGAGAGTCGCCACCATCGCAGGATTCCTCGCGCCGGAGTCGGTGTTGCATGACACGGCGCAGGACATCTATTTCGTCTCAAACATCAACGGCAGCCCCACGGCGAAGGACGACAACGGCTTCATCAGCCGAGTGCGGCCGGACGGGGCGGTCGAAAACCTCAAGTTCATCGAGGGCGGCCACAACGGTGTCACGCTTCACGCCCCGAAGGGGCTGGCGCTGCTGGGGGATACGCTCTGGGTGGCCGACATCGACGTCGTGCGCGCGTTCGACGCCCGAACCGGGGCCCCTCGCGACAGTGTGAGTCTTGCGACGCTGGGCGCCGTGTTTCTGAACGACATCGCGATCGCGCAAACGGGCGCGCTCTACATCACCGACTCAGGCATCAAGTTCGACGACGTGGGGAACGTGCTGCACCCGGGCCCGGACCGGGTGTTCCGGATCGGCCCCGATCGCAAGGTGACGGTGGCGGTGCGGGGGGACACGCTGGGCCGGCCGAACGGGATCGCGCTCGACCCCGTGGGCAAGCGCTTCGTGATCGTCGAATTCGGTGGACGATCGGTGCTCGCGTGGAAGCCGGAGGACAAGGCGCCGACTGTGATCGCCAAGGGACCTGGCGGGTTCGACGGCGTCGTGGTCGTCGGCGGCAAGATCCTCGTCTCGAGCTGGAGTGATTCCACCGTGTCGAGCTACGAGACCGGTCAGGAGGTAAAGCTCGTCACGAGCATTCCGAGCCCGGCCGACATCGGGTACGACGCGAAGCGAAACCGCGTGCTCATTCCCGTGCTCACCGCGAACCGCGTCGAGATCTGGCAGCTGCCGTAGCGCCACCGCGGATCCAAGGGACGTGTAGCGACCGCGCGACACACTGACGAGCCGAGGCATCTCCGATGTCGCGCCAGTTACCCTGGTACTGCGCTCGGCAGGGTGCACGGCTTTTGCAGCGGGCACGCCCATGTTTGCCATCGGTCACACGCGCCGCTCGCGTGCACCCATCCGCCTCATGCTAGTCGACGATCACGTCGTCTTCCGCGCCGGCCTGCGCGCGCTCCTGGAGAAGCAGCGGGGTGTCACCGTAGTCGACGAAGCCGGGCGCGGCGATGAGGCCGTGGAGCGGGTTCGCGCGGTCCGGCCGGACGTCGTCCTGATGGATCTGGCGATGCCGGGGCAGGGGGGGCTCGAGGCCACGCGCCGCATCGTCGCCCTGGGTACCGGGACCAGGGTGCTCATCCTCACGGGGTTGCCGCAGGAGCAGCAGCTGCTGGACGTGCTCGAGGCTGGCGCGCACGGCTTCGTCGACAAGGCCGGCCCGGTGGAGGATCTGACGCGCGCCATTCGAACGGTCATGCAAGGCCGGCGCTTCCTGGGGGCGGACGCCGCCCGGGTGGTGGTGCTGCAACGGTACTTGAGGGAGCGTCGGGTCGCGGGCGTTCCGAGGAAACGCTGGGGAAAAAGCGAAGGCGGGGGGGGCGAGGCCAACCCCTAGCCGACGAGGATCGGCTCGGCTGCCTCCGGCTGCTTGTACACGTATCGCTGTCCGGCGTAGTTCCGGAGCACCACTTCCTCGTCCGTGATGGACTCGACGTACTCCGGGAGGAGCGGGATCTTGCCGCCGCCGCCCGGCGCGTCGATTACGAAGTGCGGCACGGCGAGCCCAGACGTCCAGCCCCGCAACGCCTTGATGATCTCGAGCCCCTTCTCGACCGTGGTGCGGAAATGCTCCGCCCCCGCGACCTGGTCACACATATAGATGTAGTACGGGCGCACCCGCGCGGTGAGGAGCTTCTGCATCAGGCGCTTCATCACCGCGGCGTCGTCGTTCACGCCCTTGAGGAGCACGGTCTGGCATCCCAGGGGGACACCGGCGTCCGCGAGCATGCCGAGCGCGCGCACCGCGGCCGGGGTGAGCTCGTCGGGGTGGTTGAAGTGCGTGTTGATGTAGAGGGGGTGATACTTCTCGAGGATGTCGCACAGCTCCGGCGTGATTCGTTCCGGCAGGTGGCACGGGATGCGGCTCCCGATCCGGATGATCTCGAGGTGGGGAATCGATCGCAGCCGCTTGCAGAGCTCCTCGATCCGGCGATCCGAGAGGAGCAGGGGATCGCCGCCGGACATGATGACGTCGCGGATCTCGCTGTGCTGTTCCAGGTAGCGGAACGCCGACTCGAGCTGGGACAGCGGGATCTTCTCGGGATCACCGACCTTGCGGCGCCGGGTGCAGAAGCGGCAATACGAGGCGCACACCGGCGAAACGAGGAACAACGCCCGGTCCGGGTAGCGATGCGTGATATTGGGGACGGGAGAGTGCGCGTCCTCGGCGAGCGAATCCACCATCCCGTCGTGTACTTCGAGCTCCTGGAGGTCCGGGACGTATTGCCGCCAGATCGGGTCGCCGGGCGACTTGATGAGATCCACCATGGCGGGCGAGATGCGGAACTCGAAGTTCTCGGCTGCCTGGCGCAGGCGCCCGAGGTCGGGGAAGTGCTCGGGCCCGAACCGGGCGACGAGGGCTTCCAGCGAGGCGAGGCTCTGGTTACGCAGTCGTTGTTGCCAGGACGCCATCCACCAAGTCCTTCCGGTAGATCACCAAGTCGTCGGCCGGAGCGTAATACCCCCGGAGCCGAGCCGCCTGCGCGTACCCGCGCCGCTCGTAGAAGCTGCGGGTCGGCGCGTAGTCGGCGCGCGACGACGTCTCGACGACAATCAGCCGACCGCGGTCGGCGATCAGCGTTTGCTCGACCGCGGCGAGGAGCCGCGTGCCGACGCCCTTCCCTTGCCAGGTCGGATCGACGACGATCCAGTACAGGTCGTAGGTGCCCTGTGTTCCCGGGGTGGGCCCCCAGCAGGCGTAGCCCACGAGGTCCTCGCCCGCGTACGCACCCAGGAATCGGTAATCGTCGTCCCCGGCGAGGTTATCGTCGAGCAGCTCGACCGCGAGCGCGACCTCCTCGGGGCGGAAGAGACCCGTCGCCCGGGTGAGCCGTTCAAGCGGTGCGCGTTGCGCGCGCCCGACGGGGCGGAGCAAGCAGGTCACGGGCCGCGCTCACGCCCTGGGCGTCACGGAGCGCCACCTCCGCGATCCGGCGCACCAGCTCCGCGTAGTCCCAGCCGGCCGCCTTCGCCATCCGGGAGAGGCCGGCATCGTCATTCAAGTCGGGGTTCGGGTTCACCTCGAGGACCCAGGGGCGCCCCTCTTGGTCGAGCCGCAGGTCCACGCGGCCGTACCCTTTCCCCTGCATGACCCGCCACGCCGCCTCCGCCAGCTTGCCGAGCCGCTCGGCGAGCTTCTGGGGAATCGCGGCCGGGCACACGGGCACGCTGCCCAGGTCGTCGGGTGATCCGGCTTCCCATTTGCCGGCGTAGGTGAGAATCGGCCAGGCGCCTTCCGGCATGCGGGTGAAATCGATCTCGGCGATGGGGAGGGTGCGGGTGCCGACGAACCCCACGTTGAACTCGCGGCCCGCGATGTACTCCTGCACGAGCACTTCGTCGAACTGCTCGGTCATCGCGGCGACGCGGGCGCGCAGCGCCTTCCGGTCGGCGACGACCGAGCCGCGGTCGAGCCCGGCGCTCGCGTCTTCGGCGGCCGGCTTGACGATGGCGGGCAGCGGGAAGTCGTCGTCGATCTTCCCCTGCGCGATGGTCCAGCGCGGAATCGGGAGACCGGACTGCGCGAGCAGGGCGTTGGCGACCGCCTTGCGACGGCAGGCGGCGATCGTCCACAGGCTCGCGCCGGTGATCGGGACGCCGGCGAACTCGAGCGACCCGACCACGTGCTCCTCCCACTCGCTCTTGCCGTGCACGCCCTCGCACAGGTTGAAGACGAGGTCGGCCCGCCGCGCCACCGCGAACCATCGCAGGTCGTGCCGCACCGGAACCTTGCGGATCTCGTGCCCGCGGGCGGCGAAGATCGTCCCGATCTCGTCCACGGCCTTCATCACGCCACGGATGTCCTCGGGGGTCCAGTCGGCGGCTCCCGGGTCGTACAGGATGACGATCCTCACGCCGTGATCCCGGCGACCTGCGGGGGCGCGGCATGCTGCGGCGCTCCGCGTGTCCCCACCGCGATGTCTTTTCCCGTCAGCCGCCGCCAGGAGATGCGAACGACCTCCTGGATCAACTCGTCGTAGCCGAAGCCGGCCGCCCGCGCGGCCTTGGGAAAGCACGAGTTCATCGCGGGATCGGGGATGATTCCGGGCAGGGGGTTGAGCTCGAGAATGTTCGGCACGCCGAAGCGATCGACGCGGATGTCGATGCGACACCAGTCGCGGCAACCGAGTGCCTGGTAGGCGTCGAGGGCGGTGCGCTCGATCTCGGCGTACAGGCCCGCCGGCACGAGCGCCGGGCATTGGAAAATCGCGAGCGGCGCTTCCGGTCGGTCCCACACCCACTTGGCCTCGTAGCCGTACACGGGCGGCGCGCCGGGTGGCAGCGCCGAGAAATCGAAACCGATCACCGGCAGACAATACGCCGCCGCCCCGTTGCCGAGGATCGCCACGGTGAACTCAGGGCCCGGGAGATATGTCTCGACCAGCACCGGCTCCGCATAGCGCTCGAGCAGGAACAGCGCGCGCTCACGTAACCGCGCGGGCGTGTCGCATAAGTTATTGCTGAATACACCTTTACCAGACCCTTCAGCGACCGGCTTGACGAACACGGGGAACGGCAGCCGCAACCGCTCCAGCTCCGCTTGCGTCTCGACGCACGCAAACGGCGCCGTGGGCACGCCGCGGTACGCGAGAATCTCTTTGGTGCGCCCCTTGTGGAGTGACAACCCGAGCGTCAGGGGATCGGAGCCCGTGTACGGAATGTTCAGGTACTCGCAGATCGCGGGCACCAGCGCTTCGCGACTCTGGCCCCGGAGTCCCTCGGCCATGTTGAACACGAGATCGGGGCGGGTGAGTGCGACCTGCTGCGGGAAGGCTTGATCGGCTTCGAGTCGGACGACGCTGCCGAAGAGACCGAGAGCCTGCTCCACCGCAGCGATGGTGGACGGGTCGTCCCACTCGGCGAACGCGTCGTTGGTACTCGAGGGCTCTGCGGCGGAGTTCGCGGTGTCCGGTTTCTGGTTGTAAGCGAGACCGATGCGCATGTGGTCTCGGGGTGACCTCCTACAAAAAAAGGCCGCTGGTGCGGTCCGGGAATCAGCAACTCGCTGTCGAGTAGACAATACGACGCGTCGGCGGGATGCGCAATAGGGAAGTACGGATTTTTTTCGACGTCGGACCTCAAACTTTGTGATACGCGACGCGCGCTGCTTCCTGTGTGTCGTCCGCGACGTAGATCTCGAAATCGGAGAACAGCGCGGAGGCTTCCCGCTGCAACGCGCGCAGACATGCGATTGCCATCCGGCGGATCTCGAGCTCCGCGCCCTCGCCGCACCGCAGCTCGAGCATCGTGCGCCAGGCGCGCGCGTTGCCCGACACGACGATCTTCACCTCGGTCGCGTTCGGCAGGACGCTGCGCGCGGCCTCACGCGCCAGCTTCCGGCGGTGCACCTTGTCGGCGACCCACTCGAACCGCTGCATGAGCCCGTCCACGGCGCGCACGTACGCCGCCTGGGCGTCCGCGACCTCGCGTTCCCACTCGCGCTCGAGCGTCGCGTCCCCGATGATCGCCGGCGGCAGGACGAACGCCGCGTGGGATTCGTCTACGTAGCGCTGCGATAGCTGCGAGTAGCCGAAGCCCGCCCGGTGCCGCACCAGCTCGTGCGAGCAGGAGCGCGAGATCCCTTCGATCAACAGCACGTAGACTGCGTGCTCCAACACCGAGCCGTGTCCCTGCTTCTTGATGTTCTCGAGATATTCCGCCGTGCTGCGGTGCGCGGGGTTGTGCTGGCTCATGTAGCAGATCCGCCCGGCGAATTCCGCGAGCCGCTCCCCGGGAGAGGAGTCGCCGCGCCACTGCACCCGCAGGTGCTCGGGCTCGAGGAACTCAGGCCGGGCGATCAGCGTGACGCGCGGGGCGCGGAAGATTTCCATGAGCTCGGGGCTCGGGGCTAGGGGCTCGAGGATCGCGCCAGCTCCAGCTTCGGTGTGGCCCAGCCGGCGGTCCGTTCGATCTCGCGCAAGCGCGCGCCGATGTCGTCGGGGATCGGGGCCGCGGCCGCACCGACCTTCAGATCGGAGAGGGGCGCCCACTCGGGCGAGGGGAGTATAACACCGGGATTGAGGATCGCCCGGGGGTCGTACGCCCGCTTCACATCGCGAAACAGTGCCACCACGTCGGCGCCGTAGAACCGCTCCAGCAGCCCGGCGCGCAGGCGGCCGTCGCCGTGCTCCCCCGACGGCGTGCCTTCCAGCTTGACAAGCAGCTCGGTCACCGCCGCGAACAGACCGGCGAGCGCCTCCTGCCACCCCGGCACGGTCGTGTCGGGGAGGGCGTTCACGTGCACATGACCGTCGCCCGCGTGGCCGAACAGCGCGACCGGCACGCCGCAGCGCTCGGCCGCCGCGCGAACGCCGGCGATGTATTCCGCCAGCCGCTCGAGCGGCACACAGCCGTCCTCCACGACCTGGAGCGAGCGCCGTGACGGAGGGAGGCGCGCGAGTGCGGGACTGGCGAGCTTTCGCACGGACCAGAGCCGCTCCAGCCCTCCCCGATCCACCGCCGTGGCGACGTGCACCGTCGAGGTCTTGAGACCGCGGACCGCGTCCCCTACGACGCCGCGCGCCGCAGCCCGAGTGTCGCGCTCGAACTCCACCAGGAGCAGCCCTTCGATGCCGCCGGGCAGGTCGAGCCCATCGCCGCGCACCAGCTCGAGGAACGTGCGGTCGAGCAGCTCGACGGCCGACGGGTTGAGCGCGATCAGAAAGGGTACCGCTTGGGCGAGCGCGTCGAGGCTGCCGAAGCCGAGTGACGCTCCGGCGACGTCGGGGGGGATCGGCTCGAGCCGCCACCGCACGGCGGTGACGAGCGCGAGCGTCCCCTCGGCCCCGATCAGGAGATCCAGCTCGTCGCCCGACTCGGCGTAACGGTCCAACGCGTAGCCGCTCGAGTTCTTGCGGGTCTTGGGAAAGCGGGCGTCGACGAGCCGCCGCTGGTCGGGTGACACGACGAACCTCTCCCATCTCCCTGCTCCCCGTGTCACCCGGCGCGCCGTCCCGTCGGCCTCGACGATCTCGACCGCGTCGACCCACGCCCGCACGCTGCCGCAGCGCACCGAGCGTGGCCCCGCGGCGTTGGTCGCCGTCAGGCCGCCCGAGGTCGCGAACGCCCCCGACGATGGGTCGGGCGCGAGCCGCAGGCCGAACGGACGGGCCGCGTCGCTGATGTCCGCCGCCGTGACCGATGCGCCGACCCATACGGCGCGGTGGGACCAATCGGGGGCGATCCAGTGGAATCCGGGACTCAGGTCGACCACCACCCCGCGCCCCACCCCTCCCCCCGGCATGCCGCTGCCCGCCCCGCGCGGCACCAGCGGGGTGCGCGTCTCCGCCGCCCAGCGCACCAGCGCCTGCAGCTCTTCCACGCCGCGCGGTAGGGCGACGCCGGCCGGGACGATCCGGTAGATCCCAGCGCCCTCTGAGTACGCGGCGCGGACGCGCTCGTCGGTGGTGAGGCCGGGGACAGGGGCAGGGAGAAGGGCCGCGTGGGGCACGGTGGAAATTACCACGCGCGCTGTCAGCTTGACACCGCCAGACGCCCGGGTGATGCTTGACCGTGATGCCTGCCGACGCGCCGCGTGCCCAGCTCATCCATATCGAGACAGACCGCCGCCTGGGTCACGAGTGGGACGAGTGGGACGGCAAGCCGCTCCCCGGCAACGGCGACTTCTCGGCACCTCCCGGACTGTTCTTCCGGCTCGCCGCCCTGACACTGGCGGTCGGCTTCGGTGCGACCGGGGCGCTGATCTTCCTACTCGCGCCGCGGCTCGAGGCCGTGCTTCCCGCGCTGCCCGCGCTGCTGTGGGTCGCGCTGGCAGTCGGGGCCGGCGCGTGCGCGCTATGGTTCGTACTGCTGCTGCTTTCCTTTTATGGAAGCGTGCTGCTGCTGCCGGAGGGGCTGCTCGAGCGCGGGCCGTACCTGCACGTCATGAGTTTCACCTCCTACCTCGCCCGCCTCTTCGGTCGGCGGGACTGGGCGGAGCACGCCGCCATCGACGTCTACAACGCCCTCGCCGAGCGCCGTCGGCGCAGCGTGGGGAAGGGCGAGCTGCTGGTGTTGATCCCGCGCTGTCTCTCGAAACAGGCGCTGGATGGCGTGCTGGCGATCGCCGGACGCTACGAGGTACCGGTGTTCGTGGCGACCCGCGGGCAGCTCGCGCGGCGCGTGATCCGCGAGCGGCGCCCGCGAGCCGTGGTGGCCGTGGCGTGCGAGCGCGACATGACGACCGGTCTGCGGGACGTCGCCGGCAAGCTCCCGGTCCTCGGGCTCACGATGCGACTCCCCAACGGCCCGTGCCGGGACGCCATGCTGGATCTGGACGTCATGGAGCGGTGGGTGCGGAGTTGGGTGTCCCAAAGCGCTTCTTGAGCGCCGCGACGAGCGAGTCGGCGATCGTGTGTCCCGCGTGCGTCTTGGGCACGACCACCTCGAGATCGCGCTCGGTGCGGGACGGGTCGTAGCGAGGGCGCGACACCGTTTCCACGGTGAGGTGCGTCTGTCCCGGCACGTAGGGATCCGCCCAGCAGCGGATCTTCACCGTGGCGGCGAGGTCGGGGACGTCTCCGGTGCCCCGAAATGACCGGCGGGACTGCGTGTCGTACCAGGCCGTCTCCACATACCCGTCGAGCACGTTCATCCGCTCGACCTGCAGGCTCTCCGCCGTCACGAGTGCCGCGATCTCGGGGGTCACCCGCGCGGGGGGCGCGTCGAGTACCAGCCGGGCGGCCCGTGGGTCCGGCAGGAAGTCGGGTCGGGTGGTGACGGGGGTGCAGGCGGCCAAGAACAGGCAAACGCGGAACGCGGAAGTGGGAACGCGGAACAGCAGGGTAGGATCGCGCGGCACGACGCTCGCCCTTCTGTTCCGCGTTCCGCATTCCGCGTTCCGCATTAGTGTTTGTGCGCCGGCGTACCGGGGCCGTGCCGATGCGTGGAGTCGGCCAGCGAGTCCGCATGCTCGTGTTCGTCCTCGTCCGCCTCGCCGGGGTGATGCTGGTGTGCTGCCGCGCGGTCGTGCATCTCGGCCTGCATCGTCGCCGCTGGGATTCCCGCTGCGTGGTCGAACACGAGCTTTCCGCCGACCCTCGCCGTCCACACGATGCCGACGAGCCCCGCGACGCTGAGCAGGCGCACGGCCGTCTGCTCCGCGCCGCCCAACCGAGCACGGCGGATCAGCCGCCAGGCAAGCACGACGGTGAAGATGCCCATCGTCACCAGCGCGAGCGTCTCGTGCGTCTCCATGAGCTCGTGAATCGCCTCGCCGTGCTCGATGGCGTCCTCGGCCTCGAGTCCGGCGACCACGGCCATCCAGCCCCCGATCACGCCGATCCACAGCGTCCAGCGCGCGGCGGCCTCGAGGGAGGAGCGTTTCGTGAGCCACGCGGCGACATCGAACAGCACCGTCACGAGCAGTAAGGCCGCAGGGAGGTCGTTTACCGCCGCGTGAAAGCGGGGCCAGTCGTAGCCGAACATGCCAGTCCTGTGGTGGGTGGTGGAGGGCGACGGCGCGTCAGATGCCCAAGGCGACGAGTTTGGGCGGATCGACGGAGTAGTCGTAGAAGCCCTTGCCGCTCTTGCGGCCGTTCAGGCCGGCGATCACCATGTGCTTGAGCAGTGGGGGCGGGGCGTAGCGT
This sequence comes from Gemmatimonadota bacterium, assembly GCA_003220795.1. GTDB lineage: Bacteria > Gemmatimonadota > Gemmatimonadetes > Gemmatimonadales > GWC2-71-9 > 20CM-4-69-16. The sequence goes on along the minus strand of QHTK01000058.1, from coordinate 26,874 downwards.
TGCTCGCGGTACTCGGTGAACATGATCTCGGCGATCCGGTAGGTGGTGTCGAGCCCCACCAAATCGAGCAACGTGAGCGGGCCCATCGGGTAGCCGCAGCCGAGTTGCATCGCCTTGTCGATATCGGGCACGCTGGCGACGCCGTGCTCGACGGCGCGGATGGCGTCGAGCAGGTATGGAACGAGCAGCAGGTTCACGATGAAGCCGGAGTTGTCCTTGGCGGCGACGGGCTCTTTACCGAGGGACTTGGCGAACGCGAAGGCGCGACGGAACGTCTCCTCCGACGTCGTGACGGTACGCACGACCTCGATGAGCGGCATCAGCGGCACCGGGTTGAAGAAATGCAGCCCGACGAAACGGTCGCCCCGGCGCGTGGCCGCCGCCATGGCGGCGATGGTGAGGCTGGACGTATTGGAGGCAAAGATCGTTGCCGGGGCCGAACGGCCGTCCAGCTCTTGCCACAGAGCGTTCTTGAGCTCCAGATCCTCGGTGACGGCTTCGACGACGATGTCGCAGCGTGCGAGGTCGCCGGTCGTCGTGGTGAAGGTGAGCCGCTTGAGCGCGGCGTCGCGCTGGGCCGCGGTGAGCTTGCCCTTTTCCACGAACTTGGCCAGCGACTTCTCGATGCCGGCCCGCGCGCGGTCCCAGATGTCGCGCGACACGTCGCGCACCAGCGTGTCGTAGCCCGCGGCCGCGGCGACCTGCGCGATCCCGCTGCCCATCAGACCGCAGCCCAGCACCCCCACGCCCTTGATCTCAGTCAATGGACCTCCAGCCTTCTATCCGGGTGGGTCGGGCTACCCCCGGGGCGGTGTCCCGGGGTTTATCAGCATGCGGATCTCGTCGGCGATACGGACGAACGCGCTGGCCTTCTGGCCCGGCAGGGCATGCTCGGGTCGGATCTCGCCCCGCTCGAGCCGATCGAGCACCTGCTCGAGCCCCACCTGGACCCGCTCGTTCTGCGCGCGGTGACGCCGGGCTACCACGATCGCGGCGATCCCGAGCACGGCTCCCGTGACGAACAGGAGCGGTGAGATCAGGGCGATCGGCACGACGGCGCCCAAGGCCACAGCCGCGCCTGACACCGCGGCGAGCGCGCCCGCACCGGTGAGGCGCGCCCGACGCAAGTTCTGCAAGTTCGCCACGAGCTGCACGTGACAGAAGCCCGGCTCGAGCTGGGTCACCTGGCCCGCCACTTCCGCGGCGCGCGCCAGGGCGTACCCCTTGCCCTTGGTGCCGAGCGCCCGCTGGATCGACGCGAACGCGCCCACCTTAGGCTCCCAGCTGGTGCGGTCGGCGTGGCGCCGCTTCACTTGCAGCAGCTCCTCGTTCTCCATCCACGCGCCCAGGGCCTTCAGGATGGCGGCGCGGTCACCCGGGGCGACGCGCGCAGCGGAGAGCCGCGATGGTCCCGCCAGCCAGGCGAGGGCGCCCCGCCCCTGCTCCACGACGCTGCGGGTCCGCTCCTCGAGCAGCGCCTGCTGCAGGTAACGCGCGGGAATGCCGACGTCCTGCCCTAGCGCGAGCAGCTCGTCCTTCGTCAGCCCGTCGCCGATGTCGCGCTCCGCAGCCTGGAGCTCGGCGGCGCGTTGGATGATTCGCTCGAGCGCCTCGCGGCTGATCAGCTCGGCGGGCATCGCTACGCCTGGACCTTGCTCTTCTCCGGCGCAGCCGGCAGCGTCTCGCCCGACGTCCGCTCCGGCAGCGCCGGGGTCGTCGTCTTTTTGGTCACCGCGTCGAGGAATCCCTTGAATAGGTCGATCGGGATCGGGAAGAATGTCGTCGAGTTGTTTTCCGACGAGATCTCGGTCACGGTCTGCAGGTAGCGCAGCTGGATCGCGGCGGGCTCCGAGCCGATGATGCGCGCCGCCTGCGCGAGCTTCTCGGAGGCCTGCAGCTCCCCTTCGGCGTTGATGATCTTCGCCCGGCGCTCCCGCTCCGCTTCGGCCTGCCGCGCCATGGCGCGCTTCATCTCGGGAGGCAGATCCACGTCCTTCACCTCTACCGCCGTGACCTCGATCCCCCAATTCTCGGTGCGCTTGTCGATGATGTTCTTGAGGATGTTGTTGATCTTCTCGCGGCTCATCAGCAGCTCGTCGAGCTCGGTCTCGCCCAGCACCGAGCGCAGCGTCGTCTGGGCGAGCTGGCTCGTCGCGTACAGGTAGTTCTCGACGCCGATCACGGCCTTGACGGGATCGCGCACCAGCATGTACAGGACTGCGTTCACCTTGATGGAGATGTTGTCGCGCGTGATCACGTCCTGCGGCGGGATGTCCAGCGCGACGACGCGCAGGCTCACGGTCTGCGTCTTCGCGAACAAGGGCGGCACGTAGATGAGGCCGGGCCCCTTCGCGCCCCACGAGCGGCCCAGAAAGAAATAGACGGCGCGCTCGTACTCGCGAAGCACCTTGAGGCCTCCGAACAGGTACAGCGCCAGCCCGCCGAGGACGGCGGTGACGATCATGTCCATCGAGAGCTCCTCCTCAGGCCGGGAAGGCTTCCACGATCACCGCCGCCCCCTGGCCGCCCCCGATGCAAGCGGAGCCCAATCCGAACCGCAACTTGCGCCGTCGCAGGGCGTGAAGCAGGTGGATGGTGATGCGCGTGCCGGTCGCAGCGAGCGGATGGCCGATCGCGACGGCGCCGCCGTCCACGTTGGTCTTGGCGCGGTCGAGCCCCAGCTCCTTCTCGACCGCGAGGTACTGCGGCGCAAACGCCTCGTTCACCTCGATCAGATCGAGCTGCTCGAGCTTCATCCCGGCTTTCTGCAGCGCCTTGCGGGTGGCGGGCGCCGGGCCGATGCCCATGTACTTGGGCTCGACCCCCGCCACGGCCCACGCCACGAGCCGGCCCAAGGGCTTGAGGCCGTGCGTCCTGGCGAAATCCTCGCCCGCGATCACGGTGGCCGCCGCCCCGTCCACGATCCCGGAGGCGTTGCCGGCCGTCACGAGCCCGTCCTTCTTGAAGTAGGGTTTGAGGCCGAGCAATACCTGCAGCGTCGTGTCCGGCCGCATGTGCTCGTCCTTGCGGTATTCGATAGTCTGGCCCTTCTGCTTGATGGGGACCGGGACCACCTCGTCCTGGAAGACGCACGCGTCCCACGCTTGTTTGGCGCGCTGCTGCGACGCGAGCGCGACCTCGTCCACTTCCTTCCGGGTGAGCTTGTAGCGCTCCGCCAGGTTTTCCGCCGTCTCGGCCATGGAGAGGCCGCACTGTGGGTCCTTGAGCGCCTCCCACAAGAGGTCTTCGAGGGGGGCAGCGGGGCCGAGCCGCAAACCCCACCGGGCGCCGCGCACCACGTGGGGCGCCTGGCTCATGGACTCCGTGCCGCCCGCCAGCACCGCGTTCGCCTCGCCCAGCAGGATGAGCTGCGCGCCTTGGGTGATCGCCTCGAAGCCCGAGCCGCACAGCCGGTTGACCGTCACCGCGGGCACCTCGATCGGGAGGCCCGCCTTGAGCCCAACGTGACGCGCGCAATAGATCGCATCCGCCGAGGTCTGGAGCGCGTTGCCGAAGACCGTGTGGCCCACGTCGGCCGCCGGCACCCCTGAGCGTTCCAGCGCGTGCTGCGCCGCGACCGCACCGAGCTCGATCGCCGAGAGGTCCTTGAGGGACCCGCCGAACCCGCCGAACCCCGTGCGGACGCCGGAGAGGAAGACTACGTCTTTATGGGAACCCTGGGTTTTCATGGGGGAAGCTCCGCGTTAGACCGAGGAATATCGGCGGAATGGAGGGAGCGCGGTAGGGCGCGAACGCTCGGCCGTGCTCAGTAGCCGGCGGCCATGCCATCCTTGCGCGGATCCGAGCCGCCGGCGTAACCCCGCGGCAGCCGCAGGATCGCCTGCGCTCCGCCGAAGGCGACGGCGGCCTCAGACGTCACCTCGTGGCCCAGCGCGGCGAGCGCACTTCGCACCGCGTCGGTGATCGGGGCCTCCAGCGCGACACGCCGCCCCTCCAGGTGCCGGAAGCGGGGGGCGTCGATCGCGTCCTGGAGATCCATGCCGAACACGATCAGGTTGAGCAGCAGCTGCACGTGGCCTTGCGGCTGCATGGACCCGCCCATGACCCCGAAGCTGAGCCAGGGCGCGTCGCCACCCGCGCCGTCGGGCCGCGTGACGAACGCGGGGATGATGGTATGGAACGGTCGCTTCCCTGGGGCGACCGTGTTCGGCAGCCCCGGCTCGAGCGTGAATCCCGCGCCACGGTCCTGCAGCGCGAACCCGGTGCCCGGCACGACCACACCGGAGCCGAACGCATCGTACAGCGAGTTGATGAACGACACGATGTTGCCGCTCGAGTCGGCGACGGTGAGGTAGATCGTCTCGCTCGCGGTCAGCGGCTTCCCGGGCGCGGGGCGGTCTGCGGCGCGGGCGGGGTCGATGAGCGCACGCCGCGACGCGGCGTACGCATCGGTGAGCAGGCTACCCGTGGGCACACTCATCGCCGCGGGGTCGCCCGTGTACCGCGCGATGTCCGCGTACGCGAGCTTCTTCGTCTCGATCAAGAGGTGAAGGTACGCGGCGCTGTTGTGACCCAACCCTTTCAGGTCGAACGGCTCGAGGATCTTGAGCATCTCGAGCGCCGCGACGCCCTGGCTGTTGGGCGGGAGCTCCCACACGCGATAGCCCCTGAACGTCACGGCAATCGGCTCGACCCATTCCGGCCGGTGGCTCTTGAAGTCGTCGACCGTGAGGTAGCCGCCCAGCGCGCGCACGCGCTCCGCGATGCGGCGGCCGAGCTCGCCGCCGTACAGCTCGCCGATCCCCTGCTCCGCGATGAGTCGCAGCGTGCGTGCCAGATCGGGATTCCTGAACCATTCGCCGGGCCGCGGGGCTCGGCTCCCTTCCACGAGATAGCTCGCGCGCGCGCCCTCGTCCTTGCGCAGCTTGGCGACCTCGGCCCCCCACTCCGCGGTGATGATCGGGGTGACGGGAAAGCCGCCCTCGGCGTAGCCGATGGCCGGTGCGAGCGCCTGCGCCAACGTGACCGTCCCGAAGCGGCGGAGCAGGGCGTCCCATCCCGACAGGGCGCCCGGAACCGTCACGTCTTCGACGCTTTCCTGCGGCATCGTGGCGTGGCCCTTCGCGAGCAGCGCGTCACGCGTCATGAGACTCCCGGCGCGACCGCTGCCGTTGAGCCCGTACAGCCGGCGGTCCTTGGCCGACCACACCATGGCGAACATGTCTCCGCCGATTCCGGTCATCTGCGGCTCCACCACGTTGAGCACGGCGGCGGCCGTGACCGCCGCGTCGACGGCGTTGCCGCCGCGCGCGAGCACGGCGAGGCCCGCGGCGGTCGCGAGGGGCTGGCTCGTGGCGATCATGCCGTGCGGCGCGTACACCGTCGAGCGGTGCGCCAGCGTGGTGGGACGGGGAGGCTGCTGCGAATCGGCCGCTCGAGTCATGGTAAGGAGCAGGGTGGCCAGCGTCAGGTGGCGCGTACGGGGCATGCTCCTAGTCCTAGGAGAGGCGCTGGGCGATCGCGTCCGCGACGTCGCCGGTGCGCGCGCCGCCGCCGAGATCCGGCGTCCGCACCCCCGCCGCCAGCGTTTCCTTGACGGCGCGCTCCAGGTCCCGAGCGGCGGCGGCATGACCCAGCTGCTCGAACATCAACGCGCCCGTGAGCACCGCCGCTATCGGGTTGGCGATGCCTTGCCCCGCGAGCAGCGGAGCGGAGCCGTGCACCGGCTCGAACAGTCCCCCGCGGCCGGGGTGGAGGTTCGCGCTCGCCGCGAGGCCGAGGCCACCGACGAGCCCCGCGCCCAAGTCGGAGAGGATGTCGCCGTACAGGTTGTTTGTGACGATGACTTGAAAGCGCTCGGGCTCGCGCACCAGCTCCAGCGCGAGGGCGTCCACGTAGCGGTGCTCGGCCGTAATGCCGGGGAACGCCGCCGCGACCCGCTTGAACGTCTCCTGCCACACCTTGTGGGCCGGCACTGCGTTCGCCTTGTCGCTCATCGTGACGCGCGTCTTGCCGCGCGCCGTCGCCCACTCGAACGCCGCTCGGATGATCCGCTCGACTCCCTTGATGGTGTTGATCTCCTCCGCGACGTAGCGCTCGCCGTCGATGCGGCCCTTGCCGAGATAGACCCCTTCGGTGTTTTCCCGAAAGATGACGAAGTCTATCGGGCGATCCGAGCGCAGCGGGGTGAGGCTGGGGTGCAACAGGGTAATGGGCCGAAAGTTGATGTACAGGTCCAACCGAAAGCGCAGTCCCAGCAGGATGTCGCGCGCGTGCTCGTTGCCTGGGACGCGCGGGTCGCCCAATGCGCCGAGCAGGATCGCCTCCACGTCGTCGCGCAGGTGACGGAACGCCCCGTCGGGAAGCGTCTCCTTCGTTCTGAGGTAGTGGTCGGCCGAATAGGGAAGTCGCTCGAGGTCGAGCCCAAAGCCGTGGCATGCTGCCGCGCGCTCGAGCACCGGCAGGGCTGCGCCGATCACCTCAGGCCCGATCCCGTCGCCGGCGATCACCGCGACGCGATGGCGCTTCACTCGAAGCCGGTGGCGCGGCCGCAGCCGGCGCAGTAGCGCCACCCGACGTCGACTTCGCTGCCGCACGCGGGACAGCGTAGCTCGCCCGATGGCGGCTGACCGCACTGCGGGCAGAAGTTCACCTTGCGGCCTCCCGGCAGCGTCTCCCCGCAATACGGGCACTGCCGCGGAGACTCGCTCTGCTCCGCCAACTCGAACGCCGATCCGACCGCGTCCCCCGCCCCTTCCTCTTCCGGTGCCCCCACCACGGGCGCCTCGGGACGTGGCGAAGCGGGGTGGGCGTCGTCGGGAACGAGCGCTGGCGGCGCGTAGACCCGATCGCCGCGCAGGAAGCGCTCGGCGGCCAGACGGTTGAGACTGAGGACCGCATCGGGGAACTGGCGGAACAGGCCGGGATCCGGATTGACCTCTCCCGCCTCGCGCCGCAGCGCCTCCTGGACCTCCGCCGGATCGAGCGAGACGTAGCCGCGCTCGCCAGACAGCAACCGCAGCACGGCCATCTCGTAGTCCTGGTGGGTCGCGACCTTGAGGGCGGAGCGGTTGGAGCGGTACGGCACCAGCCGCTCGTACACCTCCGCGGCGGGGAACGGCACGGCGAGCCGCCCGGGGGCTTCGTCCGCCAGCACCCGCACCAGCCGCTCGAACAGGCGATCCAAGTCGTCCGGCATCTACCCTTCCCCTTTCCCCCTTCCCCGGCCGTTCACCTGACGATCACGACCCCCTTCATGAAGGGGTGGGGGGTGCAGTGGTAGAGATACGTCCCGGGACGATCGAACCGGTGGCTGAACGTGCCACCAGGGGCGAGCGTCGGCGAGCCCGGCTCGGTGCCCTCGAAAGTGACCGTGTGCTCCGCGACATCGTCGTTCGCCCAGACGACCGTCGCGCCGGCGGCGATTCGCACGGTGTCGGTCGCGAACTTGTACTGCGCGATTCTCACGACGGCGGCCCCCTCCGGAACGACCAGCTTCGCCCTGCCGGTCCCGTGGAACCACGGGCTGAAGCGCTTCAGGTGCAGCGGGATCGTGAACTCGAAGCCGTACCGCACGTCGTTCGAGCCGAGCGAATTTCCCTGAATCGTGTTGAGGGAGGCGCTCCCCGCCTCGAAGGCAAACGTGTGAGGCGAGCCGGGAATCACCACGTTCAGCGCGACTCCCCAGACGGCGAGTGTCGTGGGTCCCACGAACGATCCGACGTCGGCGCTGAGCGCGACGTACGGCGTGACACGGGCCACCACTCCTCCGCCGAAGGACGCCCTGGCGCGCGACGCGGCGAGCGGCTTCGTCATGCCGCGGGCGGCCGCCGAGAGCGTCAGGGGCCCACGGGTCCAGTCGATACCGAGCTCACCATCCACGCTCTTCGCCAGCTTGTTGTACGCGGGCGTGACCGCCACCGCGAAGCCCTCCCTTCCTTCCGGTCCTCCGAACACTCGCCACCGGGCGAACCATTCGCTCTCGTTGGATGATCCACCGCTGGACGGGATCCTGCTCTTGGTCCCGAAATGGAGACCGAAGTCGAGGTTGTGGCCCACGCCGGCCGCCAGCGTGAAAGCGGGATAGTTGACGACGGCGTTGGCGGGCCCAGGGAAGACGTGAAATCGGTGCACGAAGTTGAATTGCACGACGCCCGCCTCGCTCACCCACGTGCCCCCGAGGTCCGGAGCTCGGTACATGAGCGACTGCGCGCTCAGCGACCCGATGGCAGATGCGACGACGAAGAGGAGCAGAGCCAACGATACACGGCGCATGACGGACCCCTTCCAGGTGTGAGGTGTTTCGCACGACCCTTTTCTGCGATTCCGCATTCCACACTCCGCATTCCGCATTGGCGTCACCGCCATTCGCCCACCCACCGGTCGTACAGCACGGGGACGACGCGGCCCTGCTCGAGGACCTCGATGCCCGATGGGTCGCGGTAGGCCTTGCGATAGAACACGTGCGTGACGCCCGAGTTGATGATCAGCTTGGCGCACATCACGCACGGCGAGGCGCTGATGAAGACCACCTTGTCACGCACGCTCCCCGGCGCCTTGACGAGCGCATTCATTTCTGAATGAATGCAGCCGCAGCTCCCCGGCACGGACGAATCGCAGCGGTTGGGGAGGCCGCGGGCGTTCCCGTTGTAGCCGATCGCGAGCACGTTCTCGAGCAGCTGGTCGGTCACCACCGTGCCGACGCGCAGCCGCGCGCAGGTGGAGCGCTTGGCGAGCTCCTCGGCCATCCGCATGTACACCTCGTAAAGCGGTATGCGGTCAACCGGCGGCACAGACGCACCGTTGGGTAACAGGTTCAAGAAATGCGTGTTGGCGGCGACGCCGTCTTTAGGCACGCTCATGCAGGTCTAGATCGGGATCGTAGTCGGTGTATTGCCCCCGCGCCCGCCGCTGTGCCAGCCAGGTGTCGAAGCCGGACGGTACGAGCCCGTTGGAGCGCTCCTGGCGCTCGGCGGCGCGGATGGCGAGGTCGTTGGCGTATTCGTTCTTGGGATTGTCGTTATGGCCGCGGACCCAGCGCCACTCGATCGTGTGCCCGGCGGCTGCCTGCACCAGTTTTTGCCACAGCGGCAGATTCTCGACCGCGCCGCCCTTGCGGCGCCAGCCGCGCGCCACCCAGCCGGGGACCCAGTCGTTCATCCCCTTGATCAGATACTCGGAATCGGACACGTAGGTGACGTGGGCGCTGCGCCACTGGCGGTGCAGCCATTCGAGCGTGGCGATGGCGCCCGCGAGCGCCATGCGATTGTTGGTGGTGTCGGGGGAGCATTCGTAGAAGTCCCAGCGCGCCACGCTGTCGCCGGCGGGAGCCTCGATCAGCGCCGCGTTGCCGCCGGGGTTGGGCGGCTCGGTGCCGTTGCCGAGGCAGCTCTCGTCGGCGTGCACGAGGACGTGGATCGGCGTCGTCTTGTCGGGCATCTCAGGGCTGGATCACCACCGGGATGTCGGTGTGGCGAAGGATTTCCTCCGCGTGCGACACGACGACGGCGCTGGGGCGGCCGTGCTCGTGGCTCAGGTGAGCCCCGGCGAACAGGGCGTCGCACCGCGTGCGCTTGATCACTCGGGCCACCACTTCGCCCGGGGTGCCGGGCTCGACGTGCGTCACGAACGGTACGCGCTGCATCGAGAGCAGGGCCTCCGCGACCCCGACCACCTGCAGGCCGGCGTCCCGGTCTGAGGCGGCGTGGATCAGGTGGATCGTGCTCCCGACCACGGTGGCGAAGCGCACGGCGAGCTCGAGCGCGCGCTGGCTGGTCTCGCGCCCGTCGAACGCGAGCGCGCAGGAGGTCATGGGCGAGGGCAGCCCGCCGCACACGATCACGCAGCGCTCGGCGATCCGGATGAGCGACCCGACCGTGGGACCGAGCGCGCCGCCTTTGGTGGTGACGCCGCGGCGGCCGACGAGCACCGCGTCGGCCGCCTTCGCGAGCTCCGCCAGCTCGACGTCGGGCTCGCCCTCACGCTCGGCGAGCTCGGCCTGCAGCCCAGCCGTGGCGAGCCGCTCGCGGGCGCGGTCCAGCATCGCCGCACCGTTGGCCGCGTGCCCATTCCGCTCCCGCACGTACGCGACCACCACCGTGCTGCCGAACCGCTGGGCCAGCACCACCGCCTGCTCGAACGCCGCGTCGGCCCGCGGGCTGCCGTCCAGCCCCACCAGCAATCGAGTGAACACGCCTAGGGCAGCACGGCGAAGGATTCGAGCTCGCGCAGCGGGAAGTCCAGGATCTCCCCCGTCATCGGAAGCCTCCCCTGAAGCGCTTCCTCGCGCTCCCCGGTATCGAGCCGTTCGGCCACGACGACATATTCGGTCCCGCGGCGCCGCAGCGCCACTCGGCGCCGCTCCCGCACCGCCCATTCCAAGGCATCGAGCGCGTCCGGCGTAAGGCTGGTGAACTCGCGGATCGTCGCCACGGGGCCCCCGCTACCCGACCGCCACCCGCCCGGGCGGCCCGGCGACCACGCGGCCGATGACGGCGGCGGCGGGCGACCCGGCGCGCTCCAACCCGGCCACCAGTCCCGCCACGCGATCGGGCGCCACCGCGATCAGCAAGCCGCCCGAGGTCTGCGCGTCGCTCAGCAGCACGCGAGCGGTCTCGTCCACGCCCGCGGCGAAGCTCACCGAATCGGCGAGGCTCGTCAGGTTGCGCTGTGTGCCGCCGGGCACGGCCCCGCGGGCCGCCATGTCGCGCGCGTGCGGCAGCAGCGGCACCGCGTGTGCCGTGACCTCCGCCGCGGCGCCACTTGCCTCGAGCAGGCTGTGCAGATGGCCCAGCAGGCCGAACCCGGTTACGTCGGTCGCGGCGTGGACGCCGACCGCCAGCATCGCGCGCGCCGCGGCGGCGTTGAGGGTCGTCATCACCGTCACCGCGGGCGCGAGCTCCGGTTCGGAGAGCAAGTCGCGCTTCAGCGCCGTCGTCAGGACGCCGGTGCCGATCGGCTTGGTGAGCACCAGGGCGTCACCCGGCCGCGCGCCCGCGTTGGTGACGATGCGGTCGGGGTGCACCTCGCCGATCACCGCCATGCCGTACTTGGGCTCGGGGTCGTCGATGGAATGGCCGCCCAAGACGAACGCGCCGGCGGCGCGCGCCACGTCCGCGCCGCCGCGCAGCACTTCGCCCAGCAGGTCGTACGGGAGGGTGTCGCGGGGCCAGCCCACGAGGTTGAGGGCGAGCAGCGGCGTGGCGCCCATGGCGTAGACGTCGGAGAAGGCGTTCGCCGCGGCGATGCGCCCGAAGTCGTACGCATCGTCCACGATGGGCGTGAAGAAGTCCACCGTCGCCACGATCGCGCGATCGGCCGTGAAGCGAAACACGGCGGCGTCGTCGCGGGTGGCGGCGTCGACGAGGATCCGGGGATCCGTCGCGGCGGGCACGTGACGCAGGACCTGCGCCAGCTCGGCGGGGCCGAGCTTGCAGGCTCAGCCCGCGCCGTGCGAGTAGCGCGTCAGCCGGATGGCGGTCACGGATTCGGTGGACATGAGTCCACCGAAGATACTGCGGCTAGAGCCTTCCCGGCGACCTACTGCAAGACGGCGACTTCGGCCGGCGTCCGTTTGAGGTCGCGGTACGCGAACCGGACCTGCCCGCTCGCGTCCACTACGAAATAGGAAGGCGTGCCCCACTGGTTGAAGGCGCGGCTCGCGTCTCGCCACACGTCGCCGTAGACCGGGAAGGAGAGATGTTTGGCGACGAGGAACCGCTGCAGCTCTTCCGACATGCGCTCGTCGGTAACGGTGACAATCCCGACGCCTTGGCGCCGCAGCCGCGCCGTCATGCGCTCCAGGGCGGGCAGCTCCTCGAGCGATGGGCCGCACCGCCGGGACCAGAAGGCGACGAAGGTCACCCGGCCGCGCGCCAGCGAGTCGAAGCGCACGAGGCGCCCGGCGGCCCGTTCCAGACGGATGCTCGCAGGCAGGGGGCGGCGGGTGGCGCGGTCCAGCACGCGACTCCGCATCTCGAAGCGCCCGTGTTCCACGGCACGGCCCCAGGACGCGGTGTCCACGGCGCTGCCGATGAACCGGCGGGTCGAGTCCACCGTCCAGCTCTCGGCAGCGGGGTCCGCGGCCGCGAACGCGAGCAGCGTAAGCGCGCCGGCGGTGTCACCGGTTGCCAGGCGGGTGCGCGCGACGTCCCGGAAGAGGGCGACGTCCCACCCTTCGCGGACCGCCAGGTCGAGCGTATCGAGTCCCGCCGTGGCGTGTCCGCTTGCGACCAGCGCCTGGCCCAGCACGGCCAGGAGTGAGCGCGCGTTCGCTGCATCAGCCGCGCGTTGCTCCTCGACCGTGTGCTCGAGCGACCGCCGCGCGTCGTCCGGGGTGTCGAGTGCGTGGAGCTCCTGACGCAGCAGCCGCATCCCTTCGTTCCGCAGGCCGGAATAGCGGGTGAACGCGGTCGCGATCCATGCGGAGTCGCCGCGGTTCATGTCCAAATAGTGGCTTGCCCAGCGGACCAGCCCCGCGGAATCCCCCACGATCTGGGCCACCCTCCATCCCACGTTTACGACGTTGCCGTGCGCCGGCCCCACGTCGTCCCATAACCGGTCCATGTCGGCCAGCGCGCGGAGCGAGTCCTTGTCCTTCCACATCCGCGCGGAGATTGCGAGGGCGCGGTTCTGCGCCGCGAACGGCGACCGTGGCGCCTCGCGTTCCAACCGGTCCTTCCAATACGCCTCGAGGGTCGAGTCGCCTATCGAGAGGGCGTACCAGAACATGAAGCCCAGGTCGTCGGAAGAGGGCGTTGTCTGTGAGTTGAGCCGGGCGTGAAATGCCTTCAGGCGAGCCCGGTGGCTAACGAGGGTGCTGTCGAGGTGTGATTCGCCGAGCACGTGCTTCTCGTAAAAGAGGAGATTCGACCAGCTCTCGATCCGCTCGGGGTACAGCGCCGCTACCCGACGCGCGGTCTCGTAGCCAAGCTCCCAGTTGCGGCCCATCAGGTCGTGTTCGCGCTGAGTCAGGGCATCGAAGGTCGGGCGCCCCAGGGTGTCGTGTACAAGCAGCTCCCACAGGCGGCTCCCGTTGCTGTCCACGTGTCGGCCGCCTGAGTCCTCCACTGCGAACACGGCGTAAACGACAGAGTCGGGGAGCCGGAGTGAGCCGCGATACAGCTCGCGGTCCACGCGGGTCAGCACGCCCGCCGTGGTCTGCCGCATGCCGCGGTTGTAGGGGTCATCGCGCGGTGTGCGGAACCTGGCGCGCAGCACGAGCCGATCGGGGCCGGCCAGCAGGGCGGAAGCGCGGTACTCTACCTGCAGCGTCGCGCCGGCGAGCGGTCGGGCAGGCGAGAACCGCAGCAGGCCCTCGCTTGAACCCGCGCTCAAATGAGGCGTGGGCCACAGCAGCCACGCGGTCGCGAGCACCAGCACACTCGCCGCGATTGCGGCGGGGACGCTTCCCACCACGTGCGTAGGTCGTGGGTCGGCCACTGGAAGGATCACGTTGTCTCCGGCTGCCAGCCGCGCAGTGACGCGGTCCAACAGCCCCGGAGCGGCGGTCACTGCGTCGAGCGCGACCACGCGGGCCCGCAGCTCTCGCGCGAACGCGACGTAACCCCGACACGCGACGCAACGAGCCAGATGAGCGGCGACTCGCTCCCGAGTCTGCGGCGGAAGCTCGCCGTCGGCGAACCGCTTGAGTGTCTGCTCCCTCGCGTGCAGTAACGGCCCGATCATTGCACCCTCCCCAGGACGCGTCGCAGTGTGCGAATGGCTCGGCACAAACGCACTTCGCTCGTTCCGGTGCGGATTCCCAGCATGCGACCGATCTCCGCGTGCGAATAGCCTGCGACTTCCTTCAACACGAACACAGTGCGCAGGGCGTCCGGGAGCGTGGTGATGGCTCGCTCGAGCTCCAACCGCTCCCCCAGCGCCTCCGGCCCCGCTCCCCCCGACGGCTCCGAAAGCGGGTTCAGCGGCACTTGCCGGCGGCGCCCCTCTCGCCGGAGATGACCCAGCGCCACACGAACGGTGACGGTGCGAAGCCAACCCACGAACTCCCCCTGTTCGTGGTAACGCCGGACGGCGAGGGGGAGCCCGACGAACACGTCCTGCACTACGTCCTCTGCCTCGCTGCGCGAGCCCGTCAGCCGGAAGGCGATGCCGAGGAGCCGGCCGGCGTGCCGGTGATAGAGTCCTGCCAGAGCGGTTTGATCGCCGCCCCGCAGCTGCTCCACGAGCGCGCGGTCATCCACGGGCGGATCGTCGCGACGTGGCACGAGGTTGGTCGTTGTCTGGCCCACTCAAAGGAGTAATGCGCGGGGCTGGCGGAACCTTACAGCGTGTGGGCGGCCGCCTAGCCGAGTCTCCAGGCCAGCAACGCCCCCGCCCCGACATAGCGGGCCACGTCGAGCGACGCGTGCGCCAGCAGCGCGCGCCGGCGCCGGGGCTCCACGTACTGCCACATGACGAGACGCCGCGGGAAGGCGACGAGTAGACCGACCAGGAAGAAGAGCAGCCACCAGCCGCCCGCACCGAGCGAGTCGAACCACAGCGCCGCGAACAGCGTCACCACTGCGGCCTCGGCGACCCGCCACCCGATCTCCCAGCGGTTGAACGACCACACGACAGCATTCTGGACGATCGCCTGGTCCCAGCGGTATCCGATCGGTGGCGTGACGGCGAAGAGGATGGCCACCGGCAGCCAGGCGCCGACGAGCCGGCCGAGGGTCACCGCCCGCGGCGCTCGGGCGGCACGTAGCCGGGGCCCCGCAACCCGCGACCGGGCCGGGCGGCCGTGAGCGCGCCGTGGTCCAGCACCTTCTGCCCGTTCACGAACACGTACGCGAACCCCACGGACGGCTGATGCGGCCGCTCGAACGTGGCGCGGTCGGCCACGGTGTTGGCGTCGAAGATCGTGATGTCGGCGGCCATGCCGGGCGCGAGCAGGCCGCGGTCCCCGAGCCCGACCCGCTGCGCGGCGAGCGAGGTCATCTTCCGCACGGCGAACTCGAGCGGGAACAGCTTGAGCTCACGCACGTAGTGGCCAAGGATACGGGCAAATGTCCCATAGGCGCGAGGGTGAGCGGACTGGCTGCCGAGCGGTCCGTCGGGCGCCACGCCGCCGAAGTCGGTGTTCACGGCCACCCACCACGTCTTCATCGCTTCCTGGACGTCGGGCTCGCTCATCACGGCGTATACGGCGTCGGTGCGATGGCCGCCTTCGGCGAGCACGATGTCGAACAGCGTCTCGACGGCGTCGCGGTGGCGGGCGGCGGCGATCTCGGCGATGGTCTTGCCCTGCAGCCCGCGCAGCGAGTCCTGGAAGGTGCCGGTGATCAGCACACCGGCGCCGCCGCCCGCTTCGTAATAGAAACTCTCCGCTCCCCCTCGGGGGTGGAGCATCTCCTGGCGCAGCCGCGCCCGCGTCCTCGGGTCCCGGAGCCGCGCCAGCAGCGAGTCCATGCCGCCGCTCTCCGCCCACGTGGGAATCGAGGCATCGAGCGCGGTCGCGGCCCTGATGTAGGGATACTGGTCCGCGGTGACGTCGAGACCCGAGGCGCGCGCCGAATCAATGCGCGCGATCACCCGGCGCATTTGTCCCCAGCTGTCCCGGCCGGACACCTTGAGGTGCGAGACCTCGGCCGGGATGTCGGCCTCCCGCGCGACGCGGAACAGCTCGTTCAGCGCCTGGTCGATCTGGATCCCCTCGTTCCGCATGTGCGACGCATAGATGCCGCCGTGGCGCCGCGCCGCTCGCGCGAGCGCGATGATTTCGTTGGTCGTCGAGTAGCTCGCCGGCGCGTATTCGAGCGCGGTCCACACGCCCAGCGCGCCTTGCTGCATCAGGGTGTCCACCAACGCCGCCATGTGGGCGAGCTCGGGCGTGGTCGGCTGCCGGTTCGCGTTCCCGATCACGGCGAGGCGCACCTGGGTCGCGCCCACGAACGTCGCGATGTTCACCGTGGAACCGTGGCGCTCGAGCTGGGTGACGTAGCCGTCCAGATCGCGCCAGTCCTCGCGGTAGTGCCACTTCTTCATCGCGTCGGAGTCGTCGCGCACCAGCTTGTCGGTGAGCGGCGCGATGGAGCCGCCTTCGCCCGTCACCTCCGTCGTGACACCCTGCGTGACCTTCGACAGCACGCGGTTGTCGATCAGCACGTTGATCTCCGACTGCCCCATCATGTCGATGAATCCCGGCGCCACGACGAGACCCGAGACATCGAGCGTCTCGCGGGCCTGGGCGCCCGCCAGGAACCCGAGGCCCGCGATTCGGTCTCCCGCGATCGCCACATCGCCCCGGTAGCGCGGATTGCCGCTGCCGTCCACGATCCAGCCGCCACGGAGGAGCACATCGTAGTTCCCCTTCCCCCTTCCCCCTTCCCCGTTCCCGCAACCCACCACGAGCAGGAGCAGTCCGAGGACCGGCCTCATTTCGCCCATGTCTTCCTCAACGAATCAGGTTGGATGATCCGTCCGCGGATCATCACCCACGCGATGCGGCGCGTCGCGGCGATGGTCGTCACGGGATCGCCGTCGAGCACGACGAGATCCGCGACCTTGCCCGCCCCGAGGAGACCGAGCGAGTCCGCGTGCAGCAGCTGGGCGCCTTTCCGCGTGGCGGCGGTGATCGCCTCGACCGCGGTGAAACCGGCGGCCACCAGCAAGGCGATCTCCTCGTGAAGCGACAACCCGGGCACGAGCAGCTGGTTCGCCGCATCCGAACCGGCGGCGATCAAGCCGCCGGCGCGCTTGAACTCCCGCACGAATTGATCCTGGCGCGGCCGGGCGCGGCGGAACGCCTGGAGGTCGGCGGCGCGCCAGCGCGTGCGCTTGAGCAGGCCGGCAACGTCGCGCACGCTGGCGGCGCTCGCCGGCACGTCCTCCATCCCGGGGCGTAGCAGCAGCGTGGGGTTGTCGAGCCGCGCCAGCATCTCGTGCAGCACCAGGGTGGGTACCACGGCGGTGCGGGTCGCCGCGACCGCCCGGGCGACGCGCTGGACCGAGCCGGAGTCGAGCGCCGCCCAACCGGCTTCTTCCAGCGTCCATCCGCTGAGGAACTGGTCGTGCGCCTTGAAGTACGGCGCGGGGTCGCGCACCGCGGCCTGGACCACGCCCGCCATGTGCTCGAGCGAGGCGACTCCGGCCCGCGCCGCCGTGATCGCATCGGTCTTGCCGAGGTGCGCCGCGACGGCGAGCCGCAGCGTCGACGCTTCGTCCATCAGCGGCTTGAGCAGCGACGGCGTGATCTTCGTGTAGATCTTGAGCAGGTCGGTGCCCACGACGGCGCGCCGATCGACCGCCTTGCGGGCGGCGCTCGCCTCGGCGACTCCGGTCGCCGTGGGATAGGTCGGAGGGACGCCGTCGATCATCGCCCCGGACGTGAACAGCCGGGGCCCGAGCACCGCACCGAGGTCGCAGTCGTTCTTGAGCGCGATCGCCGAATCGGTGCTCATCGCGCCCAGGTCGCGCACCGTGGTCACACCCCACGCCACGTACCGCTCCAGCGCCCAGCGCTCCACGTGCGCGTGCGCGTCGATCAGTCCCGGAATCACGGTCTTGCCGATCAGGCTGATCTCTCGCGCGCCGCGGGGCACGGCGACTTCGTTGACCCGCGCGACGGCCTGGATGTGGCCGTTCTTGACCAGGATCAGGGCGTCCTTTACCGGCTCCCTCCCCGAGCCGTCGAGCAGCGTGGCGCCTTCGAGGGCGACGACCCCATCACCCGACGGGTTGCACGCGGCCGACATCAGGACCACGGCGGCGGTCAGGAGAATCGGCGGTCGGGCGGTCGGCAGCCGGCCCCTCACGCGCTTCACTTCGGGTCGCTCGACGTGTGATCGTGCAGGATCTGCCAGCGGTCGCCCCGCTTCTGGAGGAGCAACGTGAACGGCCCGCTCGCGACGACCGCGCCGCCCGAGTGCAGCACGAAGCGCGCAGTGCACAGGGCGAGGTCGAGCGTCAACGGCCGCACGCGCACTTCCTCGAAGGTCAGCGAATCGCGCGTCTTCCCCGGGGCGAAGTACGCGGCCTGGTAGTGATCGTACAGCGGCTGCCAGCCGTACTGCACGTGGCCGCCCGTGACGTAGCTCGTGAGCGAGTCGCGCGCGTAGTCGCTCATGAACGCGGCCAGATCGCCCGCGTTCCAGTTCGCGGCGCTGTGCGCCAGCATCTGGGCGATCTCGGCCTGCGGATCGCCGAGCGGTAGCTTCGGTGCCGCACAACTGATGAGGATGAACAGGCCGGCCCCCCCGGCCCCCGCGGCCCCCCCCACGCCGTAGGCCCAACGCCCCACGTTCATGGCCGTTTCGCTCCGTGCCGGGGTGACTCGAAAACGTACCGCGGGAGCGCCTCGAGGGGATGGGTCGAGCCATCCAACAGGCGCTCCCGCGGTGTGGTGATGCGGTGGGCTCAGCGGCGACGCCGCTTCGCCGCTTTCTTCCGCTTCGCGCCCCGCTTGGCCTTACCCTTCGGCCGCTTCTTGGCGGCCTTCTTCGCCTTGGGCCGCTTCGCAGCCTTCTTCTTCTTGCGTGCGGGCGCCTTCCGCCTCGGTGCCTCCTCCGGCTCGTCCATCATCGGCGCCGGGCTCGGCATCGGTGGAGGCGATGGCGGGTACATCGGCTCCATCATGCCGGAGCCAGTCCAGCTGCTCTCCGAGAAGTCGTTTGGCTCGAGCATCGGATCTCCTCTGCTGGTTGTCCGTGGGCGTGGCTTATAGCTTACCCTGGGAATGCTGTCACGCAAGTGAGCACGCGCCACCGACGTGCGCGTCGCCTGGCCGGCGCGGGAGCGCGACTCGCGTCCGTTGTACGCCCAGAGGTAGGCGCGTCACCAACGACGTTGGCCCCGGCGTGAGGCGCGCCTGGCGCGCGCCCCGCTTGACCCGGCGGCCCCTGGAGAACGGGCTCGTGGCGGCGTCGCCATGGCCGGTGGGACTCGTTCGCTGGAAAGCCGTTATGCCGTTGGCCGGGCCGGGGCACCGAGCGATCCTGGGCGGCCGCGTTGCGAATCATGCCCCGCGGTGACAAGTTAGCTTGACAACAACACTTACGTGCGCTTACGTTGGCGCCGCTATGACCCCTCGCGCGGTTGTGATCTGGATCACGTTCGCTCTTCCCGGACGCGCCGTCGCGCAAAATGTATCCGAAGTTCAGGTCGCCCCGCCCACCGTGACGGTCAAGGTAGGCGAGCGCAGTGGCTTGTTGGCCACGGCGTTCGATCGTGCGGGCAATGTGATCCCGACGGTGCGATTCATCTGGTCCTCGAACAACGTGTCGGTGGCCAAGGTCGACAACGACGGCACCGTGACCGGCGTGGCCGGGGGCGTCGCGATCGTCGAAGCGCGGGTGGGACCGCGTCGCGGTCAGGCGGCCGTGCAGGTAATCGGCGCGCCGTCAGCGGGCACGCAGGCGGGCGCGCCACCGCAGACGACGGCCCGACCGACGGACGGGACTGGTGGCGTCGATCCGCTCGCGGGCCAGCCCCCCGGCACGGGCCCGGCTTCCGTCATGCGGATCGAGCCGCCGACCGTGTACCTGCTGCCGTCCGAGAACACGCGCGTCGTGCCGCGCGCGCTCAAGGACGACGGCTCGCCCGCCGCACCGGTCGCCGTGACGTGGAAGTCGCTCCGCCCCGATATCGCGAGCGTGGACCAGAACGGTGTGATCGTCGCGCTATCTGCGGGCCAGGGGACGGTGCAGGTGACGAGCTCGACCGGGCTCACGGCGACGGCACCGGTCGTCGTGCAACCGAGCGACATCGCGATCCAGGAGCCGAGTCCCGTCACGCTCGGGCCCAACGACGTCGACACGCTGCATGTGATCGTGCCGGGACAGGGGAATCGCGTCGTGAGTCCCCTGACGATGCAATGGGCGTCGGCGGACCCGAACGTCGCTCGGGTGTCGCTCACGGGCGTCGTGACCGCGGTGGCGCCGGGCAAGACCACGCTGTCCGTGTCCGGGCTGCTGCAGACCAAGAGCGTGGACATCGTGGTGCACAAGACGGTGGCCCAGCTGACGGTGATCCCCGTCTTCAAGACCGAAGTGCCGCTGCCGATCCAGGGGACCGCGAAGTTTCAGGTGACGGCGGTCGCGCCCGATGGGACGCCCGTGCCAGAGGCGCCGATCCGGTGGAGCGTGGGCGACACATCGCTGGCGAGCTTCGATCCGGCGACCGGGTCGCTCACGGGGAAGAAGGCGGGGAAGACGACGCTGACGGCTAGAGGCCCGGGCCTGGGACTGGTGGCGACGTGGCAGATCCGGGTCATCGCCGCGGCCCTCAAGCTGTCGGCCACGCGACTCGGTCTGCCGCTCAACCGGCGGTATGGATTGCGCGCCAGCTTCGCCGACGAGACGGGAACGGTGATCGGCCCCGCGACGGCCGTCACCTTCGCTTCCGACAACCCGCCGGCCGTCGCCGTGGCGGAGGACGGGACGATCTCGGCAACCGGGTACGGCCACGCCCGCGTCACCGCGTCCGCCCCCGGGGGCAAGCATGCCGTCGTCGAGGTCTTCGTGCAGGGTGAGATCGTAGTCGCCAGCTCGCGGTCCGGGCGGCTCCAGCTGTACGCCGCGGAGCGCGCGAACCTGGCGCAGCTGCGCAAGGTGCTAGACGACAGCTCCACGGCCGCCGAGCCCGCCTACTCGCCGGACGGCTCGCGCCTGGCGTTCGTGTCGACACGCGACGGCCAGCCGGAGATCTACGTGATGGACGCCGACGGGACGAGCCCGTCGCGGCTCACCAACGCCCCGGGCGCGGACGGCGCCCCGTCGTTCACGGCCGACGGGCGTGCCGTGGTGTTCCATTCCCCGCGCACCGGCCACCGTCAGATCTTCGTGCAGCCGATCACGGGCTCGGACGCGATCCAGCTGACCCAGGAGCCGTCGGAGAATTCGCAGCCATCCGCCTCGCCGGACGGCGAGACCATCGCGTTCGTGTCGAACCGGGACGGCAGCGACGACATCTGGCTGATGTCGCGTGACGGCTCGAACCAGCGCAACTTCACGAAGTCGCCCCAGGTCAAGGAAAAGAGTCCCCACTTCATGCGCGACGGCTCGCTCGCCTTCCTGCTCGAGGGGAAGGACGGCGGCCGCACCGTCACGCAGGTCGTGAAGGCGGATCTGGCGAGCGGCCGCGCGGCCCCGCTCACCGGCACCGATCTCGTCATCACCGACTTCGCGGTCTCCCCCGGGGGCGACCTGCTCGCGCTAGTGGTCAACGTGCAGAAGAACGTGCAGAAGATCTTCATCCAGCCGGTTGCGACGGGGGGCGGAGCGGCCGGTGGGGGTGCCCCGGTCGCGATCCCCACGACCGGCGCCGAGCAGATGGTGGCCGCGACGTTCATGCCATAAGCCGCCGATGCGCGCTTGGGTCATCCGCGCGACCGGCAGTCTCGATCAAGTCCAGCTGGCCGATGTGTCCGAGCCCGCGGTGCCGCTGGGGCCGCGAGAGGTGCGTGTCGCAATCCGCGCCGCCGCGCTCAACCACCTCGACCTGTTCGTGGTGCGCGGCCTCCCGCACGGCCACACCTTCCCCCACATCCTCGGGGCTGACGGCGCGGGCGTGGTGGCTGCCGTCGGCACGGAGGTCCGCTCTGTACGGTTGGGCGACCGCGTCATGCTCAACCCCGGCATTTCCGACTACACCTGCGAATATTGCCGGGCGGGGGAGCATTCCCTGTGTGTGAACTACCGGATGCTGGGCGAGCACCTCCCGGGTACGTTGTGCGAGTCCGTCATCGTCCCGGAGCAGAATGTCGCCATCATCCCGACAGTGACGCCGCCGCTCAACTGGGCTGAAGCCGCGGCGTTCTCGCTCGTCACGCTCACCGCCTGGCGGATGGTCGTGACGCGGGCCCAGCTCCGGGCGGGGGAGACGGTCCTGATCTGGGGGATCGGGGGCGGGGTGTCCCTCACGGCGCTGCGGATCGCGAAGCTGCGAGGCGCGCGTGTGATCGTCACCAGCTCGAGTGATGCGAAGCTCGAGACGGCGCGTCGTCTGGGCGCCGACGTGACCCTCAATCACCGCACCCAACAGGTGGCGCAGGAAGTCCGGATCCTGACCAACAAGCGGGGCGCGGACGTCGTGGTCGAGAACGTCGGCGCGGCGACGTGGCAGCAGTCGCTGCGCTCGCTCGGGCGCGGCGGCCGGTTGGTGACGTGCGGCGCCACGACCGGCCCCGACGTGGGGATCGACCTGCGGCGGCTTTTCTGGTATCACTGGAGCATCCTGGGTTCGACGATGGGGAACGACGCAGAGTACCGGGAGGTCGTCGGGCTGCTGGCGAGTGGCGAGCTGCGGCCGATCGTGGACCGCGTCTTCCCGCTCGAGGAGGCGCGAGCGGCGTTCGAGCGCCTGGACAAAGGGGAGCAGCTGGGGAAGATCGTGGTGCAGGTGCGCGACTGAGGAAAGCATGGGCTCGGCGCAGCACTGTCCTGAAGGACATCCGCTTCACAAGCTTCGCTTCGCTCGTTGTGTTTCAGCGCAGCGTTGGGCCGAGCCCAGGCTACAGCAGCCTGGGAACACGATGTGCGGCACCCCTCAACGGGGCGTCAACAAAGCCCCCTAGGGAACGGCGCCGTGCGTTGCCTTTCCAGGTCTAAGTGTTTAATTTTCTGCAACTTAGCGTGCTTGTCGGCACTCCCGATCCCTGACCTCTGACCACCGGCCCCAGCCGCTCATGACCGCACCCAACGCCCGCGAACGCATCCTCCCCCGCCTCATCGAAGACGAGATGAAGGAGTCGTTCCTCGACTACTCGATGAGCGTGATCGTGCAGCGCGCACTGCCCGACGTGCGCGACGGGTTGAAGCCTGTGCACCGCCGCATCCTGTACGCGATGCACGAGCTCGGCCTGGTGCCGGGTCGGCCGTACAAGAAGAGCGCCACCGTCGTCGGCGACGTGCTGGGGAAGTATCACCCGCACGGCGACATCGCCGTGTACGACGCTCTGGTGCGCATGGTGCAGGACTTCTCGCTGCGGTACCCCCTCGTCGACGGTCAGGGGAACTTTGGCTCGGTGGACGGGGACCCGGCGGCGGCGTATCGCTACACCGAAGCGCGCCTCACCCGCGTGGCGATGACGATGTTGGAGGACATCGACAAGAACACCGTCGATTTCATCCCCAACTTCGACGATCGGCTACAGGAGCCGACGGTGCTGCCGGCGAAGCTGCCCAACCTGATCGTGAACGGGGCGGCCGGCATCGCAGTCGGGATGGCGACCAACGTCCCGCCGCACAACCTCGCCGAGACGGTCGAGGCGCTCACCTACCTCGTCGACCACCCCGCTGCGACGGTCAAGGACCTGCGGAAATCCATCAAGGGCCCCGACTTCCCCACGGGGGCGATCATCTACGGTCGCGAGGGGATCAAGGAGTGCTACGAGAAGGGCCGCGGCCGGATCACGATCCGCGCCCGCGCGGTGATCGAGGAGAAAGAGTCGACCGGCAAGCACCAGATCGTCGTCGCCGAGATCCCGTATCAGGTCAACAAGAGCAACCTGATCGCGCAAATCGCCGAGCTCGTCAACGCCAAGAAGCTGGAAGGGATCTCGGACCTGCGCGACGAGTCGGACCGCGAGGGGATGCGGATCGTCATCGAGTTGAAGCGCGACGCGGTCCCGGCGGTGGTGCTGAACCAGCTCTACAAGCACACCCAGATGCAGACCACCTTCGGCGCGATCATGCTCGCCCTCGTGGACGGCGCGCCGAAGGAGATGAACCTGAAGGAGCTGCTCGAGCACTTCATCGAGCACCGCCACACGGTCATCGTCCGCCGCACCGACTTCGAGCTGAAGCGCGCGCAGGACCGCGAGCACATCCTCGAGGGCCTGAAGATCGCCGTCGACAACATCGACGAGGTCATCCGCATCATCAAGAAGTCCAAGGACACGCCCACGGCGGACGCCAGCCTGCGCAAGCGCTTCAAGCTGTCCGAGAAGCAGTCGGCCGAGATCCTCAACATGCGGCTCGCCCGGCTCACCGCCCTCGAGATCACGAAGCTCGAAGACGAGCTGAAAGAGGTCCGGAAGTTCATCAAAGAGTGCAAGGAGATCCTCGCCTCCAAGCCGCGCCGCATGAAGATCCTGAAGGAGGAGCTGACCGAGGTGGCCGCGGGCTTCGGCGACCAGCGCCGCACCGAGATCGTCGCCGACCAGGGCGAGTTCTCGATCGAGGACCTGATCGCCGAAGAGGACATGGTGATCACCGTCTCTCACGCGGGCTACATCAAGCGACTCCCGGTGTCGGCGTACCGGCGCCAGCGGCGCGGCGGCAAGGGCGTGATCTCCGCCCACACCAAGGAAGACGACTGGGTGGAGCACCTGTTCATCGCGTCGACCCACGACTACGTGATGTTCTTCACGCAGCAGGGGCAGTGCTACTGGCTCAAGGTGCACGAGATCGCGCAGGCCGCCCGCGCCGCGCGCGGCAAGTCGATCCTCTCCTGTGTCGCGATGAAGCCGGACGAGCGGCTCGCCGCCCTGGTACCGGTGCGCGAGTTCTCCGAGGACCAGTACCTCCTGTTCGCGACCAAGAACGGCGTGGTGAAGAAGACCCGGCTCTCGGAGTTCGGCAACCCGCGCTCGGTCGGCATCCGCGCCATCAACATCGAGAAGGGCGACGAGCTGATCGACGTGCAGGTGACCGACGGGCGCAACGACATCGTGCTCGCCACGCGGCAGGGCATGAGCATCCGGTTCCAGGAGAAGGACGTGCGCGATATGGGACGCACCGCGACCGGCGTGAAGGGGATCGAGCTCGACAAGAAGGACCACGTCATCGACATGGTCGTGGTGCGACGCAAGTCGACGCTGCTCACGGTCACCGAGAAGGGCATGGGTAAGCGCTCCGAGCTCGACGAGTACCGCGTGCAGCACCGCGGCGGCCGCGGTATCATCACGCTCAAGCGGTCCGATAAGACCGGCGACATCGTGGCACTCAAGGAAGTGCTCCCCGACGACGAGCTCATGATGATCACCAAGAAGGGGATCATGATCCGCGTGCCGGTCGAGGGGATCCGTATCTCGGGGCGCAACACGCAGGGCGTGAAGGTCATGAACCTGACGCCGGGCGATCTCGTGGTCGACGTCGCCCGCGTGGTGAAGGAAGATGAGGCCGAGACCGGGGACGACGGGGATGACGAGGAGGACACGCCAGCGCCGAAGAAGGCCGCAGCTCCCAAGAAGTCCGGAAAGAAGAAGCGGTAAGTTGGTCACGGCCCAGGACGTCCGCGACGCGGCCGAGCGGCTGCGCGGGGTCGCGGTCCGGACGCCCCTCCGCTACGTGGAGCCGCTCGACGCCTACTTGAAGCTCGAGAACCTGCAGCCCATAGGGGCGTTCAAGATCCGGGGCGCCTATAATGCCATCAGCCGCCTGCCGCCCGCCGCACGGCGCGCGGGGGTCATCACCTACTCGAGCGGGAATCATGGCCAGGCGGTCGCGTACGCGGCTCAGCTGCTGGGCATTCGGGCGGTCGTCGTCATGCCCGAAACGGCGCCGGCGGTCAAGGTTGCGGGCGTGCAGAAGTGGGGTGGCGAAGTGGTGTTCGCGGGGCGCACGTCGCAGGACCGCCAGGTGAAGGCGGAAGAGCTCTCCGCACGGGAGGGGCTCGCGGTCGTGCCGCCGTTCGACCACCCGGACATCGTCGCCGGGCAGGCGACCGTGGGCCTCGAGATCGCCGCCGATCTTCCCGACGTCGGCACCGTCGTGGTGCCGGTAGGCGGGGGCGGCCTCATCTCGGGGGTCGTGGTCGGACTCGCGGCGGCCGGGAGCGCGGCGCGGGTGTGGGGCGTCGAGCCCGCCGGCGCGCCGAAGCTCACCCGCTCGCTCGCGGCGGGCCAGCCGGTGCGGCTCGAGCGCACGGCGAGCCTCGCCGATGGGTTGATTACGCTCAGCGTCGGGGACATCCCCTTCGCGCACCTCGCCCGCCAGCGCGACCGTCTCGCGGGAGTGGTCCTCGTCGAAGATGACGCACTGCGCGAGGCGGTACATTTTCTCTGGCGGCAGTGCCATATCGCGGTCGAGCCGTCCGGCGCGGCCACGACCGCGGCGCTCCGGTCCGGTGCCGTCCGGCCGGTGCCGCCCACGGTGCTCGTCGTGAGCGGCGGCAACGTCGATCCCTCGCTTCTCGAGGACTGAGCAGATGCCCGACAGTGCCGCGGCCAAGATCCTCGTCGCCGACGACGACCAGTCGCTGGTCCGCACGCTCATGTGGATCCTCAAGGAGAACGGCTACGAGGTCGTCGTCGCGCCCGGTGGCGAGGGGCTCATGGGGAAGCTCGAGGAGGAACGCCCCCACCTGTTGCTGCTCGACATCATGATGCCCAAGGTGGACGGCCTCCAGCTCCTGGCCAAGATGAAGGCCGACGAGCGGTTCCGCGACCTTCCGGTCCTGATGATCTCGTCGATGCCGCCCGAGGAAGCGACGGTCAAGTCGCTTGGCCTGGGCGCCGCCGACTTCATCGCCAAGCCGTTCCGTGTGCGCGAGCTGCTCGCCCGCGTCAAAGCGCACATCCGCACCGCCCAGGAGCTCTCGCGGGCGCGCGATGAGGCGCAGAGTCGCGCGGCGATCGTCGACATCCTGCACGAGGTCACGGACTCGCTCAAGCCGGACGAGATCTACCACATCCTGGTGCGGCGCGTCGCGCGCGTGCTCCAGATCTCCAAGTGCTCCATGGTGCTCGCGAAGGCGGGTGAGCAGCTGGGGGTCGTAGTGGCCGCGTACGAGAATCCGATGCTGCGCAACCTGCAGATCGAGCTCGCCCGCTATCCGGAGATCGAGCGCGCGCTCGCGAGCGGCCGCGCCGTGCTGGTCGAGGACGTCGCCACCGACCCGGTGTACGCCGAGGAGCGCGCGCGCTGGGAGCGCGAGCGCATCACCGTCCCGACGCGTTCCGCGGTGGCGATGCCGTTCTCCATGAAGGACCAGCAGGTCGGGGTGTTCTTTCTCCGCACCACGGGGGAA
>QHTK01000057.1 GCA_003220795.1 Gemmatimonadota bacterium | reverse complement strand
TTCGCGGAGCGGCTGCGGCGCCGCATCATGCACTACGACTTCGCCGATCCCGGCGAGGATCCCCTCAACCTCACGGTCTCGATCGGGCTCGCCTCGTTTCCCGATGACCGGGTCACCGGCGCGGACAGCTTCGTGGCACTGGCGGACCAGGCCCTCTATCGGGCGAAGAACGAAGGGCGCAATTTGGTGCGGCAATGAGCGAGCGCCGCTGTCCCAAGTGCGGGTCGGTCTACCCCGAAACCGCACGGTTCTGCCCGCGCGACGGCAACATGCTCGTCGAGGCGCAGTCGAAGGCCTCTCCGGCGGCGTCGCCCTCCGGCGGCGACACCGCCGTCCGCACGCCCCGCACGCCGCGCGGCGGGCTGCGCCTCGACCGCGCCTCCACCCTTTCGGGGCAAATCCTCGACACGCGCTATCAGGTGGTGAAGAAGCTCGGCGAGGGCGGGATGTCGTACGTGTATCTGGCGCGTGAGGTCGCGACCGGCGCCGAGGTCGCCATCAAGGTGCTTTCGCCCAAGCTCGCGACCGACCGGAGCTCGGTGGAACGGCTGCGCCGGGAGGCGGGCCTCGCCATGCGGCTCGACCACGCCAACGTGTGCCGTATCCTGCGGCTCGGCGAGTCCGAAGACGGGTTGATCTACCTGGTGATGCCGTTCCTGGACGGCGAGCTCTTGTCTGACCGCGAGGTGCGCGGCGGGCCGATGGAGCTCGCGACCGGCATCGACGTGCTGCGCCAGGTGTGCACGGGGCTGCACCACGCCCACGAGCTCCAGATCGTGCATCGTGACCTGAAGCCCGAGAACATCATGCTCGTCCCCGAAGACGGCGGTCGCCACCGCGCGGTCGTCATGGACTTCGGCCTCGCCAAGGAGCGCCGTGCCGATCCCGCGATCGCGAAGCTCACCGCGACCGGCATCATCCTCGGCACCCCGGAGTTCATGAGCCCGGAGCAGATCCGCGGGCGACCGCTCGACGCGCGCTCCGACATCTACGCCCTCGGCATCGTCGGCTTCGAGATGTTCACCGGCAGGCTGCCGTTCCAGGGGCGCAACGCCCAGGAGATGATGATCGCGCGCCTGCTCGACAAGGCGCTGGGCCGGGCGCTGCAGGCGAATCCCGACGCGCGCTACACGACCGCGCTCGACTTCGCGGACGCCCTGACCGCGACGCACGATGGCGGCCTGTTCTCCAAGCTCAAGGAGAAGCTGAAGTAGTTTGAAGCGCTTTCCGGCGTTCGATCCTCCCGAATACGTCGACTGGAAGGCCGACCCCGCGCTGGTGCGCCGCTTCCGGGAGACGATCGAGCAGGCCCCCGAGCGCGCCGCGCTCGTCGCGCGCCTCTCGTCCGACGACCGGATCGCCCTCTACGCCGGCCTGCTGCGCGCCCGGCTGCACGACATCCAGTTGCAGCGCTGGGTACGCACCGGGATCATCTCCAAGGCCTGGCTGGGGACCGGCGAAGAGGCGAGCACCGTCGGCCCGG
>QHTK01000056.1:387-893 GCA_003220795.1 Gemmatimonadota bacterium | reverse complement strand
CGGGACTGGCCGGCGAGCTACGGCATCTGGGGCGCCGGGTTCGATGGCAACAACGTGCTGGACGCGTGGGCCGTGACGCGGCTCGCCGCTGAGCGCTGCCGCGCGGGGCAGGGGCCCGCGATGCTCATCGCCGAGACGTTCCGCATGGGCGGGCATGCGACCCACGACGAGCGCGAGGCGCGGGCGACGTTTCCCGACGCACTGTTCAAGACCTGGGGCAAACGGGACCCCATCGGCCTATATGAGGAGTGGCTGAAGCAGGCGGGCGTCGCGGCAGGGCGGCTGGAGCAGGTCGAGGCGGAGGTCACCGAGCAAGTCGAGCAGGCCGCGGCACAGGCCCTCAAGAGCAGGGAGACCATGCCGCCGGGGGTGAGCGCCCTCGCCGGGGTATACGCGGACGGCAAGGGGCGGTAACGAACGTCCGCCTGCGCCCGGGGTAGCGAGTGCGCAGGTGGTGTGTCATGACTCGGCTCCTGTTGCTGGCGTGCTTCGTCCTGGCGTGCCAG
>QHTK01000056.1:0-200 GCA_003220795.1 Gemmatimonadota bacterium | reverse complement strand
AGATCGCTCGGCTGGTCGACGGGGACGGGGACGGCGTCGCCGAGTCGGTGGTCTCGGTGCTGGCGGGCCTCGACCAGCCGTTCGGGCTCGCGTTCCGCGGCGACACTCTGTACTTCGCGGAACAGCACGCCGTGAAGCGGCTCGCCCCCGGCGCGGGGGCACCGGTTACGCTGGTGCCGAACGTCCCGGGCGGCGGGCGA
>QHTK01000042.1 GCA_003220795.1 Gemmatimonadota bacterium | reverse complement strand
CCTTCCATCCCAGCGCCCATTGCCGGTGGCGACGAAGATGTTCCCGGTCGTCGAGTCGATCACTGCCCCGGCCTTGCCCCACACCGCGGAGCCGCTCTCGGAGCAGGAGGCGGGATCCAGCAACCCGGGCCGGTCGCTGCACAGCGAATTCCACACGTGCTCGAGCGTGCCGCTCGCGCCGTCCAGCACTGCCACATGTCCCTGATACGGTGACGCATCGCCCACGTAGCCACCGGTGCTCGCGATCACGTGGCCGGCGAAATAGTTGAGCGGCGACGCGAGCTTCTCGCGCCGCGGCAGCCGGGTGATCGCCGTGCTCCACACCGCGTGGCCGTCCGCGACGGCCAGCTTCTGGACCTTCCCGTCGGGCGAGGCCGCGTACACGAATGCCCGGTCGGGATCGGCGACCGGTGTCGCGGTCGTGACCCGGTACGATCGCACCCAGGTGTTGTAGTCCGGCGGCGTGTACTCCCACAGGACCGTGCCGCCGGCGGCATCGATGGCGAGCGTCTTACCGTACGTCGTGGTGACGAAGAACACGTCGACCGTGCGCCCTTGCACTCGTGCGCCGTGGAGGTAGATGGCCGATGCGTCCACGGTCCCGTCGATGGCAACCTGCTGCCGCTCGAGCGACGCGACATTGGCCGCGGTAATACCCGTCGGTACGCCCGGCGCGCTGGAGCGGCCGGCATCCCAGCCGAAGCGGGTCCAGTCCTGTGCGGCGGCGCGCACCGCCACGACGCAGACCGCCCATCCGGCCAGCGCCAATCTCGGTACTGTGGGATGGGTGGCAGGCATGGATCAATCCTTACTACGAATGTCTCGGGGTTACTACGACCTCATCCGCAGCCAGTCGCCGAAGAACGTGCGTGCCCCGGCCGGCCCGGTTGGCTCACCTCCGTTGGTGCGTT
Source organism: Gemmatimonadota bacterium (assembly GCA_003220795.1). Lineage (GTDB taxonomy): Bacteria > Gemmatimonadota > Gemmatimonadetes > Gemmatimonadales > GWC2-71-9 > 20CM-4-69-16. Next base: position 135,642 of record QHTK01000042.1, on the reverse strand, counting down.
GTGCCGGCGGATGGGTCACGCCCACCCCGACATAATTCGTGCCGATGCTGACGGAGAAGATGATGAGCGAGTTGAGGAGGTAGTACACCGCCCGTTGCCACAACGGAGCCCGTGTCGTGGCAACGAAGACGAGGAGACCGAGCAGAAAGCTCAACACCAGCGAGGTCCAGCGCGGCGGAAGGCTGAAGGTGACCCACAGCGCATTGGCGATCAACATCGTGATGCCGCCCGCGATGCCGGGCGTCAGCATGGCCTTGGGCTGCAGAAACTCCTCTACCTTGGCCGGCTGCACGGCTATGGCTTCCTGATCAGGGCACGAACGCGCAGCGCGTCCGCCTTGGAGAGCACGTCCACCTGGTGCAGAGCGGTGTAAGCCGGCACTGACTGGCCCGCTACCATGGCGAATGGCGAGCCGGTGGTCGAGTCTTTGTGGAGCAGAAACGTGGCTTCCTGCCCGACGGCGAACCGCGGGGTGCCGACCCAGGCGACGTCGGAGGAGCCCGGGAAGCGCACCACGACTCGATCCCCAGCCTGGGCGCCCTTGATGGCGTCTTGGACCGCGATGATCGCCTCCTGCCAGTCGGGGTCGTGCTCGGTGATCCGTTTGGGGCGCGCCGGCGCGGGCGTCAGCTCGGCCGGACGCACCTGTTCCACGCGGCCCGCGACCACCATGGCCGCCGTCCGAATGTGCGCCCGCAGCTCCGCGTCGTTCACCTCGTGTCGAGCCCGCGCCACTGCCTCCTGCTGGTCCGCCGCCACGACCGGAGAGTGTCCCAGCTCGTGGCCGACCTCGCGCACCGCCACGCCCCGCCCGAAGATCCAGCCCGTCGTGTAGAACGTCGCCTGCGTTCCTGGTTTCAGCGAGCCCGGCCGGACGGTTTGCACCGTGACGGAGTCGCCTGGCGTCAGGGCCACCGCGGCGGGCTTTTCGAGCACCTGGTCGATCCGGACCACGATCGTCCGGTCCGATGCGGGGACTTCGGGGACCGCTACGGCGTGGACCTGCGTGACGGTTCCGATGAAGATGATGTCGGACTGCTTCACTAGCGCTGCCCGGCTCAGCTGGGCGGCCGCGGATCCGGGCAACGCGAGCGCGACCGCGAGGAGCATCGGGGACCGAGTGTGCATCTGACCCTCACTGCGACCGGTCTGCGATCGGTCTGATCATGGCAGAACGGGGGCGCTGAAGAAGAATGGATCGATCGAGACGGCCACGGGAGCTCCCGCGCCATCGAGCAGCCGATGCGTCGGGAAGTCCACCCGGCGTTGATACACCACGCCCTGGGGGAAGTTAGTGGAATCGGGCGTATTGTTGGCGGAGAAAATGCCGAGGAACTGATTCCCGCGGGTGAGGAGGTAGTTGTAGTCGCCGATGTAGGGGAGGAACTGGAAGGTCGGCGTCGTGGCGGGGACCGTGGCGAGGACGACGTCCTGGTGGGTCGCGAAGCCGTCCCGGGATTGCTCCAGGCGGGTGACCCAGCGGCTGGTGCCCCCGGACCCCGTAACCTGCTGATACAGCAGGCCTACCGTGCCGTTGGTGGAGACGGCCAGGCTCGCGTCCGTGGCGTTCGTCAGGGTGCGCAGGTCGCCGCTCCACGTCGCGCCGCGGTCGGTCGAGCGCCGCACGTGCACGGTATAGATGTCTCCCGTCCCGACGCGGTCGGCCCATGCCAGGTACACGTTGTCGCTGTGCAGCGCGTCCACCGCGATCGACAGCGTCGAGCCGATGCGCTCCTGTCCCAGCGTGGCCGCGTTCGACCAGGGGATCGTTACGTGGGTCGCGACGAGGCGTCCGGGGAGGTGGTCCGACGGGTCGAGCAGGTGCCGGAAGGGCGTCGCGCCGGTCGCGCCGCTGTCGTCGCGCACCACGACCACGTCGCTCGTCACGTCCGATCCTGTGTTCGAGCGCCAACCGAAGTACGCCACGTACACGGTGTGATCCTGCGCGACCGCGGGACGGACGGACGGACCGTTCTGCCCCATCGTATTGCGAGTTTCGATTCTCCGGGACGTATAGGTCGCCCCTCCGTTGTGCGATACGTCGACCGTGGCGGTGCGCCCCTCGGGTGCGTCGAAGTCATTGAGGCCGATATACACCCGATCAGCGTTCGCGACGTCGGTGGTCCGGACGAAAGGCTGATCGATGTCGGGGCGCGACGACTGCAGCGTCATCGTCGCGACCGACAAGAAGTCGCTGGTCTTGAGCTCGTTCAAGGGAAAGCCGGGCACCTTCATGATTCCAGCGTACAACACCGGTGGGTTGCCCCCGACCGCGTGCGTGATATCGGCCGTCATCGCCTGGCTCGGGAGGGTGTTGCGGAGCGTCCAGGAGTCGCCCCCATCGTCGGAGACGTAGATCGGTGCCGTCGCGCTGGCGGACCCGCCGGGATTGGGCGTGAAGGCGGAGGCCGCCATCAATTTCGTGTTGGAGGCGTACAGCGCCAGGAACGGCTCGGCGTCCTGCCACGTCTCCCCGCTCAGCGAGGCCGGGATCAAGTCCACGACCCGTACGCCCGCCAGCTTGGCCGGTGGCGCCTGGTCGACTGGTCGCTCACAAGCGACGAACAACGCGACTGCGGCGGCGATCATTTTCGCGTGCATGTCACAATATACGTCTCCTCCATGAGCTAAATTCCAGCCTCCATGAACCAGCGGTCGGTGCGGCCTCGAGTGTGGCCTTGGGTGATCAAGGCCGTCGTACTCGCCGCGGCGTATTTCGTCGTGGCGCGAGTCGGCCTGCGATACGCGGCGATCGGGGAGTCCATCTCTCCAGTCTGGCCGCCGACCGGCCTCGCGCTCGCGGCACTCCTGGTGCTCGGCCCGCGGTACTGGCCCGCGGTCTTCTTCGGCGCACTTCTCGCCAACGCCGCCACGGCCGTTCCACTCACCGCGGCGACGGGCATTGCCGCCGGCAACACAGCGGAAGCCGTGTTGGGCGCGTACCTGATGCGTCGGCTCGCGGGCGAGCATGGGGTTGCCTTCGATCACCTGGTCGCCGTCCGGGCGCTCGTGCTCGTCGCAGGACCGCTCAGTGCCCTGGCGAGCGCCGGCATCGGCGTCGGCACGCTGTGGTTGACGGGCGCGTTGCCGCCGCACAGCCAAGTGGCGTCCGCCATGGGACTGTGGTGGGGCGGGGATTACCTGGGCGCGCTGGTCGTAGCGCCCGTCTTGCTCTCGTGGGCGACGCACACAGATGGGTTTGTCGGACGCCGTCCGGCGGTAGAGCTGGCTCTTTTTGCGGGCGGCGCCCTGCTCGTTGCGGAGCTGGTCCTCGGACGGCTGTTCCCCGTGTCCTTCCTGCCACAAATCGAATACCCCTATCTGCTGTTCCCGCTCGTGATCGGGGCGGCCCTGCGGATCGGGCCCCGGGGCGCGTCATTGGCCACGCTCGTAGTGGCTCTGATCGCGGTCGGCCACGCGGCGCGCGGCGGCGGCCCCTTCGCGATGCAGACGGTGCCGAGTACCGCCGTCGCGCTGGTGTTGTACATCGGCTTGCTGGCGGTCACAGGGCTGACCCTCGGCGCCGTCGCCGCCCAGGGCAGGCGCGCGGAGACGGCGTTGCGCGACGCCCACGCAAACCTCCAGGGGGTCATCGAAAGCTCACCGCTCGCGATCTACGCGCTCGATCGGGCCGGCAACGTGCTCTCGTGGAATCCTGCGTCGGAAACGCTGTATGGCTGGCGCGCCAGCGAGGTCCTGGATGGCCCGCTCCCGACGCTGCCGCAGGAGGGAGACGCCGGGGATCGCGCCGTGCGCGAGCGCGTGCTGCGTGGTGAGGCGGTGAAAGGGGCTGAGGTCACTCACCGGCGGAAAAACGGCTCCCCGGTGACCATCAGCCTGTCGGTCGCGCCGCTCTACGGCGCGGACCGACAGGTGGCGGGCATGCTCGCGATCGCGGCCGATCTGACCGAAATGCGACGGCTCGAGGTCCAGTACCGCCAGTCGCAGAAGCTCGAGGCGATCGGCCGGCTGGCGGGAGGGATCGCGCACGACTTCAACAACATCCTCACCGCGATCCTCAGTACCAGCGAGCTGCTGCTCGCGGAGGTTGTCCCGGCCTCGCGCGTGCACAACGATGTCGACGAGATCCGGAAGGCCGCGCAGCGCGCCGCCGGTCTCACGCGTCAGCTGCTGGTCTTCAGCCGACAGCAGGTGCTCGAGCCGCGCGTCGTCGACGTGAACGCGCTCGTGGTCGAGGCGCAGCAGCTACTGCGGCGACTCATCGGGGAAGACATCGAGCTCCGCACCGCGCTGGCACCTTCTCTGGAGGCCGTGCGCGCCGACCCCAGCCAGCTGGAGCAGGTCATCCTGAATCTCGTGATGAATGCGCGCGACGCGATGCCCAGGGGCGGCGCGATCACGATCGAGACCAGCAACGTCGAGCTGGACGGGGGCTACGCCGACCGGCACGTTCCGGCGCGGCCGGGGCCATACGTCTTGCTGGCCGTGAGCGACACCGGCATCGGCATGGACGCGGCGACTCAAGCGCGTCTGTTCGAGCCGTTCTTCACGACCAAGCAGCCGGGCGAGGGCACCGGCCTCGGCCTCGCCACGGTGTACGGGATCGTCAAACAAAGCAGTGGCTACATCTGGGCGTACAGCGAACCGCACCACGGGACCACGTTCAAGATCTATTTTCCCCGAGTCGGCCGCGCCCCCGAGCCCGTCGCCGCGCCCGACGTCCCGGTGGCAACGATGCGTGGGTCGGAAGTCATTCTGGTCGTCGAGGATCAGGACGAGGTGCGCCGGCTCACCCGGCGGATGCTCGAAGCCCGAGGCTATGCGGTGCTTGCTGCGGCGAGCGGCCCCGACGCTCTACAAGTGGCCGAGCGCCACAAGGGGCAGATCGACTTGCTGGTGACGGACGTCGTCATGCCGGGCATGCACGGCCACGAACTCGCGCTGCTGCTCGAGCCCACCCGCCCTGAAATGAAAGTGCTGTACGTGTCCGGCTATCCAGACGCGTCGATCGTGCACCAAGGATTGCTCAAGCCCGGGCTCGCCTTCCTGCAAAAGCCCTTCGGGCCCGACGGGTTGGCTCGGAAGGTGCGCGAGGTCCTGGACGCTCGAGGCAGTGATCGACCGACGCCGCCGATGTCTACAGAACTGCGCTGAGCGGACAGGAGGCGGGGACGACCAATCATGAAGGACCGCTCGGCATGCGCCGGCGGTCCTTCATAATCTCTAGCGGACCACGATGGTACCATTCATGGCCGCGCCGTGCACCGCGCAGTCGTACTGGTAGGTCCCCGGCGTGGCGAACGTGACGGCGTATGTCTGGCCGTTGGCACTCACGATCGGACTGCTCGTAAATGCAGTCGCCCCCTGGGACTGGACGCTATGCGACACGCCCTGGTTGTTGGTCCACGTCCACGTCACGGTGCTGCCTACCGCCACCGTGTCGACCGCTGGATTGACGGTGCCGTTGTGGGCGCTGGTGAACACGATCCGCCCGTTGGTCCCCACCGCCACCGACCCGACCGGCCCGCCTCCACCGCCTCCACCCCCTCCACCATCTCCACCACCTCCCCCGTATGGGCCGGCCGCCATGTAGGCGCTGCAACCCGACAGCGCTGCGAGCGCGATGAGACTCATGACTGCTGTGCGGACACGCATCGGTTCATCCTCCTCTAGCTCGCGGCCTTCGCGGAGCTCGATTTTTCCCAGTTGACGAACAGGAACCCGCCGGGTGCGTCGAACTTCGGCTCGCCCGGTCCGGGCAGGATTTGCAGCTGCAATTCTTCGATCTTGTTCTTGGCGCAATCCCAGCAGGCGAGCGCGAAGTCCCCGTCGCGCCGAGTGCGGGACAAGAGCATCACGTGCACCATGGCGTTGTCGGTCACGAGCGCGCCATCCTTGTACAGGTGTCCGAACGCCCACAGCGCGACTGCGCTGTTGATCGTCGGCACGAGCGGCGTGTGCACCGCCGTGTTGCCGTGGTAGTACAGCCCGAGGATCACGCCGCCGAACCGCGGGTGGTGCGGGACATCCTTCGTCTGGACACGGTCCAGCGCGAGCCGCCAGCGGGCGCCGTCCTGAGTCGTGAACTCGGCAAGTCCATCCACCGAGTCGCGCACCGCGCCCTTGTCCCAGGCAGTGAAGGTGAAAGAGCCGGAAATCGGGGTCACGTTGTTCGAGTAGGGCCCGTTTTTCACCTGCGACTCGAGCCCCTCCCGCTCATCCCCGAACTGCTTGAGGATCGGGGCCGCGCTGTCGGGGAACGGGAACGGGCCGGGGAGGATCTGGATCACGGGCCCGCCGCTCTTCACCCGGATCGCCTGCGCGTGCTCCCCCATCGCCGGCGATTCACTCATCTGGGACGAGTGAACCCCTCCCATGTCGGAGTCGCCGTAGCCGGCCGAGCCCGAGTGCGTCCCGCCCACGACGGTCAGGCGCGTGTTCATGCCGAGCTTCTTGTGCGAGTCCTTGCCCACGGGGCAGTACACCTCGTAGGTCCCTGGCTTGAGGGTGAGCGTCAGGGTAGCGCTTGACCCCGGCTGGATGACGGTGGTCTCCTGCTCGATCCCCTGTCCCTCGACCTCGAAGGCGTGCGGGATGCTCCCGACGTTCGCGACCGTGAACGTCACGGTCCCGGCGGCGATGGTGCGCTGCGACAAATCCACCTTCCATTCGGACAGCTTGGCGCGGACGGCCGCGGGGTCGCCCGGGGCGGGATGCGCGGGGGCCCCGGCGAGCGCACCGGCGGCGAGCAGCAGCGCCGTGGCGTTGCGGACCGAAGGGGCATGTGTGTACGACATACGCGATTCTCCTCCTGCGAGAGTGTGATAGCAGTGTCCTTCGATGTCAGAGACCCGGCGCCCGGAGCGCTTATTCCTGCGGGAATAATTCCGGCGGCCGCGCGGTCTACTCCCGAGGCCCGGGCGACATCAGAGGGTGGAGTGGAGCAGCGTGCCGGCCAAGAGGACGACCAACCACAACACGAGGCTTGCGACCGATGCCCGTCGGAACCGGCGCCATCCGGCGGCGAGGCCTTGTTGGAGCGCGTTTTCCGCTCGCATCCGTACGTAGCCGTTGCCCAGCAACAACGCGATGAGCCCCATCTTGGTCCAGAACACGACGGAGGTCGCCACGCTGTCGAGCTCCGCCAGCATCATCAGCACGCCGCTCGCGAAAATGAGAGCGAGGCCCGCCACCACCCAGCGGTGCACGCCGGCAAGACGGGTCAGCTCGTTGGACCAGTCCGGCGTCGCCGGCGAAAGCCGGAGCGACGCGCGATCGGCCGCGACGGCCACGCCGCCGCCCACCAGGATGCCGACCAGATGGAGATAGGTCAGGGTGGCGCTCACGGGCGTACGGCCGTAGAGGTGCGCCCACCGCGTGAGGATCTGCGATACCACCGTCGACGCCACCATGAGCTGGCCTCCTGCAGGGTTCGGGGAATAGCATCTCCCGACACCTAAGACCAGCGGTGCTGCGCCGAAATTCCCGGTTCGCCGCTGCGCGAGGAGGGCGTTAAGATCCCGCATGGATCGCACTCGGCTTCTGGCGGTTGCGCTGCTCTCGGTCGCGTCTGCGCGCCTCCCTGCACAGACCCAACCTCGCTTCGCGCCCGCTCGGCTGGCGCGCATCGATCGTTTCATGCAGCAGTCCGTCGATTCCGGCCAGATCGGCGGCGCGGTCGGGCTGGTCCTGCAGGACGGTCGCGTCGTCTACCAGCACGCGGTCGGTTGGCTCGACCAGGAGTCGGGGCGCCGCATGACCACGGATGCGCTGTTCCGCATCGCGTCCCAGACCAAAGCGCTCACTACGGTTGCGATCCTGTCGCTCGTGGAGGAGGGGGCGCTGGCGATGGGCGACCCGGTGAGCCGCCACATCCCCGCGTTCGCGCACACCACCGTCGCGACGAAGAGCGACACCGGCCTCGTCACCAAGCCCGCGACGCGACCGATCACGATCCGGGATCTGCTCACGCACACGGCCGGCATCTCGTACGGCACCGACGGGCCGATCGCGCCGCTCTATGCCGCGAAGGGGCTCGGGCCCGCGGCGGGCTGGGGCTGGTACACGGCCGACAAGGACGAGCCGATCTGCACCACGATCGAGCGGCTCGGCACGCTGCCGTTCACCGCCCAGCCGGGTGAGCGTTGGGTGTACGGCTACAACACCGACATCCTCGGCTGCGTCGCCGAGCGCGTGTCCGGGATGCCGCTCGACGAGCTGATCCGGACCCGCATCACCGGTCCGTTGAAGATGAACGACACCTATTTCTTCGTGCCCCGAGCCGCGAGTGGCCGGCTCGCGACCGTGTATGCGAGCGACTCGACGAATCACGCGCGGCGCGCCCCGGACGGCCCGCGCGGGCAGGGGAATTATGTGGACGGTCCGCGCAAAAGCTTCGCGGGCGGCGCGGGGTTGATCTCGACCGCGGCCGACTACGCCCGCTTCCTCGAGATGCTGCGCAACGGCGGTGAGCTGGGTGGCGTGCGCATTCTGGCGCCGCACACCGTGGACCTGATGACGCACAACCAGGTCGGCATGCTGTTCGACTCGACCGGGGCACGCGGTTTCGGGTTTGGGTTCCAGATCACCGAGCGCTACGGGGCCAACGGCATGGCGTCGGTGGGGACGTTCAGCTGGGGTGGGGCGTACGGCAGCGGGTACTCCGTCGATCCGGTCGAGCACCTCGTCATCGTGTTCATGATCAACCAGCTGCCGAACCGGAGCGACATCGCCGGGAAGTTTCCCACGCTGGTCTACCAGGCCCTCGTGAACAGTCGTCGCTAGGGGGTCGAGGGCGCCTACGGCTTGTAGGCTCGAATCCGCTCCCCGGCTCCCCCTCGGGCCTGATGCAGCGCCGTGCCCGCGTGCTCGAGCAGGCTCGCGGGCTCGACCGGCGTCTGATGCACGTCCGTGACGGCGTCGTATCCCGCGTGCACGCGCAGCGGCGGCACACCGGCGGGCCGGGGTCCCGCCGTCTCGATCACCCGCGACAAGCGCCGGGCCATCCGTGCAGCGCCCTCGGGGGCGGTCGCGGGCGCGAGCACCGCGAACTCCCCCTCGCCGAGACGTCCCACGCAATCGGACGTCCGCCCGCTCGCCTGCAGGACCTGTCCGGCGTATGCGGCCGCCGCGGGCAGCGCCGCGGCGCGCTCGCCCGTGCCCTTGGGGTCCAGTTCTAGCCCGAGCGCCACGCAGGCGAGCGGGGCGCGCCGCCGCACCGCGTCCGCAGTCAGCTCGCGTGCCCGCCGCTCGAGCCCGCGGAACGTATACAGTCCGCTCGCCGGGTCCACAGCGCTCTCCTCCAACGCTCGTTCCATCTCGAGCTTGAGACGGGTCATGGCGTCGACTTTTAGCGTCAGCTCCTCCGGGTTGAGCAAGACGCTCACGTAGTCCCACGCCCCCGCTTCGAGCGCCGCGAGGCGCTGCTGCTTCGTCGCGGGCGTCGCCGTGATCATGATGACGGGCATGTCCCAGGCGGCGCGATTGTGGCGCAGCGTGCGGCACACCGCGATGCTGTCGAGATCCGGAAGGTCCGCATCGAGCACGATGACGTCGGGGCGCACCGCCGGCGCCTGGTCCAGTAACTCGCGCCCCGTCAACACGAAGTGGACGCGATAACCCCGCGCCTTGACGAGGTTAGCCAGCGCCTGGCTGAGCCACGTGCCGAACGCGTTGGCGACGAGCAGGACGGGAGCACGGCTGAACGGTACGCGACGGGCCACGCTCGAATGTGGGGCCGGTGCGAGACGCGCAAAACCGGGGAAACACCTGGCGGGGGTGGGAGAAGACCCGGGCTACGGCGCGATTAGGCCCTCGCGGATGGCGTAGCGCACGAGCCCCGCGACGTCGTGCACGTCGAGCTTCTTCATCACGCGCGCGCGGTGAAACTCGGCCGTCTTGAGGCTGATCCCGAGCAGCGCGGCGACCTGCTTGGTGGACTTCCCTTCCGCCACGAGCTGCACGACCTGGCGCTCCCGGGGGGTCAGGCGGCCGCGGTCCTGCGCCGCAGCGGCGCGGCAGGCCTCCACCACGGCTCGGGAGACACCCCCGCCCACGTAGAACCCCCCGCGCGACACTTGCTCGATCGCCTGCACCAGGTCCTCCTCGGCCTGGGTCTTGAGCACGAAGCCCCGAACCCCCGCGCTCACCGCCTCCGTCACGAGACGCTCCTGGTCGAGCGCGGTGAGCAGCACGACCTGGGTGTCCGGGCACGTCGCGGCGATCTCGCGCGCCGCGTCGATGCCGTTCAAGAGCGGCATCATGATGTCGAGCACGGCGACGTCTGGGTGGTGCTCGCGCGCCGCGGCGGCCGCCATCCGGCCGTCGGACGCTTCCGCCACCACCTCGACGCCGTGCCGCTCGAGCAAGGCGCGGACGCCGTGCCGGAGCATCGGGTGATCATCCGCCAGGACTACCTGCAGGGACACGGGTTCCTCCGCCTGCGTCTTCTTCTATTGTATACGCGTTCGGAGAGACGCCTCTCGCGGCTCCTCGCGCAGCCGCTTGAGCGCGGCGCGCGCGTCGGCGACGAGCGGTTGGAGCTCCGGGTCGGCGTCCTTCCAGAGGTCCACGAAGCGGCCATAGTAGTCGCGGGCCTTGGCGTGGTCACTCCGCGCTGCGTACAGCGTGCCGAGCCGCTGCAACGTCGCCGCGAACGCGCGAGCGTCGACGGGATCAAACAGCACGAGCGGAGCCCTGACGCCCCCCGCGGCTACGCTCCGCTCGTACACGGCCAGCGCCGAGTCGGGTTGGCGTGCACGCTCGTAGGCGGTCGCGAGCTCGAACAGCCCGTCGGCTGGGTTTTCAGCCTGCTCGGTCCACGCTCGATACCCGACAATGGCGTCCCGCACTCGCCCCTCGGCGAGCGCAATGGCTGCCGCAGCCGCGAGTTGCCCAGGATGGCCTCGGCGCGTTCGCTCGGGAACCAGGCGTTCGTACTCGGCCAGGAGTCGCCTCGCCGCCTCCGGCCGCCCGGCCTCGGCGTAGAACGCGGCGAGCGCCGAGTACGGCCGGTTCAACGTGGGTATCGAGCTCAAGGGGTGGCGCCCGAGGGCCGCTTCGACAGCGCTCAAAGCAGCGAGCGGTCGATGGCGGTACCGCAGGTCGAGCAGGCCCCGGCGGATGGCGCCCACCACGTAGCTGCTCGCCACACCCCGTTGCTCGCTCACCGCCATGAAGGCATCGAGATCACGCGCTGCCTGCCCGAGCCTCCCCCGCACTTCGTCCAGCCACGCCAGGCCTGCGGCGGAGGCGGCCTGCCACACGGCGCTCTCGCGCTGCTCGGCGCGCAGCTGTCGGACGTCTCGGTCGGCGGCGGCGTAGTCACCGCGCGAGCCTGCCACCGTGAAGCTCACCGCCAGGATGAGAGGATTGTGCGGCGCGATCCGAGCGAAGCGATCCACTGTCGCCTGCGCGTCGGCGTAGCGCCCCTGACCCATCTGGGCGAGTGCGGCGTTGATGAACGGACCTATCCTCCGGCTCAGGCCCATGGCGCGAACCGCGAGCGTCTCCGCTTCCTGATATCGTCGCCCCTCGAACAACACCCGCGAGAGATCGTTCAGGGCGATGATATTGTCCGGGTCCCGTTCGAGCACGGAGCGGTAGGCCGCGGTGGCCTTGTGCCAGCCGTCGTCGGCCCGCGCGTAGTACTCGTAGTAGCGGCCGGTGGCGAGATAGCGTTCGGTCTCCGGCAGCCGGTCGCGATGCCGGAACGCCTCCGTCATGGCCGCCGCGAACGCGCTGTCGGACGCCCGAGCGTCGTACAGCATGACGGCCAGCCGCCAGAAGGCCGTCGCAAACCCGGTATCCAGCGCGCTCGCGTCCCGGTAGCTCGCGGCCGCGCGCTCCCAGTCCCCTTCCTGCTCGGCGCGGGCTCCCTCGCTGTACCGCCGCAGGGCGTCGAGCGACGCGGTCGTCACCTGCTCGAGCGGCGGGGCGGCGCGGATCGACTTGAGCGACTCCCCAATCCGTTCCCGGAGCTTCCGCGACAGGCGGTCCACGGCTCCGATCAAAGCGGCATCGTTGTCGGCCGTCTCGCGTAAGGCCGTGAGCACGTGGCCGTCCGCAGCGGCGATGAGGCTCGCGGACAGCACGTAGCCCCTCCCCAGTGGATCGATATCGCCCCGGACGACGGCTTTCACATTCTCCCGTTGCGCGATCTCGCGCGCGAGCCCGGGGTCGAGCGGTGTGGTGGCGCGACGCTCCATCCGGCGCAACGCGTCGGCGATCGCCACCGCATCCATCAGCCGCACGCTGGGCGACTCGGACAGGTCCACCCGAAACGCCGCGCTGAGCGACGGCCCGAGCGTCGAATCCGGCGCACGGTTCACGAAGTCGGCGAGGATGAGGGGCTCTCGATTCTTGAGCACCCCGGATGCGACCAAGGTGCCCACCGGGCCGATCCCGAGGAGGCGCATGGCCATGTAGCCCGCGGCTCCCACACCGAGGGCGCCAAACGCCAGGCCTAGGCCGGCGAGCGTCCGTTGCCAGGTGAGCCAGCGAGACAGCCCGAGCCCGGTCGCGATCACGATCGGGAGACCGACGAGCAGCAGGGCGAATGCGCCCGAGATCACCCAATTCGGCAGGCCCAGCTCGATCGTGAGAAGATACGCCAGGCCGAGTACGAGCGCCGCGGCGAGTCCGTACAGCCCGGCCACGCGCAACGGGTGAGCGTGCTGAGGAGCGGCGGCGGTTGCCGGCGCACCGATGGCGTCACGAAACGAAGTGGCGGTCCGGAAGCGTGCGTTCGGGTCCTTGGCGAGCGCTCGTGCGATCGCGTCCGCGACCGCGGGCGGCGTGTCGGGCCGCAGCTCACCGACCAGTTGGGGCGTTGCCGTGAGATGCGCCGTGATCACCGCCTGGGCTGTGGGACCGGTGAAAGGCGGCTCACCCGCCAACATCTCGTACAACACGCAGCCGAGACTGTAGAGGTCACTCCGGCCGTCGATCGTCTCCTCACCGGCTGCCTGCTCGGGGCTCATGTAGGCAGGCGTACCAACGGTCACGCCCGTGCGCGTGATCGCGGCGGCACCCTTCGCTGCCGCAGTCACCGCCTTGCCGATGCCGAAATCCGCTACCACCGCATGTCCATCCTGCAGGAGGATGTTCTCGGGCTTGATATCGCGGTGCACGACGCCGTGGCGATGGGCGTAGTCGAGCGCGTCCGCCACTTCCCGCGCGATCTGCGTGGCGTCCTCCACCGGCAGTCGCTTCGCCTGTTGCAACCGCTCGCGCAGCGACTCCCCCTCCACCACCGGCATCACGTAATAGAGGAACCCGCCGGCCTCGCCCGAATCGAAGAGCGCCATGATATGCGGATGGTTGAGCCGGGCCGCCAGGTGGATCTCGCGCACGAACCGATCCGGCCCGAGCTCTACGGAAAGTTCCGGCCGGAGCACCTTGACGGCGACCCGGCGGTCATGCCGTTCGTCTCGTGCCAGGTAGACGGTGGCCATGCCACCCTGGCCGAGCTCGCGCTCGATCGTGTAGCGGCCGGCGAGAGCTGCTTTGAGGCGAGGAAGAGCGTCAGCCACTGTCTCTATAATGGGATTCCATTCCCCGGGCCGCTAGCTCACCGCGTTGTGAGTCTTGCGCCGCCCTGTAGCTTGAATCGGAATGCAAGCAGATGAGCGGGACCGCCTTTGTGCCGCCCTCGCTGATCACTACGCGATCGAGCGCGAGCTCGGTCACGGGGGTATGGCGATCGTGTACCTCGCCCGCGACGTGAAGCACGATCGCCCCGTCGCGTTGAAGGTCCTGCGGCCGGAGCTCGCGGCGTCTCTCGGCACCGAGCGATTCCTCCGGGAGATCAACCTCGCCGCCCGACTCACCCATCCACATATCCTGCCGCTGCACCACTCGGGCGAGGCTGCGGGCTTCCTGTACTACGTCATGCCGTACGTCGAAGGGGAGTCGCTGCGCGACCGCCTCACCCGCGAGCGACAGCTGCCGCTGGAGGATGCCGTGCAGATCGGGCGCGAGGTCGCGGATGCCCTGAGCTATGCCCACGCCCAGGGCGTGGTGCACCGCGACATCAAGCCCGAGAACATCCTCCTCGAATCGGGTCACGCCGTCGTGTCGGACTTTGGCATCGCCCGCGCGATCAACGCGGCGGCTGGCGACAAACTGACGGAGACCGGTCTCGCGGTGGGAACGCCCCTGTACATGAGCCCCGAGCAAGGCGTGGGGAGCACAGAGCTGGATGGGCGGAGCGACATCTACAGTCTGGGTTGCATGCTCTACGAGATGCTGGCCGGCCAGCCGCCCTTCGTGGGCCCCACGGCGGAGAGCATCGTGCGCCAGCATCTCATCGCCGATCCGCCGGCCGTGACCGGCGTGCGCCCCGGCACTCCGCCCGAGGTCGCCCAGGCGTTAGAGCGCGCGCTCGCCAAGACGCCGGCGGATCGGTATCCCACAGCGGCGGCCTTCGCTGCCGCCCTCGCCCAACCCACCGCGCCGGCCCTCGAGCGGACGGCACGGGCGCACCGCTCGCACAATCTGCCGGCGCCACCGACACGCTTGATCGGGCGCGACGCCGAGTTGATCGCGCTCGTGACGCTGCTGCAACGGGACGCGGTGCGGCTGGTCACGCTGACGGGCCCGGGCGGCGCGGGGAAGTCGCGCCTCGCGGTGCAGGCGGCGGTCGAAGTGGCACCCGAGTTCACGGGCGGCGTGTATTTCGTCGCGCTCGGGGTCATCAACGACGCGGCTCTCGTCTGGTCCGCGGTGAATCGGGCGCTCGAGGTTCGGGACATCGGTGCTCGTCCGGTTCTCGACGCGCTGGCGGACCATGTGCGCGCACTCGACGGTCGGGTCCTGCTGCTGCTCGACAACTTCGAGCATGTCATCGACGCCGCCGGCGACATCGCGTCCCTGCTCGCCGCGTGCCCGACCCTAAAAGTGATGGCCACCAGCCGCGTCGTGCTCAACCTGTCGGGTGAGCACGAGTTCGCCGTACCGCCGCTGGCGCTGCCCGACATCCGTGACGCGGCGGATCCCGTCTCGCTCTCCACATGTCCGTCTGTCGCGCTCTTCGTGGAGCGGGCCACGGCCACGCGCTCCGACTTCGCGCTGACCCCCGATAACGCCCGCGCGATCGCCGAGATCTGCGCGCGACTCGACGGTCTCCCCCTCGCGCTCGAGCTTGCGGCCGCGCGAGTCCGCGTCATGCCGCCCAGCGAGATGCTCGCACGCCTGCGGAGCCGCCTGCGGCTCCTCACCGGCGGCGCGCGCGATCTGCCCGCCCGCCAGCAGACCCTGCGGGCAGCGATCGACTGGAGTTACGACCTGCTCTCGTCCCACGAGCAGACCTTGTTCCGCCGCTTGGCGGTGTTCGCCGGCGGCTGCACGCTGGAAGCGGCGGAAGCGGTCTGCGACGCGCGCCGCGATCTCGGGCTAGATGTGCTCGAAGGGGTCGGGTCGCTGATGAGCCAGAGCCTGCTCCGCGAGAGTGGGGGGACCGCGGACGAAGCGCGCTTCGCGATGCTCGATACGATTCGCGAATACGCCATCGAACAGCTCGACGCGTCCGGGGAGGGGAATGAGGTCCGGCGTGCCCACGCCGCGTACTGCCTCGTGCTGGCGGAGGAGGGCGACGCTTCCTTCACGGGATCGGAGCGCGCGCTCTGGCTGGCGCGGTTCGACGCGGAGCACGACAATTTCCGGCAGGCGCTCGACTGGCTCGTGGCGATCGGCGGAGCCGAGTGGGCGCTCCGGCTTGGGGCCGCGCTGTTCCGCTACTGGGAGGCCCGTGAACACTTGGCGGAGGGCCGCCGGCGGCTGGTTACGGTACTGGAGCTCCCGGACGCACGGGCGCGCACGAAGGAGCGGGCGCGGGCGCTGTTTGCCGCCGGCGTCCTGGCCGTCGAGCAAGGCGACTACGGGGCAGCCCGCGAGCTGGTCGAGGACGGCCTGTCGATCTACGACGAGCGCGCCGACCCGTGGGGAAGCGTCGTGTGCCGGAACGCCCTGGCGGCGGCCGCGCTGGATGAAGGCGACCATGCGCGAGCGCAGTCGCTGTTCGAACAGTGTCTCGCGGCGTGGGAAGGGCTGGGCGACCGGGGGGCCGTCGCGCGTGCGCTCAGCAACCTGGCGAGCCTTGCGACGATCCGCGGCGATCGCCCGCGGGCGCGGTCACTCTACGAGCAATCGCTCGCGATCTTCCGCGAGCTGGGCGACGAGGCCGGCGTCGCCTGGAGCCTGAATCACCAGGGCCAGGTCGCCCGCGAGCAGGGCGACAGGCCCGCAGCGCGCGCATTCTGCGAGCAGGCGCTGGCGATCTTTCGCGCCCTGGACGACCGCTGGGGGATCGCCAGCTCGCTGGCGGACCTCGGCCACCTCACGCGCGACGAAGGCAATCGTCAGAGCGCCGAGGCATGGTATCGCGAGAGCATCGGGATTTTCGGCGAGCTGGGCTACCGGCGTGGGATCGCACGGTTGCTGGAGGAATTCGCGTGCGCCGCGGTGGTCGACGGCAAGCAGGAGCGTGCGCTGCGGCTGGCCGGCGCCGCCGCGGCGTTACGCGAGGCGCTCGGCGCCCGCCTGCCGCCCGATGAACGACCGAAGTTGGAGCGGTTGCTGGCGCAGGCACGCGCCGCCGTGGGGCCCGCGGCGGCGCAGCAGGTGTGGACAGAGGGCGCGACTATGCCGCTGCAGCGCGTGATCGATTACGGCTTGACCTGGACCGCGGGTTGACCGTCGATCCCGCTACTCGGCCGTGCCCGGGTCGATCAGCCGGCGCACGGCCATCACGCGGTCGGCGGGAAACCCGCCGCGTCTGGCGTGCTCCCGCACCGCAGCTTCGTCCGGCGCCAGGTACACGCAGTAGAGCTTGTCCTCGGTGACGTAGCTGTGCAGCCACTGGATCTGCGGGCCCATCTCCCTGAGCACGCCTACTGATTTCAGCGAAATGGCCTTCAACTCGGCAGGCGTCAACTTCCCCAGGCCCGGGATGTGACGCTCGATCACGAACTTTGGCATGGCAACCCTCCACGAGGTCAGTCTAATAGACGCCGCCCCCGCGCGTCGTCAAGACTCCGGCCGAACCCGGCGCGAGGTCGTGACGGCCTCCTGGCCCGCGACGTACAGCCGCTGCCAGCGCTCCCGGTGCTCCAGGTGCCAGTCGCCTGCCTCCGCCCCTGCATCCTCGAGGAAGTCGCCGCGGTAGCGCGCCAGGGCGCGCGCGAGCGGCGCCGCGTCCTCCGTCTTGGCGAACGCCGCTCGTGCCGCCCGCAGCTCGGCCTCGAACTGCAGGCCGTCGAACTCCACCGCCAGGCGCGGGTTGATCCGGTAACGTTCCTCCTCGAACACGATCCACTCGGGCCGGCTCAGGGTGCGGCGCAGCTGGTGCAGCGTGACGTGGAAATCGTTCTTTAGCTGAGCGGGCGAGGCGTCGCGCCACAACGCGAGCCCGATCTGGTCGCGTGTGCGCCCCGCCGGGTGACACAGGAGGTACAGGAGCAGCTCGCGCGCCTTAGCATCGCTCCATGCCGCGGCCGGGAGTTGCTGGCCGTCCACCCAGATCTCGACGGGGCCCAAGGCGTTGACTCGCAACACCGAGGGGACGGCCGGGCGCGCCACGGCCCCCGGCTTCCCTACCATCGTCTCGGCGAGGTCCTGGGCCTGGCTCAGGCTCAGGGCGTGCCCCGCCCGGAATGCCGTCTCGAACGCCGCGGCGCCGAGGTTGGCGCGGACCGACTCGGCCAGGTGGTCGAGGGCCTCGCGCTCTGGCGGCAGCGGGGCGGCCCCGGCTTCCTCGCGGAGGTTGGCCACGGCGCCGAGCAACCGGGCGGCCCGCTCGTGCTCGCCCCGCTCGGCCGCGATCCGGCCGAGGTCTTCCGCCAGAATGATCGTGGACCAGTGGTTCTGCATCCGCTTGAGCGGCGTGAGCGCGACGGCGAACCAGCGGAGCGCGCCCTCGCTGTCGCCCTCGGCGAGCGCGAGCCGGCCCCGCATCGTGGCGAGGTGCGCGATGGGCTGGTTGAAGCCATCCTCGAGACCGAGGGTGACCCCCTCGTCGAACGCCGCCCGTGCCGCCGCGAAGTCGCCGCGCGCCTGCGCCACGACACCCTGCCAGTACAGCGCGTAGGTGATCCAGTACCGCGGGCTCACGGTCCGCGCCAGGGCGACGGCCTCCGCCAGGACGCCGGCCGCGGGTTCCAGATCGCCCGCAAGCAGACGGGACTGCCCCAGCCCGACGAGCGCGCACACGAGATCCGCCGACGCGCCGGCCGTTTCCCGCAGAATGTCCGCGCTCTCCTCGGCCAGCGGACGGAGCTCGACCCGCTCGCCCTGGAGCACCCGATACGTCACGAGCGAGGAGAGCGCGCGTCCCCGCGCCCGGGTGCGCCCGCCGCCGGTCCGCGCGAGTGCCGCCTCGAGGCGCCGGCGCGCTTCCCGATAGTGCCCCAGCCCGAACCAGAACCAGTGCAGTGCGGTCGCGAGCCGCAGCGAGTCCTCTCCGCCGGCGGGATCCTGCTCGAACCAGTCGGCGGCCGCCCGCAAGTTCCCGAGGTCCTCCGCCAGCCGCTCCTGCCACCCCTCGGACTGGTTTGAGAGGAACCGCTCCGCACTCTCCGCGCGGGCGAGGAAAAACTGCGCGTGGCGGCGCCCCAGCTCGCCCGCCTCACCCGCCGCGTCGAGCCGCTCCCGCGCGAACTGCCGCATCGTCTCGAGCATGCGATACCGCGCCTCGAGCGCCTCGGTCTCGAGCAACACGAGCGACTTGTCCACCAACCCGCTCAGCAGGTCCAGTAGGTCGAGAACGGCGATCGCCCCTCCCGCAGCTACAGCCTCTGCCGCGTCGATCGTGAACCCCCCGGTGAATACCGCCAGCCGCCGGAACAGAATCTGCTCCGGCTCGGTGAGCAGCGCGTGGCTCCACTCGATCGCGCCGCGCAGGGTGCGCTGGCGCGGCAGGGCCGTCCTGCTGCCCGAGGAGAGCAACCCGAACACGTCGTCCAGCCTGGCGGCGATCTGCTGGGGATCGAGCACGCGGGCCCGCGCGGCGGCCAGCTCGATGGCGAGGGGCAGCCCGTCGAGGCGGCGGCAGATCTGCGCGACCGCGGCCGCGTTCTCGTCGCCTAACGCGAACGAGGGCCGCACCGCCTGGGTCCGCTCGACGAACAACCGGATCGCCTCGCTCGCGGCCGCCACGGCGCGCGTGACCGGCCTGCCGGCCTCCGGGAGCGTGAGCGCCGGCACCAGCCAGGCGCGCTCGCCGCCGATCCCCAGCGCCTCGCGGCTCGTGGCCATGATGCGGAGCCGCGGGCAACTTTTCAGCAACGAGTCCGCCAGCCGGGCGCAGGCCTCGACCAGATGCTCGCAGTTGTCCAGCACCAGCAGCGCGTCCCAATCGCGCAGCGCCTCGAGCAGGGCCTCCCCGGCCGATCGGATGCCGTCGCGGCGCACGCCCAGCGCGTCGGCGACGTGGTGCGGGACGAGCTCGGGATTCGACAAGGGGGCGAGCTCGACCCAGGCGACACCGTCCGGGTAGCGTGCGCCCACGCGGCTCGCCACCTCGAGGGCGAGACGGGTCTTGCCGCTGCCGCCCGCCCCGGTGAGGGTGAGCAGCCGCGTGCCGGCGAGCAGCTCCTGGACGGCCGCCGTCTCGCGCTCGCGGCCGATGAACGACGTGAGTTGGGCAGGGGGCGGTGCGCCCTCCGGGCCGGCGGGCGCACTCAGGGCGGCGACAAACGCCGCCATGTCGCTGAACCGGTCGGCGGGCGCCTTGGCCAGGGCACGGGCCAACGCGGCGGCCACGGGCTTCGGCACATCGGCTTGGAGCTCCGTGATCCGCAGCGGCGGCACCGTGAGATGCTGGAACAAGACGCGCTCCATGGAGGGCCCGGTGAACGGCGGCCGCGCCGCCAGCATCTCGTACAGCACGCACGCCAGCGCGTATTGATCGCACCGCCCGTCCAGCTCCCGCTCTCCGAGCGCTTGCTCGGGACTCATGTAGTCCGGCGTCCCGATCGGCATGCCGGGCAGCGTCAGCGTCCTGCCCAGCGTGCCCCCCGCAGCGGCGGCGGTGATCGCCCGCGCAATCCCGAAGTCCGCCACCACGGCGTGGCCCGCCTGGAGCAGGATGTTCTCCGGCTTGATGTCGCGATGGATCAGCCCCCGGTGGTGTGCGTAGCCCAGCGCGTCCGCCACTTCCCGTGTGATCCGCAGTGCTTCCTCGAGGGGCAGCCGGCTCTCGCGCGACAGCCGATCGCGCAACGACTCCCCCTCGACGTAGGGCATCACGTAGTAGAGCACGCCGGCCGCTCCCCCGGAGTCGTGCACGGCGAGGATGTGGGGGTGACTGAGCGCGGCCGCGATCTCGATCTCGCGCGAGAAGCGCTCGAGCCCGATCGACGTAGCGAGCTCGGGTCGCAGCACCTTGACGGCGACCTTGCGGTGGTGCTTGAGGTCCTCGGCGAGATGGACCGTGGCCATGCCCCCCTGGCCCAGGGGGCGCACCAGGCGGTAGCGGTCGGCTAGCGCTGCGGCGAGGCTCTCGTCTTCCGGGAACATTGGGTCAGCCTTGGTCGCGGTTCGGCTCGGCGCGCTTGGGGCACCACGCTGCGGGAGAAATGGCGCTGCGGCGGGCGCAGCGTCAAGCCGCTCCAGTGACCGAACGTGTAGGAGTCGCTCGACTCGATCGACTGCGTCGAAGCGCGGGGGATGTCTACGGCTTAGGCCACACCACGCCCTGGTTCTTGCCGGAGACCGGTCCCACGCCCTTGAAGACAAATTTCTGGAGGCGCTTCCCTTCGTAGGTCTCGGTGGTGTAGATGTTCTCCCTCGAATCAGTCGCGATGCTGTGCACACCGAAGAACTGGCCGGGCTGGCGGCCGCCGTCGCCGAAGCTGGTCAGGATATCGAGCGACTGCCGATCCAGGATGTACACCCGCTCGTTTCTCCCGTCGGTCACGTACATGTACGCTTGCCGGGGATCCCGGGAGAAGGCGATCTCCCACACTGAGCCCTCGCCCAACGTCAGGGGCGCGATGGTTTTCTCCTTGATGAACGTCCCATCCGTGTGGAACAGTTGGATGCGGTCGTTGCGGCGGTCGGCGACGTAAACGAGACCGTCATCCGACACCATGACACAGTGAACCGGGTTCCCAAACTGCTGGGCCGGCGGGCCCGCCGGGTTGTACGGTGCGGCCCGAGTGTCGTCCGGCTTGTTGCCGTAGGCGCCCCAGAAGCGCTTGATCCGGCCGGTTGCCATGTCGACGACCGCCACCCGCTTGTTACGGTATCCATCTGCGACATACGCCTCGCTGGCGCGCTCGTCGAACGAGATCATCGCCGCGCCTGCGAAGTCGGTGGTGCTGCTGCTGTTCGCGCCCTCACCCGGCTTGCCGACCTGCAGCACCAGATGTCCTTCGTGACTGAACTTCAGAATCTGGCGGTCGGTGGCGCCGTTCCCACCCAGCCACACGTTGCCCTTGCGGTCCACGGAGATGCCGTGTTCCGACGCCGGCCAGTCATACCCAGCGCCCGGGCCGCCCCACTGGCTCACCAGGTTGCCTGCGGGGTCAAATTCCAGGACCGGTGGCGCCGGGACGCAGCACTCGCTGATCGGGGGATTGGCCCGCGCGCCGGCCTCGTTCTGCTGGACGGTTGCCGGTCGATGGACGATGAAGACGTGGTCTCGGGAATCCACGGCCACGCCGACCACCGATCCGAGGATCCAGTGGTTCGGGAGTGGTTTCGGCCAGAAGGGATCCACTTCGAACCGCGGTGCTCGCACAGTTTGGGCCTGCGTCGCCCCTGCAACGAGTGGGGCCGCTCCGAGACAGAATGCCGCGATCACGGAGACCGACGCCATTTCACACCTCCCGTGAATGAGCTGCCACGAAGCCTCTCAGCCTCTTGATCTCCTCCAACACCTCGATGTCGGCGGCGTCCTGAAGCCGGCCGGTGCGCTTGGTTTCGATCAGATCGTCGAGCGCGATCAGCGGAATGCGCACGCTCTCCACATCCACCACCTCCGCGCGAGGCGCCGCTTGCTCGTACTTCACTTTCCACGCGACAGTGAAGACGTCCACCGCGGGGTCGTCCCCGATCACGGTGATGGGGCGCTTCAGGATCTCGGCCGCCGCCCACTCGCTTGCAAAGCCGTAACCCACCCGGGCGAGCGCCGCCAGCACGCGCCCGGCGTTAGCCTCCGTGCGCTCGATCAGGATGTCGACGTCCTCCGTCGTACGCGCGTAGCCGTGCAGGATGCACGCCACGCCGTCGATCACGAGGTACTTCGCCCCCGACCGATTGAGCGTCGCGCATACCTGTGCCGCGATGACGCGCGGGGTCACGCCCCGGCGAGGCGCGCCTTCTTCCATTCGTAGAAATCCTCATAGGAGTCGAATCCGATCACTTGCTGCCGTCGGCCGCGCCGGGGCCTGACCTGCCGACCGAGGCGGGCGAGCTCCTCGGCGCGCCGGAGCCGCTCCGCCGGCGAGCGTTTGAGATCCGCCGCCAGGTGCTGCCGGCGGGCGTCCGCGACCTCCCGCGCGGCGTACACGGGCGCGTCGGGCTCCCGTACCCCCGCACTGGCGGAGCGGGCCGGCGTCGCCAGATACGCCCGCAGCGCCTCCACGATCAGCCAGCTGCGGGAGCGGTCGAGCGCGCGCGCCCGCCGATCGGCGGCCACCAGGACGTCGCGGGGCAAGGTGATGGAGATCCGGCTCAGGGCCATGGCTCATACTCGATATTACTGGATACGAGCAAGCTACCTTGCCCTACGGCCCTGCCGCAAGTCCCGCGGGGCCGGTACTGTTCAACCCTGTGACATTCACATCCTTCACGCAGAAACACGAGGTGGCGTCATGGTCGACATGGAGCAAGGTCTGGTCGTGGTGCGCGGCGGCGCCGAGGGATTCGTCCAGCAGATTACGGCGGGGCGTCACCGGCTGATCGCTGACGAGCCGGTCTCCTCCGGGGGAACCGACCGAGGGCCTGGACCCTACGAATTGTTGCTGGCTGCGCTCGGCGCCTGAACATCCATGACCATCGCGCTGTATGCGCGACGGAAACAGTGGCCGCTCACTGGCGTGACGGTGCGCCTGCGCCATTCGAGGATCCACGCGGAAGACTGTGCCGAATGTGAAACCGGACAGGGCATGCTCGATCGGATCGAGAGCGAGATCGCCCTGGATGGGGACCTCACCGAAGAGCAGCGGGTCAAGGCCCTCGAGATCGCCGAGAAGTGCCCGGTCCACCGCACGCTCACGTCGGAGATCAACATTCGGTCGCGTCTCGTGTGATGCCTAGGGTAGCGGCCCCATGGGCTCCACGTTCTCCAGAAAGACGCCCTGGAGCTGACCCAGCTTCATGCTGGGCAACTGCAGCTCCAGCGTGTGAGTTGGATCTGGTGATAGCGCCGAAATATCCGCCCAGAACCCCACGAAATCCCGCGGCACGCGCCGTATCGATGAATAGGCCTTCTCGAGCTCCACCGGCCGCCCGTCGATCCGCAGGCTCGCAGTCCACGCGTCGTCGGGCTCCGCGATCTGCACGAACAACAGCAGCCGTTCCGGCACGAGCCAGGTCGCGACGGAATCAGCCGCCGTCCACGGGATGGGCCACGCCCGTCGCCGCGCCGCCAGTTGATCGAACACCCAGCGCGGCACGCTGAATGTCGCGGCGAACGAGCCCCCTGTGAACGACGAGTCCACGACGCCGATCTGCCGATTGAACGATACGGCTGCGAGTGGTGCCGGCGGCGCCGCGACTCGGCGCCCCACCGGCGCGATCGCCAGCACCCGATAGGACTCGCCCTCGACGGAAATGGAAATCGTGTCCCCTAGCCCCCAAACCCTGGCCCCTAGCCCCTCCTCCCCCAGCTCGCGCAGCCAAAAGCTCCCGGCTGCGAGGCCCAGCTCCTGGCGCGTCAGCGTCGCCGTCAGGCGCCGTGCGTTCGGATTGAACAGAAACACGAACCCGTGATCTCCCAGCATCGCGGCGGTGCCGTCGATCTTTCCGATCGCGGGCTGCCCCAGGATCGGCCGCGAGTGCCGCAAGTACTCCCGGTTGGTGTCGGCCCACGCGATCCAGTGGCGGAACCACGCCTGATCTGCGGCAGAGAAGTAGGCGTGTTCGCTCGAGTCCCGGGCCGGGATCATGTCGATGACGTTGTTCCACCCCGCGATGGCGATCGACGAGATCAACGAATACCGCCACCCCAGATAGTCCCAGTCGCGCGCCCGGAACCGCGTCAACACCACACCGCGATCCCGCGTCCGCTCGCTCGGCATGTCGCCACTGTCGTCCGCGCGCGAGGTCTGATGCCCGATAAAGCCCGGCACGATCTCGCTCGGCGCGAACTCGTACAGCCGGTAGCGGTACGCGGTGTACCGCTCGCGGTCCGCCGACACGCGGTCGAACGAGAGATCGGGAAACGGCACGAAGCTCTCCGGCTGCTCGTCGGTGGACGTGGGATGCGGATAGCTTCCCGCCAGCCAACTCCACGGGCCATAGTTCTGGTACGCCTGGCGGCCGTCGATCACGATCTCCGGCACGCGCCGCTTCAACTCCTCCGTCACCCGCCGCCACCCCCACCACTGCGCGTAGCGACTGGTGCCGTTGTAGGTGAGAAAGGTGTGATCGAACGCGTACCCGCCGATGCCGGTTCGCCGGTGGAACGCCACGAGCTTGTCGATGAGCCAGTCCTGCAGCGCCCGCACGCCCAGGCTCGCGAACCGGTGCGTGGAATCCCCCGCCGCGCGCACCAGCCACGCGGGATTGCCCGCGAACGGCAGCACGGGATAGACGTACGCGACGAGCTTCACGTGCTGCCCCCGGGCATAGT
This sequence comes from Gemmatimonadota bacterium, assembly GCA_003220795.1. GTDB lineage: Bacteria > Gemmatimonadota > Gemmatimonadetes > Gemmatimonadales > GWC2-71-9 > 20CM-4-69-16. Next base: position 110,885 of record QHTK01000042.1, on the reverse strand, counting down.
CGAGCAGCGCCTGCACGGATGGTGGAACGACGCCCGTCGCGGGATCCCACTCGCCCTTCCGGATCTTCTGTCCCAATCCCAGCCACAGCACATGCTCCCAGCTCCAGTCGTCCACGCTCTCCTCGCGGCGCGACAGGGCGGAGTTCGAGGGCGCGAACAGCACGTACCCGGCGCCCAACCCCGCCGCGCGGTCGAGCAGGCGCGTGTATTCGTCCTGGCCCGCCGGGGTCGCCACGTCGATCTGGTAGTCGTTCGCCGTCCAGCCGACGAAAATGGTCAGCGGGTGCGCTGGCGGATGAATCAGGAACGCACGGACCATATCCGTGAAGGTCTCGACCTCGGCTTCGTCCATGCCGGGCGTCGTGTCCACGGGGCCGAGCCGCCACTCGGGGAGCATCCGCGCCGGGACGTAGCGGCCGGAGAGCCGCACCGGCGCGAGCAGCCCCCGGTCGCTCGCAAACGGACCGTATTCCGCCCGCCAATCCATGTCCGGCTGGTACCGGATCGTGAACACGTGGCCGTCGCGCTGGAACTCGAGAAAGGGATTCTGCACGACGGCGAGCAGCCCGCGGCTTGCCGCCAGACGCAGCGCGGCGCCGTAGTCGCCGGTGCCGAGGCCGGCGCGGTGCGAGCCGGGGACGTATGCGTCGCGGATCGTGTCGGCGAGAGCGACGTCGAGCACCGTGACGCCGTCCACGTGATACCCGCCGGCACTGCCGCCCGTCACCAGGAGTTGCTTCGAGACGAATCCCCACTCGGGCCGCAGCTCATACACGACGTCCACGCGATACGGACCCGCCGTCCATCGGTAGGTCACGGCGGTGCGGGAGGCACTGGTGCTGGGCTTGGGCAGCCCGGGGCTATCGTAACTCGTCCCGCCGATGGTAAGGCTGAACGCGTCCCGCGTCAGCCGATAGACGGCGTGCTGCGCGACGTCCGTGAGCGCCACCAGCCCCAGCGGGCCGAACTCGGCGCGCACGCGGGCATTGGTGAGCGGCGGTGGCGTGGTCTGGAGCAGGCCGAGCAGGACGAGCATGGGGAAACGTTAAAGGTTAGACTGCGTCCGTGCGCATCGGAATCGACTTGGGCGGCACGAAGATCGAAGCAGTCGCGCTGTCGCGGGCTGGCGAGGAGATCGCCCGACGACGCGTGGCCACGCCACGGGATTACGCGGCGTCGCTCGACGCTATCGCGGGGCTGGTGCGGGAGCTCGATCGCGCCGCCGACGAGGCCGGGACGGTGGGCGTCGGCATCCCGGGGACGCTGGTGCCCGAGACGGGGCTCGTGAAGAACGCCAACTCCGTTTGGCTGAACGGTCGGTCGCTGGGAAGCGACCTGGAGCAGCGGCTCGACCGCCCGGTGAGGCTCATGAACGACGCGAACTGCTTCGCGCTCTCCGAGGCCACCGACGGCGCCGCCGCGGGGGCGCACGTCGTGTTCGGCGTCATCCTCGGCACCGGAGTCGGAGGTGGGATCGTCGTGGACGGCCGGTGCCTGCTGGGCGCGAACCTCATCGCCGGTGAGTGGGGGCACAATCCGCTCCCCTGGCCCGGTGCCGAGGAGTGGCCCGGTCCGCCCTGTTATTGCGGCAAGCGCGGCTGCGTCGAAGCCTGGCTGTCCGGCCCCGCGTTCGAGCGCGACCACGCCGAGCATACCGGTCTCACGCTGTCGGGCCGCGAGATCGTACGGGCCGCGGCGGGCGGCGACCCTGGCGCGGCAGCGACGCTGGCTCGATACCAGGATCGTCTCGGTCGCACCCTCGCGTCGCTGATCAACGTGCTCGATCCGGACGTCGTGGTGCTGGGCGGCGGCATGTCGAACATCCCCGGCCTGCCGGACGCGGCGCACGCGCTGCTGCCACGCTACCTGTTCGCGGCGGGGGCGGACGCCGATCCTGTCGCCACGCGCGTCGTGCACGCGGTGCACGGTGATGCGAGCGGCGTCCGCGGGGCGGCGTGGCTTTGGCCCGCCAGCGATGCTTAGCTGCGCGCTGGCAGGCGCTGGCTCACCGCCATGATGTTCCCCTCGCTGTCCTTGAACCACGCGGTCTTCGCGCCGCCTCCGGTCGCGATGCTGTTCTTCATCTTGATCCCCGGCATGTCGTATTCCTCGAACACGACGCCTCGGGCCTTGAGCGCGGCCACCTCTGCCTCGACGTCGTCGACCTGCCAGAACGCCTGGCTGGCTTTCGACGTACCCGCATTGGCGGTCGGATACATGAAGACTTCGGTGTCGCCGCACTTGTAGATTACGCCGCCGCCGTAGACCGCTCCGGGGTCGAGTCCCACGGTTTCCTCGTAGAATTTTCGCGCGCGCTGGAGGTTGGCGACGGGGATGTACGCGCGAATCGGTGCGGCGCTCAGCATCAGAGCTCCTCGCGTTGTCGATCAGCTCGCCGCTGGCGCGGGAGCCGATTTGGTCTCAAGTTCACCGGCCGAGGCTTCCATGACCCAGAGGGCGACCCAGCTGGCCACCACCTCGCGGCTCGACGAGCATATCTATCCGACACTCACCGAGCCGCAAGTCGCCCGCAGCGCGGACCATTTCGAGGCTCAGGTTGGCTGACAGGCCGCTGCTCACTCCGCCCGTCGGCCCGCGCGACCACGCCCTGGGGCCGGCGAATGCCCCCGTAACGCTCGTGGAATACGGCGACTTCGAGTGCCCGTTTTGCGGCCGCGCCTACCCGGAGCTGAAGCAGGTGCTGCGCCGGGTCGGGAACAAGGTGCGGTTCGTGTTCCGGCACTTTCCCTTGAGCGAGGAGCACCCGCACGCGCAACACGCCGCGGAGGTCGCAGAGGCCGCTGCCGCGCAAGGGAAGTTCTGGGAGATGCACGATCTCCTGTACCAGCGGCAGGCGGCGCTCGCGGACGAGGACCTGGTGCCCTACGCGCGCGAGCTGGGGCTCGACGCCGAACGGGTGTGGCGCGAGCTCGACGCCCACGTCCACGCCGCGCGGGTGAAGCAGGACGTCGTGAGCGGCATCGCGAGCGGCGTGACCGGCACCCCGCGGTTCTTCATCAACGGCCGACCCCACGAGGAGCCGGGCGATACTAAGACGCTTGCGGCCGCGCTACGGCGCGCCCTCTAGGAAATCCGACCACCAGCCCCAGCGCGAGCGCCACGCCCAGGGCGGTGAGGGACCCGGCCGCGCCTGGCTTGATCGCCATGACGAAGATGACGCCCAGGCCGAGGGCCGTTCTGACCCACGCAGAGAGCACGAGCACCGGATCGTGCAGTTGTTGGCGCAGGCCCGCCGAGATCGCGCCTGTCTCGCCGGCTATGGTCCGCGCGATGGCGGCGGACCGGCGGCCAGAGAGCGCGCCGCCCAGGGCGGCGATGAGCACGAGGCCGGCGAGGCCGGCGCCGATCCATCCCTGCCCGCCCCAGCGGGTCGCCATCATGTAGAGGCCGGTCACGAGGATGGTGAGGGCCGAGGGGCCTCCCACGAACCGCAGCGCGCTCAACAGCTTGGCCCACTCGCGGGCCTGCGCGGCGGTCGCCACGCGGCGGAGATTGTAGAGGCTGGCCCACTCGAGGGCGAGCGCGGCGAACAGGCCGAGGGCTCCGACGATGTGCAAGAATACCGCAAGCGCGTACCCGACCATCTGGTCCTCCCGGTGTGATATTTAGGTAGACAGTATGTACAATTAACGTACGTATCGTGGCAAGGGTTTCATGAGCCCCCGCCCGTACCGGCTCGGCCGGCGCAAGCCCGCGGCACAGCGCACCCGTGCTCGGGTGCTGCGCGCGGCCCGGGAGCTGCTCACCGCCCGGGCGGGCGCGGAGCCGTTCAGCGTCGAGGCGGTGGCGCGCCGGGCCCGGGTCGCCCGCATGACCGTGTACCACCAGTTCGGCTCGCGCCGCGGACTGCTCGAGGCGCTGTTCGACTCCTTCGCCGCCGGCGGCGAGCTGCCGGCCCACCTCGCCGCCGCGTTCCAGCGGCCCGATCCGCTGGAATCCCTGGCCGACGTGGTCGCGGCGTTCGCCCGGTTTTGGGACGCCGGGCGCCCGTGGATCCGCCGCGTCCGAGCGTTGGGTGTCCTCGATCCGGAGCTGGGAGAGGCGGTGGAAGCGCGTAACGCCCGCCGTCGTGAGGTCGTGCGGGTCCTGGTGGAGCGCCTGGGGCAGCGGTACGGGCGCCCCGCTCCCGGGGAGCGGGCGCAAGCGGAGGCACTCCTCTACACGCTCACGAGCTTCGAGACATTCGACATGCTCGCGGGCCCGAGGCGCAAGCTCCCAGACGTCGCGGGCCAGGTCCTGTTCCTCGCCCGCGCGGCTGTCGGGCACCCGCGCGACTCGTGAAGGATCAGCTGCGCTGCCGTCATATACGATCCCCCCTCGAGACACCAATTCCTGACACTACCGAACGCGCGATGTCGCCCGAGGCTTTGGAGCTGGAGCTCGCTCGCCTGCACCCAGCAGCCTTCGGCTGGGCGATGGCGTGCTGCGCGGGTGACCGGACGGCAGCGGAGGATGCCCTCCAGGCGAGCTACTTGAAGATCCTGGACGGGCGGGCGCGATTCGCCGGCCGCGCGAGCTTCCGCACCTGGCTCTTCGCCGTGGTGCGAAACACCGCGGCCGAGCTGCGGCGCCGTGCGGCGCTGCGACGGCTGCTGCCGCTGGCCGTGCTGGGCGAGACACCCGACGGCCGGCCCGACGCCGCGACCGTGCTGGCACGCGCGGACGCGACCGGGCGGCTCGTGGCGGCGCTCGCCACGCTGCCGCGGCGCCAGCGCGAAGTGCTGCACCTGGTGTTCTACCAGGACCTGACGATCACCGAGGCGGCGGAAGTGGCAGGTGTGTCGCTCGGCACCGCACGCACCCACTACGAGCGCGGCAAGGCCGCGCTCAGGAAGCTCCTGAAGGAAGAGCCACCATGACCGAGCGCAACCATGCCGACCTGGGGGACCGATTCCACGCGCTGCGCCGCGAGGACGCCGCCGCCGCGCCACCGTTCGACGCGACGCTCGCCGCGGCACGTGCCCGCCGGGCCGCGCCGCCGCGCCGCCGCACGCGCTGGCTCGCCGCCGCGGCGGTCGTCGTCGTGGGCGTAGCGCTCGCGCTGCTGTTCACCCGGCCCGACCGGCACGGCCGGACGATCGATCTCGCGACCGTGCGCTGGGAAGGGCCGACCGATTTCCTGCTCGTGCTCCCGGGGGACGAGCTGTTGCGCACCGTGCCGGACTTTGGTCGGGTGAGCGTATCCACTCTCCCCGGCGCCGGCTTCACCACGATCGATTCAGACCGGAGGACTCCGTGAAGACGCTCCCGCTACATCTCGTTGTGACCCTCGTCCTGGTCGCCGTCGCCGCGGGGCAAGCCCAGCAGCAGCCGCAGCAACCTCCCGATGACCCGATCGCGCGCGTGCTCTTCCCCCCGGAGCTGGTGATGCAGCACCAGCAGGATATCGGGCTCCGCGCCGAGCAGCGCGCCAGCATCACCAAGGCGATTCAGGACTTCCAGGCCAAGGTGGTGGACCTGCAGTGGCGCATGCAGGAGCAGTCGCAGCGGCTCGCCACGTTACTCGGGAAACCGGCAGTCGATCAGGCCGCCGCGCTCGCGCAGGTGGACGAGGTGCTGGGCGTGGAGCGCGAGATCAAACGCGCGCACATCACGCTTCTGATCCAGATCAAGAATGCGCTCTCGGCAGAACAGCAGGACAAGCTCGCCGCGGCCAAGGGGATGCCCCGTGAGTGACCTGCATCACCTCCCGGGCTAGCACGGAGTTACGTCGCGCCCTCTCCCCGAGTCTTTATCTTGACCAGAGCACGGGGACCCTCCGGCATCCGGGAACAGGGGGGTCCCCTTTTGATACGGGGAGCCCGAGCATCGTGACGCGCGCACAGCATCCATTGCCGACTTTTCTCGATCCCACCGGACGCCGCTGGGCGCGGCTGCGCGCGGGCGCGCTCGTCGCCGGCGTGCTGAGCACCGTGCTATTCCTGTTCGTGCTCACGGGTGTGATCGTGCCCCCGCTGCTCCCCAGGCTGCCCCTAATCCAGACGGCCGCGGACTCGCTGGGCCACGCCCCTCGCGTGCCACGCACCGTGGTGAAGCATCCGATCTCGGTGCGCGCCGAGCGGGAGCGGCTGGCGACCCGCCAGCGGCTGTTCGCGTACCTGAAGGAGCACCCGGCGCCGCCGGCGCTGCGCTACGCGCAGATGCCCATCGCCCGGCCCGGCGCCGGAGCCGCCGCGGCCGACGCGCCGATCGTCACCGGCTTCTACGTCAACTGGGACGACAACTCCCTCGCGTCGCTCCGCAGCCACATCGACGCGCTCGACTGGGTCGTGGCGGAGTGGGGCTTCGTGGGCCGCGGGGTCGACACCTTGCCCGTGCGGTTCCAGGTGGACCGCCGTGCGCTCGCGGTCGTCGCGCGCGCCAAGCAGCCGGTCCACGTGCTCGCCCTCATCACCAACTTCACGGGTGACGATTTCGACTCGCTCGCCGTAACCAGGCTGCTCGCCCACCCCCGGCTCTGGCGCCGCGCCGTCACGACCATCGCGGACACGCTGGCGCACTACGACTTGGCCGGCGTCACGATCGACTTCGAGAACCTGCCGCGCGCCGTCCACCCGGCGCTGCTCCGGTTCCTGGGGACGCTCAAACGACGCCTGGCGCGCGACGGCCGGCTCGTCACCCAGGCGGTCCCGGGCGACGACGCGAGCTGGCCGGTGGAGCGGTACGCGGCGATCGACGACTACATCTTCCTCATGTTGTACGACGAGCACGATCCGTCGGACGACCCGGGCCCGATCGCGAGCGAGGGGTGGTTCGCACACCATCTCGCCCGCGTGCTGGCGCGCGTGCCGCCGGCCAAGGTGATCGTGAGCCTGGGCCAGTACGGCTACGAGTGGTCCGACACGGCGGAGTCCGCGACCGAGCTGACGTTCCAGGACGTCATGCAGCTGGCGCGCGACCACGGGCGTGCGCCCGCGATGGACGGCGCCGCGCTGAACCCCACCCTCGCGTGGGACGACCCCGACTCGACGAGCCACATCGTCTGGTTCTTGGACGCCGCGACCGCCTACAACCAGGTCCTCCGCACCGGCCCGCTCGGCGTCGCGGGCGTGGGCGTGTGGCGGCTCGGATCCGAGGATCCGTCGCTCTGGACGGTGCTCGACCGCGGCGGACTCCGAGCGACGCCTCAGGCATTGGACACGATCCGCATCGGCTACGACGTGCAGTTCATCGGCACGGGCGAGATCCTGCGCATGGTGGCGGAGCCCACGCTCGGCCGGCGCGTGGTGCGGACCGACACCGCTACGGGCCGGATCGTGGTGGACTCGGTGCTGCAGACGCCGTCCACCTATGTGATCGAGCGCTATGGCCGGAAGAAGCACGCCGTCGCGCTGACGTTCGACGACGGGCCCGATGCCACCTGGACACCGCTCGTCCTCGACACGCTCGAGTCCCGCGACGCCACCGCGACCTTTTTCGTCATCGGGGAGAATGCCGAGCTCCATCCCGAGCTGTTGCGCCGGATGTTGCGTGAGGGGCACGAGATCGGCAATCATACGTTCACGCACCCCAATCTCGCGCTCGTCGGCCCGCGGCTCACGCGCTACGAGCTGTCCGCCACCGAGCGGCTGATCGAGGCGGTCACGAACCGTCGCACCGCGTTGTTCCGCCCCCCCTATTTCGGGGACGCCGAGCCGACCACCTCGGACGAGCTCGGGCCCATCGCCGTGGCCCAGTCGCTCGGCTACGTCACCGTCGGGCTGCGCGACGACCCGGGCGACTGGCTCGAGCCGGGCGTCGCCAAGATCATCCGGGAAAGCCTGGCTCAGCTCGATCGCGGCCACGTCATCCTGCTGCACGACGGCGGCGGCAACCGGGCGCAGACGGTGGCGGCGCTCGGGCCCCTCATCGACTCGCTGCGCGCGCGGGGCTACGCGCTCACTACGGTCACCGCGCTCGCCGGGCTCACCCGTGACCAGGCCATGGCGCCGCTGCCGCCCCACAGCGCGCTGCGCCGCTTCGTGGAGCTCACGTCGTTCTCACTGGTCGGATGGATCGAGCTGGGTCTGCGTACGCTGTTCCTCGTCGCGATGGTGCTCGGGGGGGGCCGCTTGGTGGTCCTGCTCGCCCTCGCCCTGGCTCAGCGACGGCAGCGCCGCTTCGCGCGGCGTGTGGTGGACGGCGCCTATCACCCCCGCGTCAGCGTGGTGGTCCCGGCATATGACGAGGAGCAGGTCGTGGTGCGCACCGTCGAGTCGCTGCTCGCCCAGCGCTACGCGGGGCTCGAAGTGATCGTGGTGGACGATGGCTCACCGGACCGCACCGCCCAGGTGGTGGCGGCGGCATTCCGCGGCCATCCCGGTGTGCGCCTGGTCCGCCAGCCGAACGGCGGCAAGGCGAGCGCCTTGAACCTCGGGGTCGCGCAGGCGACGGGCGAGATCGTCGTGGCCGTGGATGCCGACACGCTGCTCGCCCCCGGGGCGATTGAGGCGCTGGTGGCGCCGCTCGCCGACGCGCGTGTGGGGGCGGTGGCGGGCAACGCCAAGGTGGGGAACCGCATCAACCTCGTGACGCGGTGGCAGGCCGTCGAGTACGTGACGAGCCAGAATCTCGACCGCCGCGCCTTTGCGCTCTTGAACTGCATCACGGTGGTGCCGGGAGCCGTGGGGGCATGGCGTCGCCAGCTGGTGCTGGACGCGGGCGGCTTCAGCGACCAGACCATGGCAGAGGACCAGGACTTGACGCTGGCGTTGCTGGCGCGCGGTTGGCGCATCGCCTACGCCGATAACGCGGTCGCCTATACCGAGGCCCCGGACACGCTGCAAGGGTTGTCACGCCAGCGGTTCCGCTGGAGCTTCGGGACGCTGCAATGCGCCTGGAAGCACCGCGGCGCGCTGTTCCGCCGCCATCATGGTGCGCTCGGCTTCGTGGCGCTGCCCAACGTCTGGGTGTTTCAACTCGTGTTCCCGTTCCTAGCACCGGTGGCGGATCTGCTGTTCGGGTGGTCGCTCGTCACTGTCTACCTGAACAAGCTCCAGCACGGGGCGGAGTACGCGATGCAAAGCCTGGAGCAGGTGCTGATGTATTATCTCGCGTTTCTTGCGGTGGACTGGTTCGCAGGGATCGCGGCGTTGCTGATGGAGCCGGGCGAAGAAAGGGGGCTGTCGTGGCTGGTGCTGCTACAGCGGTTCGTGTACCGCCAGGTGCTCTATTGGGCCGTGGTAAGAGCGGTCGTGGCGGCGGCCCAAGGCCGGGCGCGCGGTTGGGGCAAGCTCGTGCGCAAGGGCACGGTCGAGCTGCCGCGGGCGGCCTGATGCCATCCCGGCCGTTCGCGCTCGGCGCGCTGCTGGTGCTGCTCGCGGGTAGGGCACAGGCGCAGGGCTCGAAACCGTCTCCTTGGACGGGCGGCGTGCGCGCGGCGACGGCCCAGCTCACCGACTCGACGTCGCTCGGGGCGCTCTCCGGGGTGATCGAGTACCGGGCGCTGGGCTGGCTCAGGTTCGGCGCCGCGCCGACGCTCGTGCGCTCGACCGCAGGCTCGACCACCACCTCGGGATTCGGGGACTTGCCGCTCGCGCTCGAAGCGTCGAAACAGTGGGGCGCTCCGTTCCGTCCCGAGCTCGGAGCGAGCGTCATCGTGACGCTGCCGACCGGCCGGGCCGCCTGCGGGTTGGGGAACGGCCAGGCGAGTGTCGGCATGAATCTCGGGGTGGGGATCGCCCCTGCCGAGGCGGTGCACCTGTCGGCCGACGCGAGCCGGAGCTTCGCCGGGGCCATTACGCTTTCGTCCCTCGACCAGCCGGACGCGACCTGGTTCGACCTGGACGGGGACTGGGACGTGGCACCGCGCTGGACGCTGAGCCTCTCGGTGGGCGGCGAGGTCGGCGGTGCGGACACGACTACGGCGGACCGGGAGATGGGCGGCGGCTTGAGCTACGCGGTCCGCGGACCGCTCGATCTCAGGGTCGACGTGACGCACCGCCTCGCGGGCCAGGCCCCGCGCTGGGGCCTGGCCGTGAGTCTCGGGACCGCATCCACGGGGATCTCCCCGCTCAACTCCCTGTCGCCGCTCGGGCGGCAGCGGCAGACGTTCGTGGGCGGCGTGAGCAATCGCGGCCGCGGAGGCAACAAGGTCGGCGGCGCGAGCCCAAGCTGCCCATGAAACCGGTCTCATCGGTCGCTCACACACCGCCCGCTCCACTTGTGCCGGCCTGTTCGATAAGGAAGATTACCGCGCTCATGAGCAACCCGGCCCTGGTATTGGCCTCTCTCCTCATCGGCGGAAGCCTTCCGGGCATACTCCACGGGCAGGCGCCCGATTCATCGAAAGGAGGAGGCGTACTCACTCCGGGCGACTCCGTGTGGATCATGGTCTGGCGTAAACCCGAGTTCACGGGGGAGTTCGCGGTAGCCGCCGACGGCTCCATCTCGCACCCGGTCTATCGAGCCGTGGTGGTGGGCGGGGTTCCCTTGGCCACGGCCCAGGCCAACTTGCGCCGCTTGCTGGAGACGTTCGATCGGGAGCCCCAGTTCGTGATGGTGCCCCTGTTCCGGGTGGCGGTCGAGGGCGAGGTCAACCGGCCGAGCATGTACGTGTTGAGTCCGCAGACGACCATCTCTGAAGCGGTCGCGCGCGCCGGCGGTCCCACCCAGTTCGGCCGCCTGGACCGAGTGCGGCTCCTGCGCGGCGGCGCCAACGGAGGGCACACGCAAGTGCGACTGGACCTTACTCGTTTGGAGAGCGGGGCCGCGCAGATGTCGATCCGGTCCGGCGATCAGATCCTGGTGGAGCGCAGGCGGTCCATCTTCTCCCAGGTGATTCTCCCCGCCGTGACCGTGATCGGGGCGTTGGCCTCCGTCGGGATCTTCATCCACCAGTACAGGTAATCAGCTCGCGGGCCCTCCAGTCCTGCTCCCGCGCTCGACCCGTCCGGGCGCGCCAGGTCGGGGCGCTGCGGACCCCAAGAGCTCCTCGAACGCAGCAGCGAGCCTATTGGCGAGAGCGTCCAGGTCCTCGCTTCCCCGGTTTCGCACGGCAACCACTTCGATATCCGCCCCTTCATCGGTCAGCGTCTGCAGCGTCGCCTTGACCTGCTGCAACGCCTGCCGAGCCCGGTCCCAGGCATCGTCCGCCGGCCCGGTCCGCTCGAGACGGCTCTGGCCATTCTTGCGGAGATCGAGCCGAGCCCTGACCGCTGCGATGTCGGCCTCGATCAGGGCGACGACGACGGGCGTGGACCGCTGCCTGGCGAGCTCCCCGAGAATCCGGGGGGTGTCGGCGGAACGCGCACTGAACCCGATCGACCAGAGCGCGTTGAGCAGGCCTTCATCGAAGATGTGTACTCCCGTCCGGTGGTCGGTCTTCCGTAGCAGGGAGGACATGAACAGCCAGTTGACTGTGAGGCGGATGACATCTGCCGCGGAGGCCTGGCGGGTGGCCAGGATCGCTTTCGCAGAGTGGACCGCGCACGCGGGGTGGAAGATCGCCTCCGCCGTCACCAGCCGGAGTTTGAGCAGCAGCCGTCGCCAGGCGCGCATCTCGTGATCCACCGAATAGGTGGGCTGCTCGACCTGCCATCCCCGCTGTTGCAGGATCTCGGCTACCCGGTGGGAGAGCGTCGACTTCCCGACGCCGGCCAACCCGACAAACTCTATGACAGCCGACCCGCGTTGCATGGTCATAGCTTCCGCCAGATGCACCGTCTGATGCGGCGCGCGACCTGCTCCAAGGGCTCATCCGCGTCGATGTCGACCGTTTCTGTCACCCCGGGGAACCGGAGGCTGCGGACGGCTTCCGCCCGTCTCTCGAGATCCTGCAGCTCCATGTCCGGCTTCCGCCGCTGCGCCACGTCCGGCCGGACGTGGAGCTTCAGGACCAGATCCGGCACGACGTGCTCGGCCCAGCGATACGGCGCGCCCTCCCACTCCGCCAGGCCGCGGAGCAGCCGCCACGGATGGTCCCGCCAGCTCCTCAGCATCGGCCCGTCGTTGAAGTCCGGGAACTGGTTCTGTGGGTAGCGGTCGCAGACCACCACGAGACCACGGTTGCGAGCGCGCGTCAGGGTGTGCAGCTTGCCGCGCCGTTCGTACGCCAGAGCCACCGCCCAGATGACCCGGGCCGCCACCCATGGCGCGCGCCGCAGACGATCGCGCAGCGATGCTGTCGGCCCAGGAACGCGCCGCCAGGGGCGCTCTCGTACGGACGGTATGCGCTTCCGAAGGAGGCGCTCGGCTTGCAGCAGCGGCCAGCGGAGCAGCGAGCTCGGCCCAACACCGCTCCCGAAGTAGATGGGCACGGTGCGGAGCGACCCGGACAGCCATGCCGTCGTCTCCCGGAGGAGCGTGGATTTCCCGGACCCGTCAGAGCCCAGGAACGCGATCGCCACTCCGCCAGTCGGCACCATCCGGCCGTCAGGGCGAGGCGAGCGGGCGAGGCCCTGGGACAGGGCCCTGGCCGCCACGGACAGTTCCCGCCACCATCTGCGCCACCTGGCCCCCCCGCGCCGGTACAGTCGATAGCCGTTGAGCACTGGGGCGGCACAGCGTCGAAACGCCCCCACTTTGGTAAACGACGGCTCAGCGGCGACGATGTCGGAAACCAAGTCCGCGGCAGCGGCGCCCAACAATCGGCGCGACAGGTCGGCCACCGGCCCGGCATCTCCCCGCAGCCGCCGATGCACCTCGCGGAGCCGCCTGGGACAACACCATGGGGTACCGAGCCGATGCCGAACCCGGGAGCCGAGTCGGAGGTCGAGTGCGACCTGAACGAGCAGGAACAGGAACTCGACCGACGGATCAACTACGTACATCCCTGCCTGCCGATCGAGGCGCCGGGTGGAGAGGACCAGCGGTTCCCACGGCAGGCGGTACTCGCTCAGGCGCTCGTCGCCGATCGCCAGATGGTAACGCAGATGCAGATGCACGATTCTGCCGGAGTCCTCCTCGAGGGCCAGGTAGTGGTGTTCGCCACCGGGGTCCGGGGGGGGGGCGGCCGGTACCACGCGCTTAAAGCCGGCCTGGGCCAGGATCGCGGCCATCCGCAGAGCGTCTTTTCGGTCCAGCAAAATGTCCAGGCCTTGTGGCACGGCCCTGTCGGCCTGCCAGGGCTCGTTGCCCTGCCACCGGCAATAGGTGATCTCCTGCCGGTAGAGCTGCTCGAGCAGGCTGGTCACGACGCCGGGGGCCCGGGCGACCCGGCTGCCCGCGCTCGCTGGATCGGTCGCCAGCGGCTCCACGCTCGAGTCGGAGACGGTCGGAGATTCTTTCGTGAGCGGACGTTTGAGTTCGGCCATGTGCTCACCCTACCGCGCGGGCCGCGACAGTCGCCGAGGTCTCGCGCAGGACGTGCTCGTAGATCTCCGTGTAGGCGCGGACGACGTACTCGAGGGAGAAGTTCCCCGTTACGTGCGTTCGGCTGCGGCTTCCCATCAGCTTGCGTTCGTCAGGCGAGGCCAACAATCGCAGCACCGCCGCGGCGAGACGGCGAGGGTCTTGTGGAGGAACGAGAAGCCCATTCCAGCCGTCTCGGACGATCTCCTTGCATCCTGGTGTGTCGGTGGTAACGAGCGGAAGCCCCAACGCCGCCGCCTCCAGGAGCACGCGCGGTATTCCCTCGCGCAGGTAGGTCGGGAGCACGAACAGGTCGGATAGCGCGAGCAGGTCGGAAACATCACTGCGGGGACCGAGGTAGCGCACGTCGCGGGCGCTGCGCTCGACCTCGCGCGACGACACAGCCCCCCGGCCCTCGGACGAGGCGGGGCCGATCAGGAGAAAGACGGAGTCTGGTCGCTGTTGACGTACGAGGGCGGCCGCGTGAATGAAATCCCGCACGCCCTTTTGCGCCACGAGGCGCGAGATCATCGTCACCACGAGCCGACCTTCAAGACTCAACTCGCGCCTGAGCCGGCCCACCGCCGCTCCGTCCACCTGCAAGGGCGTGAAGTCGATCCCCGATCCCAGGACCAGCGCGTCGCGACCCGGTCGCACCAGGCGGTGACGCCGGAAGTATGCGCGGTCGTCGGGGTTCTGAAAGATCGTTACCCCTGTCGCGGCGGCGGCCCGGCGTTGCAGGAACCGAAAGACCGGCCGCAGTGAGAGCGCCAGCGGCGACCGCGAGGAGAAGAGGTACCCGAGGCCAGTGATGGTGGCGACCGTACCGGGGACCGCCGCGTCCCTCGCGGCCAGAGGCGCCAGGATCGCGGGCTTGGTGTCGAAAGCGTGGACGATGTCGGGCCGGTGCGCCCGGAAGAGCTCATACAGTTGCCGCCGCGATCGCAGGTCGCTCCACGGGCTGACCCATCGGTTCAACGAAAATCGCCAGTAGGGAATTCCAGTCCCCGCGAAGGCCGTCTCGCTTTCCGACCCGACGGCACCCGCGTCGTAGCCGCGCTCCCGCAGTGCGTTCAGCAACGGGAGCCGGAACCGAACATCGGTCGAACCGACCAGCCAAAGCTTCACCATGCTCACCGGCGCGTTCGGAGGAGCGCGAGTGCCTCGGCCGCCGGCATGTTGGCGACGCTACCCCAGTATGCAGCGCGCTGCTCCAGAGATCGCAGGGACCGGGGATGCGGAGGGGGGCGGAGTTCGCTCTCGTAACATCGCATCGCGTCCAACTTGCGATCCAGCTCGTCCGAGATGTCCACGAAGACATTGGGGGCGAACGCTCCCGCCCGACCACTCGCGGTCCATTCGGTGCTGGAGGGGGTCTCGAATGCGTAGATCGATTGGAGGCCCGGGGCCGAATAGGGGCGGGCCGCCACGTCGACTGCCTCCGCGATGCGTGCATGGTCCGCGTTCACGTCTCCCCACCAATGGGTGTAGATGACGTGCGGTTGGAACGCCCGAATCTGCCGCTCGAGGGCCTGAATCAACTCCAGGCTGCCGCCCCGATCCAAGCGCTGATCGGCGAACCCCAGTCCGGTTGACCGCGCTCCCAGGTAGTGGGATGCGCGCTGTGTGTCACCCGGCTGGTCGTGTTCGCCTTCGCGATAGCGAATCGAGTCCGCCGAACAGACGATGACTGCACGGATCTCGTCCCCGCTCTTGAAATGGCGGATCAAGGTGCCTCCGATCCCGAGCACCTCGTCATCGGGATGCGCGGCCACCACCAGGACTTTTTGTCCCGTGTGCAGGGACGACAATCGATCGCCGACGCGCTCCGCCAGCGCGGCTAAGAGGTGACCGGGAATCTCGGCACCATCATCGAGAGACAGGTCCGAGATCCGTATCCTGCCGTCCGGGAAATCGAGCGTCAGGCCCCGATCCGAAACCGACGTCAACGTGGGTGCGTCGATGGCAGCGCTTTCCGGGTTGTCGCGCTCGACCCCATGCACCCAAATGCGCCGGCAGCCGAACCGGAAGAACGCTCCCGGGTAAGGCCGCGCCAACGCCCGGATCCAGCGGTCCAACGATGCCGCTGAGTGCTCTGCCCAGTGAATCGCGCCGTCGTCTGGTCTTCTCCGGAGATCGCGGATCAGCTTTCCAGCGGGGCGCAGGGCTACGTCGTTTCGCGCGATCCCGGGCCAGTGCCGAGCCCACAAATCAGCCGAGGCGGCCGACAGCTTCGTGCAGAGGGTGCCTGCGGTCTCCCCGTCCTCGATGGGGCAAGGCCGCTGGGAGACGAGCAACCACCCGTCGCCGTCCATCGTGTACCGCACCAAGGTGGTTCCCGTCTCGGTTAGCCCCCGAATGAGGGCCCAGTTCAGCGCGGCCGGGCCGGCCATGCCGGGCAGCAACCCCACATGGAAGCCATATACCCCCAGCGGGAATGCTTTCAGGAACGATTCCTCAAGGAGATCGGGGGGGACCCCCACGGCCAGAACGCCTTTGATCCCGTGGGCAGCCATGGCCCACCAGGCGTCCGGGCTGTACACGCTCGGAACCGTGACGAGCGGGATGCCGTCGCACTCGGCAGCCGTACCCACAGGCACTGTACGAGGAGAATCCGAGACCACGGCGATCAGGCCGGGCCTCCAAGCGCTGCTCCCAAGGATGTGCCGGAGCACGTCCTGCCCCCTGTGGCCGCCGCTCAGGTAGAGGAAGGATTGACCGGAGAGCTCTTCGAGGGAGGCTCTCATCACGGCGATCTCACACCTCCTGCCAGAGTGCGCGCTGCACCACCAGCAGCGCTTGTTCCGGGGAATGATCCGGGTCGATCTCGACGGTGTGCCGCGTCGGTCGGCCCTCCGACGTCAACGCATCGGGTCTCGGCGCGCGTTGCAGATTGATGACGAGATCCGGAGGATCCGCGTCCCACGCTCGTTCGGGCGCATTGCCGGTGTCGAGGCTCGGACCCTCGGGACATCCGTCATACAGGACGATCATGCCGCGGCTGCGGGCGCGGAAGGCCTTCCGCCACGTCGCACGCCTACCGTCACCGCCGCCCCCGTGCAGGACCAGGACATCCAGCTTCCAGGTTAGCCACGCCGCGATCCGATCCACCAGCGTCGCGCGTTTGTTGTCGTCGTCGCCCTCGAACGCGATCAGCAGGCCGCCGCTCGGGAGTGTCCGCCCGGGAATGACCAGCGAGCGCAGGATTCTCCGGTTGAGAGCCACCGCCAGCCCGACCACAGCGCGCATCCCCCGTCTCGCAACAGCGCCGCCCCGGGTATACGTTCGATACGCGTTGAGCGGCGGTGTCGCCCGTCGCTTCAGGGCACGGAGGAGGCGGTACGACGGCTCGCCGCTCACCATGTCCAGGAGGAGGCGAGTGGCCTCCTTCCCGAGGAGACCCTCCGACAGCTCGGCCAGCCGGTGCGCATTCGTGCGGGCCGCGAGCCAGCGAAAGTCCGAACGCGCCAGCGCGCCCAGGCACGGCCGTCCCAACCACGCCGCGATCCGATCGATCGGGCCCAGCCTGATGGCCTGACGCGCGATGAGCAGCACCAACTCGATGTGAGGATCGGCCACGTACATGGCCATCGTGGTGTCGAAATGGCGGGTCGAGAGCACCAACGCTTCCCAGGGCAGTCGGTAGCCGCTCAGAAAGCTGTCCCCCACGGTCAGCCGATAGTGGAGGTGCAGGTGCACGAGTCTGCCGGTATCCGAATCTAGGGCGAGATAGTCCTCCAGTGCCGGAACGGTTTCCCACGGACTCGATGCGAGCCGCTTGAAGCCGACGGTGGCCAGAATCTCGCTGAGCGCGAGGGCTCCGTCCCGGTCCACGAGGATATCGAGGTCTCTCAGCCCGACTACGGCCTCTTGCAGACGCGCGTTGCCCTTCCAGTGGCAGTAGCTGAGGCGCGCGGCATGCAACGCACTCGTCAGCTCGCGGACGATGCGGGGAGCTCCACTCATGTGTCGTGCGGCCTGGCGAGCTGCCAGACGGTGCCCCGAGCCCGGATCGGAAGCGTCCCCCCCGAAACGGAGCCGGCGCGCCCCTCCGCTGCCTGCACGGCGATCACGCCGATGATCATCCAGAGGGCGCGTGAGTGCTGGACGTTCGTGAACAGGCCTTGCGTGATGATGGCGATGACAAATCCACGGCACGCCCGCGCCACGTCGGGATAGCGCAGGGACCGCGCCGGCATGGTGTCCCGCACCACGGCGACCAGCAACCAGAGAAACACCAGCAGGCCAGCGACACCCAGCTCGGCGCCCATCGAAATAAAGGTCTGGTGGACGGGTTTGTTGTTTCCCGTGGCCAGCTCGACGTAGTTGCGTAGTTGGCCGTAACCGACGCCGAGGATGGGGCGGGTGGTGAACGCCTCGCGGCCCGCGTGCCAGAGCTCCAGGCGATTCTCGATGTTGGGGCCGGATCCCTCGGCGGTGTATTCGAGGCGCCGCAGCACGCGGGGCTGCTGCTGGACGTACCACGCTCCGGTCATCCCGAGGAATACCAGACTGCCGACTACGGCGGCGAGCCGCCGCGGCGGCATCCGCCGTAGCCGCAGAGTCCCCGAGAGCACAAGCCCGGCCGCGCACCCGACCATGGCACCGCGCGAAGCAGTCGCCAATATGCCCAACAGGAGCAGCGGTAACATCACCGGGCCGAGGAGGGACGCGGGCCACCGCAGTAGGGCCGGCAGCCGGCGCCCGGTCCGACGCAGATTCTCGAATGCCTCGCGCGCGCCGAGAACGAGGAACACGTTGAGGCAGAGATAACTGGCGTAGAGATTTGTGTTGCCGAACGGCCCCGTGGGTCGATAGTCGCTCGTTTCCCGAACGGTTACCCAGAGTGATGAGATAGCGAATCCCGTCGCCAATACGGCGGAGGAACAAGCCAGTTGATAGAAGCCGCGCGAGAAGTCATCGGCGAGCAACCAGAATATGACGCACATCCACAGCCCCGCGGAAAACAGCTTCGCAGTCTCGCCCAGAGCGCTGGGGGCCGAGAAATAGATCGCCGGAGAGAACGCGTTCACCAAGCTGGAGGCGATGGCGACCAGCACCAACGCCAGTAGCTGCACCACGTAGCGGGGCCAACGCACGGGGCGGACGAGCGACCGGAGGACGACGAACAGCGCAATCGGACCCACCACCGGGTCTCCCAGGCTGTAGTTGGTGAGGCCGGTGTCGTACTCGAATGGATAGAGCAGCGCGATGAGGGTGATCAGCAGCAATGGCCAGGCGCGCCCAAGCGCGGGCTGAGCCGGGGCGTCCGGCCACAAAGAGCCGGCGCCGCGGGGAGCGAGGCGCCCGCCCGTCCACCCGCGTTCCTCGCGAGCCTCGCGCCCCCAGGCCTGATCGCTCACTGGACCCCGCTCGCGGACGTTTGCATCCGACGCAGCGGCTTCTGAGAGAACTCCATTATCTGCGCCACGAGCCAGGTGCCATCCCGCCCCAGGAAGCGCCGGCGCCAGAACGCAAGGACGGCAGCCAGGAGAGCACAGACCACGGCGAGCGTCCCCCCCAGGACGGCGAGCGGCGGCAGATGGAGGACGTCCCGCAACAGCAGCGCCGTGGCGAGTGCCGGCAATCCCAGGAAGGCGGCGGTCAGCAGGGCGGGGCCGTGGGCGGCCAGGAAGTCCGACCAGGTGAACGGCACCAGCTTCATGACGAGGTGCGCCTGCAGGAGAACGTTTACCGCGAGCGCGAGCAGCACGGCCCAGGCAACTCCCGCCAAGCCCCAATGCTGGCCGATGATCGCGCCGCCGATGACGAAGACCGCGTAGGCCCACTGGCGCCACGCCCGGCGGTACATCGCGCCGAGCGCCCGTGTCAACGAATCGCTGATCTTGTAGCTGGTCCGGAACAGGGTGCCCAGGGCGAGAATCCGGAATGGGGTCGTGACCCCACCCCAGGCTGGTCCGAGCACCACGTACACGATCTCCGGGGCCAACGTCCAGGCGACGATGGTCAGCGGGAGCATGGCGAACGCGACACCGACGATGCACTGGCGGTAGGTGGCCGACACCCGCGGGCGGTCGTCTTGGATCCGCGCCAATGACGCGAAGAGAATCTCGTCCATCACCTGCCCGAGAAGCATCGCCGGGGCCACCATGAGCTGATAGGCACGGTCGTACAGTCCCAGCGCGGACAGGCCGAGCCACTTCGCGACCACCACGTTATCGCCGTCGCCGGCGGCGTAGTTACCGATTCGTGCCAGGACAAAGCCGCCACCGAACGAGAGGAGTTCTCGAGCGGCGGGCCAGTCCACGCCCAAGCGCAGCGAGTGCGGCCGGGCCCGAAGGAGCAATGCCGTGGTCAAGACGGCTTGCGTCGCATTCGCGGCCACCAGAGCCCATTCCCGGGCTCCCGCCAGAGCCGCCACGATGCCGACTCCTCCATAGCCCACGCCGTAGGACACGATGCGCACATTCGCGATGGTTCGGAATCGCAGCTCCCGCCGGAGCAGCGAATCCGCAATCACCCCCAGCCCCGCGATCGGCTGCAGGCAGGCCAGCACCCGCAACACGGGAGCAACGCTGGGCGCCTTGAGGAGCGCGGCGATGGTCGGTGCACCAAGCCACAACAGCATGAAGAGGAGTACCGACGTACCCAGTGACAGGGTGAACGCGGTCTGGATGTGTTCGTCTCGCAGTTTGGGATGCTGCACAACCGCGGGTGCGATTGCTCCCTCCGAAAAGACCCGCGAAAAGTTGATGGCCAGCATCGCTGCCGAGACCAGCCCGAACTCGGCGGGACTCAGGACCCGGGCCAGCACCGCCACGCTGCCGACGGTCATCAATCCTTGCAGGCCGTATCCGGCCCCCATCCACACCCCGCTCGTGAGAGCGTGCCCGGTGCGGTCGACCGGCGGCTTCTGGTCGCTGGAGGATGTCATGAGGGTCTGGCGCGAACGAACGGACCGCGAGCGGTGTGCTCACCGACGAGAGATCCGACTGAAGCCACCCAGCCCGCCGTCAAGGGGACGGTGTGGGGTAGGCGTAGGGGTAATAGTACTTGCCGTAGCGAGCGAGTTCGCCGGCCGGGTCATTCAGAACGGCGCCCAGAAAGTGGGCGCCGGCGGCGATCAGATACTGACAGGCTCGCTCGGCACTGGCCCGGTCGGTCTGTCCCGCCCGCACGACCAGGATGGCGCCATCCGCTAGGGGCGCGAGCAGCGCGGCATCCGCGGAGACAAGAACCGGCGGTGTATCGAGGATGATGACGTCGAACAGGCCGGCCAGGTCGTTGAGCAGACCTCGGATTCGTTGAGGCTTGAGCAGTTCGTGAGCGCGCGGCGTAAGCGCGCCGCACGGCAGTAACGAGAGCCCTGCGATCTTCGTGTGCCGGATGCCCGCGATGGATTGCGCAACCGTGGCTTCCGCGCCACCGAGCGGGGCGTCAGGCGATTGGGCGAGCGTTGCCCCGTTGGACTTCAGCAGCTCGATCAGACCTGGAGCGGGGGCAACGCCAAATACCCGGTGCAGGCGCGGGCGCCGCAGGTCACAGTCCACCACGAGAACGCGGACTCCCTCGCGCGCGAAGGTGACGCCGAGGTTCGCCGCGATCAAGGTCTTCCCCTCCCGCGGCGCTGCACTGGTCACCAGGATCGTCCGCCGGCCCTCGCCCCATCCGAACGTCAAGCCGGAATACACCAGGCGAAAGGCCTCGGCACCGAGCCGGTTATCGGCCTCGGGCCGGCGGCGCGCTGGTGTGAAGAACGAGATCGGATGCCTACGCCGCGAATGACCGTTCGAGCTCGGCTCGAGCAGTGGTGGGATCACGCCGAGATCGCGCACATTGAGCGCGCGTTCCAGCTCTTCGGGCCGCGTGATCGAGGTATTCCCGCTCTCGGCCAGCCCGGCGGCTCCACATCCCAGGAGAAGACCCAGCCCCAGCCCCAGCCCCAGTTTCGCCCAGGGCGGGATGCCGGCGGCTTTGTACGGCAGTGGGGCCCAATCGATGACCTGTGCGTCCCCCGCCGAGATCGCCTCGGCCATCCGTGCGTTTTCGTGCTCCTGCCGGATGCGGTCCCCGGTGCCTCTCAAGTTTTCGACCAACCGCTCGAGCCGCATCGCCTCCGCCTCAGTCGCCGGCAGCGGCTGGAACGAGGCCCCAGTGCGCGAACGCAGCGCGGCCAACGCGCGGCTCTGCGCAGCGATGGATGTCAGGTGCGCCCGCACCGCGCGAACCAGCTGTTCCTGCGTGGACTGGATGAGTGCCTTCAAACCGAGCACATCGGGGTTGGTGGGCGCGGCGGGCAAGGGTCCCGTCGTAAGGGAGTCGAGTCGTGTCTGGTAGACGAGCACCTGCTGAGACATCCTGTTGACGACCGGGTCGGCGGCCAGCTCAGGCGTGTACGACAGATCGCGTGAGGCCTCCAGGCGGAGGCTGTCATTCGAGGTGTTGACCTTGGCCAAGAAGGATTCGTACACGC
Organism: Gemmatimonadota bacterium; assembly: GCA_003220795.1. Classification (GTDB taxonomy): domain Bacteria; phylum Gemmatimonadota; class Gemmatimonadetes; order Gemmatimonadales; family GWC2-71-9; genus 20CM-4-69-16. Next base: position 89,161 of record QHTK01000042.1, on the reverse strand, counting down.
TCCGCTCGGCCTCGAGCTCTCCGCGGCGTGCGTCGAGCGCCGTCAGACGCGCCTGCTCCGCGGCGAGACGGTCCCCGGAGCTCCCCAGCAACCGCAGCCTCCGGAAGGCGCTGAGCTGCGCCTGTGCGACCGTCATCGCGCTGTCGGTGGCGCGAAGCTGCGCCGCCAAAAACTCGGCGCGGCGTCGAGCCTGCTCTTGCGCCGAGCCGGCGTCGCGCGCTTGGAAGACCCGCACGAGCTGATTGGCAACGCGCTGCGCCAGGAACGGATCGGCGTCTGAGTAGGTGACGTCCACGATGTCTGTACTCTTGCGCCGGACCACCGCCAGAATCTTCAGCACGTCGTCGATCACTTCCTCCCGCGCACGCACGACGAGTGTCCCAGCCGCGACGCCGGGATGGAAGGGGATGGTGAATTGCACGGATCCGACCGCCAGCGGGCGTCCGTACGGCGCCGCCGCTTTTCGCTGGAGGCCCCGTGCAACGATGCTGTCGGCGTAGAAGGTGAGGCGCAGCGTGTCCTCGCGGGCGCCCGGATTCACCCGGACATCCCGCAGCGCTGCCCGCACGATCCGGGAGGACGCACCGAACCACGAGCCCCGCGGCTGGAGTCGAAGACCCAGCGAATCCACGACCGCGCCGACAATCTCGCGGCCGCGCACCAGCTCGATGAGCGAAAGCAGGGGATCAGATCCTTGCTCCTTTGCCGCCGGCAGGTCCTCCACACCAACCGTGAGGGCGCGCCGGGGGTAGGCCAGTCGCACGGTGGCGGTGGCGCGATACAGCGGACGTTCCAGGAGGACGAACAGGGCGACGCCGAACACGGTGAGCGCAGCAACTCCCCCCACCAAGCCCATCCGGCGACGCAGCAGCATGAGCAGCTGTTTGAGGTCGGTCCCCCGGTCGGAACTATCGGCGCTCCGGCCACCGCCGTCGTGGTAGGGCGGGAGAGAGCCGGGTGATCCCGTGAAGCGAGGCGGAGTGGACCCAGGTAGGAGTTCGGACATTAGCTGGACTCCCCCACTGTGAACTCATCGAAGCACAACATTTTGAGCATAATGCACGCAATTTTCGTGCTCGGATCAATCTGCAACACTCGGCCTGCCACGCAATTGCGAGGTGTGGCACGAGATTGAGTCGTTCGTCGGGCGAGGCCGACGGTGGTGCTCGCGCGGCAAAGTGTCGCTGGTTCGAACGACGCGGCCCGCGTCGCTGTGGTGACCGTCGCAGCGCTGGCCTCAGTGGCAGGGGCTAGACCTGGTGTCGGTGAAGCCGGACCCCGGGGTGGGACCGAGCTCCCAACTGTAAGTGCCTGTCCCGGACCACACTTACGCACGTCAGGCACGACACGAATCCCGCGCGGCGCTGCCGGCTGCTACGCCAACGCTTCACCGGGCGTCGACGATGTAGGTCTGAATCACCAGTTTCGACCCTGTGCCAGCGCCATGCGCCATCCAATTGCTGGCCCATAGCACACGTTTGCCGTCCCGAGCCGGGACGGCGTGCGCCTCGCACCGGTAGCACGCGGATGTTTCCGTGCGCGTGTGGGCGTAGCGTTCCACGGCCCCGCTTCCGTCCAGCTTGACCGCAACGATCTCGTCGTTGAAGCGGCGGCCCGGCGCGGGCCAATACGAGACGTACGCCCATCCCGGCCGGTCAGAGTTGCGCGTCGAGATGTGATACGGATACGCCTCGTTTGTCGGATTCGTCAGGGCGGTGACCTTGCCGTCCCGCAGCCGTACCATCACGACGCCGCCGACCAGAACCCCCGCCACCATCTTGCCCCGGTTGCCGCAGTGCTCTTGCCCGACGATGACGTCCTCGTTGTTGTCAAACGGATTCAGCACCATGTCCTGATGCCCCAGGTCATAGATGAACCCGTTGACAGCCGTTCCGCTACAGTTAGGGTAGACGGTTGGCATGGGCCGCGGCGTCGCCGCCAGCGTGCCGGGATCGACATCGTAGACTCGCAGATGATCGCCGTGGTAGTTCACCACCACATACTTGCCGGAAGCCGAGACCGATACCCAGTTCTCTGCACAGCCCGGGAGGCCGCAGTCGGAAATCAAATCCACGGGCGGACCGATGCGCCGGTTGGGATATGGAGCGAACGGCGGCTGCGGATCCATGTCCACCACTGCGAAGCGTTTGCCATTCGACAGCGCAATGAAGCGGCCGTCATCCGACGGGGTGCCACCGATCCCGATCACCGGAAACGGCAGCGTCCACCTGCGGGTTTGGGTGCAGGTGACGACGTCGAACCAGCTGAGCGTGCCGGTACGGTTGACCGCGATGCGTTCGTGCGCATGCGCGTAGCTCGGGTGCCAGCGGTCGTCGTAAGCGTCGTCGTTGGGGCACGGCCCCCGCACGGGCTGATATGTCTCGCCGTCGAGATAGACGGAGTGGGGGGAGCCGGTATTCTGGAGGGTCAGCAGCGTGCCGTCGGCGCTCCAGGGCTGGTCATTGGAATAGTGGTGCCGGGCGTCCGCGCCCCACGTTGGCGAACCACCCGCGCGCCAGGCGATGCGACTCCCCGCATCGCCGCTGATGCGGGTCACCTTGAGGTGGAACGGCTCCGGGAAGATGGGCATGAGGTACGCCGGTTTCGCAACATCGGGTGCCGTGAACACCGCCCACGGGTCGACGATCGGAGCAACTCTTGGGCGAGACCCGTGGCATACGCCCCGGCCAGAATCGCGGAACCTTTGCCCCGCACTCGGGATGAACTCCCACGCATAGCGTCCCGCGGCCAGCGTGAGCTTCAAGACACCAAAGGTGTCTCCGTTCCGGACCTCACTGTGCGCTCGTATGCTGGTCGGAGCGCTGAGGTCGGCGCCCCCGGTGCCCACCACGAATTCTCGGATACCTGTGGCGAAATCGAGCAGCCCGTCGGGGGTCTGGGGCGCGAACCGTTCGTAATGATGCTGGTCGCCGTTGAGCACAATCGCCGCTCCGGCCTGGTAGAGCACGTCCCAGAACGTCCGCTCGTAGTCGTTGACGCCGCCTCCCGGTGCCGTCGAGGTCGAAGAGAAAAACCGGGGGTGATGGAAATAGGCCAGTATGCAACGCTTTCTGCTCGCTGCGAGGTCTGCCCGCAGCCACCGTACTTCCTCGGACGTCGGCCCATTCGCGATGACGGAGTTGAGCGCGACGATATGCCATTCACCCAGTTCATAGCTGTAGTAGCCCTTGCCCCGATCGCCTGCAGCGGCACCGAAATAGTCGAAGTACCCGGAAGCACCCGGCGTGACATAATCGTGGTCACCCGGCGTCGGACGGGTACGCGCCTTATGTCTTCCCCACGAGGGAGCGTAGCACCGTGTGAAGTCGGCTGCGGAGCCATCGGGATAGGCGTTATCTCCGATCGTGATCACGACACCTGGGATGCGGTCAAGCAAGGCTGCAGTGGCCTCGTTCCCCGTCGAGGAGCAAGAGGCAATGTCGCCCGCGCCCACCAGTACCGCGGTCGGGGAGCTGGCCTGGCTCGCCGCCCGAGAGACTACAGCGAGGAGAGCAGCCCACAACACGCACACAATGAGTCCCCGGCATCGCGAGGTCATGACTGTCGGAGGCGTCGGATGCGGGACGTGGGCCGTGCCAAAACAGTTGCAGAAGCCATTTGCGACGTCGAGATTGTACTCGTGACTCCATCGCCACGCATGAGTGCGATGAACAAGCGTCTCTTCGACATCGTTGTGGCCACGTGCGCCCTTCTCGTGACCTGGCCACTCATGTTGCTTGGTGCCATCGCTACGAAGCTCACGTCCCCGGGGCCCGCATTCCATCGGTCGAAGCGGGCCGGCTTGGGTGGCCGCCCCTTCGATATGTTCAAGCTTCGAACCATGCGGCTCGGCGCGGACACTCCCGACCGCAAGATTACCGCAGCCGCAGACGATCGCGTGACCTCCGTCGGGCGACTGCTGCGGAAGTTCAAGATCGACGAATTACCGCAGTTCTGGAATGTGCTCCGTGGAGACATGTCCGTTGTCGGGCCGCGGCCCGAAGATTGGGATCTCGTTCAGGAGTACTACACTCCGGACCAGCGCCGCATTCTCGACGTCCGTCCCGGCATCGCCTCACCGGTCGATGTGCGTTGGTATCCGGACCTGACATATCATGATCCGCCACCTGAAGGTGTCTCGATGCAGGACTGGTACTTGGCGCGGCACATGCCGCTTCAGGTGGCCGAAGGGTTGCGCTACGCGAGGGAGCAGACCGCATGGCTTGACCTGAGAGTGATCGCCCAGATGATCATCTGCGTGCTGGCGCGCTCATGGGCTCCTCCCAAGAAGCGATCACCGTCGGCCGATGGACGGGAGACTTCATAGTGCCGACCTGCGTGATCAGCCAGCCGCGGTTTTTTCCCGGCCTCCACTACTTGCACCGGATGATGGTGACCGACGTCTTCGTGGTCCTCGATACGGTCCAGTTCACTCCCCGGCACGAGGAAAACCGGGCCAAACTCAAGGGTCCGCAAGGACCACAGTGGCTCACGGTCCCGGTGCGGCAATCGCGCCGCGACCAACTCATTGGTGAGATTCGCCCCGACGACACGCAACCCTGGCCACGCAAGTTGATCGGCACCCTCAACAACCTGTACGCTCCAGCGCCTTGCTTCCAGGTACACGCGCCCGAGATCATCAGCATCCTGGAACATCCCCACGAAACGCTGACGGAGCTAGACCGCGCCTCATGGGAGCCCGCCCTGCGGCTCCTCGGCATCACCTGTCGGTTCGTCCGCTCCTCCGAGCTGCCGCTCTCAGGCAAGGGGTCGGAACTGCTGCTCCAGATCTGCCAGTACCTCGGCTCGACAGTCTACATGTCCGGGGCGGCCGCCAAAGGCTATCTCGATGTCGCGGCGTTTGCGGCTGCTCGTATCGAAGTCGTATTCCATGAGTACGAGTACCCGGTCTACCCCCAGCGGCACGGCGACTTCGCACCGTTCCTCAGCTATCTCGACATGCTCTTCAATGTTGGACTGGACCGCGCAACGGTTCTGGCTGGCGGCCGCGGGCCCGAAAGAGTGACGCGGACGTGACGGCGATGGAGCGCCGCTACCGCGCGTCGACGACGTAGGCCTGGGTGATGGAAGCGGAGCCACCGGTGGCGTTGAGCATCCAGTTGCTCGCCCACAGGATGCGGCGCCCGTCCCGCGCCGGCACCCCGTGCGGCTCAGCGCGGTACCCACCGGCGTTCGAGTCGCTGTGGGTATGGGCGTAGCGTTCTACGGAGCCGCTCCCATCCAGCTTGACGGCGACGAGTTCGTCGCTGAACCGCTTCCCGGGCGACGGCCAGTACGCGACGTACACCCACCCTGGCCGATCGAAGTTGCGCGCCGAGATGTGGTAGGGGTACGCTTCGTTCGACGGGTCGGTCAACGGGGTGACTGCGCCGTCGCGCAACCGCACCATCACCACGCCCCCCATCAGCCTCCCGTTCACCGTCTTGCCGATGTTGCCGCAGTGCTCCTGCCCGATGATCACGTCCTCGTTGTTGTCGAACGGGTTCAGCGTCACGTCCGGATGCCCCAGGTCGTAAATGAACCCCTGCGCCGCCGTGCCGGTACAGCGCGGCGCCGCCGCCGGCATCGCGCGCGGCGTCAGCGCCAGCGTGTTCGGGTCGACGTCGAGCACCTGCTGCCAATCGCCTTGGAAGTGCACGATCACGTACCGGCCCGACGCCGACACTTGGGTGAAGTCGAGCGTACAGCCACTCGGTGCCCCACAGTTCGAAAAGTCGTACACGGGCCCCAGCCGCTGACTCGGGTAGGGCGCGAACGGGGGCTGCGGATCCATGTCGGCCACGAACACTTGCGTCGCGTTTGAGAGCGCCATGAAACGGCCGTCGCGCGAGGGCCCCATCTCGATATCCCCTGTCGCAGCGAAGGGCAGCGACCACCTCCGCGTGATGCCGCACGTCCGGATGTCGTACCACCAAAGTTCCGTCCCGTAGGCCTTGACCCGCTCGTATGCGTGCGTCAGGCTGGGATGCCAGCGCCCATAGCCACCATCGTTGCAGCCGCCCGAGATGACTTGGTAGGTGTTCCCGTCGAGCACCAGATCGCTGGGTGAGCCGCTGTTCTGCAGCATCAGGAGCGTGCCATCCGCGTTCCACGGCTGGTCGTCAGAATAGTGGTGGCGCGCATCCGACCCCCAGGTCCCCGAGCCCCCCCCCGTCATCGTAAACGGGGTCCCCGAGTCCCCCACGATGCGCATCACTTTCAGGTTGAACGGCGTCGGATACAGCGGCGCCAGGAACGCCGACTTCGCCAGCATCGGCACCGTCAGGATGATCCCAGGATCGGTGATCGGCCCTCCCCCGCTCGAGGCGGTCACCGTCACCGTGGCCATCCCGTTCTTCCCTTCGCTCGTCGCCGTGATCGTGGCCACCCCCGCTGCGACGGCGGTCACGAGCCCGCTGCCGCTCGTCGTCGCCACCGCCGTGTTGCTGCTCGCCCAGGTCACCCGGCGACCGGTCAGCACGTTGCCCGCCGAATCCTTGGTCGTCGCCGTCAACTGGACGGCGCCCCCAACGGGCACGCTCGCCACCGCGGGGCTGACCACCGCCGATGCCACCGGCACCGCGGTCACGGTGACCGTCGCGTCGGCCGTCTTTCCCCCCGGATGTCCCGTGGCAACGACCTTGAAGGTCCCGGTGTCCGAGCCAGCCTTGTAGTGCCCGTAGTGCCGGCCGCCGTTGCTCGCCGTGTCGGTTATCGCACCACTCGTCACGCTCCACGTCACGCTCATCTGGGCGGTATCGCCAGTGGACGTGAACCCGACCGCCATGAAGTCCGCAACCTGGTTCGGGAGCAGCGTGATGGCCTGGGGCGAAACCATCAGGGAGCTAACTGTCGGAGTCGGCTCGTTGAGGCCAGCCGGCTGCTCGCAGGCGACCAGCGCCGCGGCGGCGAGCACTGCGACGAGCACCGCGAGCGTGCCACTCGCTTCCCGAGCCTTCCGCCGCGCTAATGGCATGTGCCGCTGCCGGAGTCGGTGAAGGTCTGGCCCGTGATCGGGACGAACTCCCAGCTGTAGCTCCCGTCGGCCAGGGTCAGCTTCAAGACCCCCCAGGTGCTGCTGTTACGCACCTCGCTGTTGGGAAGTGGGGTCCCAAACGAGTACAGGCCGCCGCCCCCCGTCCCCACGACAAACGCGCGAATCCCCCGCGCCGTGTCCAAATGGCCGTCCGGGGTTTGTGGCGCGAACCGCTCGTACTCGTGGTCGTGCCCAGCGATCGCGATCTCCGCCCCGTAGTCGTACAACGCCTGCCACAACGGTTGGACTGCGGGATAGCTGCCGTGCACACTTCCCGAGCTGAAGCGGGCATAGTGCATGTAGGCGAGCGTGCACCGCTTGGTGCTGGCCGCCAGGTCGGCACGCAGCCACTGCTCCTGCGGCGAGCCGGCGCTCATGTCAATGAAGGTGTTGAGCACGACGATATGCCACGCGCCGAGGTCGTAGCTGTAGTAGTAGCGCCCGCTGTCGCCGACGACGGTGCCGTGCTCACGAAAGAAGTAGCGATAGTAGTCGGCCGCGCCGGACGCGATCGAGTCGTGGTACTCGTGGTTGCCCGCCGCGGGGTGGACGACCGCTTGGTACCGCCCCCATGAGGACGCCCAGCAATTCGCGTAGTCCTGGTAGTAGCCGTCCGGGTAGGCGTTATCGCCCGCCGTGAAGACGGTGCCCCCGATCCGCCCCAGCAGCGCCGCGGTGCTGTCGTCGGTGGCGTCGCCACACTCCGCGATGTCGCCCGCTCCGACGAGGGTTACCGTGGCCCCGACCGGCGTGACGGTGACGCTGGCGCTGCCGCTTTTGCCTTCGCTCGTCGCCGTGATCGCCGCCGACCCCGCCGCGACACCGCTCACCAGCCCGCTGCCGCTGACCGTCGCGACGGCGGTGTTGCCACTCGCCCACGTCACCACCCGGCCCGAGAGCGCATTGCCGCTCGCGTCCTGCGGCGTTGCCGTCAGCTGCCGGGTCTGCCCCTGCTGCAGGTTCGCCGTCGCAGGACTGACCGTCACGGACGCGACCGGGACGCGTGTCACTGTGATCGCCGCCGTGCCGCTCTGCCCTTCGCTCGCCGCCGTGATCGTCGCCGAGCCCAGCGCCACGCCGGTGACAAGCCCGCTGCCGTTCACCGCCGCGACGGCGCTGCTGCCGCTCGACCAGGTCACCGTCCGCCCGGACAGCGGATTGCCATTCGCGTCCTCAGGCGTCGCCGTGAGCTGAAGCGTCTGGCCCACCGGCACCGTGGCCGACGCCGGGCTCACGACGACCGATGCGATCGAGGGCTGAGCGCACGTGACCGTGACGTTCCCCGTGTCGCTCTTCTGGCCGGGGTGGCTCGTGCCTGCCACCTTGAAGGAGCCGCAGGCGGTCCCGTGGTAGTGCCCGTAGTGACGGCCGCCCTGGCTGCTCGTGTCGACCAGCGTCCCGCCCGTGACGCTCCACGTCACGCTGATCTGGGCGGTGTCGCCGGTCGGCGTAAAGCCGACCGCCATGAAGTCCTGGAGTTGGTCTTGCTGTAGCGTCACGACTTTGGGAGAGACGGCGAGCTGACTGACTGCACTGCCCGGACTGGAGGGATTGGCCATCTTCTCGCAGGCGATCACCGCTCCAGCAACCACTGCGGTTGCGGAGACCACGGTGCGCGCGTCGGCTTTGAGCCGGGCGAGACGATGCGCCAGCTTGTGCAAGAACGTCATGGAGCCCATCCGGGTGACGAAAAGTCGCCGGGCCGCCACGTCGACCCGTGTCGATCACTGGCGGCCCGGCGAGCATAGCGGCGAACCGCTGTAGCCCCGTGGCTCTGCGTCACCGCCTTTCGACGGCTTTGCTCTGAGCAGTGTGCAAGCGGAGCCGGCCTGACTCGCGGCGGCGACTCCACTCGGCACGCAACCTACTGGCGTCCCGGCGGCGGGGCAGTGATCTATATCATTCCGCGGGCGGTCATGCCTACTCGGTTATGCGCGAGGCACTTACGAGCTTGGCGAGCCGCAGCTCGAAGCCGATATGTTGCCGCTATAATAGCTTGACAACTAATTATCTCAATAATTGAGATATCTATGGCAAGGGTTGCCAAGACCACCGCGGCGCACCGCAAAGCGTTGATGGGGCAAATGCAATTCCTGGGACAGCGGGCCAGCACCGAGACGGCCTTGTTTCACCAGGCCGCCGCGGCGAAGTGGGGACTGGGCATCACCGACACGAAGACCATTTCCGTGCTGCTGCAGGAAGGCCCCATGACGGCCGGGCAGCTGGGACGACGCCTCAGCCTCACGACCGGCGCGGTGACGAATGTGATCGACCGCCTCGAGCGCCGGGGCATGGTGCGGCGGACGTCCGATGCCAAGGATCGTCGCAAGGTGATCGTCACGGTCAACGAGAAAAGCCTCGCCGCGGCGGACCAGCTGTACCGCTCGATGGGGAAGGCGTTCGAACAGTTGCTGGCGACCTACGCTACCGCGGAGCTGGAATTCCTGGTGCGATATTTCCGAGCCACGATCGAGCTGACCAAGCAGGAGATTACAAAGCTGGCGTAGCGGAGCTCTGCCCCCTCATTCGTACAGCGCCGCGGCATCGGCCTGCGCCAGCTCCACCAGGAAGCTCCCGATCTTCTCGCTCACCGCCTCGACGTACTTCCGTCCCTTCTCCGCCGTCGCCGCCGCGGGATTCCCGACGCCGGTGTCGTCGGTCACCTGGCGCCAGCGCCGCGGCGCCCAGGCCCACCCCTGCTTGAGCGCCGCGATCGTGAACCGGCGCGCGCGCCCGGGGCCGGCTTCGGACAAGGGCCGCACCAGCTCGGGCGCGACATGGAGCATGACGCTCGTCTCGAGCTCCCCGGCGTGGTCTCCCAGGTCGGAGAAGAACTGCTTCTGGTCCACGACCTGATACCAGTTGACCGTACAGAGGAACAGGGACACCGCCGGCTGCAGCTCGCGGATCATTTGGCGGAAATCGTTGCCGCCGTGCCCGTTCAGGATCACGAGCTTGGCGACGCCCTGACCCGCCAGCGCCGTCGCCAGGTCGCGCAGCACCAGCGCCTGGGTGCTCGGGTTCAAGTTCAAGCACAGCGGAATGTCGAGCTGGCCGGTATTCACGCCGAACGGGACCACGGGCAGCACCACGACCCGCGCGCCGCGCTCCGACGCGTGCCGGGCCGCCAGGGCGGCGATTCGCTCGGTTTCGACGTTGTCGGTCGAGTAGGGGAGGTGCAGGTTGTGCGCCTCGGTCGCGCCCCACGGCAGTACGGCGACGTCGTAGCGAGCGTCCCGCACGGCTTTCCAGGTGAGCTCGTTCAGGATGTAGGGACGCGGGGGCAGGGGCGGCATTGGGCACCGTCGGGATGGGGACCCTCGATACTAGCACGTCACGCCCGCGCCCGCGCGGCGGTCCGAGCCCGACTCATTTCTGCCAGACCGCGTAGCCGTCGTGGCGCAGCTCCCGCGCCAGCACCCGCTCCATGTGCTGTGCCTCCGCGTAGGGCAGGGGATTCAGCCCCGCGTAGAGATCGGGGCGCAGCCGTACGCCGTAGCGGCGCACGTACGCGTTGTCCTTGACCCCGTACTTGTGGCGCTCGAAGCGGGTCTCGGGATCGAGCCCCGTCATCCCCACATAGAGAGGCGGCTTGCGGGGGTCGTGGTTGGGGTTGGCGGCGCGGAACTTCGCGTGCGTGAGCGCGGCGGGATCGAGCTCGATGACGTAGACGTGGTGTCGCGGCGCCCGCCTAGTGGCGCCTCGCACCGCCCCGCGCCACCACCGTGCGGCCGGCGCCGCCGCCATGCCAGGCGGCATGCGGGAGCGCGAGCGTCTGCGCTCCGGCCGCTGCGGCGACACTCGTACGGCCTGGCGTGCCTCCCCCAGGGGCCATCGCCGCCCCGGTCGCGCGTGCCTCCCCGGCCGGCGCGGCCGTCCAAACAGCGCTTCGTGGCCGCGTTGCCACGGGCACGTTCATTCGAGCGAGACCGACGGCACGGGGAGACACGACGACAACGCTGCTGCGGCTCACGTCCTCACTCGGGGTCGGCGGCGACAGCCTCGTGTAACGCACATGGCTGCGCGGCGCCGGTATGGTCGGGCGAGCAAGTGGTAGCGGCGTGGGTCCGGCGACCCGAGGCCGCGTCGCGATCGTCGCGCCCCCAGCGTGCGGCGCGACCGGCCCCTCGAGCAGCTGCGGACGGGGTCGCGGCTCGATCGCGGGGTTCGTATGGTTGCCCTTGAAAGTGAGGTGCTGCGTCCTCGGCTGCACCGCCACAGGGCTCGCTTGCGGTCGCAGATTGAGCGCGAGCACGCTTTGTGGCGGCGCGGCGGGCTGCCGCCGCTCGAACCGCTCGTGCAAGTGGCGGAAGCCGAAGCACGCACCGAAGAAGTCGCAACCGGCGAACGGCGCCACCGCGACGAACTCGGTCCCGATGAATGTGCAGTCCACGCACGTGGAATACGGCGCGTATTGCGGCGTCGAGTCCTGCTGGGCGTAGACCGCCGGAGCGACGGTGTACGTCACGAGATCGTAGTTGAACGTCCCGTCCCCCAGCATGCGCTGCACGATGTCGCTCAGCGCCCCTTCCGCGTCCGCCCCGCTCCACGAGGGGATCAACGCGCCGGGATTCCAATCCGCTTGCCGGGCGAATTCGTCGAACTGCATCGGGTCGGTCGCGAGCGCGGCGAGTATCATCCCCGCTCCATCCGGCTCGGCGACCACCAGCGCCGCCCCGTGTCCGGGCCCGGGGATCTCGTAGGTTCCCGCATGGACGAAAGGCGCGCCTGTGGGGTTCGTCGGGAACAGGACGCCGATGCGGCCATCGGTGCGCCGCTGCAGCACGACGAGGTTGCCGTTTGTGGCGACCTGGACGTACACGCGCACCGCGGAGCCACGCGCGAGCGGGCTCGGGGATCCGAGCCACACGTGCACCGGTTTGGCTGCGACATCCAGACGAACCGGCGCCGGCGGCGGAGTCGCCTGGAACTGCAACACGAGGAGCGGCAGGATCATGGGAGCCGCCTTTCCACCTTCCCGGAAACTAAACCTCGCAGCGGCCCGGGGGCCACTCCCCAGGAAGCGGGGGAGCCACGTGGCTCCCTCGCCTCCTGCACACTCGACTCACCTCCTGAAGCCCAAGGCGGTCAGTGCGCGATCGGATTCGTCTGGGGGAGCGCCTTCCCAATCGCAGTAGCAGCAGCCGAACACTCGGGGTGGCCGAACCCGCTGGCACTGACACCGTTCGTGATGTCGTAGATGATGTTGTCGTCGCCGGGGTCGGTGCTGGCCTTTTTGTCGGCGACGCCCGCCGGCACGTGGTCGAGCCCGAGATTGTGGCGCATCTTCCAGGCGATGTTGTGATCGGCGCAGGACGCGTCACCACTCACACCAAGGCCGCCCACGAGCGTCCCGTGAGCGTTGTACAGCGCGAGACCGCCGCCGAACACGTTGGTGCCCCCGATCCGCTTCCCCACCATGAAGTCTTTCGGGGTGCCGTAGTCGGCCGCGTCGCCGCCATACGCCACCTCGTCGTTCGTCGGGTTGGCTTCCTGGAGCCCGAACAGCGTGCCGCCGGGCTGGCTGGCGGCGTAGAGGTTGGCGGTCGAGAGAGCGAGATGTGGCAGGCTGAACGCGTTCGCGGTGTTCGCCTTCTGGGCCGCAATGACCCGGCTCCCGGGCCACTGGTCGGTGGCCGTGGCTCCCGTGAACACGACCGCGACCACGAGGCCGTTCCGATCAACGACCGCCGCCCACATGTCCAGATTGAAGCCGCCGTTGTCTTGCTTCCGGGCGGCGACGAGCGCCGCCTTCAGCGGATCGAAGCCGGCGATCCGGCTCAGGTTCAGATCGACGCTCGGGGGCCCATTGACGTTGTTGTCGCTGCATGCCGCGACGAGCGCGCACGCGGTCATCCCGAGGTAGAGGGTTTTGCGAGAGGGGAGAGGGAGACTGAGCATGGCAGTATCCTCCGGTGGTGGGTTGACGTCTCACGCGGTTCTCGAGAATGGACGGCCTTCGTGGCGTAGTGCGCTCCGGCAGTTTCTTCGATTCCAGCGTTCGCTTATTGACGGAGCACCGTGACTACGGGGCGCGCGGGTCGCGTGGAGGGTTCGCCTCTGTGGGCCGTCGCGTCGCCGCAATGTAGGTGACAGCGTCCCACGCGTTGTGAATACCAACAAACAAGAGGAGCAGCGCCGTCGCGGCAATGACGAACAAGGAGTGCGGCGCATCTCGTTGGAGCATGAGCGCAGCCACCAGCAGTGCCGCGTACGCGATGAAGGGAAAGGCACAGTGCCACAGCCAGTCCTCCAGCACCGGCGCGTACGCCGTCTGCCGGCGCGCCCGTCTGAACACGATGAGCGCGTACCCGATTCCCGCCGCGCCGCAGGTGCCGATGGCGAGCGCGGCACTCGAAACCACGTGCCATGGCATGCTCAAGAGAGCCGAGATCAACAGGGCGGCGCAGAAGTGGACGACGGTGGGTGTGCCGAAGGCGCCGACGGTCTCCGCGCGGCGCCCTGCCGCCGTCTCGGCACCCAGTGCGATCACGACGAATTGCAGACCCGTCAGCGCGGCACCCGAGGAGCCGATGATGACGTAGAAGTTGTCCCAGGCGTCAAACGGCGATACTGCGGCTGGTTCCACGACGCGTCTCCCCTCACGGCGATGGGCCTACTGCGTGCAAACATGCAGGTCGCCCGGCCAAGTGGCGAGGGGGATGCCGGTACGGCGGCGGCTAAACTGTGGCTGTTGGGTGGGGGTGGGGGCTAACTCTCACGGTGGGCGCCCCATCGGCGGGCGACATGCTCCACAGTGTCGACCACGCCCAGCACCAGAAAATACCCCAGGCCCATGACCGGATACACGACGGTGCTCACCCAGAGCACCGGCACCGCGAGCGCCCAGCCAACCGCCTGCCGAATTCTGTCCACCACGCGCGGGTATCTCCGAACGCCAGTTCCCGAAGTGCATCGGTCTAGGACCGTGAGGTCGCTCATGAGGGAATACGAGCGTCGCGCGGTGGCTGCTGAATGGCTTGCGTCCTCTCGGGGGGGCGGCCCGCACGCAATTGTGCCGCGGGACCCTCGTGCCCATCTTGCAACTGGGTGTACAGGAGGCTGGGACGTGGTCGCACGCGGGCAGCACCATACGGCTGAGCGGCGTGTCCTGCCGCCCCGCCGCACCGACTTGGAGCGTCGCGCTGGCGAGCGCCGCCTGGAGCTCATCTCGCTCGAGCAGGAACGGCGCGATCAGGCCGAGCGACGCCATGCGACCGATCGACGCCACCCCGCGGGGCGCCGCCAGGTGGAGGTCGGGCACCACGCCCAACTCGCAGTCCTGGTAGTGAGCCAACACGACGAGGCAGCGCTGCGTGTGCGGGACCTCCTGAACGGCGCCGCGCCCGATCGTTTCGCCGTCGCCGCTGCGGCACCGAACGAGTCGCCCGCTCGCCTCGCGCGCGGTGGTGTCGACGTCGTGCTGCTCGCCGTGTCGCTTTCCGAGCGGCGCGGCTTCGCGACGTTCACCGAGCTGCGAGCGCTCGCGCCCACCGTCCCGTTTCTCTTTCTCTCCAACTCGAAAGACGAGCGTCACGGACTCGAGGCCCTGCGCGCCGGGGCACAGGACGTCCTGCTGAACAGCGAGCTCGACGGCGAACGGCTCGCCCGCGCGCTGCGCCACGCGATCGAGCGCAACCGGCTCCACGCCGCGCTGCTCGACCTGGCACTCGTGGACGAGCTGACGGGCTTGTACAACCGGCGGGGCTTCCTGACGCTCGCGACCCGGGATCTGCGCGTGGCGCGGCGCGGCGACGAGACGCTGCTCGTGGCGTTCGCCGACCTGGACGATTTGAAGGGGGTGAACGACAGCGCGGGTCACGCGGGGGGGGATCGCGCGCTGCGGGACACCGCCTCGCTGCTCCGGCGCATCTTTCGCGACTCGGACCTGGTGGCCCGGATCGGCGGCGACGAATACGCCGTGCTGGTGCGCCACGCGGGACCCGAAAGCGCCGGGGTCCTCGCCGCTCGCATGGAGCGCCAGGTGCGGGACTTCAACCGCCGCGCCGGGCGACCCTACCAGGTCTCCATCAGCCTCGGCTTCGCGGCGCACAAGGCGAGCACCCTGGACTCGGTCGCGGGCCTGCTCGACCGCGCCGACCGCGCGCTCTATCGGGACAAGCGGCGCAAGCACGACAAGGGCTGAGCCCGTCCTTATTGCAGCGGGACGCGCTCCCACGTAAACGAGCCGCCATCCTTGCCTAGTGGCGGGTAGCTGCTCGTGTTGGCGGGCAGCGGCGTCCCCCACGACGCCAAATCGTTATTGCTGCCGGTGATTTTGACGGCGTGTACAAGCCGTTGTCCTTGCCGGGGGGCGCGTCCCATGCCCCGGATTCCCTATATTGCGTCCCCCAACTGCTCGAGCCACCGCGTGACGCTCCCCCACCCTCAGCCGGACGATTCCTGGGCCGTCGACGAGCGGTCCCTGCAGCTGTTCGTCAATCAGCTCCAGGAACCGCCGGCCGACGGCGCCTGGTACGAGCTGCGGCGCGAGGCGGAGCGGGTCGCCCTGGTCCCGGGCTTCGATCGGCTCATCACGCTCGACGCCAACGCCATCAAGGAGCTGCCCCACCAGATCGACGTGGCCCAGCGGGTGCTGCGCGACATGGGCGGCCGCGCCATCCTTGCCGACGAGGTGGGTCTCGGCAAGACGATCGAGGCGAGCATCATTTACAAGGAGCTCGCGATCCGCGGGCTGGCGCGGCGCGTGCTGATCCTCACGCCCGCTTCACTGGTGGGCCAGTGGCAGGGTGAGCTCGAGGAAAAGTTCTTCGAGCGCTTCGAAACCCCGACCGATCCGGACGACTGGCAGCGCGTTGCCATCACCAGGGCGATCGTGTCGCACGACCGGGCGCGGTCGCGCCGTCACGCCGAGGAGATCTTGCGACACCGCTGGGACCTGGTGATCGTGGACGAGGCGCACAAGGTGAAGAGCGAGCGCAGCGCGACGTACCGGTTCATCGAGAAGATCGAGCGCGACTTCATCTTGTTGCTCACGGCCACGCCGCTGCAGAACGATCTGCGCGAGCTGTACAACCTGATCACCCTGCTTCGGCCCGGCCAGCTCGGCACGTGGCAGGAGTTCAAAACTCAACACCTGGTGTCGGGCGACCACCGCCAACCGAGTGACCCCGAAGGCCTGCGCGCCCTCACGCACGAAGTGATGATCCGCACCCGGCGCTCGAGCGTGGTGGACGACCTGGACCTGCCGCCGCGCCGGCCGCGCCACCCCGAGGTCAAGCTCACCCGGGCCGAGGCGGACCTGTACGAGCGCACCACCGATTTCCTGCGCCGCCTCTATCGTGAAGGGTTCATTCAGCCGGCCCAGGAGGAAGAGGAAGGGAAGCCGACCCGGAAGGGCGTCGTGCAGCTCGCCGTGATCCACCTGCGCCAGCGGTTGTGCTCTTCCGCGCGGGCGCTCGCCGAATCGCTCGAGCACCTGGCGCAGGGCGAGCATATCAGCCCCGCGTACCGCACGATCGCGCGCCAGCTCGCCAAGCGGGCGCAGGGCATCAAGACGCACGCCAAGCTGGACGAATTGACCAAGGTATTGAACGAGACACCGGACCGGGTGGTGGTCTTCAGCGATCACCGGCCGACGATTCAGCTGATCGAAGAGCGCGTCAAGAAGCTCGGCCGGAAGCCCATCGTCTACTGGGGCGCTCACGCGACGGCCGAGCGGGACAAGCGCATTCGCGCGTTCCACGAGGATCCGCGCAGCGTGCTGATCGCTACCCGCGCCGGCAGCGAAGGACGCAATCTGCAGTTCTGCAACGTGCTGGTGAACTACGACCTGCCCTGGAACCCGATGGTGGTGGAGCAGCGCATTGGACGGCTGCACCGTATAGGGCAGAAGCGCGAGGTCCACATCGTGAACCTCGCCGCTGCGGGAACCATCGAGTCCTACATCCTCCAGCTGCTCGACCGGAAGATCAAGCTGTTCGAGCTGGTGGTGGGCGAGCTGGACCTGATCCTCGGCGAGTTCGGCGGCGCGCAACAGTTCGAGGGCCGGCTCGCGAAAGAGTGGCTCGCCGCCGAGAGCGAGGCGGACTTCGCGCGCCGGGTCGAGACGATCGGCGCCGACATCGAGAAGAGCAGCGCGGTGGGCAAGGAGCAGGAACAGTTGAACTCCCTCATCGCGCCGGATGACAACGCCATGCGCCTCGAGCGCCGGTTCGAGACGCTGTCGGTCCCCGGCCGCCTGCGACTCGGGCTGGGCACGAGCCGCCTTGTGAAGGGCGCCGGCTGGGACGCGAAACGCCATCGGCTCGGCGTGCACGTGACGGAGCTGCTCGAGGCCCTCGAATCGATCGAGCCGATCGGGGGCGTCACGCCGCCGCTCGAGCCGGCCGGCCGGCACCCGGAGTACGGCGAGCTGGTGAAGCTCACCGGCTTGACCAGCGCCGGACGCGCCATCACGCTCGTGGCGCAGGTGGAACGCCTGCCCCTCGCGCTGGTGGACATCGCGGTGGAGGCCGCGTGAAACGCCGCAAATCCCGGCGCACGAGCCAGCGCAAGCCCCAGCGCCAGCCGCGCCCGTCCACCCCGGCGCCGGACGCCGCTCGCGACGCCGACCCGCTCGCCGACTCGGGGCTCAGGCCGCTGCTCGAGAGCTACTGCAGGCTCGCCGGGGTGAAGCAGGCCGCGCTCGCGCCCGATCTCACCGCGCTGAGCTTGCCCCAGGCGGAGCGCCCGTTTTTCCGTGACCGCGCGTCGCTGCGTGTCGCGTTCTCGCTCGACGCGCTCGAGCGCGACCCCGACGCCGACATCGCGGTGCTGGGCAGCCCGTTTCTCTCGCAGCTGATCGGGGCGATCCGCGCGCGGGCGGCGCATCTATCCCTTGGTCTGATCGCGCCGACGCTGCCCGCGCCGAGCGATCCCACCGACGTGGAGCTGACGATACCTGTGCGCGACGGTACGGCCCAGCTGGGCGCGACTCGGTCGGCCGTGCATCCGGTGGGGCGGCTCAGCGCGCGCGTCGTGCTGCGGGCGGGGGCGGGGGTCGAGGAAGCGGTGGTGGAGAGCGACGTGTACGACTTGTCAGCCGGCGTCCGGCTGAGCGACGATCTCGTGGCGGCGTTCCGGGACCTCGAGGCGGGCCGGGTCGCGCCCGCCGATCCGTCCGTTGCGGCGGCCGCGGCGCGCATCCCTGCGCGGCAGCCCACGGAGTTGCTCGAGCTCCTGCTGGCGCACCTGCGGGACAAGTCGGCCGAACGCGTCGCTGCGCGCCGCGCCCTCGCGGAGCAGGAGCTTGCCGCCGAGCTCGGCAGGTTGGACCGCTACTTCGAGTCGATCCTGAAGGAGCAGACCGACCCGGAGGCGGTCGGCACCGTCACCGCGCTCGCCGAGCGTCGGCGCACTGAGGAGATCAGGCGCAGCCAGGTGAAGGCCGTGGTGCATCCCTTACAGCTGATCGAGGCCGACGTCCTGATACAGCGCGCCGAGTGGCGGCTCGAGTCGGCCCCTTCCCGCCGGCATCACGCCACCTTCAGCGCCCAGCGGCCCTTGGGCTCGGCCGGTGCGGCGCCCTGGAGCATGGCGTGCCCGCAGTGCGGTCGCCCGCCGGCGCTGCTTGTCATCTGCCGGCACGACCACTGCGCCTGCGAGGCGTGCTCGCACCGTTGCTCGGTATGCGCCGAGGACTTCTGCGCGGACCACGGCATCGCCCAGTGCCGGGTGGATGCTCAGGCGGCGTGTGACGAGCACGTGCGCGTCTGCCCGTCGTGCCGGCTGGAGCACTGCACGGCGCACCAGGGTCTCTGCACCGAGGGGGACGGGCACCCGGCCTGCTCCGCGTGTCTCGCGCCGTGCGGCAACTGCGGCCGGGTCGTGTGCAACCGGCACGCGGAGCAGAGCCACGCGGCGGCGCCGAAGGGAAGCCGCCGCTTGTGTGCGGCGTGCCTGAAGTACTGTGAGGGCGGCACCAACGAGGCGGTGGGCGTGGACGAGGTGGCGCAATGTGCCAGCTGCGGCAAGTCCGTCTGCACGGCGCATCAGGCGGTATGCGCCGTGGATGGCCAGGCGCACTGCGCGCCGCATCTGCGCCGCACCGACAAGTCGCAGCGCCTCGTGTGCGCGCGGCACCGGGCGGGCTGCGCGCACGAGCCGGGGGCGCTGTTCGCGGTGGATGAGGTCGGCACGTGTCCCATCTGTGCAAGGGGCGCGTGCCAGAGTCATCGCGCGGCGTGCGAGCATTGCGGCCGCCGCGTGTGCACCGCGGACCTGAGCGTGGAGTCACGCCGCTGCGCCACGTGCGCGCAGCTCGCCGCGGTGAGCGATCTCCCGCAGGCCGTCGTCGCTGCCGCGCTGGCGGCGACCGGCAGCGGGCCAAAGCCCTCCCGCCGCTGGCGGATGGCGCGTGACCGTAGCCACCTGGTGGTCGAGCTGGACCTCGGGTGGAGGCAGACGGCGGTGGTCACGCTGCGACAGGGAGACAACGTGCCGGATGGCGTGGTCAAACATTCGCCGCTTCGGTTGAAGCGGCGAAAGTGATCGACACCTACTTACCAAGTCTCCGCTTGTGGAGCAGATTACAGCATTCAAGGAGGCCAAGTGGTCCATACAGTGCGGGTGGGACCACGGGTGTGGCGCCGTTGCGCGCCGGCCATGGTTCTGGCGGTAGCGGCATGCGGGGAGAGCGGGTCGGGCCCGACGCTACCGGTGGCGACGAGGCTTGGCATCACGGTCCAGCCCAGCAATGCGACGGCCGGCGCGGCGATCGCCCCCGGGATGCAGGTAGTCATCGTGAGCTCCGCGGGGATCACCGTCACCACGGCGACGAATGCCGTCACGGTGGTGATCGATTCGAATTCGTTGGGCGCGACGCTCTTGGGCACCGCAACGGTGAACGCGGTGAACGGGGTGGCGACCTTCGCGAACCTGAGCATCACCAGAGCCGGGACCGGCTACAGGCTTGTGGCCTCCGCCAGCGGCCTGACCAGGGCAACGAGCGCCCCGTTCGCCATCACCGCCGGCGCGGCGTCGCAGCTGGCCTTCGTGATCCAGCCGCGCGCCACCCTGTCAGGAGGGGCTATCAGCCCGGCCGTCCAGGTCGCGGTCCAGGACGCGTTCGGCAACACCGTGACAGCGGCCACGCACAGCGTCACTGCGGCGATTCGAAACAACCCGGGTGGTGGAATGCTCTCCGGGACCACCGCGGCAAGCGCAGCGAACGGGGTGGCGACGTTCTCGGACTTGAGCATCGACAAGCCCGGGACGGGCTACACACTCGCTGTGTCCGCCGACGGCCTCTTCGACGCAACCAGCACCGCGTTCGACATCATCGCCCCGCTGAGCTTTACCACGGTCGCCGCTGGCGGCGCCGGTCGGGGGTCGCATACCTGCGCGGTGACGACCGACGGCACGATCTACTGCTGGGGATTCAACGGTAACGGTCAGCTCGGCGACGGGACCCGCACCAATCGCGCTGTCCCGGCGCTGGTGCAAGCCCCCGCGGGCGTCACGTTCCAGGCCGTCAGCGCCGGCGGGCAGCACACCTGCGCGGTCGCGTCGACGGGCGACGCCTATTGTTGGGGCCGGAACGAGTTCGGGCGGCTGGGCGACGGCACGGCCGTCGACCGAACCTTGCCCGTTCGGGTGGCGGCGCCGGCCGGGGTCACGTTCACCTCCGTGGGTACGGGGGCCGGCTTCAGCTGCGGCCTCGCGGCCGCCGGAGGCAGCGTGTACTGCTGGGGATCGAACTTTGCCGGCGAGCTCGGCGACCATAGCGGCGTTGATCAGCTCAGCCCCGTGCTGGTCCAGGCCCCTGGGGGCGTGACATTTGCGGCCCTCGCCACGGGACTCGACCACAGCTGCGGCCTCGCTACGAGTGGCGCCGTGTATTGTTGGGGTTACAACGCCTTCGGTCAGCTGGGCGATAACACGACTGTCGACAAGCCTACGCCGGTCCAGGCAGGTGCCCCGGCTGCGGTGACCTTCGCGACCGTGGAGGCAGGGTACGCGCACACCTGCGCTGTAACGTCGGCCGGCGCGGCGTACTGCTGGGGCGGCAACGGGAACGCTCAGCTGGGCGATAACACGACAGTTGACAAGCTGGTGCCCACCGCCGTGCAGGGCGGGGTCGTGTTCGCCGTCGTGAGCGGCGGCGGGGACCACACCTGCGGCGTTTCGACCTCCGGCATCGGATACTGCTGGGGTGCCAACGGCAGCGGTCAGATCGGTGATAACACGACGCTGGCCAAGCTGGCGCCGGCGGTGACCGCTGGCTCCCTCAGCCTGAGCGTCGCCGCGGCAGGTTTGAACCACTCCTGCGCCGTTGCGGCGGGTGCGAGCGCGAGCGTGTACTGCTGGGGAGCCAATGATCACGGCGAGCTCGGGGACGGGACGACGGTGCCGCGGCTCGTGCCGACCCGCGTGCTTCGGTAGCTCCGCAGGCATCGCGCATCAGAAGAACAGCAACGTGATCGCCGCGAACAGCGGCAGCAGGATCCCGCAGCTGTACGCCATGTAGCCGAAGAATGAGGGCATCGTGACGCCGTTCTCCTCGGCGATGGCCTTGACCATGAAATTGGGCGCGTTACCGATGTACGTGTTCGCGCCCATGAACACGGCCCCCGTGGCGATGGCGGCGAGAAGACGCGCGGGCTCGGGATCGTGCGCGAGCGCGCCGATGAACGGTCCGTGCGGTGGGATGCCTGCGAGGCCGGCTGCGGCGGCGGCGAAGGCGAGATAGGTGGGGGCGTTGTCGAGCACGCTCGACAGCGCCCCCGTCGTCCAGAAGAACTCCCAGGCGTGGGACACCCCGAACCGCATGCCCAGCACGGTGCGGGTCCCGTGGCTCCAGCTGTTCAAGATCTCGAGCACGGGCGCCATCGTCACGAAGATCGCCGCGAACAGGACCGCCACCTCGACGATCGGCCCGAACGTGAACGCGTTACGCTCGCGGTGCTCGCTCGACGCCGCGCCGTAGGCGATGAGCGCGAGCACCACGATGATCGCCTCCTGCCTGCCCGCGGCCCAGGGCCGGCCGGCCAACGCGGCCCGGCCCGCGGCGATGATCGTGAGCACCACACCGCCCAGTGCGGCCACGGAGCCGGCGCCGTTCACCCGCAGCGGCTCGTGCACCATGACCCGCTCGAGCCGCGAGCCCGGCCGCTCCCGCTCCTCGCGGCTCAAGGCCCACTGATCCCACACGTTGAAGGTGACGAGCAGCGCGCCCGTCGCCGTGAGCCACTGCGGCCACAACCGCAGCGTCCACTCGAACGGCACGCCCTTCAGGAAGCCGAGCAGCAGGGGTGGGTCGCCTATGGGTGTGAGCAGCCCGCCGCAGTTCGCCACGAGGAAGATGAAGAAGACGACGATGTGCACGGTCCGTCGCCGGCTCTTGTTGGCGCGCAGCACCGGCCGGATCAAGAGGACCGAAGCGCCCGTCGTTCCCAGGAGGTTCGCGAGCACGGCGCCGAGCCCGAGCATCCCGGTGTTCACGAGCGGCGTGCCCGAGAGCGACCCCTGCACGTGGATACCGCCGCTGATCACGAACAGGGCGCCGATGACCACGATGAACCCGACATACTCATGGAGCTTCTCTGCCAACACCGCCCGGCCGGGGTCTCCGAGCGCGATCCCGAGGTGCCACAGGACCGGGAGCGAAACGGCTACCGCGAGGATAGTCTTGTTGTGGTTCGGGTGCCACCAGCGCGGGGCGACGAGCGGCAGGAGCGCGATCGCGGCGAGCAGCGCCACGAACGGCAGGGCGCTCGCGAGCGGGAGTTGGGCGCCGAGCATGGGGCCGGACACTAGGTCGCGGCGAGGGGCCGGTCAAGCCGCTGCGGTCGACGCGTGCCTACTCCCGCACCCGCACCGCGTCTGCGACGATGACGGCTCCGGCGGCGCCGCGGCGCGGCAATACCACGCGGGTCCAGCCGGCTGGGAACGTCCACGTGCCCAGCGCTCGCCAGAGACCGCCGCCCGTAGTCTGGTCGACGCGAACCACGGCCAAGGTGTCGCCCGCCGCGGTGATCACGGCGTACGCGGCTTGCGATGAGCGGTTCGTGCCGCTCGTCCAGCGCGCGTCGAGCGTGCGGGAGCCGGACGCGGCGAGCCGGAACGAGAAGGCCGCGCCGTCGGTCGCGTCGGGTCGCATCGCCGCCCAGCGGTACCCCCCGCCGTAGTAGCCGGGCGTCGAATCCGACGCGGTCCACGCGGCCGGCACTGCCGCCGCCGCGACCGCCGGATCGTTGAACGCTGCCGAGTCGTCCACCACGATTTCTCCGCACAACGCTTGCACCCGATGGAGATACGGGATCCACGGCCAGTGCGGCCCCGGGTCGGTGCGGTTCGCGGGTTGGAGCTGCCCGTGCCCCACGATGTGCTGCCAGTCGCGCGGGATCCCGCGGTCGCGGGTCACGTCGCACGCCAGCGCCGCGGACGCCTCGAGCTGAGAGGCCGGGAAGGAGTCTTGTGATGCGAACCCCGCATGCTCGATCCCCACGGTGAAATCGTTGCTCTGCACGCCGTTGAGCCAGCAGTCGTGTCCACGGTTGAGTGTACAGTCGTACGTCGCCGCGATGTGCCATGCCCGGTCGCGCTCATGCACGAGCTGCGAGATCTCGTTGCCGTCCTCGCTCACCACGTAGTGCGCGCTCGCCTGTGAAGCGGGGTTCACGAGCCAGCTCCAGCAGCTCACATAGTTGCTCTCGCAGGTGTGGATGATCAGGACGTGCGTCCGGCCGGTCGAGTCGGTCGGCCGCGCGTTGAAGTTGGGCGACGGGCGCCAGACCCCGGCGGCATAGTCGGGCGCGCCGCCCGACCCGGGGGGCGGCTGGCAAGCGGTGGGCGCCGGTGCCGCACTACTGGCGAGATCGGGCGACGCGGCGCCGAGCGCGCGGTCGACCTCGCGCCGGTACGCTGCTTGGCCGTCGGAGAGCTCGATCCCCGAGTAGGGGGCGATCAGCTTGAACCATTCCTCAGGGCGCGACCGATCGATCGCGGCGTCGCCGGCGAGTGCGTCGAGCACCGCCGCCGCGGCGCGGATGTTAGCCACGGGATCGCGCCGGGCCACGTCCAGCGTCACGCCTGCGTGCACTGCGCCCCGCTCCAGCGCCGTCCCCCGCAAGCCCATCACGCCGAACGCGGGCGCTCGTCCGGGGAACTCCTCCGCCCCATCGACCATGTGCCAACGCGTCTCTACCCAGCCGATCGCTTTGAGCAGGGCGGGCGGCACGTGAAACTCGGCCCCCGCCGCGGCGAACGCCGAGTCGAACGGCGACGGCCGCGCGACGGGCGCGGCCTGCTCGGCCACGATCCCCGATACGCGCGGCGAGGGACAGGGCTCGACCGGCGCTTCGCGGCAGGCGGCGACGAGGAGGAGGGTCGCTGTCCAAACTGAGGAGATGACGCGCCGGTTCCCACTCTGCACGCCAGTCACCGCCCGTGCCTCACGTCGACCAGGAGGCGCGCTGGTCCCGTCGAGTCGAGCACGCGGTAGGGGCCGGCCGCCGCGACGCCCAGCAGCCACTCGACCTGTCCCTCGAAGTCGCACACCAGCTTCATTTCCCGGACCGCCGGCAGGCCGAGGGCACGCTCCCGCTCGACGAGCGTGGGCATGCCGCGCTCATCGTGCGCCTGCGCGGGCTCGAGGCGCACGACGAGCGTGCCCGCACCCGCGACCGAGACTGGATCACCGGATCCGCAGCGTCGCACGAGCGTGGTCGTGTACTCGACGTGGTAGCCGGGAACGCTGTCTCCCGCGAACTCGAACACGACGCGGTCGTACCCTGGGCCCGAGGCCACCTCCACAGAGCGGAGGATTCGGGGCGGCGCGCCGGGCCGGGGGGAAGCCCGCTGCACCGGCGCCGTCGTGCCCGCGAAGGTCGTGTCGTGCGGGACGGAGGCGCGTACCGCCGCAGCGGAGTCTGGGACGCTCTCACGGGGCTCGCGACGCCCACACGCGGTGATGACGAGCGGGGCGAAGGCGATGACGATCGAGACGGTGCGCCGTGGCATCGGTCGTGCTTATACCCCGCGCCTCGGACAGCGGCGGGATCGCACCCGGAACGCGCCCAGGGGTATAAGGACGTGCGCCCGGACTTCGACTTGAGGAGGCCTTATGAGCCGTCGAGTTCGCGCGCTCCCGCCCGTAGCACCGATCAGTCCGCCAGGGGGCTGAGAGACGCCCATGCCGCGTTGCATCGTGTTGATCCGCAGCCATGAGCTCCTGCAAGAGGGATGGCGCAAGCGCTCGTTCGGCCCGGCCGGGCCGCTGCTCGATGACAGGGTCAAGGTCGCAGGCGTGCGGTTCGACGAGGCCTACCATCCGGTCGAGGTGTGGCGCCGTATCGGTGGCGGGGACGATCCGCCCAGCGCGAGCGGCTTCAACTACGCCGCCGTCGGGCCGGCGGTCACGTACGCCGTGCGGGCGGACGCGGACGACGCGGACGCCATCGAGCGGCTGCGGCGCGACCGCCGGTCCGAGGTCGTCGGTGTGTTCGCCGACCCTGTCGTGTCCCCATTCCCGTCCGCCTACTGTGGCGAGGCCGCGGTCGGTGCCACCGACGACGTTGCCCGAGCGCTCGGCGTCCCCGCGCTCTCGAGGGCCGGGCTGACCGGCGAAGGCGTCCACGTCGCCGTCGTCGACACGGGGATCGACGGCTCGCGCATTCCGGTCACCGGCGGCTGGGCGCCCACCCTGGGGTACGTGCCCGGCTCGACCGCGCCGACCCACGGCACTATGGTGGCGTACGACGTGCGCATCGCGGCGCCCGATGCGCAGATCCTCGACTACGCGCTCCTCAGATCCCGGGCGGGAACCTGGGCCGCGTTTCTCTCGGATGCCATCGCCGCGTTCGCGGATCTGGTCGAGCGGGTGAACGGCTCCCCGGGGCGATGGGTGGTCAACAACAGCTGGGGGTTGTTCGACCGCGCGAGCGATGCCCCGGTCGGCTCGCCGGAGAACTACTCCGCCAATCCCGACCATCCGTTCAATCAGATCACTGCCGCTCTCGTCGCGGCCGGCGCGGATGTGTTCTTCGCGGCGGGGAACTGCGGCGCCGACTGCCCCGATGGGCGGTGCGGCGCCGGCGACACGGGCCCGGGAGCCTCGATCCACGGCGCGAATTCCCATCCCGACGTCGTGAGCGTGGCCGCGGTTACCGTCACGGATCGGCGCCTGGGTTATTCGTCGCAAGGACCCGGCGCGCTCTACTCTCGCAAGCCGGACCTCGCGGGCTTCAGTCACTTCAAGGG
This sequence comes from Gemmatimonadota bacterium, assembly GCA_003220795.1. Lineage (GTDB taxonomy): Bacteria > Gemmatimonadota > Gemmatimonadetes > Gemmatimonadales > GWC2-71-9 > 20CM-4-69-16. The sequence continues at coordinate 62,922 of QHTK01000042.1, read as the reverse complement.
GTCGGGCGTCTACCCCGCAGACGGGGGGACGTCGGCCGCGAGTCCGGTCGCGGCCGGAGTGGCGGCGGCGCTGCGCCAGGGCTTCGCCAGCGACCGCCTGGCGCCGGCGCAGCTCAAGGGCCTGTTGCAGCGAACCGCGCGGGACATCGGGGGCAATGGCTGGGACTACGACTTGGGTTACGGCGTGATCGATGCGGCCGCGGCGCTGCAGGCGCTCGGGGTCAAGCCGCTCAAGAAGCGGGCTCCTGCATAGCGTCGGCGAAGAAACGGACGCCGGGAATCCGCTCGGCCCGCTCGCGCGCGTCGGGCGACGCTACGCCGCGCACCACGTAGCGACCGAGCTTGGGATTGATCGGGACCGGGCCGTAGTCCGGGTCCACCGCGACCCCGGCCGCGTCGAGCAGCGTGCGGATCGCCGCCATGTCGACCGGCTCGCCCGGTCGGTCCACCTGGATGATGTAGCGCGTGACGGGTGACATCTGGCCGTCGAGAGAGTAACCACCTCCTAAAGAAACGGCTAGCCCGGCGCGGTGACCCCGTAGACCGGGTGCAGTTCCCACAGCGCGCGCAACGAGGAGTTGCAACGGCCGTGCTGGTCGGCGTGCAGAGTTCCGCCGGGCGCCGCCCGTTGATGAAACCCGTCGAAGAAGGCGGCACCGGTGAACCGGACTCGCACCGGCGGACGGAGATCGCCCCGGGGCCCGAGCCGCGTGGTGTCGACCAGGCTCGCGAGCGCCGCGCGGGCCCCGCGGTAGATCGCACCGTAGCGCTCCGCCGGAATCTCCACGATGATGCAGGAATCGACCGGGGTGGCAGGGGCCGCGGTCAGCTCGACGTGCCAGTCCCCGTCGGACTCCTGCAGCCTCACGCGCCGCACCCAGCCGACGAGCGCGAACACGCTGTCCTCTCGGCCCTCGCGCGGGGCGCACGTGTCTCTGCTGGTGAGGCTCACGGGTGCCCAGGCCGTGAGGATCGTGGCGATATCCACGGGCTTGGCCGGGCGCGTTTGCAGCGCGGTGTCGATCTTCTCACTCCAGCGATAGTGCGGCTCGACGCACGCCTGCCCCCTCGCCGCCGGCGGCGCGACGAGCGCCAAACTCCCTACGACGAGACCCCAGCGCGCCATGGAAAGCTTTCCTCGGTGACACATAGGCTCGTTCTGGCCACGCATGTACCTTATTAAGAAGGAAGGGGTTTCGTCGACCACCATGTTCAGTCGCTTTCCGAGCCCGCTCGGCGAGCTGGACCGCAAGCGCTGGCTGCTCGAGCACGAAGGGGTCGCGCTGGCACTCGGGCTCTAGCTCCGGGGGCTCCCGAACCCTATCATAGCACGGTGTCCCCCGCGTGCGGGCGGGATCCCGTGACTGACCAGCTGGCTCACCTGCAGGCAGCACTCCCCGATCGCTACACGCTCGAGCGTCCGCTCGGTCGCGGGGGGATGGCCACGGTCTACCTCGCCAACGACCGGAATCTGGGTCGCCAGGTCGCGCTCAAGGTGCTCCATCCCGAGCTCGCGACCGCCATCGGTGTAGAACGCTTCCTGCGCGAGATCGGCACCGCCGCCGGGCTCAACCATCCCTTGATTCTCGCCCTCCACGATTCCGGTGAAGCCGGGAACCTGCTGTACTACACGATGCCGTACGTCGAGGGGGAGACGCTCCGCAGCCGGCTGACGCGCGAGCGCCAGCTCTCGATCGAGGACGCGGTCGGCGTGACGTGCGACGTCGCCGAGGCGCTCGCGTACGCGCACAGCCGGGGCGTGGTGCATCGGGACATCAAGCCCGAGAACATCTTGTTCTCCGCAGGCCGCGCCGTCGTGGCGGATTTCGGGATCGCGCGGGCGCTGACCGTCGCCAGCATCGAGCTCACCGGGACCGGGGTCGTCATCGGCACACCAGCCTACATGAGCCCCGAGCAGGCGGGCGGCGTCGCGACGCTCGACGGCCGCAGCGACCTGTACAGCCTCGGGTGTGTGTTGTACGAGATGCTCGCGGGGAGGCCGCCGTTCGAGGGACCGACCGTCCAAGCCGTGATCGCGCGTCTCTCGATCGACCCACCGCCGCCGATCCGCACCGCGCGACCGTCCGTCTCCGCCGCGTTGGAGGGCGCCGTGCTGAAGGCGCTCGCCAAGGTCCCGGCGGACCGGTTCGCCACCACCTCGCAGTTCGCGGATGCGGTGCGTGCGCGGGACGATGCAGTGGTGATCTTCGCAGATGCCGAGTCGATCGCCGTCTTGCCGTTCGCGAACCTGAGCGGCGATCCGGAGTTCGAGTACCTGAGCGATGGGATCGCCGAGGATATCATCAACGCGCTCGCCCAGCTGGCGGGCCTCCGTGTCGCGGCGCGCACGTCGTCCTTCGCGTTCCGCGGTCGGGCCGTCGACCTGGCCGAGGTCGGTGCGAAACTCAAGGTGGCGATGGTGCTCGAGGGGAGCGTCCGCAAGGCTGGGAATCGCCTCCGGGTCACCGCCCAGCTGGTGAAAGTGAGCGATGGCGACCATCTCTGGTCGGAGCGCTACGACCGCGACATGACCGACATCTTCGCTATCCAGGATGAGATCGCGAAAGCGATCGCGGGACGGCTGCAGGTCACGCTGGACGGCGGCGAGGCGGCGTCGCTCGTGACCCCGGCCACCAAAAATCTCGACGCCTACCATCTCTGCCTGAAGGGTCGATATCTACTGGCGCAGCGCGGGCTCGGGCTGAGGCAGGCGCTGGAGTGCTTCGATCAGGCGATCGCCCTGGACCCGAACTACGCGCTGGCGCACGCCGGGCTCGCCGAGGCCTGCACCGTGCTCGCACAGTATGGCCTCGTGCCGCCTGGTATGCTGCGCGCGAAAGCGCGCGCCGCCGCGTGCCGTGCCCTCGAGCTCGCTCCCAACCTCGCCGAGGCGCACGCCGCGGCGGGGACGGTGAGCTTCGTGATCGATTGGGACTGGGCCACCGCCGCGCGGGAGCTGCGCCAGGCCATCGCGCTGAACCCGCGTTACGTCATCGCGCGGCTGTGGCTCTCGTACTATCTGGTCTTCGTCGAAGACCAGTTCGAGGATGGGATCGCGCATGGCCGGCGCGCCGTAGAGCTCGACCCGCTGTCCCCGTTGCCCAGCATGCAGCTCGGCATGAGCCTGATGGGGGCGGGCCGGCTCGAGGAAGCTGTCGCGCCGCTGGAGCGGGCCGCCGCGCTCGCGCCGACGATGTTTCTGCCGCCCATCCACCTGGGACTCCTCTACAACGAGCTGGGACGGAAAGAAGCGGCGATTCGCTCGGTCGAGGCGGCGGTCGTCACATCCGGTCGCCATCCCTGGACACTGTGCGCGCTGGGGGTGTGCTACAGCTCCGTCGGGAAGGTGGCCGAGGTGGAAGCGATCCGCGACGAGCTGACCGCGCGCGCGCGCCGCGAGTACGTGCAACACACCATGCTCGCGATCTTGAGTGCCGCTCTGGGGCGATTGGACGAGGCGTTCGAGCTGCTCGAGCGCGCGTGCGACGACCGTGACGGCATCCTCGTCTACTCGCGCCGCTACCCGTTCTTCAGCGCGTTCCAGCACGATCCTCGGATGGAGCGGATCTATCGCCGGATCGGGCTCCCGTGACGCCCGGCTAGTTGCGGGCCGCGATCGCGCGGAGATCGATGCTCGGCGGCACCCCCGGCAACGACAGGTACCCGGGCGGCGGTCCATACACGACCGACTGATGACACGTGCACAGCCCGCTGCGCGGAGCCGCTGTGACCACCGCGGCGGGCGGCAGCCGGTAGGAAATGCCCGCCGGCTCGATGATGAACCCGCCGCACTCGTGACAATGGATCTCGCTCATCTTCCACTCCTTCCGAAAAAAGACGAGGGGCGGCCTGGTGCCGCCCCTCGCTATCGTGACAAAGACCGGCGCCCTAGTTCTTCGACGCGATCTTGTGGAACGTCGAGTTGGAGACCTCGTAGGCCTCGACTCGAGGCGTGCCATCGACGACCTTCGCGAGGCTCTGCAGCACGGTGGGATAGGTGTCGCGGCTGTAGGCCTCCGCGTTCTCCTTTTTCTCCCACAAGCTGATGGCCAGCGCTTCCTTTCCGTTCTCCGTGACGAACGTGATCTCGTCCTTGAAGCCGTTCTGCTTGCGCATCACCGGCAGGATGTCCGTTTCGAGCGTCCGGGTGAACTCGGGGGCAGAGTTGGCCTTCAGGTGCAGCGTGACGTTGCGTGCGTACATGAGATGACTCCTCGACGACTCCGATATGAGCTTCACACCTGCTGAACACTTCTGAGTGGTGCAACGTAGCAAGGTTTACTATATTTGTCAAGTGATGAATTGTGCTGTGTCATCAACTTAATCATATCAGTTAATATGGTTGATCTGGACGGGGGGCGGTTCGTGGACGTGGCGTTCGTGATCCGGGAGCGATTGGAGGAGCTGGGTTTGGAGCAGCGCGACCTCGCCCGTGCGGCCCGGGTGACGGAGTCGTACGTCTCGCAGCTGCTCACCCGGAAAAAAGCGCCGCCCGCGCCCGACCGCACCGACATCTACGACCGGATGGACAGGTTCCTGAAGCTGCCGGACGGCGAGCTCGCGCGGGTGGCGGAGGTGGCGCGCAAAGAACGGCTGAAGCGGGAGCTGGGCGACCCGCTCGAACCCCTGTTCCCTCGCGTGCGCGACCTGATCCTGCGCAAGTGCCAACCCGAGAAGGCGCAGCAGATCCGCGCGATCTTCGAGCGTCAGCCCTTGGGCGAGCTCGAGCGCCTCATCGTGAAGCAGCTGCTCGACGTCGCCGGCCTTGCCACCGATATCTTCCACCTCTCAGCCAGGCACCTCGCATTGCTCGATTCGCTGATCGACTCGTGGGACATCGATCTCGCCAGCTTCAGCCTCGAGATCGTGCTGCATCGACGCGGCAGGGCCGGGCGGGTGAAACGGTTCGAGTTCGTGGAGCGGGAGGCCGGGCCGGAGCCGGGACTCAAGCAATTCCTGGCGAATCCGGTGTTGAGCGGCACGGCCACGCCGCAGGAGCTCGCGTTCCTGAGAAACCTCCGGTTCAACGGCCGGCGCCCCACCGCCCTCTACTATTACCGCGAGCTACAGAACTTGAGAGACCCGCTGCACTTTCGAACGCCGTAGTCCACTTGCCTCCCCGGTCCCAGCCGGTCTATGCTAGGCTCCCCGTGCAACCGACGACCGTCTCCCGCTGGCGCGCCCTGCTCGGCGACGTCCACTTGTGGATTCCGCTCGCCGTGCTCATGGCCGGCCTGTTAGTGCTGCGATGGATCGCCTGACCGAGCTCGACCCGGCGCGCCTCGCCCGCCTGCAGGGCGTCGGCATCCTGTCCGGGTTCGCCGCCGGCGCCTGGCTCGGCGCCGCCGAGGCGCCCACCAAGCTCGTCACGCTCGGCATCCCGCCCGTCGTCATTTCCTTCATGATGGTGATCGGCGTGTTCCTGGCGCGCTGGAGCCTCCCCGCGCTGGTGCGCGGCACCGCCGCGGTGCGGGACGACGTGCGCCAGGCGCCGCACCTGGTCATCTGGGCCGCGCTCGCGGGTTGCCTCTGGGCCGTTGCCAACACCCTCACGATCTTCGCCATCAAGGACATCGGACTCGCCATCGCGTTCCCCCTGTGGAACGCCAACAGCCTGCTCGGCATCCTGTGGGGCACGCTGCTCTTCAACGAGCTGCGCGACGCGGGTGCGGCACGCTGGCTCGGCGTGTGGGGCGGCGGCGCCGCGATGTTCGCCGGCGCCACGCTGCTGGCGGTCGCGTCGTCAGCCCAGGCACCCGGAGGCAACGCGCTGCGCGGGGTCGCGGCGGCGCTCGCCGCCGGCGCGCTGTGGGGCACGATGTACATCCCCTACCGCAAGGCGTACCTCACCGGCATGCATCCGCTCTCGTTCGTGGCGTTCTTCACGATCGGTGAGCTCGGCATGATGACGGCGCTCGCCGTGAGCTTCTCGAGCGGCCCCGGCGCACTGTGGAGCGAGCTGGTCAAGAGTCGCGAAGTGCTCTTCTGGCTGCTGCTCGCCGGGTTCGTCTGGGTGATGGGCGATCTGTTCCAGCAATACGCGGCCAAGTACGTCGGCATCAGCCGCGGCATCCCGCTCTCCAACACGAATCAGCTGTGGGGGCTGTTGTGGGGAGTCTTCGTATTCGGCGAGCTCAAGGGCGCGGGCTCAGGAGTCTACTGGCGGGTGATCGGCGGCTCGCTCCTGATGGCGGCGGGTGCGGGAGCGATTGCGCTCGCCACGGCGCCCGGCCGCGAGCACCGGCGCTGGCAGGAAGCGGGGGCACGCGAAAGCGCACGCTACAACGTGGACCCGGCCTACGTGGCGGCGGGAATGGCGGGCGAGGACACTCGCGTTACGCGCGCCCGCCGCAGTCCGCTCGATTGGCTGCTGGTTGCGGTGGCGACGGCGGTGTTCGTGGGGTTCGCTGTGGTCGCCCGGGTGCCCGCGCTGGTGGTCGACTGGGGCTGGGCGGCGCTGCTCACCCTCGCGTTGGTCGGATTCCTCGTCGTGGGCGGCCGGGCGCTGTGGCGCGCGACACGGTTTGGGTGAGGGTGGTGGTGACGGGTTACTGCGGTGTGGGCTGGTATTTGTCCAGCCAGGTCAGGACCTCCTGGATCAGTCGCGCGCGCGGAACGAAGTGGCTCCCCTCCTCCACAACGTGCCGCTTTTGGTCAGGCGGTGTGCCTAGCAGACGAAACATCGGGATTTGCGAGGTCTCGAGCGGGAAGAAAAAATCGTACCTGCCGTTGATCATGACGGTGGGAATCTTGATCCGCGGTATGAAATTGATCGGGTCCGCTTCGGGCCGCGCCGGCTCGAAATCGAGCCCGGCCACGTAGAGCACGCTGACCCTGATGCGCGGCTCGACGGCCGGTAGCAGCCCGCCCATGGCGCCGCCCCAGCTCAGGCCGTAGTACCCCAGGCGCCCCGTGGCGACCTCCGGACGGGTCTCCAGGTAGTCGACCGCTCGGCGCAGGTCCTTCGCCCACATCACGACGTGGTCACGGTAGAAGTTGGAGCTGTCCTGCACGTCGGTATTGAGCGAATCGCTCCGCTGGTAGGTCCCCTTGTATACCGGATACAGCACCGCGCGGCCGCTCTTGACGACGAAATCAATGGCCCGCACCTGCAGGTTCTGCGGCGCGTGGTCACGGATCGCGTTGGAGCCCGGGAAGTAGACGACGGCTGGATACGGCTTGGGCCCGCGCTTGGGGAGATACAGATAGACGAGCAAACTGTCCCCTGCGTACGCTGCGTTCATGCGGACCAGCTCTCGGGTCCAGTCCCCCTCGTCCACGGCCTCGACCACCTTCGCGGCAAGGGGGGTCCGGTCATACGCGTAGATCTGCTGGTAAGCGGCGAACACAGCGTCCGTCACCGGCCGCGCCTTGAGGAAGTCGCGCCAGGCGCGCTGCAACGGCTCCCCCGCCGCTGCCAGGTTCGGCTCAGCGGCGAGGTACTTCACCAGGCGAATGCCGTTGGTGGGCGACCGGTCGAACGGCGCCTGCGTGTAGGCATCGGTGAACTGGTACGGCTCGTCGTTCCAGCCACCACCCAGGATGAATCGGTCGGCGCCGCTGGCGTTAAGACACCACTCGCGCACGTTCCCGGCCATGTCGTAGGTCCCATATGCGCTGATGCCGCGCGTGGTGCCGACGGGGACCGTTCCCCGACCGGAGAAATTGCTGGCCGGGACGATCCAGGCGCTGTTGTACACGCTGGCGGCGTGATTCCAGTGGGCCACGGTGGGCAGCGACTTGCCGCTGAACTTGGCGAACGCCGCAGCCTCGTACCAGCTGACTCCTGCGACCGGGTGATTCTCCTGGCCGGCCGGGTACTCGCCCGCTTCCCAGGTAGACGGCCCGTGCCGGCCCGCCCGGTCGGTCATTCGAGCCATGGCCTGCTCCCACGGAATGACCCGACCGCCCTGCACGAACGCTTGGTCCCAGAGCTCGCGGCGCCGGTAGCCACCGCTGTCCACGAAGCGCTTGAACTCGCGGTTGGTGACCTCGAACCGATCCATCAGATAGTCGCCCAACCGGATCGGTTTGATGTGCTCGAAACCGGGGTAGAAGACGTCGAGATCGCCGCCCGCGATCCTGACCATCTCGGCGGGCAGCGCACTGTCCCGGTCGAGCCTGATCACCGAATCGCGGAACGGCATGCCGACGAGCTCGAGCGTTCGATACCCCGGCCGCTCGACGCGCAGCCGGTTTGCGTTGAGCCATCCTCCGCTCATGCTCAGCGAGAGCAGCACGCTGTCGAGCGGCGTCTTCCCGAGCAGCACCCAGCCGGAGTCGTGTGCGGCATACTCCTTTCGCCACACCGCAGCGCCCGGCGGATTGGTGTGCAAGTTCACCCGCCGCGCAAACCTGGGCCGGAGCGCTCGGAAAAGCGAGTCGCGGGGATTCGCGGCCTCGACCCGCCGAGCCAGCGTATAGGCCGAGTCCCACAGGCCCAGCTCGGCGAGGGCCAGGAGTTGGGGGATGCCCTGCTCCCGGGCCCAGTGTCGTTCGCGCGCCCGCCGCCCCGGACCGAACCAAGTCGCCGCGCCGAGGATCACCACCGCGACAAGTGCAGCCGTGAGGAGCGCAGCGGGTCGGCGGCGCACCACTCCTGCTCCGCCGCCACCGGCTAGGGCGGTCACGCCGCTGCCCGGCGTGGCGAACGCCTCGATGTGCGCCCGCAGCGCCTCGGCCGACTGCCAACGGGCCGCTGGCTCCTTCTCGAGGCAGCGCATGACCGCGCTCGCGAAAGGCGCGGCGAGATCGGGCCGCCGCGCTGCGATCGGCGGCGGCATCTGAGTGACGTGCGCCGCGAGGATCGCCTGCGGCGTCGTCCCCGTGAACGGCGTTTGACCGGTAAGCATCTCGTAAGCCATCACCCCGACGGCGTACAGGTCGGTACGCGCATCTACCGCGGCCATCCCCGCGGCCTGCTCCGGGGCCATGTAGTTCGGGGTGCCGATCGCGAGGCCGAGCGCCGTGAGCGTGCCGCTGGCGGCGCTGGCGCTGGCCGCGGCGGCGCTGGCGGCCTTGGCCACGCCAAAGTCCATCACCAGCGCGTGCCGCCCGCTGAGCATGATGTTCTCGGGCTTGATATCGCGGTGCACGATCCCCAGACCGTGGGCGTGTGTCAGCGCATCCAGCACCTCCTGGAGAATGCGGGCCGTATCGGTGGGCGTCAGCCGGCCCTCGCGGGTCAAACGCTCCCGCAGGCTCTCCCCCTCCACATAGGGCATGACGTAGTAGAGCAAGCTCGGGCCCATGTGATCCGGGCGAGGAATCTCGCCCGAATCGATGAGGGTCAGGATGTGCGGGTGCTGGAGGTGCGCGGCGATGCGGATCTCGCGAAGGAATCGGTCGGCGCCGAGCGCGCCGGCCACTTCGGGATGGAGCACTTTGATGGCGACCGGCCGATCGTGCTTGACGTCGTGCGCCAGAAACACCGTCGCCATGCCGCCACGTCCCACCTCCCGCTCGACGGCGTAGATGCCGGCGAGTCCATCCTGGAGCAGGGGACGAAGATCTGGCACGGCTGTCCTGTCCGGAGAGGGGAGGGAAGAGCGTTGCCCAATACTACCGGGAAGGCGTAGCGGCGGCGAGAGCCGCCCCCCGAGCCAGCGCGAGACGCCATATTCCCGGTGCCATTATGACTCGACGCCCCCCTTCCCGAGTGCTGCTCACTCTGCTCCTCGCCACGCCCAGCGTGGGGGGCGCATCTGCCCAACGCATTCCCGCGAGCCAGCACGGCTCGGTCACGCAGCGCGTGGGCTCCACGGATATCGCCGTCTCCTACAACCGCCCGGTCGCGCGAGGGCGGCGGCTGTTCGGCGAGCTGGTCCGCTGGGGACACATCTGGCACCCGGGCGCGGACTCGGCCACGACGATTACGTTCAGCCGGGACGTCGCCATCGCGGGCCACGACGTTGCGGCGGGCCGCTACACGCTCTGGACCATCCCCGAGGAGCCGCCCAAACCTTGGACGTTGATCCTGAGCCGCGGCGTGGACGTGTGGCACACGCAGTATCCGGGAGAGACGCTCGACGCGCTGCGCATCACCGTTGCCCCGGAGCAGGGCGCTCACATGGAAGTGCTGGCGTACTACTTCCCGATCGTCGCCCCGGACTCGACCGTGCTGCGGCTGCACTGGGGCACGACGATCGTCCCCATCACCATCCGACCGAAGTAGCCGTCTCCCTCCTGACGAGCTTTGCGACAGCGTCGCGGTTTTAGTGACCGGAAACGTGGCAGCGCCTTGAATTTCGTGCTCAATCTCCCGGCACCGCCGTTGCCCCAGCGATCGGCATGCCGCTCATTCGACGGGCTCTGGGGCTCGGACTCATCCTTGCCGCCATCCACGCCGCCCGCCCGAGCGGGGTCGCCGCGCAAACCGGCGAGCAGCACTGGCAGCTGGCCCTCGCCAACTACACCCTCTCCGCGCTCGCGCAGTTTACGGGGAAAGTGATTCGGGGTGAGAATGTCGGCCGTGCGGCTCGCCGGGCCCCGGTCGAGGCTCTGGCCCCAGCCGCCTTGCAGCACGCCGGGATGACGCTGTTGGGAAGCAGTTGGCGACTCGCTCTGCCTGCCCAGGCGCTCGTCCAGAAGGGCGCCATGCTGCAACGCCGTTCGATGCTCGGGCTTCCTCAGTTCGCGGAGTTCTGGACCTCGTGGGAGCTCGACTATCTGTGGTTCAACGTGCGCGTCGCCGCGGGGCGATTCCTGGTGCCGCGTCTCAATGTCGAGACCGTGCGCCAGGCGTTCGTCATGCGTGACCCAGCTCCGGCGCGCCTCTCCTGGGGTCGCTCGCTGGCGACCGGCGTCCCCACATGGTTCACCGACCAGATCGTGGAGGAGGCCTGGGGGCGCGAGCGGGGCCAGCAAGTGCACCTGAACCGGCTCGTTTTCGCTGAGAACTGGACCTCCGATCACGGGGATGGGCTCTACCGCCACGAGCTGGAGCACACGCTCCAGGCGATCCGCAGCACCCCGCTGGTCGACGTGCTGCTCCATCAGGACGCGTCCCAGACCCGGCCCGCGGGATTCCTCCGCTACAACTCCGACGTCATCGCCTACCACCTGACCGGCATGCAGTCGTTTCTCGGCAACGGCAATCGCCTGTTGGAGCACGACCGCCGCTTCGTCGAGTGGGAAGCCGATTCCTACGCCGGCCTGAGTGATCGCGGCTTCGCCTGGCATTAGCAGGTCGCATTGACGGCCGTCGCGCCGAGCGGTAGAGTCGCTCGGCGGCCGTAGCCGGACCGCGGGATCCGACCGATGATCTTCCGCAGCCCCTATCCCGACGTCCGCGTGCCCGACGTCGCGCTGCACCGCTTCGTGCTGGCGGGAGCGGTGGAGCGCGCGGACCAGCCGGCGCTCATCGACGGGCCGAGCGGCCGGGCGCTGACGTATGGCCAGCTCGCGGCGGGGGTCGAGCGACTCGCGGCTGGACTCACCGCGCGCGGGTTCCGCCGGGGCGATGTGCTCGCCCTCTTCATGCCAAACCTCCCCGAGTTCGCCCTCGCCTTTCACGGCACCCTCGCGGCCGGCGGCGTCGTGACCACGGTGAACTCCTTGGCGACCGTGCAGGATGCCGAGTACCAGCTGCGCAACGCCGGCGCCCGCTTCCTCGTCACCGTGGCGCCCTTCCTGGACCGGGCGGCGCCGGCCGCCGCCCAGGTCGGGATCGAGCAGCTCTTCGTCGTCGGCGAGGCACGCGGCGTGACGCCGTTTGGTGCGCTGTTCGACGCCGGCGGTTCCGCCCCAACCGCCCAGCCCGCGGCGGCGCGGGATCTCGCCGTGCTGCCGTACTCGAGCGGGACCACGGGATTCCCCAAGGGCGTGATGCTGACGCACCGCAACCTCGTGGCGAACCTGATCCAGACTGCGACCGTGCATCACGTCGTCGCCGCCGACCGCATCATCGCGGTGCTGCCGTTCTTCCACATCTACGGGATGCAGGTCGTGATGAACCTCGCGCTGTGGCAGGGAGCGACCCTGGTCACGATGCCGCGGTTCGAGCTCGAGCCGTTCCTGGCGCTGCTCGAGGCCCATCGCATCACGCGGGCGTTCGTGGTCCCGCCGCTCGTCCTCGCCCTGGCGAACGACCCGGCGGTCGATCGCTACGACGTGTCCAGCTTGCGGGGAGTGATGTCCGGCGCCGCGCCGCTCGACGCGGCGCTCGAGGCGGCCTGCGCCCGGCGCCTCTCGTGCGCGCTGATTCAGGGGTACGGGCTTACCGAGGCGAGCCCGGTGACTCACGCCGTGTCAGACGAGCCGGGTGCGGCGCGCCCCGGCTCGATCGGCCCGCTGTTGCCGAATACGGAGTGCCGTGTCGTCGATCCGGCGAGCGGCAGCGATCTCGGCCCAGGCGAGGACGGCGAGCTGTGGATCCGGGGTCCCCAGGTGATGGCCGGGTACTTGAACAACCCGGAGGCGACCGCCGCCACGCTCGACGCCGCCGGGTGGTTGCACACGGGTGACATCGGCCACGCGGATCCGGACGGGTACTTCACGATCGTGGACCGTCTCAAGGAGCTGATCAAGTACAAGGGCTTCCAGGTGCCGCCCGCCGAGCTCGAGGCGATGCTGCGGACCCATCCGGCGGTGGCCGATGCCGCCGTCATCCCCATCCCCGACGAGGAGTGCGGCGAGGTGCCCAAGGCCTTCGTGGTGTTGCGGCGCGCCGTGCCGCCGGAGGCGCTCCTGGCCTACGTCGCCGAGCGCGTCGCACCGTACAAGAAGATCCGCGCCGTGGAAGTGGTGGATGCGATTCCGCGGTCACCGTCCGGAAAGATCCTGCGGCGCGTACTGAAGCAACACGAGCGGGCCGTGCGGACCTGAGCGCCCCGGACCTCATAGCGGTCCGCGGTAGCGCATTTCGTTCGTCGGCACGAAGTCGAGCTGATCGTACAGCGGCCGTCCCTCTGCCGAAGCGTGCAGCACCAGCCGGGCGACGCCGTGCTCCTGCGCCCACGTGATCACACGCTCCATCAGGCGGCGCGCGAGGCCGCGTCGACGCCAGGCACGCTCGGTGAACACGTTGACCACGATCGCCTCGGGGCCGCGCCGCACCTCGCGGCGGCTGGCCTCGGGCCGCGGGAGCAGCCGCCGCAACTGGATCCCGGCGCCCGCCACGATCTCGTCCGGGTGGTCGGCGGGGCAGACCACCCATCCCACGTACTCGCCGGTCCGGAGACACGCGTCCAGCGCTCGCCGGGCCGCGTCCACCAGCGGGTCGTACAGCTCATCCGGCAGGTCGCCCATGTCGCGAAACATCTCCGCCCGGTGGCGCGCCAGCGCCGGGGCGTCGGCCACGGTGGCGAGGCGGATCGTGAAGGCGTCACCCATCCGCGCAAGATAGCGTAGCTTTCCTCCCATGGACCCCGTGCGGGACGCCGTCGCCGTGGTGACGGCCGCGCTCGGCGATCGCTACGCGATCGACCGCGAGCTCGGCCGCGGCGGGATGGCGACCGTCTACGTCGCGCAGGATCGCCGTCACGCGCGCGAGGTGGCGATCAAAGTGCTGCGACCCGACGTCGCCGCGGCGATCGGCGCCGAGCGGTTCCTGCGCGAGATCGCCATCGCCGCGCGGCTCACGCACCCCCACGTGCTGCCGCTCATCGACTCCGGGCAGGCCGCGGGCTCGCTCTACTACGTGATGCCCTATGTCCGGGGCGAGTCGTTGCGCCAGCGGCTGGCGCGCGAGCGGCGGCTGCCGCTCAAGGACGCGCTGCGCATCGCGCGCGAGCTCGGCGCGGGCTTGGACTACGCGCACCGCGAGGGGTTCATCCATCGCGACGTGAAGCCCGAAAACGTGCTGCTCGCCGACGGCCACGCCGTGATCGCCGACTTCGGGATCGCGCGCGCGATCTGCCAGTCGTGCGACGGCCAGAACGTCACTGAGGTGGGCCTCACCATCGGGACGCCCGAGTACATGAGCCCGGAGCAGGCCGCCGGTGACCGCGACCTGGACGGGCGGAGCGACCTGTACAGCCTCGCCTGCGTCATCTACGAGACGCTGGCGGGCGAGCCGCCGTTCGCGGGCGCGAGCGCCCGCGCCGTCATGGCGCAGCATTTGAGCGAGGCGCCGCCGCCGCTGCGCGCCCGCCGTCCCGACGCCCCCGCCGCGGTCGAGCAGGCGCTGGCGCGCGCGCTCGCCAAGGACCCAGCGGACCGGTTCGCGACCGTCGCGCAGTTCGTGGCGGCGCTGGAAGCGACGGACGCGCCAGGCGCCGCCCCGGCGCTCGTCGGCAAGACCCGCTCGCTCGCGGTGCTGCCGTTCGTGAACGGCAGCGCCGATCCGGAAAACGAGTACCTGTGTGACGGTGTCACCGACGAGCTGATCAACGCGCTCACCAAGGTGGAAGGGCTGCGGATCGCCTCGCGCACGTCCGTGTTCGCCCTGAAGGGGAAGCCGCAGGATATCCGAGCCATCGGGGCGCTGCTCGGCGTCTCCGCCGTGCTCGAGGGCACGGTCCGAAAGGCGGACGATCGGCTGCGCATCACAGTCCAGCTCGCGGCGGCGGACGACGGACGCACCCTGTGGTCGGAGCGCTACGACCGCCGGCTCGACGACGTCTTCGCCGTCCACGACGAGATCGCGCGGACCATCGTGAGCACGCTGCGGACCACCTTCCTGGCCGACATCGCGGACCCAACCCCGCGGCGCTACACCGACAACGTCCAGGCGTATTCCCTGTACTTGAAGGGCCGGTTCTGCTGGAACAAGCGCAGCCAGGAGGGCGTGCGCGAAGCGATTGCGTACTTCGAGCAGGCGATCGACCACGACCCGGGCTACGCGCTCGCCTACTCCGGGCTCTCGGACTCGTACGGCCTGCAGGTCGACTACCGCGGTGTGCCCGTCACCGAAGGGTACAAGCTCGCCCGCCGGTATGCCCTCAAGGCGCTTGAGCTCGACGACACCCTGCCCGAGGCGCACACCTCACTCGCGTGGGTGCAGTTCGCCTATGACTGGGATTGGGCGGCAGCCGAGCGGTCCTACCGGCGAGCGCTCGAGCTGAATCCGGCGTATGCCACCGGGCACCACTGGTATTCGTTTGTACTGCTCGTCACCGGGCAGGCGGACCAGGCGCTGGTCGAAGCGCACACGGCGCTGGAGCTCGATCCCTCGTCGCTCTCGATCCGCCGCGGGTTGGGCTGGCTGTACTATTACACCCGCCGTTACGAGGCCGCGGTGTACCACCTGCGCCGTGCCATCGCCATGAACCCGACGTCGGAAGACACGTATCGGATCCTGGGATTGGTGCTCACCCAGCAGGGCGCGTATGACGAGGCGGAGCGGGCGTTCCGCGAGGCCATCACGCTGTCGCCGGAGCTGTCCTACGCGACGGCGGGCGTGGCCCACGTGTTGGCGTTGCGGGGCCGGCGGCGCGAGGCGGAGGCGCTGCTCGCGCAGCTCGAGGCCCGCGCCCGGGATCACTACGTGTCGCCGGTGGCGTTCTGCATCGTGCACCTGGGGCTCCGCAACACCGACCAGGTCTTCACGTGGCTGGAGCGGGCCTACCAGGACCGGCGCGGCTGGCTGACCTATCTGAAGGTCGACCCGATGCTCGACGTCGTGAAGGACGATCCGCGGTTCGCGGAGTTCGTCAAGCGGATGAAGCTGTAGCGAGCTCGCCCAGCGCGACGGCGCGGATCTGGCCCGCCTCCCCGGTGAGCAGCCGGCGGTGATAGTCCACCTGGCCGAGGTGATAGGTGAGGTGGGTGATCAAGTGGAGCAGGAAGTCTCCGGTCGTTACGGCGAACCCGCCCGGCGGCCGGGGAAATGGCTGGCTCAGCGCCGCGTCGCTGAGCCGCGCCACGCCGCACTCCACTGCCGCGAGGGCGGCGTCGATCTCGCGCAACAGCTCCGTCCGCGGGACATCCCGCCGCCCGAACTCGGCGTCGCGGTCGCGCACGTACCCCGTCGCGCCCAGCACCGTGCCGACGAAGAACTGGATGTTTCCGGCGAGGTGCAGCGCCAGCGTGCCGCCGCAGTTGCTGATTCCCGGCGCCCCGCGCCACAGGTCGCGCTCATCTCGGTATGCCTCGATCTCCCGTCGCAGCGCGCGGAGGTCGCGGCTCATGATCGCAGCAATCCAGGTAGCGAGCATGGTGGGAGAACCTAACCGGTAGGCTCGAGCGATGCGAATCTTCGCGGCGAGGCTCTGTGGGGCGTCGCTACGACGGCTTCTCGTACTCGAACAGCTCACCCGGTGTCACCCGCAGCGCGCCGCACAGTCGCTCGATCGTATCGGCGCGAATCAGGCGGAACCGCCCGTTGGGTCGGGTGAGGCGGTAGATCGTGTTCAAGCTCAGGCCGGTGAACTTGGCCAGGCCGTAGGGCGACACGCCGCGTGCGTCCAGTAACTGGTGCAACCGCAAGCGCAGCACACCTCTACGACGATAGCGGACCGGCCGTCCCCGATACCGTGGCATCGTGCCTCCCTTGCCGAATAGTACAATGGACCTTATTATGACACCTGTACATTATACTATGGATATGATATATAGTAAGGGAGTCATGCGCGCCCTGGATGCGACCAATTATAGCGGAGGAGGACCGCATGGGACGTAAGCTGGACATGATGGGACGTAAGGTGGTGGATGTCCTCGAAAAAGTGGACATCCTGCAGCACGAAGACCTGCCACTCGGGGCGAATCACGAGTCCAACGAGCGGCTGGTGTTCACCGGTCCGGCCGACTGGACGCCGGATCAGGCCGAGCAGTACATCGACTGGCGGATCCAGCTGGTCGATGCCCACGTGGCGAAGCTGCGCCAGCAGCTCGACGACCTGACGGCGATGCGCCGCCGCTGGCTTGCGGTGACGGGCGGACGGTCCAAGGTGTTCGGCACGGGGAACGGCAGCGGCAACGGCAGCGGCAACGGGAACAGCAACGGCAACGGGAATGGGAACGGGCACGACGACATCCTGTAACGCAGCGGCACCCTGAGACTTCGGGGCCGGCTCGCCTAGAGCCGGCCCTTTTTCGTGGTGTCCGGCCGGACACCCGACGGCCCGCCGGGCGTGTCGTACGGGACACGCAACGCTCCCAACGCCTCACGGCGCCGGTGGCGTCCCGCCTGCCTTATCTCGCGCGCGATCGCCACCTCGACCTGACCCTCACTCGGAGGAGCGCATGCGCACCCTGCCCGCCGTCCTGGTCGCCGCTCACGCGGCCGTGATCGCCTTCGCCTGTCATGAGATCGTCGCGCCCGAGCCGCGCGCGCCCGCCAGGGTCGCCCGGGGGACCGCCGCGACGTCGCTCGACTCGCTCTCGCTTGCCGAGCTGCAGCTGCTGGCCCAGATGGAGGATTCGCTGATCCGCGCGATTCAGCAGGACTCGGGCGACATGGCCGCCATGGCCGAGTTGGCGCACCTGTACATGCTGCACGGGGCGTACGACGCGGCCGTGGGACCGCTCGCGCGGGCCCTCGAGCTCGCGCCCGACCGCGAGGACCTGCGCGCCGAGCTGCGGCTCGCGTTCCAGCTCGGCCAGCTCGACGAGCAGCACGTCGACCTGGCGGCGCGGGCCCGGGAGTTCGTCGAGCTGGTCGCCATGGAGGGGCACGGCTGCTAGGCCGGGCCCCTTACGGCCGGTACAGCTCCGGGAACTTCTGCTTCAGAGCGCCGAGCTTTGGCAGGTCGTTGAAGACGATGTACGGCTGATCGCGGTGCCGGGCCAGATACTCCTGATGATAGGCTTCGGCCGCGTAGAACCGGCGCAGCGGCACGACCTCCGTCACGATCGAGTCGGCGTAGACGTGCTCGCGCTGGAGGGTCGTGATCATCGCAAGCGCTGCGTGCCGCTGCTCGGGGCTCGTGTAGAACAGTGCGGAGCGGTACTGCGTCCCCACGTCCGGGCCCTGGCGGTCGCGCTGCGTGGGGTCGTGCGCCACCGTAAAGAACACGCGCAACAGCTGGGCGTAGGAAACGGTCGCGGCGTCGTAGGTGACTTCCACCGACTCGGCGTGGCCCGTCGTGCTCGTGCTCACCAGCTCGTAGCGAGCCGTCGCCGCGTCCCCCCCTGCATACCCGGACACTACCTGCAACACGCCGCGGACGTGCCGGAACACCGCGTCCACACCCCAGAAGCATCCCCCCGCGAAGACGGCCGTCTCCCGCCCACCGCCCTGCGCGACGAGCGGTGCGGTCGCAACGGTCGCCGCGGCCCCCGCCACGATCCACCAGCGCTTCATTTGACACACACCTCGCTCGAGCGACGTCCGTAAGTTACTCCGATCGGGACCCTCTGGCGCGCCATGATGCCGGCCCTATGATGGAGTCGTCCCGCGTCCCGGAATCGCTGCCTGGCCGACCAGCTCAGCCACCTGCAGTCCGCCCTCGCCGGCCGCTACACGATCGAGCGCCAGCTCGGCCGCGGCGGGATGGCGACGGTCTATCTCGCCCGTGACCTGAAGCACGACCGTTTTGTCGCCCTCAAGGTCCTCCACGCGGATCTGGCCGCGGCGCTGGGGGGGGAGCGCTTCCTTCGGGAAATCAGGCTCGCCGCGCGGCTGCAGCACCCGCACGTGCTGAGCGTGCACGACTCCGGCGACGCCGCCGGCCAGCTGTGGTTCACCATGCCGTACGTGGAAGGCGAATCGCTGCGCGCCCGGCTGGAGCGCGAGCGACAACTCTCGGTGGCGGACGCGCTCCGCATCGCGCGAGAGGCTGCCGAGGCGCTGGACTACGCGCACCGGCACGGCGTGATCCACCGCGACGTGAAGCCCGAGAACATCCTCCTCACCGAGGGCCACTCCCTGCTGGCCGACTTCGGGATCGCCCGGGCGCTGCAGGGGAGCGACCGGCTGACCGAGACCGGAATGGCCGTGGGGACGCCGGCCTATATGAGCCCGGAGCAGGCGAGCGGGGAGCACGCGCTCGACGCGCGCACCGACGTCTACGCCCTCGGCTGCGTGCTGTACGAGATGCTGGCGGGACACCCGCCGTTTCTCGGGAGCACGGCGCGGGAGATCGTGGCGCGACACTCGCTCGATCCGGTGCCGCCGCTGCGCGCCAGTCGTCCCGACCTACCGGCCGCAGTCGAGCGGGCCGCGTTCAAGGCGCTGGCCAAGACGCCCGCTGACCGGTTTCCCACGGCCGGCGCGTTCGGCGACGCGCTGACCGCGGCACCGGCGGTCCCGTCCTCCCGCTGGTGGGCCCGCCGGGCCGCGCGGTACGCCGCGGCTGTCGCCCTGCTCGCCGTCGGTTCCGTTCTATTCTGGCGTCGACCGATTGGCAGAGACACTCCATCCCGCGGCTCAGCCCGGTCGATCGCGGTACTGCCCTTCGCGAACTTGAGCGGCGACCGTAACGACGAGTACTTCAGCGACGGCATGTCGGAAGAGCTCATCACGGCACTGCACGCGGTGCCCGGCTTGCGTGTCGCGGCACGCACCTCGGCCTTCGCGTTCCGGGACCGGAACGTAAACGCTGGCGAGATCGGGAAGGAGTTGAACGTCGCGACGTTGCTGGAGGGCTCGGTCCGGCGCGCCGGCAGCCGGGTTCGAGTGAACGCTCAGCTCATCGACGCCACGGATGGCTATCAGCTCTGGGCCGAGGAGTACGAGCGCGACATCAAGGACGTGTTCGCGGTGCAGGACGACATCTCGCGGTCCATCGTACACGCCCTCCAGGTTACGCTCGCAGAAGCGAGCAACACCCCCCTGGTGCGACGCTCGACGGCGAGTCCGGCAGCGCACGACCTGTACTTGAAGGGCCGCTACTTCTTCGGGCTGCGGACCGAGCCGGGCCTGCTGCGCCGGAGTGCCGACTACTTCGAGCAGGCGGTGCGGGCCGACTCTCTGTACGCCTCCGCTTACTCCGGCTTGAGCGATGCTTCCAGCGTCCTGGCGATCTGGGGTTACGACGCCCCACGCGAAGGCTTCTCCCGGGCGAAGGCGGCCGCGCAGCGGGCCCTGCAGCTCGACAGCACACTCGCCGAAGCGCACACCTCGCTCGGGATCATCAGTCTGTATTACGACTGGAATTGGCCCGCTGCCGAACAGGAGCTGGCTCGAGCCATCGCCCTCGACCCGCAGTACGCCCCGGCGCACCTGTTCCAGGCGTGGCACTCGATCATCGTGGGAAACGCCGCTGATGCGCTTCGCGAGATCCAACGGGCGGTCGACTTCGATCCCCTGTCCGTGATTCTCAACACGCGTTGGGCGAGCATGCTCTACTACACGCATCGCTACGACGAGGCCATCGCACGGCTGCGCAAGACGCTGGAGGTGGACTCCACCAACGTGCTGGTGCACGCCGAGCTGGCGCGGGCGTACCTGCAGGCAAACCGGTGCGGCGAGGCGATCGCGGCCGCCCGACTCATCCCAGCGTCACTCCCCAACCCCGAAGGGGCGGTCCGTGGCTACGCCTACGCTCGCTGCGGGAACCGGGGGGAGGCCGTGCGCGTGCTGGGCGAGCTGAAGGCACAGGTGCGACGCGGCTACGTCATACCGGCGAAGGTGGCCCTGCTGTACGCCGCGCTGGGCGACGCGGACAGCACGTTCGCCTGGCTCGAGCGGGGGTATGAAGGGCGCGACGCCTACATGACTTTCCTCAAGGTCGAGCCGCTGTACGATGCGGTGCGCGACGATCCCCGCTTTGCGCGGCTCGTGAAGCGAGTCGGCCTGGAGCCCTAATTCCCGGCCGCCCGCGGCATCGGCTTCACGGTACGCCGTGATGTTGTGCTCTTTCTTGGTTCAGCTCTTCGGTGGGGCCAGCCGCTCCGCGTCGCGCTGCTTCGTGAGCAGGCGTTCCGCAAAGTCGACGCGTTCCTCCAGCTCGCCGAGCCGTCGCTGCATGTCCTCGAGCTCGGCGAGCTTGCCGCGCAGCTCGTCGACGTCGCCGAGTCTCGTCTCCAAGTCACCCACCATCTGACCCACGTCGCGCCTGGAGAGCTTGCCCCGAGGTCGGGGATTGCCGTGGTCGCCGGAGAGCAAGCGTTTCACGCCCCCTGCGAGAGAGCCAGCCAGGATGATGAAGCCCACGCCGATCGCCCACGCCGGTATTTCGAAGCCGAACATGTTCGCGCCCCTCCTGCGCCAGGCCCTGCGTCACCGTGCCCAGTAATCTTAATCGGTCACGGTCATGACCGGGCCCTCGATGCTACCGCAGAGCGAACGGGTGCGCCTGCGCGTACTATGGAGTTGCGTTCGCTTCGTTCACGAAGAGGATCCCATGCTCCTATTGATCCTGATCGCGTGCAACGCGGTTCCCGCCGGCAGTGCCGCCCAGGCCGACCCTTGGGCGGCGCCCCTGCGCGGGTCCTGGGTCCGGACCGGACCCGCCGCTACCGGCGATGTGGTGCTGGCGTCACACGATAGCGGCGTCGAAATCGTGGTCGGCGCTGCCGAGAACCTGAACGTGCGCCAGGCGGCCGCGTTTCTGGCCGGCGACATCGAGACGATCAGCGGCTATCGCCCGCCCATCGTTTCCACTCCCACGACCGGGAGGACGAGCATTCGACTCGCCACCGTGGGGAACGGACCACTCCCGGCCGCCATCGACGCGGCAGCGCTGCGGGGCCAGTGGGAGTCCTACCGCGTAGTCACCGCACCGCGGACCGTGTGGCTGGTGGGGTCGAACCCCCGTGGCACCGCGTTCGCGGCCTACACCCTATCCGAGCGGCTGGGTGTCGATCCGCTATACCTCTGGACCGGGTACGTGCCGGAGCACCGCGACCCGCTCGTCCTCAAGGGCATACGTTTCGCGCAGGGGCCACCGACGTTCAGGTACCGCGGGTTCTTCCACGACGACGAGGATATCCTACCCCGTCCGTTCGACGCTCGCGGTTATCCACTCCAGACCGGGGACGTGCCGCTGGCCTGGTACCGCCGCTTCTTCGAAACGGCGCTGCGGTTGCGGATGAACATGGTCGCGCCGTACGTGCGGGTGCACCGCCGCTTCGAGGTGCAGCAGCTCGCGAGCGACTGGGGCCTTTACTATACGTCGCACCACTACGACATCCTCGTCTCCAATCCATTCGGCCTGACCACCTTCAACCTGGCGGCCGAACGCGGGGTGCGGCCCGACTACGACTGGTTCAGCAATCGGGATGGCCTGCTGACTTTCTGGCGGGGTGGCGTCGCCGAAAACCACAACCTGGACGTGATCTGGCCGGTGGGACTGCGAAACACGTCGGACCGCGCGTACACGTGGCCTGAGGGGACCACCGACGCCGACAAGGCGCGGGTGTTCCGCGAAGTGATCGGGCTCGAGACCGGCATGGTGCGCGACGCCCTGCCGCCGGGGCGCGCCGCGTTGTTTCACTTCACGATGTATTCGGAGATGCTGGAGCTGTACCGTCGCGATCCGGCGGCGTTCGGCTTGCCGGACGATGTCGTCATCGTCTGGCCGGACGACAACGACGGCCACATGCGCGGGCTCCCGACCGACCTGGGCCGCTGGAAGCACGGCGTCTACTACCACCTGGCCTACCTCGGTGGCAACCTGAGCAAGCAGACCACGCATACGGTGGCCCCAGAGACGATCGCGGGGGAGTTCCAACGCATCGTGCAGGCCCGGGCGACCGAGTACATGCTCGTCAACGTGTCGGAGCTGCGCGACTACGTCATGGGCGCGCGTATGATCGCCGATATCACGTGGAACGCGTCGGCCGTGTACGCGTCGCCCGACCCGGCGAGCCGGTTCGTGGCGTGGTGGACGCAGGAGTATTTCGCGCCCGCCGCCGCCTCGGCGCGGGCGGCGTACGACCGCTACGATGCCCTGCTCGACACGCCCGACAAGCTCTGGTACGCGTCGGAAGCGGTGCAGAACTTGATCGAGCGTTTGTGGCGTCGCGTGACCGGTCAGCCGTTCACGCCGTTCAACGCCGATACCCTGGCGGTGCTCCAGGCGCGCAGCGGCCGACTCGATAGCGCTTTGACCATGGCAGCGGAGGCCGAGACCGCGATGACCGCGGGGCAGCAGCGGTTCTTCTCCGTCGACGTCGGACTCGGCCAGCGGATCGATGCGCGACAGACTCGGGCCGCCTTGAAGCTGGCGGATGCGCTCCGGGCGCCGGACTCGACCGCCATGTGGCGACTCGTCCGCGAAGCTTTGCCGCCGCTGGAGCAGCTCGAGGCCGACTTCGCCCGCGCCGAATACCCGCCGTTCGACCGCTGGTACCACGAGACGTGGATCCGGGCCGGGCTGCAGCGCAACAACCCGCACCGCGCGTACGTGGAGCTGCGCGCCTTCATCGCGAGCGATGGCCGCTCGCGGCTGCAACCGCCCCCCGGCTTCGGACAGCCGCCGGCGGCCGCGGGGGCGAACCCGGCCGTTCGAACGCCCTGAGACCGTGCCTGCGTCGCTACGCCACTACCGGGCCGTCGCCGTCGCCTTGGCGGTGTGGGCGGCGTGCGCGCGACCTGCGGCGCCGGCGCCCGGTCTGCATTGGCTCGGGACCTGGGCGGCGTCGCCGCAGCTCACCGAGCAGCGCAACCTTCCTCCTCCGCCGGGACTGGCGGGCAGCACGCTGCGCCAAGTCGTCCACATTTCCGTGGGTGGGCGGACGCTCCGCGTGCGCTTCGCGAATACGTTCGGCGGCAGTCCGCTGGCCGTCACGTCGGCCCACATCGCGCGCTCGCGCGGAGGAGACGTGATCGACGTGGCGAGCGACCGCGGGCTCACGTTCGCTGGAGCGGGCTCGGTGCGCATCCCTCCCGGCGCCATGGCGACCTCCGACCCGCTGGACTATGACGCTCCCACGCTCGGCGACCTGGCCATCACCATCCACATCGGCGCCGCGCCCGCCGAGGTGACGGGGCACCCCGGCTCACGGACCACGTCGTATCTTCAGGCCGGCCAATGGGTGTTTTCGGCCGAGCTGCCCGACGCCGTGCCGATTGATCACTGGTACGTCATCGCGGGGCTCGACGTCGTGGCCGAGGGCGCGGCTGTGGTCACCCTGGGGAACTCGATCACCGACGGGCGCGGCTCCGGCCCGAACCGGAACACCCGCTGGCCCGACAACCTCGCGCGTCGCCTGCAGGCGAATCCGCGCACTCGACATGTGGCCGTGCTCAATGCCGGCATCGGCGGCAATACGGTGCTGGCCGGCGGCCTCGGCCCGACGGCGCTGTCGCGGCTGGACCGTGACGTGCTGGCGCAGCCGGGAGCGCATTGGGTGATCCTGCTCGAAGGTGTCAACGACATCGGAGGTGCGCGTGAGCCGCGGAGTGCCGCTGCCGTGGCGCGGAACCTGCCGGTCGCCTACCGGGCGATCATCGACCGCGTGCACGACCGGGGCCTTCGCATCTTCGGCGCCACGATCCCGCCGTTCGGCGGATCCCAGTACGGCGGCGACGATCGGGAGGCGGCGCGGCAGACCGTCAACCGCTGGATCCGCAGCAGCAGGCGGTTCGATGCGGTCATCGACTTCGACGCCGCGCTACGCGATCCCGCAGAGCCTTCGCGCCTGCTGCCATCGGCCGACACAGGGGACCACCTGCACCCCAACGAGGCAGGGTACCGCTTGATGGCCGACGCGATCGACCTGGCGCTGTTCATCCCCTGAGAAGGGACGAAGAGATGACCGCACCCTTCACGCTGGCTGGCCGCGTGGCCGTCGTCACGGGCGGCTACGGCGTGCTGGGTGGCGCGATCGCCGCCGGCTTGGCGCGGGCGGGAGCGGCGGTCGCGATCTTGGGCCGGCGGCCGGAGGCCGCCGAGGCGAAAGCCGCCGCGATCCGCCGGAATGACGGCGATGCGTTCACTCTCATCGCGGATGTCCTTGACGAGGGGCAGCTGCGCGGCGCGCGGGACCAGCTGCTGCAGGCGCGCGGTCGGGCGGATATCCTGGTCAACGCGGCCGGCGGCAACGTCGCGCGGGCCCGCAGCGACAACCGCCCCGTGTTCGATGTGCCGCTCGACGCGTTGGACGAAGCGCTGCGGCTCAATCTCCACGGCACCCTCATCCCGTCGCTCATCTTCGGCGAGGTCATGGGGCGCCAGGGCTCCGGCTGTATCGTGAACATCTCCTCGATGGCGGCGCGGCGCGCGCTGAGCGGCGTCCTGGCGTACTCGATCGCCAAGGCTGGCATCGACACCCTCACGCGCTGGCTGGCCGCCGACCTGGCGCGCCGCTACGGCGACAAGGTCCGCGTGAACGCGGTCGCTCCGGGCTTCTTCGTGACGGACCAGAACCGCACCGTGCTCGTCGCTCCGGACGGCTCCTACACGGATCGCGCTCGTGCGATCATCGCGCACACACCCATGAGGCGCCTGGGCACGCCCGACGAGATCGTCGGCGCGGTGCAGTGGCTGTGCAGCGACGCGGCCTCGTTCGTGACGGGCGTCGTCCTCCCGGTGGACGGCGGGTTCAGTGTTTCGAGCGGTGTTTGATCCGATCGGACGCGACGTCTCGCGAGTGAGGTGGACCGTCGTGGCGCTGCTGTTCGGGGCGACCACCGTCAACTACATCGACCGCCAGGTGCTCGCGATCCTGGCGCCGACGCTCACCCGCGACCTCGGATGGCGTGAGACGGACTACGCCAGGATCGTCTCCTGGTTCAGCGTGGCCTACGGCGTGGGACTGCTCGGCATGGGCCGCTTCATGGATCGCGTCGGCGTGCGTCTCGGCCTGTCGCTCGCCGTGGGGCTGTGGAGCCTGGCCTCCATGGGGCACGCGCTGGTGCGCAGCGTCGCCGGCTTCGGCGTGGCGCGCGCCCTGCTCGGGATCGGCGAGTCCGGCAACTTCCCGGCCGCGGTGAAGACCGTAGCCGAGTGGTTCCCGAAGCGCGAGCGGGCCCTGGCCACCGGGATCTTCAACGCGGGCTCGAACGTCGGGGTCGTGCTCGCCGCGGTGCTCGTCCCGTGGATCGCCCTCGCGCTGGGCTGGCGCTGGGCGTTCATCGCCACGGGGGGGCTCGATCTCGTTTGGCTCGTGGCGTGGCTCACGCTCTACCGGGAGCCGGGCCGGCATCCCCGTGTTTCAGCAGCGGAGCTGGCGTGGATCCGCAGCGACCCGGTTGAGCCCGCTGGTACCGTCCCGTGGCGCAGTCTGCTGCGGCGTCGCCAGGCCTGGGCGTTCATCGTGGGCAAGGCGATGACGGATCCGGTCTGGCTGTTCTATCTGTTCTGGCTCCCCAAGTTCCTGGAGGCGAATTTCGCCGTGCGGCTCTCCGGCGTCGCGGCTCCGCTGGTCGTCATCTACGTGGCCGCGGACGTGGGGTCGATCACGGGCGGATGGGTGTCGGGCGCGCTCATCAAGCGCGGCTGGAGCGTCAACCTCGGCCGCAAGACGGCACTGCTCGTGGCGGCGCTGGCCATCGTCCCGACGATGTTTGCGCCGGCGGCGGGAACCCTGTGGGCGGCCGTGAGCATCGTCGCGGTGGCGGCCGGCGCGCACCAGTGGTGGTCGGCCAACCTGTTCACCACGGTGAGCGACATGTTCCCCCGGCACGCGATCGCGTCTGTGGTCGGCCTGGGTGGCTGCGCCGGCATGGTCAGCGCCTTCGCGTTCCAGCGACTCACCGGCGCCATGCTCGAGGCGACGGGTGGCCGTTACGCGCCGATCTTTGCCATGTTGGGGCTCGCGTACGTCGGCGCGCTGGCGCTCATGCAACTGCTCGCTCCGCGCCTCGAGGCCATCCCCGTGCCGGCCGCGTGAGATGCCTTGCCGCCCGACAGTCATCAGGTCAGTTTATCACCAATGGCACCCATGAAGATCCGCGATATTCGGGCGACGCCGGTTTCGGTCCCCCTCGAGGCGCCGCTGCGTCACGCCAACGGGTGTCATTGGGGCCGCTTCGTGCGCACCATCGTCGAGATCGAAACCGACAGCGGCCTCGTCGGCCTCGGTGAGCTGGGGGGCGGCGGCGAGAGCGCCAGCGCCGCCGTGCACGGGCTGAAGCCATATCTCCTCGGGCGCGACCCCACGCGGATCGAAGAGCTGCGCTTTCTCATCGCCAACCCCACGGCGTCACTCTACAACCTCCGGACCCAGATGCTGGCCGCCGTCGAGTTCGCGTGCCTGGACCTGTTGGGCCAGGCGTGGGGGGTGCCGGTGTGTGACATCCTCGGTGGCCGGCTGCGCGATCACGTGCCGTTCGCCTCCTACCTGTTCTTCCGCTACGCCAACGCCACGGACGGGTCCGGCGAAGTGCGCACGGTGGACCAGCTCGTGGCAGAGGCCCGCGCCCTGAAAGGGCAGTGGGGCTTCACCACGCACAAGCTCAAGGGCGGTGTGTTCCCGCCTCGCTACGAGCTGGAGTGCTACCGCGCCCTGGCCGCGGCGCTGCCGGGGGACCGCCTGCGCTTCGATCCCAACGGCGTCTGGTCTACGGAGCAGGCCGTCTGGTTCGCGCGGGAGATCGAGGATCTCCACAACGACTACCTCGAGGACCCGGTCTACGGGCTGCATGGCATGCGCCGGGCCCGCGAGCGGATCCGGATGCCGCTGGCCACGAACACCGTGGTCGTCGGGTTCGAGCAGCTGGCGGCCAACGTGCTCCAGACCGCCGTGGACGTCATCCTCCTCGACACGACGTTCTGGGGCGGGATCCGGCCCTGCGTGAAGGCGGCCGGCATCTGTGAGGCGTTCCAGTTCGGCGTGGCCGTCCATTCCTCGGGCGAGCTGGGCATCCAGCTGGCGACCATGCTGCACCTCGGCGCCGTGCTTCCGAACCTGACCTTCGCCGCCGACGCGCACTACCACCATCTCGTGGACGACGTGATCGAGGGCGGGAAGCGGGCGTACTGCGGCGGCGCGATGGCGGTGCCGACCGCTCCGGGGCTCGGCGTGACGCTGGACCGCGAGCGCGTGGCTCGCTATCACGAGGACTTCCTGCGGCTCGGTGCGTACCCGTACGACCAGGATCCGCTGCGACCCGGCTGGGCGCCGCTGATCCCCAACACACGCTGGGCCGATCCGGCCGACGCGCGCGTCCCGCGCGTGCCCGCCTGAGGCGCGTCCGCGTGCGCACGTCCGCGCGGCTCGCGTTCCTGTTCTCCTGGTCTGTCTGGTTCGTCGCCGTCCCGCCACAGACGCGCGGCGCCGAGGACGGCTACGACCTGTGGCTGCGTTATCGCCTGGTCGCGGACACCGCCCGCCTCCCCGAATACCGTGCCGCCATCACACAGCTGGTCGTTGCGTCCACGGCAGCCACCATGCAGGCCGCTCGCGATGAGCTGGTGACGGGTCTGCGCGGACTGCTCGGCCGGGACGTCCCGGTCGCGCGCGCCGTCAGCCGGGACGGCGCGCTCGTCGTGGGAACGCCCGCGAACTCGCGTGTCGTCGCCGCCCTGCCGCTCGCCGATCGCTTGCGCGAGGCTGGCCCGGAGGGCTTTGTCATCCGGGCGATGGCGATCCGCGGCCGGCGCGCGATCGTCGTCGCCGCCAATCGGGACGTCGGCGTCCTGTACGCGGCGTTCCACCTGCTGCGCCTGCTCCAGACCGAGCGGTCCCTCGCCGGGCTCGACGTGGTGAGCGCCCCGCGTCTGCGGCTCCGCCTGCTCGACCATTGGGACAACCTCGACGGCACGGTGGAGCGCGGCTATGCGGGAGCGTCGTTGTGGGAGTGGTCACGTCTCCCGGACTCGATCAACCCGCGCTATCGCGATTACGCACGGGCCAACGCGTCGGTCGGGATCAACGGCGTGGTGCTGACCAACGTGAACGCCAACGCCCTGATTCTCACTCCGGGGTACCTCGCCAAGGTCGCCGCCCTCGCGGGCGTGCTTCGCCCCTACGGCGTCAGGGTCTATCTCACCGCCCGCTTCAGCGCGCCGATCGAGATCGGCGGGCTGCCCACCGCCGATCCCATCGATCCCGGCGTCCGTGCCTGGTGGGCCGCGAAGGCGGACGAGATCTACCGCGCTATCCCGGACTTCGGCGGCTTCCTCGTGAAGGCCAACTCCGAAGGACAGCCCGGGCCCCAGGATTACCACCGCACCCACGCGGACGGCGCGAACCTGCTGGCCGACGCGGTGGCACCGCACGGGGGCATCGTGATGTGGCGCGCCTTCGTCTACTCGAGCACGGTGCCGACCGATCGCGTCATGCAGGCCGGCGACGAGTTCGTGCCGCTCGACGGCTCGTTCCGCAAGAACGTGCTACTTCAGGTGAAAAACGGGCCGCTCGATTTCCAGCCGCGCGAGCCGTTCCATCCGCTGTTCGGCACGATGCCGCGCACAACCCTGATGATGGAAGTCCAGATCACCAAGGAGTACCTCGGCCAGGACAGCCACCTCGCGTTCCTGGCCCCGCAGTGGGAGGAGATCCTCCGGGCCGACACGTACGCCCGCGGCCCCGGCTCGACGGTGGGGAAGGAGATCCGAGGCATCGCCGGTGTTGCCAACGTCGGCAGCGACCGCGACTGGACCGGCTCGGACTTCAACCAGGCCAACTGGTACGCGTTCGGCCGGCTCGCCTGGGACCACACGCTGTCCGCGGCCGTCATCGCGGACGAGTGGATCCGGATGACGTTCTCGAACGATGCGCGCGTCGTCGGCCCGGTGCAGGGCATGATGCTGGTGTCGCGCGACGCGGTGGTGAACTACATGACCCCGCTGGGCCTCGCCCACCAGATGGCGCGGGGCCATCACTACGGGCCCGGGCCGTGGGTAACCGGCGGCCGTGCCGATCAAACGTCCGTCTACTTCAACCGCGCCGACTCGGCCGGCCTCGGCTTCGACCGCACGGCCACCGGCAGCAACGCGGTGCGCCAGTACTCGCTTCCGGTGCGCAACCGCTTCTCGAGCCGTGACTCGGTGCCCGACACTATCCTGCTCTGGTTCCACCACGTCGGCTGGAGAGAACGCCTGCGCTCGGGCCGCACGCTGTGGGAGGAGCTGCTGCGGCACTACCAAGCGGGGGTCGACACCGTGCGCTGGATGCAGCGGACCTGGGACGGCCTGGAGGGCCTGGTCGACGCCGAGCGATTCCGCCGGGTTCAGGGCTTGCTGCGCATCCAGGAAGCGGAGGCGCGGTGGTGGCGCGACGCGTCGGTCCTGTACTGGCAGTCGTTCTCCCACCTGCCGCTGCCCCCCGATTACGAGGCGCCACGCCACCCGCTCGACTGGTACCGGCAGCTGCGCTGTCCCCCCGATCCCCGCAAGCCACGCTGCGACGCCGTGCTGGGCGCCCCATGAGCGCGGCCCAGCGTCACCCACCACTTTTGTCTGTTGGAGGTCCTGCCATGCGTCCCCGTTCACTGTGTCCGCGGTGTCCGCGCATCGGGGTGGTCCCACTCGGCCTGCTGCTGGCGGCGAGCAGCTGCGGCGATGCCGTCGGCCCCGGTGGCTTCACGATCACCTACCGGGCCAGCCTCGCCGGGATCGCGACGATCGACTCGATCTATTACGGCAACGGCAGCGGGAAGTGCACGTCGAATTGCACGGCCGACAGCACCATGCAGCGCGTGGTCGCGCCGGCGGTCCCGGCGACGAATCCCTCGTGGGTGGTCATCCTCAGCAACCTGTCCCCTGGATCGTCGATCGAGGTGCACCTGTTCGGCAGCGGCACCAGCGCCGGCACGGCCAATGTGGTGCGCCTGTGGATGACGGCCGCAGGAGCGCTCGCCGGCGACAGCGTGACCGCCGCGACCGCCGCCGGGACCAAGTTTACGGCCGAGCTCGCGGCGCGCCGGCTGTAGCGCCGGCTTGACAACCCGGCCCCGGCCGGTAGAATCGGCCGGTGACGTGGTGATCTTATGACTTCGCGCAAACTGGGAGAGCCGTCCGGGAGGTCGTGATGCGATGCGGCATACTGGTTCTGGCGGCCGTCGGCGTCGCCCTTAGCACCGAGGCCCGAGCCCAAGGCAGGATCACCGGCACCGTCACCGCCGCCCAGGACGGGCGCCCCATCGCGGGCGCGACCGTCACGGTGGTCGGTACCAACCGCACGGCCGCGACGGAGGCGTCCGGCCGGTACGAGATCGCCGACGCGCCGTCCGGGACACAGCTGGTCCGCGTGCGGCTCCTGGGATTCGCGCCGCTCACGCTCACGGTGCAGGTGCCCGCGGGGGAGGCGGTCACGCTCGACTTCCAGCTCGTCGCAGCTGCGGTACAGCTCGAGGGCGTCGTCGTCGTCGGGTACGGCACCCAGGAGCGGCGCGATCTGACCGGCGCGATCGCGTCGGTCTCCGCCCAGCAGATCGCGGAGGTCCCGACGGCCAACCCGATGCAGGCGATCCAGGCCAGGGTGCCGGGCGTGGACGTCGTGGCCGGCGGCAGCTACCGCCCCGGCGTGCCGATGAACGTGACCGTGCGCGGCGTGCGGTCCATCGCGGCGGGGAACCAGCCGCTGTACGTGGTGGACGGCGTGCCGCTCGCGGGCGGCATCGAGGATTTCAACCCCGCGATCATCCAGTCGATCGAAGTACTGAAGGATGCGTCAGCGACGGCAGTCTATGGGAGCCGCGGCTCCAACGGCGTCATCCTCATCACCACGCGCCGCGGGGCCGCGGGCGCTGCCGACAACAGCATCCACGTCAGCTACGACGCGCAATACGGCGGGCAGAGCGCGTTGCACCTCGTGGACATGATGAACGGCCCGCAGGCGATCGCCGAGCGACGCGAGGCGGCCCGCTCGGCGGGCCGCCCGACGAATGATGCCAGTGTGTTCACGCCCGACGAGCTGCCGCAGGTGCAGTGCGCCACCGATGCCGCGTACCAGGCCGCGCATCCGGGATGCGCGACCGGTACCGACTGGCAACGCCTGGTGCTGCGTACCGGCTACCAGCAACGCCATCAGCTCGGGATCACTTCCGTCGCAGGCAACTCCAGGCTCTCGCTCACCGGCAGCTACTTCGACCAGGACGGCATCACGCTCGGGCAGGGGTATCGCCAGTACTCCGGCACGGTGAGCTTCGAGAACACCTACCGGCGGCTCCGGATCGGCGTCACGGCCACGGGCACGCGGTCGATCGCGGACATCGGCGCGGATGCCTCCGTCTGGGGTGAGGCGCTGGCGAACAACCCGCTGGGCCTGCCGTATGACAGCGCCGGCGTCCCCTCCGCCACGCTGTGCAGCGTGTGCACGCTGAAGATCAAGCCGACGCCCGACCCGCTGCGCGTGAACCCGCTGCGCCAGGCCGAGGGCTTCGTACGCCAGCAGACCCGGAACCGGCTGTTCGGCTCGGTGTTCGCGGAGCTCGAGCTGGGCCGCGGCTTCTCGTATCGCGTGAACTTCGGCCCCGACCTCGGGAACCGCATGGACGGGCAGTTCCAGGGCGCGAACGTGGTGCTGAACCAGACGCCGATCGGGAACGCCCAGGCGCAGCGGACCGACGCCGAAGAGTTCGCCTACACACTGGACCAGCTGCTGCTGTGGAATCGCACCGCGGGGAATCACCGCTTCGACGTGACCCTGCTGTACGGCATCCAGACGGACCGCTCCACCACCACCACCGCGGAAGCACGCAACCTCCCCTCCGACGACCAGCTCTGGTACAACCTCGGCAGCGGCGAGAATCCGCAGCCACCCCAGAGTACGCTCAGCGTGTGGAAGCTGGCCTCGTACATGGGCCGCATCAACTACGCGTTTGCGAACCGTTACCTGCTCACCCTGACCGGCCGGTACGACGGCTCGAGCCGCCTGGCGGCAGGGCACAAGTGGTCGTTCTTCCCTTCGGTGGGCCTGGGCTGGCAGCTGGGCGAGGAGCCGTTCATGCGCGGCTTCGGGTTCATCTCCGGGCTGAAGCTGCGCGCCAGCGGCGGCACCACCGGCAGCACCTCCATCAACCCGTACCAGACGTGGGGCGGCCTCGACCGCACCCGCTACAACTTCGGCGGCGCCAGCGGCGCGGGCTACCGCCCGGGTGCCATCCCCAACCCCGACCTCGTGTGGGAGCGAACGGCCAAACTCGACGCCGGCGTGGACTTCGGCCTGTTCCGCGATCGCATCAGCGGCACGCTCGACTTTTATCGCGAGCGCACCAGCGAGCTGCTGCTGCCGCGCTCGCTGCCCGCCTCGATCGGCTACACCCAGGTGCTCCAGAACATCGGCAAGACGGAGAACCGGGGCTGGGAAGCCAGCATCACCACGGTGAACCTCCCGGGCACCGGGGGCGGCCCCCGCTGGACCACCGACTTGAGCTTCACGCACAACCGGAACTTCATCGTCGCGCTGGCGAGCGGCGCGGGGGACGACATCGGCAACCGCTGGTTCATCGGGCAGCCGATCAACATCGGCACCAACCCGGGCGTGCAGCCCTTCGACGCGCTGCGCCAGGTGTTCTACGACTACCAGTACGTCGGTATCTGGCAGCTGGCCGACTCGGCCGTCGCCCGACGGTACGGCCAGAAGCCGGGCGATATCCGGGTCCAGGACTTGAACGGCGACAGCGCGATCACCGCCGCCGATCGCATCCTGCTCGGCAACACGTACCCGAAGCTGCTCGCCAGCATCTACAGCCGGCTGACGTGGCGCCGCTTCGACCTGTCGTTCCTGCTCCAGGGCCGGCTGGGCTACACCATGAACGACGCATTCGGCTCCGGCGCCACCCGGTTGTTCGAGCGCTTCAACAACTTGAACGTGGCGTACTGGACGCCCATGAAGTGTGACGGCGGCCCGAACCCCAGCGTGCTCGACGGGCCCCCGGGCATGACGGCGGCGCAGCAGGCCGCGATTCCGGGCTGCAACTCCTATTGGAATCCCAGCGCGGGTCGCGAGAACCCGCTGTACAACGACGTCAATTCCTCGTCGCCGGCGTACCGGCCGGGCGGGCACTGGCGGGTGCGCAACATCACGGTCGGCTACACGCTGCCGGCGAGCCTGGTGAGCCGATTTCGCTTCAGCTCGCTGCGCGTCTACGCGCAGGCGCAGGATCCGTTCGTGTTCACGAGCTACTACGGCTACGACCCCGAAGCGGGCAGCGGCGCGACGCCGCCGAGCTATCGCACGCTGCTCGTCGGCGCGAACATGGGTTTCTAGCGCGAGATCACCCGAACCGAGGCTGACCGATGAAGCACCTGCGATTCATGGCTTGGGGGTTGGCGCTCGCGGCGCTCGCGGCGCCGGCGGCGTGCGTGAATCTCGACGAGCAGCTGGTCGGAACCGTCACGACCACGTTCTTCACCACCCCCGCGGGCCTGGAAGCGGCCCTTGACGGCGATTACGCCCAGCTGCGCGACTTCTTCGGGCGCGAGGAGTCCTTCGCCGTGACGGAGTTCGGCACGGACTTGACGACCCACGGCGACCAGGGCGGCTACCAGTTCGAGAACACCTACGCCGCCGGATTGAACGCGAGTGCGGGACACTACCAGTCTCCGTGGACGAGCTTCTACCGCGGCATCAACACCTCCAACACGGTGATCGAGCGGGCACCGGCGGTGACCGGAATGGACGCGGCCGTCAAGGCATCCCGCATCGCCGAGGCGAAATTCCTCCGCGCCTTGAGCTACTTCTGGCTGGTCCAGATGTACGGCCCGGCGCCGCTTCCCCTGACGGAGAGCCAGGTCGCGAGCAACCAGGCGCACCGCTCGCCCGCGGACTCGGTCTACCTCCAGATCGTCAAGGATTTGCGGGAGGCGATCCCGGACCTCCCGGTCACGCAGAACCAGGTGGGCCGGGCGACGCGAGGCGCGGCCCGCCACCTCTTGGCCAAGGTCCTCCTGACCCGGGCGTATCATCCGTACTCCTACGAGGCGGCGAACACCGACTTCTACCTGAGCGGCCCGGCGTTCCTGCGCGAGCCGGGCGCGACGCCGGCGACCGACTTCGCATCCGCGCGGGCCGAAGCGGATTCGGTGATCGCCGGCCCCTACGCGCTGTTGCCCAACTACGTGGACATCTTCTGCGCGCCCATGGGCGTCCGCGGACCGGGCTCGTACTGCAACGTCCCCGCCACCGAGACCAACCCTGAGGTCATCTGGTCCGTCCAGTTCACCACCACGGCGGGCCTGTTCAACGCGGGGGGCGGCAACGCGCTGTTCGTGCAGATGTTGTCGTTCTACGACGACCGCCAGGGCATGACCCGCGACTGCAACAACGGCCGCGGCTTCCGCCGCGCCCGACCCACCTTGTACGCGCGCAACCTGTGGCAGCGCTGGACCGACTCGACCTATACGACGACGCTCGACACGCGCTACGACGGCACGTTCCAGAGCGTGTGGCACGCCAACGCGGCCAACACCGGGGCCTGCTTCCAATCGCAAGGCGCCGCCAGGATGACCGGCTATCGGGGCACCACCTGCGGCGGCGGCGGCTTGCCGACGTTCGGCGTCGCCACCAGCGACACCGCCATCGTGCCGAACTGCACCAACGGCGCCGCGTTCGTCGTCGGCGACACCGCCATCTTCCAGCCCGGGCATATCGTCGGGCAGGCGGTCCGGCAGTCGCGCAAGTACGCCATCTACGAGCCGTGCAACGCGGAACCCTGTCCCAACCAAACGACCGTCGGGCAGTACGATATTTTCCGCTACCCCACGATGAAGAAATGGCAGGACGAGGCGCGGCCGGACTTCAACAACCTGGACGGCGGTCGCGACGTGCTGCTGATGCGGCTGGGCGAGACGTACCTGCTCGCCGCCGAAGCCGCGCTGGGGGCGGGCGACCAGGCGGGCGCGCGCGCCTACCTCGTCACGCTGCGCCAGCGGGCCGCGAATTGCGGCGGCTGCGCGGCGGAGGCGGCGAACCGGGCGCTGATCGTCGACGCCACGCACATGCCGGCCACGATCGACCTCGAGTACATCCTGGACGAGCGCGGCCGCGAGCTGTACGGCGAGCTGACGCGCTGGCTCGACCTTGCGCGCACGGGCCTGTGGCACCGCATCGTGGACGACAACTGGCAGGCCTCGCAGGCACACGGCGGGTTCTTCAACGAGGCGAAGCACCACCTGCGGCCGATTCCCCAGAGCCAGATCGACCTGACCGCCGGGGGCACCCGGGCGTTCCCGCAGAACCCGGGTTACTGAGGACGCTGCGCCGGACGCTGAGCAGCCTGGTACTGATCGGCGCCCTGGCGGTCGGCTGTGCGCGGCCGCCGCAGCCCGGCGTCAGGCGCACACGAGGCACGCTGCGCGCGGCATTCGAGGGCGCGTTCCTGGTCGGAGCGGCGCTCAACGCGGCGCAGTTCTCCGGGCGTGATACCCTCGGCGCGGCCCTCGTCAGGGCGCAGTTCAACGCGATCACGCCCGAGAACGTGCTGAAGTGGGCGTCGGTGCACCCCCGGCTCGGGACCTACGACTTCACGGCCGCCGACCAGTACGTGGCGTTCGGCGAGCGCCACCGGATGTTCATCGTCGGCCACACGCTGGTGTGGCACAAACAGACGCCGCGCTGGGTGGTCCAGGACTCGAGCGGCCAGCCGGTGAGCCGCGACACGCTGCGCCAGCGGCTGCGCGACCATATCCAGACGGTGGTGGGGCGTTTCCGGGGCCGGATCCGCGGCTGGGACGTGGTCAACGAGGCGCTGAACGACGACGGCACGCTGCGACGGACGCCGTGGCTCACGATCCTCGGTGAGGACTACCTCGCGCAGGCGTTCCGGTTCGCCCACGAGGCCGATCCCGACGCGGAGCTCTATTACAACGACTACGCACTCGAGAACGCTGCTAAACGGCGCGGCGCCCTCGAGCTGGTGCGCCGGCTCCGGGCCCAGGGAGTTCCGGTGACGGGCGTCGGGTTGCAGGGCCATAACCGCATGGACTGGCCCACGCTGGCCCAACAGGATTCAGCGATTGTCGCCTTCGCCGCGCTCGGCGTGCGGGTGATGATCACGGAGCTCGACATTGACGTGCTGCCGCGCCCCGGTGAGTCGGTCGCCGACCTGAACCCCTATCGGGCTGGCCTGCCGGACTCGGTGCAGCGCGCCTTGGCGCAGCGCTACGTGGACCTGTTCACTGTGTATCTGCGCCACGCCGGCGACATCAGCCGGGTGACCTTCTGGGGTGTGGCGGACGGGGATTCCTGGCTCAACAACTGGCCCGTGCCGGGACGGACGAACTATCCGCTGCTGTTCGACCGGCAGCGCCGTCCGAAGCCGGCATTCGATGCGGTGATCGGGGTAACGCGCCGTTAGCTTTGAATGGGGCGTGGCGCCCGGGAGGGACTGTGGCTCGGCGATCGACGGCGAGCGAGGCCGCGCACACGGCATTCGCACCAGAGCTGAAGCAGAGTCTGTCGGACAGACTGGCGCGGCGGATCAGAGGAATGATCCAGCGGGGGCAGTATCGCGTAGGCGATCGGCTGCCCGCGATCATGGAGATGGCGAAGCGGTTCGGCGTAGGACATCCGACGGTGCGCGAGGCCCTGAAGAAGCTCGAGACCATCGGCGTGGTCGAAATCCGCCACGGGTCCGGCGTGTACGTGAGCCGGAGCGAAGAGGTCCTGGTGCTGGCCAGCCCGGACTACCCGGGCACGGTCAGTAAGAAGCTGCTGCTCGATCTCATTCGGGCCCGCATGGCGCTCGAGGCGCAGTCGGTCGCCGATGCGGTCCAGAAGGCGACCGCCGCGCACCTGAAGGAGATGCGGCGGCTGCTCGCCACGGCCGGCGCGAACCTCACGAACGACGACATCCTGAACACCGTCAACATGTCCTTCCACCGGCAGATCGCTCTGGCTTCCGGCAACGCCGTACTGGTCCAGCTACTCGACGTCCTGCGCGAGCTGTTCACCGAAGAGCAGCGGCTGATCCTGAACATCTTCGGTTCGCGCGAGCGCGATCACGCGGGTCACCTGGCCATCCTCGACGCGATGGAGCGGCGCGATGCGAAGCTCGGGGTGAAGCGCATGCGGGCGCACCTCAAGGGCGTCGAGGACGCGATTCTGCGGTGGAATCCCGAACATCACCCGGTGGGCTGAGTCAGGGGCGCGTCGCGACGAGGATGACCCCGTGGCCGTGGTCCAGCCCCCAGCGCGCCGCGGCAACGATCCCGTCGACATGCCGGATGAACAGCACGTTCGCCAGCGGCAGCGTGCGCAGCGCCTCGACGCCACCGAGTCGGGAATCGTCGAGATAGACCTGTACGTGGCCGGGAGCGGAGAAACTGTCTGGTCCCCGCTCCCGCAGCCAATGCGCGCGCAGTGCTTCGATCGCTTCAAAGACCGTGGAGAACCGGTGCTCACGCAGCTCTTCCTGCGTGAGCAGGTCGCGATCCGCCCGGAGGGTGGTGCCGTGGGGTGAGCGAGCCGAGCAGCCCGCCGTGGCGACCAAGATCGCCGCCCAGCCCAACACGACGCACCAGCGCGTCATGGTCGAGGGACGCTAGCCGGCGCGGGCCGGCGCAACCATCGGCTGTGCGACCCGCAGCCGACTGGCGGCTCGGAGGAAGCTGCCTTCTTGGCGACCGCGACGAAGTATCGCAGGTGACGCAATTCCATCAGGTGATCAATCCCTTCAACGCAGTGGTCACGAACCGCCGGATGACGCCGAGTCGCATCCCGCAGCTGTCCAGCAGGAACGCTCCGGCCGCCACGCCGAGCAGGTGGTCCGCGCACGCGGGCAGCGACACGTCGTGCGACAGGCTACCGTGGCGGCGCGCGTTCGCGAGCGCCCGCGCGAGCAGCCGGCGCACGCGATCGAAGTGTCGGCGCACGCGCCTCGCCGCCGCCGCGTCGACGGCACCGCGCTCGAATGCCGCATTGCAGATGAAACAGCCCCGCGCGTCGCCTGACTGGCGAATCACCTCGAGCACCCGATCGAAGAACGCCCGGATCTCGGGCACCGAGGCCCGCGCCTGCTCGAGCGGCGCCAGCATCGGGTCCATGACCGTCTGCGAATAGCGCTCGAGAGTGGCGAGGAACAGATCGCGCTTGCCGCCGAACGTCGCGTACAATCCGTAGCGGCTGGCACGAGTCCGGCGGACGAGCCGGTCGAGCCCGGTCGCGGCATACCCGTCACGCCAGAACAGCTCCATGGCGCGGTCGAGGGCTTCTGCGGGCTGGAACGCTTTGTTCCGTGGCACGCGCACCCCGATTCAAGAACGTGTAGTCTGATATAATAGCGCCCCCGTCGGCGCCAGCGCCAACCGGCCTGCGGCAGTCCCCGCAGGGACCGGACCTATCGCTCGGAGCGCTACCTCCCCCAACAACAAAGTATTGGACGAGCGGCGGTCTGGCGGGCATGTGTCCAACAGTGGCGCGCTCAGATCGGAGCCAGTCGGTGCGGGTCCCGCTGCGGGTGTTGATCGCGGAGGACTCCGAGGACGACGCCCGGCTGCTGCTCCGGGAGCTGCAGCGCGCGGGCTTCGACCCGGCGTACGAGCGGGTGGACAGCCCCACCGCCATGCAGGCGGCGCTCGATCGCCAGGCGTGGGATCTCGTGATCGGCGACTACAGCATGCCGGCGTTCAGCGGCCCGGCGGCCCTCGCCCTGTTACGGGCAT
Source organism: Gemmatimonadota bacterium (assembly GCA_003220795.1). Taxonomy (GTDB): domain Bacteria; phylum Gemmatimonadota; class Gemmatimonadetes; order Gemmatimonadales; family GWC2-71-9; genus 20CM-4-69-16. The sequence goes on along the minus strand of QHTK01000042.1, from coordinate 23,662 downwards.
GCGATCTCGATACGCCTTTCATCTTTGTTTCGGGCACGATCGGCGAAGACGTCGCGGTTGAGGCGATGAAGGCGGGCGCGCAGGACTTCCTCACCAAGGGGAATCTCCGCCGCCTGATCCCGGCCATCGAGCGGGAGCTGCGCGATGCGGACGTGCGCCGCGAGCGCCGTCGGGCGCAGACGGCCCTGCTCGAGCGAGCGCGCCTGGCGGAGCTGACTTCCGACGTCGGGATCGCCCTGACGCAGGGTACGGACCTGCGGGCGATGCTGCAGCTGTGCGCCGAAGCGCTGGTGCGCCACCTCGACGTGGCGTTCGCCCGCATCTGGACCCTCGACGACGCGAGCGGAATCCTCGAGCTCCAGGCGAGCGCCGGCATGTACACGCACATCAACGGGGCTCACAGCCGCGTGCGCCTGGGACAATACGAGATCGGTGCGATCGCGCGGGAGCGCCGTCCCCATCTCACCAATCAGGTCGTGGGCGACCCCCAGGTCCACGACCAGGAGTGGGCTCGGCGCGAGGGGCTCGTGGCGTTCGCCGGCTACCCGCTGGTGGTGCACGATCGCGTGCTCGGTGTCGTGGCGATGTTCGCCCGGCACCCCCTCTCCGAATTCTTGCCCAAGGCGTTGGCGTCGATGGCGAGCGCCGTGGCCGTCGGCATCGAGCGGAAACGCGCCGAGGAGGCGCTGCGGCAGTCGGAAGCGCGGCTGCGCCAGGCGCAGAAGATGGAGGCGGTCGGCCGCCTAGCCGGAGGCGTCGCGCACGACTTCAACAACCTCCTGACCGTGATCACCAGCTACAGCGACTTGTTGCTCGAAGATCTCGGACCGGACGATCCCAAGCGCGACGACGTCGGCCAGATTCGTCAGGCCGCGGAGGGCGCCGCCGCCCTCACCCGTCAGCTGCTCGCGTTCAGTCGCCAGCAGGTGCTCGAGCCCAAGGTCCTGGACCTGAAGGCCACCGTCGCGGCCACCGAAAAGCTGCTCAAGCGGCTGATCGGCGAAGACGTTCAGCTCACCACCTCTTTGGCACCGGATCTGGGCGCGGTGAAGGCGGACCCCGGCCAGCTCGAGCAGGTCATCATCAACCTCGCGGTCAACGCCCGCGACGCGATGCCGGCCGGAGGCCGGCTGACCATCGAGGCGGCCAACATGGACATGGACGACGTTTACGTGCGCAGTCACGCGCCTGCCCGCCCCGGCCGCTACGTCATGTTGGCCATGTCCGATACGGGAATCGGCATGGACGAGCAGACCAAGGCCCGTATCTTCGAGCCGTTCTTCACGACCAAGGAGAGCGGTAAGGGAACGGGGTTGGGGCTGGCCACGGTGTACGGGATCGTGAAGCAGGCGGGTGGGTTCATCTGGGTGTATTCCGAGCCCGGCCGAGGGTCGAGCTTCAAGGTCTACCTGCCGCGCGTGGACGAGCCCGCCGAGCCCGCCGTCGCTCGGATTGCGCCCGCGGAGCCGCGCCGCGGCACGGAGACCGTGCTGGTCGTGGAGGACGCAGCGTCGGTCCGCATGGTAACGCGCCAGGTGCTCGAGCGTTACGGGTACGCCGTGCTGGAGGCGCCCAACGGCGACACCGCGCTGCGGCTCGCGGCCAAGCATCACGGTCCCATCCATCTGCTGCTGACGGATGTCGTCATGCCCGGGCTCAGCGGGCGGCAGCTGGCCGAGCAGTTGGCGCAGCTCCGACGCGAGATGAAGGTGTTGTATGTGTCGGGCTATGGGGAGAGCGCCGTCGTCCATCACGGCATCCTCGAGTCCGGAGTCGCGTACCTCCAGAAACCCTTCACGCCCGAGACGCTCGCGCGCCGCGTGCGGGATGCGCTGGACGCCTAGCGCCGCAATGGAGCGCATCCTCGTGATCGAGGACGATGCGCTGCTGCGGGGCGCGATTCGGATCGTGCTCGAGTCAGCCGGCTACGAGGTCCTCGACGCGGCCGATGGGGACGCCGGATTGCGGCTGCACCGCGAGCAGGGGGCCGACCTCGTGGTCGTCGACCTCTACATGCCCGAGCGGGACGGGCTGGAAGTCATCCGGGAAGTGCGGGCTGAGGCTCCGCAATCGAAGATCATCGCCATGTCGGGCGGCGGCGGCCTGAAGTTCGACCTGCTGGACGCGGCGACGGCCTTCGGTGCGTCGCGCACGCTGCGGAAGCCGTTCGCACCCAGCGTGCTTCTCACCACGGTGCGTGACCTGTTGGGAAAGCGCGGCCCACCGTAGCATTCTATTCAACGCCATGGCCGAGGATGATCGGGTATGACAGGGACGCCGCCCGCCGTGACGGTGAGTTTGCTGACCCGCATGCTGCGGGAGGCCTTCGAAGGGCCTCCCGGTCCCTGGACCTACTTCACCGATACATCCCCGGGGACCGGAGTCTTCGGCACGCTCAGCGGGTTGAGCGCCGCCGACGCGTCCCGTAAGGGGGGACCGGGCCACACCACGATCGCCGGGCACGTCCATCACCTGACCTCGAGCCTCGCCCTTTCGACCAGGGGGCTGCGCGGCGAGTCGACCTCGCGCGACCGCAGCGGGAGCTGGACAGTGTCCGCCGTCGACGACGCCGAGTGGGCTGCCTTACGGGCTCGACTGCACGATGAATATGCGACGCTGTTCGTGGCCGTGGAGACTCACGCTCGGTGGGACGAGGACGCTCTGGCCGTGGCGATCGGCGCCATCGCGCACACGGCGTACCATCTCGGCGCCATCCGGCAGCGACTCCCGGCCCGGCGACGCGGGTCGGCGCGCGCAATCAAGGGATGAACAGCGGCAGGTAGCGCTCGTAGCCCTCCGCCTGCAGGCGCTCCACCGGAATGAAGCGCAGCGCGGCGGAGTTGATGCAGTAGCGCAGCCCGGTCGGCGCCGGGCCGTCGTCGAACAGGTGCCCCAGATGGGAATCGGCGTGTGCCGACCGGACTTCGGTCCGCGCCGTGAAGAGCGACCGATCGGTCTTCTGGCGGATGTTCGCATCCTCGAGCGGCTTGGTGAAGCTCGGCCATCCGGTGCCCGACTCGAACTTGTCGAGCGAGCTGAACAGCGGCTCCCCGGACACCACGTCCACGTAGATGCCCGCCCCGTGGTTGTCCCAATACTCGTTGTGGAACGGCTGCTCCGTCGCCTCGTGCTGGGTCACCTGATACTGCAACGGCGTGAGCGACTGCCGCAGCTCGGCGTCGCCTGGCTTCGTGTCGCGCATAGTCGAATGTCCCTCCGCGTGCGGCGCCGCAGCGCCCCACACCTCCGCCAGGCGCCGGTCGCGGCCGCACGCCACGCGATACATCCCGTACCTGATCGGATTCTTGCGGTAATAGTGTTGGTGATCCGCTTCCGCCGGGTAGAACGCCTGAGCCCGGACGATCGCGGTGACGATCGGCCGCTCGAAGCGCCGCTCCAGCGCCCGCCGTGAGGCCGCGGCCACGCGGTGCTGCGCCGTGCCGCCGTAGAAGATCGCCGTGCGGTACTCATCGCCGTGGTCGCAGAACTGACCGTCGGCCTGGGTCGGATCGATGTCGTGCCAGAACGCGTCCACCAGCCGCTCGTACGTGATCTTTCCGGGATCGTACACCACCTGCACCGCCTCGAGGTGCCCCGTCAGCTCGGTGGACACCTGCTCATACGTCGGGTGCGGCGTGTGGCCGCCCGTGTAGCCCACGGTGACGGACACGACGCCATCGACCTGGTCGAAGGCGCGCTCCATCGACCAGAAGCAGCCGCCCGCGAAGGTCGCCGTGTCGAGCGGCGCGGCGGTGGCGACGGCGAGAGCGAGCAGCAGGTTCATGGACTGAAGGTAGAGGAGATGGGCGCGCGCGGGAAGCGTCCGGGCTCATTCTTAGAGCTCTCTCATCGGGCTCACACGAGTTCTTGCCGCTCGGTCGCGCCGGGGATAGCATCGAGCCGATGACCGCCACCCCTGAGTTCCCTTTCGGCATTGTCGGCGTGGCCCCGTTCGCCGGATTCGTGCACCGGTTCGACGATCTCATCGGGTCCGCGACCACGATGGCGCTCTACTTCATCCATTCCCGTCGCTGGCGCGAGAATCACGACGCCGCTATCAAAGCGTTCCTCGGCCGAGCAGGCACCACGCTCGAGGTGTTCCTCCCGGATCTCGAGGACCACGAGCTGATGTTCTCTCTGGGCAAGCATTTCGAGGACGGTCCCCTGATCCCAGCGTTGGTCGCGGATGCGTACCGTTATTTCGCGCGTCTCGCGAGAGACTTCCGCCAGCCCGCTCACGTCTGGCTGTTTGGTCGTTACCCGACGTACTCCTTCTACCGGTTCGACGCACGCGCGGTGATTGCCTTGTATTCCAACACCTCCGCCAAGAAGGAACTACCGGCGTTCGAGGTCACCGCGGATTCCTTTCTGGGAACGTTCCTCGCAGCGGACGTGAAAGACCTGAAGCAGGAGTGTCGCAAGCGAGCTCCGGGGGATTTGGAAGCCGTGATCCGGAACGCCGCCCCGTGACTCGCGGGGATATCGATATTGCACGTCGGCGACTGGCGCATCAACAGCTCCTGACACTCACCCTCACCCGGCTGGGGCGACATCGCCACGGCAGCGCTGGCGCTCGTCCTCGTCGCCGCCGGCGAGCCCCGCTCCCCGCTCGGCCGCGCCCTCACCCACGCCTGGAACGCGTTCGGTCTGCTCGACCTCGTGGTGGCGGTCGGCACGGCGACGGCGGTTACGTTGCGTGGCTCCGTCCCGGGCATCACCCCAGTGCTGTCGCTCCCCCTCGTCCTCGTCCCGACGTTCTTCGTCCCCATTCTGGTGGCGGACCACGTGGTCATTTTCCGCCGCCTGCGCGCCGCCCGCGGCACACGCCATGACGCCTGAGGCGTTGCCCGCCCTCGCGTGCGCTTGCGCTAGCGTGCGGCGGGCGGCGCGGGCCGTCACGCGGCTCTATGACGCGGCCTTGCGGGGCGCGGGACTGCGGGTGACGCAGGCGGCGGCCCGGCGGGCTTAGGCCGCGGACTTCGAATCACGAGTCGATCACCCCGCGCCCACCGCCTGTACGTCCAAACCCATCTCTTCGAGAAAACTGCTCCCGCCCGCGTCCATTCCAAATCGGCGCTCCACCCGCGTCAGCACCAGTCGCTCCCGCGCCCGCGTCATCCCCACATACAGGAGCCGCCGTGCCTCTTCGATCTCGGCCTGCCGATGTTCCGTCGACTCGCGATACCCGGGGACTTGGTAATCCTCCACGCCCACTATGTATACGCGCGAAAACTCCAAGCCCTTGGTTGAATGCAGCGTGAGAAGGTTGACGCGATCGGGCGCAACCTCGATGCCGTCCGATGTGGACAGGGCCACCCGCTCGAGCAGCCGGTCGATGCTGTCCGAGAGCGTTGCTGAGGCATCGCCATCCATCAGCGCCCGCAGGCGGGCCACCGCCGCGGGGTAGCGCTGCGCGGGATCGGGCTCGGCGCGGAGGCGCGTCATGAGGGCGCGCCCGCCCAGCCGGTGGATCACCTCGTCGACGGACGGCGTCCCGGCTGCACCGGTGCGCTCGCGCTCCATCTCGTAGAATGCCAGTGCGTCGCCGTATCGGCCCAGCGTGTAGAACTTCGCGAGCTTGAACAAGACGTCCCGCTCCTTGCGACCGTCGGGGAGTCCCTTCGGGCTGCCCGCCTGCTGCTCTGTGCGGGGCTCGAGTGCCAGCGCCAGGCCGAGATAGTCGAGCAGGTTCAGCAGCACGGCTTTGCGCGCCCGGATTCCCCGCTGGCGCTCGAGCTCGCGGTACACCTGCGCCAGTGTGACGGCGTCGTCCAAGGCATGATGCGCGCGCCCGGCGTCGATGCCGAAGCGCAGCGCGAGGTCCTCGAGCTTGGCGCTGTCACGTGACAGCGAGCGAACCAGCGGCAGCGTGTCGTAGAACACGAGGCTGTCCACGCCGTCCCGTCCCGCTGCGAGCCGGCGCAGCACGGGAATGTCGAACTGCTGGCCGTTGTGGACGATGAGGATGTCCTCGCCGATGAAGGCGCGAAACTCAGACCACACCTCGGCAAAGGGCCGCGCGTCCCGTACGTCGTCATCCGTGTAGCCGTGGATCGCGCTCGCCGCCGGTGTGATCGGCCGGTATGGCTGGACCAGCGACTGAAACCGCTCCACGATCTCGCCCTTGACCACCCGCGCCGCGCCGACCTCCACAACCCCGCATACCTCGACATCCTTGTCTGTCGTTTCCAGGTCGAACGTGACGTACCGCTCGAGTGCGGTATCGAGCTCCTTGGCGTGCAGCAGCTGTAGCGCCTTGAAGAGAGTGAGCGGGGAGGCTATGGAGGTTGGGGAGGTTCGAGAGGTTGTGGAGGTTGGAACATGACGCAGGCCGGCCGCGATCAGCATCCCTCGCACAGCGATCTCCAGCCCTCCCTGTGGCTCGATCACGATGTCTCGCTCCGCCGCAATCGCCGCCTCCAGCCGCTCGAAGAGTTGCACGGCTTCAGGGTTATCGGCGGGATCGCTGAGCTCGTCGTGCCGCTCCTCCAAAGCGTTCCGGTACGGCCCGACGCTCTGCGACAGGATCTCGTCGACCAGAGGCAGCAACGCGCGGTGCGAACGGCTCAGGGCGCGGAGGTTCTCCACCTGATAGACCAGCCGCCACAGCTTCTTCGTGTCGGGGTGCTGCGCCGGCCGGCGCCGGGCGAGCGTGCGTACCGCCACCAGAAAATCGCCGGCGTCTCCCCGCTCCGCGTTCGCGGAGAGGGGGAAAGGGGGAGAAGCCATTACTTCCTGCAGAAAGTGCGCCGACAGCACGCACTGCGCGAACGCCTCCAGCGCCACGGGGTCGTTCGGGTCACGCACGATCCGCAGCGCGGCGATCACGTACTTGATGACGTCGTCTTCGACGAGCGAGCGCCCGCGCGCCAGCCGGCAGGGAATCCCCGCACGAACGAGCCGCCCCTCGAGGTACTCGCCGATCTTGTGCCGGCGATAGAGTATGGCGTAGTCGCCCCATCCCAAGCGCGAGGCCGCGCAGTCGCTGCGGAGATCCTCGAGCAGCCAAGACGCCTCTTCTGCTTCGTCGCGGAACGCCCACGCCGCCACCTCGTACGGCGACTCCTGCTCCGCGCTGAGCTGCTTTTCGAACAGCTGGGGATTCTGTGCGAGCACGCGGCGCGCGGTCTCGAAGATCTGACGCGAGCAGCGACAGTTCCGGTCCAGCACGATCGGTCGCTCGATCCCGTAATCGCGACCGAACCGCACAAGGACGTACGGGTCCGCTCCCGTCCAGGTGAAGATCGACTGCTCGTCATCGCCGACCGCGAAGAAGTTGCCGTGCGGCTCCGCCAACCGCTTCAGAAGGTCGTACTGGACCGCGTTCACGTCCTGGAACTCGTCCACCAGGAGATAGTCCCAGCGCGCCGCGATCGCATCGCCGACGTCCCCGCGCGTGCGCATCAGCGTCGCGGCATGCGTCACGAGGTCGTCGAAGTCCAGCATGTTGCGCTGCGCCAGCCAGCCGGTGTACTCGCGATAGAGGCGCGCGTCGTCAGCCGTCAACTCGTACGCCTGCACCCGGTGCCGGCCGAACCGGTTCAACAGGGGACCCCGCTGCTCGAGTGGCACGTGCAACCGGCCCAGGATGACCTTCTGGTACAGCTCGTCGGCCACGCCGAACCCCTTCCGCAGGCCCGCCGCCTCGGTGTGCTCGCGCAGCAGGGCCAGGCACAGGGCGTGGATCGTGCCCCGCGTGATGGCCTCCGCCCGGTCCCGCAGCGTATGCGTCAGCCGCACGCCAATTTCCTCGGCGGCCCGGTTCGTGAACGTGACCGCGCAGATGCGCTGGGGCGCGATCCCGAGGGTGGTGATGAGATGGTTGATGCGGGCGATGAGGCAGAACGTCTTCCCCGCGCCGGGTCCCGCGACCACCAGGAGGGGGCCGAGGGGCGCTTCGATGGCGAGGCGCTGCTGGGGGAGGGGGTCGAACTCCATGCCTGGAATCTAGGCTTCCGACTCCTGAAACAACCTTTTCCGAGGTACCGTCGTCTAACCGGGAAACCTCCGACTAGGGTCCTCATGCTCGCTGGCTTGCTCGTCCTCGCCGCCGTCACGCTCGCCAGTCAGGGTGCCGATCCTCAGCGGCCTGACCCGCCCCCGCCAACCAGCGTCGCGGCCACCCGCGCAGCCCAGCCACCCGTCATTGACGGGCGCGACGACGATGCGGTCTGGCGGGAGGCCCAACCGATTACCGGCTTCCAAGAATGGCGGCCCAGCGAGGGCGGACCGTCCAAGCTTCCGACCGCTGCGAAAGTCGCCTACGACGCAGGCGCCCTGTACGTCTTCGTCCGCGCCTTCGATCCGCACCCCGACAGCATCATCACGGTGCTCGCCCGGCGCGACTATTTCACCCCCTCGGACATGATCTGGATCTTCCTCGACTCGTATCACGACCGCCGCACCGGGTATGAGTTCGGCGTCAACCCCTCGGGCGTGAAGCTGGACGCGCAGATCTACAACGACGGCAACGAAGACTTCGCCTGGGACGCGGTGTGGGACGTCGCGACCCGAGTCGATTCCCTCGGTTGGACCGCCGAATTCCGCATCCCGCTGTCACAGCTTCGCTACGGCCGGGAACGGAGCCACACCTTCGGACTCACGATCGACCGGGACCTGTACCGCTACTCCCAGCGGGTGAGCTGGCCGCTGTTCCGCCAGTCGAAGGCGGGTTTTGTGTCGCAATTCGGTGAGATCAGCGGGCTGGTCGACCTCGAGGCGCCGCGCCGGCTCGAAGCCGCACCCTACGTGGTGACCAAGAACGTGTCGGAGTTCACCAAGACGGGAATAGGTCGGACGCAGGACCTGGCGGCGGGCGGCGACCTGAAATACCGCGTCGCCTCGAACCTCACGCTCGACGCCACCTTCAACCCCGACTTCGGGCAGGTGGAAGCCGACCCCGGGGTCCTGAACCTCACCGCCTTCGAGACCTTCTTCTCAGAGCGGCGCCCCTTCTTCGTCGCCGGACGCGGCCTGTTCCAGTTCGACGTCAACTGCAACCAGGTGAACTGCAGCAGCGAAGGGCTGGTCTACAGCCGCCGCATCGGACGCGCGCCCCAGCTCGCCGGCACCTACTCGGACACCACCTCGCCCGCGTTCACCCGGATCCTCGGCGCCGGCAAGCTCACCGGGCGGCTGCCGGGCGGGACGACCATCGGCGTGCTCGACGCCGTGACGCAGCACGTGACGGGGGTGGGCGGCGCCACCATCGAGCCGACGACCAACTACGGCGTGGTGCGGCTGCGCCAGGACCTGCGCGGCGGCGAGAGCAGCGTCGGCGCCATCGTTACCGCCGTGAACCGCGACAACGACTCCTGGACCTCACCCTATCTGCGCCGCAGCGCCTATGTGGGCGCGGCGGACTTCCGCCACCGGTTCCGCGGCGGCCGGTACGAGATCGCGGGATCGCTCGACTGGAGCCGCGTGGCGGGCAGCGCGCCGGTCATCGCCGCCACGCAACGCGACGCGGCCCACTACTACCAGCGGCCCGACGCGGGGCTCCCCTACGACACGACACGTACGATGCTCTCGGGTGACGCCGAGGAGCTGCAGATCAGCAAGGTGGGCGGCGCGCACCTCCTGGGCCAGACCAGCTACCAGCGGCGCTCCGCCGGCTTCGAGATCAATGACCTGGGCTACCTGCAGCGCGCAGACCAGCAATCGTGGAGCACCTGGGTCGGCTATTTCGACCGCCACACGCGCCGCCTGTACCAGCGGTTTCAGTGGAATTTCAACTGGTGGCAATACTGGACGACTGCGGGAAGCCCTGAGGAGCGGGCCTTCAATACCAACACGCACATCACGTTCCGCAACACCTGGTCGTTTCATACCGGCGGCACGCTGGGCCAGTTGGGTGAGACGTATTGCTACTCGTGCTCTCGCGGCGGCCCGGCCGTGCGGCAGGATCCGTACTTCGCGCCGTGGGCCGGCCTGAACGGCGACGACCGCAAGGCGATCGTCCCGTACTTCTGGGTCAACTACTGGCGGGGAGACGGCGGGCGCTCGCACAGCCTCAACCTCATGCCCGAGGTCGATTTCAAGCTGGTGTCGCGCGTCACGGCGGCGATCATCCCCAACTACACCCGCACCAGCAACGACGTGCAGCCGCTCGGGCAGCACGACACCCGCTACGTGTTCGCTCACCTCGAGCAGAAGCAGCTCGGCGTGACCATGCGCTTCACGTACCCGTTCACGGCCAGCGCGACGCTGCAGGTATACGCCCAGCCGTTCGTCTCGAAGGGGACCTACAGCAACGTGCGCCAGCTGTCCGCCACGCCGCGCGCCGCAGACTTCGCGAGTCGCTACGTTCCGGACCCGGTCCTCGCCGACAACCCCGGCGGATTCAACTACAAGCAATTCCGCTCCAATGTCGTGTTCCGCTGGGAGTATCGGCCCGGCTCGACGCTGTTCCTGGTCTGGAGCCAGGGGCGCCAGAACTCGACCGGCGCGGAAGGGACGCAGGGCTTCCGCGGCGACCTGAGCGATCTGTTCACCCTCCGGCCCGACAACAGCTTCCTGGTGAAGCTGTCGTACTGGCTCAATCGCTAGGCGACGGATCGTCAGCGGTACGCCGCGGCCTGGATGCGGTACAGGTCGGCGTAGCGCCCGCCCCTGGCCATGAGCGCCTCGTGGGTGCCCGACTCGACCAGGCGCGACCCGTGCAGCACCACGATGAAGTCCGCCATGCGGACGGTGCTGAACCGGTGGGACACGAGGATCGTGATACGGTCGTCGGATCCGCGGGCCGCCGCCGCATAGCGCTCAAACAGGGCGTGCTCGGTCTCGGCATCGAGCGCCGCCGTGGGCTCGTCCAGCACGAGCACGAGCGGGCGCTCGCGCATGAATCCGCGGGCGAGCGCGAGCTTCTGCCACTGCCCGAAGCTGAGCTCCACGCCCTCGGGCCAGGTGGAGCCGAGCTGCGTCTCGAGCCCGGCCGCGAGCTGCCGCACGACGTCGCGCGCGCCGCCGCGTTCGACGGCGGCCGCCACGGCCGGCCGGTCGTCGAGGCGCGGCAGGTCCCCTACACCCACGGTGTGACGCACCCGGAACTCGAACCGGAAAAAGTCCTGAAACGCGCCCGCGAGGCGCGACCGCCACGTGGCCGGCGGCATGCGCGCCAGTTCCGCGCCGTCCACGAGGATGCGCCCCTTGGTCGGCTGATACAGCCGGCACAGGAGCTTCACCAGCGTCGTCTTGCCGGCGCCGTTCTCTCCCACAATGGCGACCACCGAGCCCGGCGCGAGGCGGAGGTCCACGTCGTCGAGCACCAGCCGCTCCGTCCCCGGATAAGCGAAAGACACGTGCTCGAAGCGGATGCCGTCGCCCAGTCGGTCGGGCGCCGGGACGTCGGCGCCGCGCGACTGCGCGGCGGCGTAATCCTCCAACCAGGCCAGCCGTCTCGACCCCTCGAGCCAGATGCCGCGAAGGAATCCGATCTCGCCCACGGTGCCGCCGATGTACGCCGAGAGGCGCGAGCCCGCCGCCAGCACCAGCAGCACGGCGCCGGGCGGTGACGCAAGCACTGACGCCACGAACACCACCGCACCCACGTAGGCAGCCCCGAAAAGGGCCCACGCCAGCGCGTGCCACGCTGCGCTGCGCCGCCGGGCCTGCGCGACGGGACCGTACCAGCGCTCCCAGGCGGCGCGGCGCTGCGCCACGAGCCGGGCGCCGATGCGAGTCACCCGCACCTCCTTCCCGGGCGGCGCGGTGGTGGCGACGTCGAACAGGTGCCGCGCCAGGCGATTGGCCGACGCGCCCCGCTCCTCCGCGGCCCGCTCGACCCCCGGCCGCCAGGTCGACGTGAGCACCGTCGGCAGCGCAAACGCGGCGAGCAGCGCCAGAGCCGGGTGGATCGACACGAGCAGCGCGACCGTCACGCCGAGACGCAAGACCCAGCCGCAGGTCGTGAATAGCGACATGTACATGTGGTCGAGCACGAACACCTGGTTGCGCAGCATCGCGAGGCGATCGAGATAAACGGGGCGCTCGTGGTGTTCGACCGTCGCCACCGACGCTTGCAGCCACGCCACATGCGACTCGAGGGCGATGGTCACCTGGTCGCGGAACCGCCGCTGGGTGCGCTCGCTGATCACCCGCAGGAACCACGTGGCGGCTGCCGAGACGCCCAGCCCCACGGCGGCGGTCGTCACCAGCCCGCGCCTGCCGCCGAGCACGCCGTCGGCGAGCAGCTTGAACCAGAGCGCCAGCAGCGCATCCGGCAGGGCGGCGGCGAGCGCCAGGCCCAACGACACGCTCAGGAGCGACGGCGCCGCCTCGTAGCCGCGCTTGAGCGCGCGCCACATGGCGGGCAGCGCGGGAGGCAGGTCGTCAGTCGAGGACATCGAGACTCGCTCCCGGCTCGCCGTCGTCGCCGAACCGTGACGCCTGGAGCTCGAACATCGTCCGATAGCGGCCCCCCGCCGCTATGAGCTCCTCGTGTGTGCCGAGCTCGACCACCTTGCCGTGCTCCAGCACGCAGATGCGGTCGGCGTGGCGCACCGTCGAGAAGCGGTGCGAGATGAGGATCGTGGTGGTGCGGCGCGTGGCGGCGAGAATGCGATCGAAGATCTCGGCCTCGCCCCGGACGTCGAGTTGGGCCGTTGGCTCATCGAGCAGCACCAAGCCGGCTCCCAGCTGCACGGCGCACAGTGCCCGCGCCAGCGCGATCCGCTGCCATTGGCCGCCCGACAGGTCCGTACCGCCGGGGTAGCCGCGGGCCAGCACCGTGTCGAGGCCGGCGAGTCCAGTGGCACCGGCCTCCGCGAGGGCCCGCTCGATCACCTCGTCTGGCACGTCGCCCGGGGCGCTGCCCGGAGCCACGTTGTCACGCAGCGGCAGCTCGAAGCGGACGAAGTCCTGGAAGACGGCGGCGAGACGCGAGCGCCATGCCTCCAGCTCGAGCGTGCGGAGGTCGACGCCGTCTACTTCGATGGCGCCGTCCTGAGGGTCGTACAGCCGGCACAGCAGCTTCGCGATGGTAGTCTTGCCGGCGCCGTTCTGGCCGACGATCGCGAGCGACGAGCCGGCCGGAATCGCCAGGTCGAAGCCCGCGAGCACCGGCTGGCCCGAGGTGGGGTAGGCGAACGTGACGCGGCGAAACCGGATCTCGCGCGCGGGCATCCCCGCGGCCGGTCGCTCGCCCCGGACCAGGGCGCCCGCGGAGGCCATCGCTTCCTGCAGGCGCAACACCGCCGCGGCGGGCGCCGCGGCACCGTCGAGCGCCCACGACAGCCCGCCGAATGCGATCATGCTCGTGCTCACCGCGGCGCTCGCGAACGTCACGAGCCGGTCGAGCCCGAGGTGGCCGCTGGTCGCAGCGGCCGCGAGGGACCAGAGCACCACGACATTCGCGGCGAGCACGAGGAGCAGGCTCCAGATCACGGGACGCTCGCGCAGGCGCGTCGCCTGCCAGCGGAGCTCGAACAGGCGGCGGCGGCGCGACCGGAACTGCTCGATGACCCAGTCGGCCAGCCCGAACAGTCGCACTTCCTTGGCGGGCGCGGGATCGACCGCCAGCCGGTACGCGTAATCCGCATGGCGCTGCGCCTCGCGCACCTCCGCCGTCTCGCGGTCGCGCCACACCGCGCTCTCGCGCAGCAGCCAGTGCGTGGCGAGCCATGCGCCCGCGAGCAGCAGCGGGGCCCACCACGCGTAGGCGGCGAGCACGACCGCCGAGGCGAGACCGCCCACCAGCTCCACCAGCCCGGCGGCGATGAAATCCATCGAGATGAACAACGGCGGGCCGGTGATGCCGAGATCGAAATCCCGGGCCATCGTGAGGTCGCTGATGAGCCCGGGGTTCTCGAGGTGGCCCATGCCGGGCGGGCGGACGCAGGCAGTCGTGAGGCGGTCGTACAGCCACGCCGCGGTGCGGCTCCCGAGATTGGCGCCGACGGCGTGGTGAATCGGCGAGAGCACCTGCAGCAGGACGAACACGACGCCGACGAGCCCGAGCGGCGCCGTCAGGTCGTCACCCCGCTGGACCGCTCCCACCAGGCTCCCCATCGCGATGGCGAACAGTGCGGGCAGCGACCCGCGCAGCACGAGGAGCGTCCACCACGCGACGGCCAACGCGCGGTCGGCTTGTGGCAGCACGCCCGCGAACGTCCACTCCTTACGCGCGCGCAGCCGCTCGATCACCAGTCTCGCTCTCCGGCATCTCTACTTGGGTCGGGTGCTCGGGTGCCACACAGTATACCGCCGTGTGGCTCGGTGTGAAGCCGCACTCCCTCGCCCGCTGTTTCGTAACCTGATAGACTCCTTGCCGACTCGCTCGAGGAGGCTCCCGCATGGCCGCCAAGCCGCGTTCCCGGAAGCGACAACCGGTGGATCCCCACCGCGCGCTGCGAGACCACGTGCGCGAGCTGCTGCGCGGCGGGCACGCCCACCTCGTGTTCAAGGACGCGATCGCCGACTGGCCGACGGCGCTGCGTGGGGCCAAGCCGGCGGGACAACCGTTCACTCCCTGGCGCCTGCTCGAGCACATCCGGATCACGCAGTGGGACATCGTGGAGTTCACGACCAGGGCGACGCACGTATCCCCGGAATGGCCGGCGGGCTACTGGCCGCCCACCGACGCGCCGCCCGATGACGCCGCGTGGGACCGGACCGTCGCGCAGGTGGAGCGGGACCGCCGCGCCATGGAGCGACTCGTGAGCGACGCCGGGACCGATCTGTTCGCCCGCATTCCATACGGCACCGGACAGACCGTGCTGCGCGAGGCGCTGCTCGTCGCCGATCACACCGCCTATCACGTGGGACAGCTGGTGCTGCTGCGACGCCTGCTCGGCGTGTACGCGGGCTAGAGGCCGAGCCAGTAGTTGAGCTTGACGAGGAAGATGTTCTCCGATGGTCCCCGGAACAGCGCGCGGGCGTCGGCGCCGAAATCGACGACGCCCCGCGTGAGCGACGAGGCGCCGTTCCGGGTCCATACTAGGTAGAGGGTCGAGCCAGGCCGGTACTCCCAGCGCAGCACCGCGTTGCCGCGCAGTGAGCGTAGCGTGAAGCTTGGGTCTTCGATCGCGAACCGCGCCGCGGGCCCGCTCCCGTCGGGGTCGATGAAAATCGAATCGCGGACCCCGAGCGCGGGGTTTCCGGGCTTGAGCGAGGCGGTCCCCACGTCGACGCCGTAGACCAGGCGACGCAGCCCGCGCGGCGCGGCGAACTCTTTATAGCGCGAGTACGCACCGCTCGCGATCAGCGGCTGCACGAACAGCTCCAGCGTCAGGTTGGGTGAGAACGTGATGTTGAAGCGCGTGTTCATCGCGAACGAGTTCTGCACCAGGTCGGCAAAGACGTAGCGGTTGCCGTAGAACGCCGTGGCCGTGGGGTCTGGCACCGTCGTCACGTACTGATAGCCGTTCGCATCGTGACTCACCGAGGGCCCGAGCGAGAGCGTGACGTTCGAAGCGGGTCGCAGCTTGACCGAGAGGCTCGCCGATGGGCTGCAGTCACCGTCGCGGTTGCAGCCTAGCTGCGCCTCTCCGCTTAGCACGACGTCCTTGCGAGAATCGGTGTTGACGTTCGTGCTCCAGAAGTCCGCCCCGGGGCGGCGCAACACCGGGCCGCTGCGGCTCAGGCGGTCGTCGAGCACGCTCGGCCGGTGGATCCAGAACGCGTTGATGTCCCAGTAGTTGTGCGGCTGGATATAGCCGAACAGCTGCATCTGCCGGTCGGTCAGGTCACCGTCGAAGTTGTACTGCTGCTGGCCGCCCACGATGAAGAGCAGCTGGCGGTACCAGCGGGTTGGCTTGGTCCACTGGGGGAAGATGTTCCCGCTCATCCACCAGTAGTCGGCCCGGGAGAGGAACGAGATATCGTTGTTCTCGAATCCGGGAGTGCGCAGGTTGGTGGACAGCTCCCACAATAGGTGCCCGGACTCGCGGGCGACCCGCGCGTACGCGCCAACCCCGCGCAGCGCCGTGACTGAGGGGTCGTAGGCGTCGCTCAGCACTCCGTTCGAGCCGTTCCCCCGGTCGGGGCGCTGGAAATAGCGCGCGCTCGACGTCTGCAGTCGTAGCATCGCCGCGGTGTCGCCCGCCACTTGCGTGCCCGCCAGTTGTGCCATGAGGCGGTAATCCCGCTTGCCGAACCACATCTCGGTCCCGAGGCCGAACGATTCGGCGTGCCGGCTCAAGCGGTCGGCCAGGAACGGCTCATCGAGCTCGCGCACCACCGACGTGCCGATCGCCCGCAGCACCGTGGCGCCGCCGCGCAGGTCCTTCGCCACGCGTGCGACGAAGTAGTTCGTGAACGGCTCCACGGTGACGTCGCCGCGCGAGCCGTCGCTCCGCAGGAACGCCGCCCGCTCGCGCCGGGTGACCGCGTCGAGCGCGCCGATCGACCATCCTGTGGGCGTGCGCCCGGTGAGCTTCGCGGCACCGAGAATCGTGGTGTTCTGCGGCTGATCGGCGTACACGCCCCCCGCGGCATCCACGTTGTCCGGCGCCTGCGGCGGGCGGCCGATGCGGCGGGTGTAAAACATGCCGAGGCTCGACACGTTCGAGCAGAAGTAGCAGTTGAGGCTGCCGAACCCGAAGTAGCCCGCTCCCTCGACGAAGAAGGGCCGGCGCTCCTCGAAGAACGTCTCGAATGCGGACAGGTTGACTACGGCAGGGTCCACCTCGACCTGTCCGAAGTCCGGGTTCACCGTGGCATTGAGCGTGAGATTGGACGTGAGCAGCACCCGGGCATCCACGCCGCCGCGTCCATCCCAGCTGTGCGCCTTTTGGAAGGGGTCCTTCGGGTCGCTCACCGGGACGCTGGCCGAGCGGCCGACCATGTAGGGCAGGATCTCGGCACGACCGGGCGCGCGGCGGATCACGAGCCCCCGCAGATGTCCGAAGCGCGGCGGACCGCCCGTTTCGGTGAGGCCCCAGAAGGACCACTGCGACAGCTCGTTGAGCCGGTTCTCCTGACGCCAGATCTGCAGGCCCCACGTCTGCTCCTCGGCGGTCGCCGGATAGCGCAGCTGCGAGAACGGGATCCGCATCTCGGCGGTCCAGCCGAGCGAATCGATCGCCGTCTTGACCTCCCACACCGGGTCCCAGGAATCGTCCGAGCCCCCGCCCAGGCCGTTGACGTCGCCTCGCACGCCGGATGGATTCACGGTGAAGAACAGCCGGCCGATGTGGTCGTGATAGGGGTCGAAGATCACTTCGACATAGTCCGAGTTGGGGGAGCCGTCCCGGCGCACTAGGCGGGTCCGCACGCCCGCCGCTCCGTGGTCGTCGAACATCCGCGCCCCCACGTACAGCGCGGCGTCGTCGAACGCGAACCGGACCTCGGTACGCTGCGTGGCCGGCTCTCCTTCATGGGGTTGCGCCTGCCGGAAATCGGTGGCGGCCGGAGCGGTGCGCCACAGCGCCTCGTCCAGGCGGCCGTCGAGCCGGATGTCCCCCTCGAGCCGGACGGCCCGAACGTCAGGCGAGGGGGTTGGATGGATGCTTTGGGCTGCGGTGAGACCGGGAACGAGTGTGGCGGCGCCGCGCACTACCAGACGGACGAGCGTTCTCGACACAGGGCACCCGTGTGTGGGAGTCTCCGTAATTGGACGCGTACCGGGCGAGGAAGGTTGCGGCTGAGCGGGTCCGGAACTTGTCGGGCCCGGCTTCCGTAGAGAAGGGCCAACCCTCACTATTCGGGAGCGCCACCCATGCCCAAGCCGATCCTGCAGCTCGCCGCCGTCGGCCTCTTCGGCTTCGCCCTCTGGAAGCTCGGGTCGCTGTTCCTCCTACCCCTCCTGTTCCTGGCGCTCAAGGTCGCCCTCGTGGTGGGGCTCGTCCTGTTCGCCGTGTGGTTCTTCAAGAAGCACGACGACAAGAAAGGCGACGCCGCGTCGGAGTAGACTGGGGCCTACGCGCGGTCTCCGCCCGCCTCCGACTCCAGCGGCCCCAGAGCAGACCGCAACCGCGTAATCGCGGTCTCGAGCAGCCAGCGGTCTTCGTCGAACAGCACCCCATGGTCCAGGGCGCGGGACAATAAATCGAGCGCCGCCTGGATCTGGTCGCCGGCGGTTCGCAATTCGAGGCGCCGCGTGAGGCCGGTGCGGCGGTCACGCTTCTTGCGGCGCTCGACCTCGACAGGGACCTGTTTGGCTCTGCGGTCGGCGCCGGAGCGACGATCGGGCTTCTCGCGGCGATTCTTGCGTTCGCTGGCCATGGACTCCCCGATCTGCAGTCAGTTCACCTTCAGTACCGCCTCGATGAAGCTCAGCGTCTTGGTCTCGACCCATTCGGGAGTCACAGCCTCCACCCGCATCGTTCCGATGCGATCCGTGCTGGTGGTGACGACGCGCCCCTTGGTGGCGGACGGTTTGATGTCGCGCGCCACTGCGACGCCCCGCCGCGGATCGTAGCGGAACACGATGGTCGACGCGAGGGCGACTCCGCCCGGAGCGCGCGGCGTGAACATCAACCCGACACTCGGGTACGCATCGGCAGTGTTGGTCCGGTCCTCGATCGATCCCTCATGCCCCGCGCTCTTGAGCTCCGTCAGGAAGGCCTGCAACACGGGCCGCACAACGTTCAGGAGACGGTCGCCACACGCCCGCCTGCGTCGCTCTGCCTCGTCGGGCGCGGTACGGACTTCCGCCGGCGGTCTCGCAGCCGAGCGCTCGTCGTAGGTCTTGAGGAGGGAACGCAGTTTCTCCGCCGTCTTGCCCGTCATACCTCGTCCCGGTAGGGGGCACGTTCGGGCTGCAGGTTGGTGGCCAAACGGACTACAAGCTCAGCGCCGAGATCTCCACGTACTCGAAGACCAAAGGGCTTATTGCGTCACCCACGTCGAGCGCATGTCGTAGGTGACCGCGTACACGAGGCGATTGACGAGCTGCCCGTAGGCACTGTTGGGGTCTTTGGCGGAGAAGACCGGCTCGCCGCCGACCAGGGCCAGCCCGCCGACCTTCTCGCTCGCGACTGCGCTGGAGCGCCACAGCGTGCCGCCGGACTTGGTCGACAACAGCTCCACCGACAACTCTGCTGATACCGTGGCCTCCACGCGTGGCAGCGTGAGGCCGGCGAGGCTGCCGCTCGGCTTCACGTTGGAAACCTTGAGGTGGCCGAAGAACACCACCGGAATACCGCGCTCCCCCCCGAGCGCCTGCGCCGCCGCGGAACCGAGCTCCGTCGAGCGGGTGCGCCGCAGCACCGAGTCCGCCGCGCCGAGCTCCAGCACCTCGATGCCGGTCTGGGCGGCCAGCACGTACTCGGAGAAGCGGCGCGTGGCGAACTCGTGCAGCGAGCCTTTCGCGTTCTCGGCCGTGAATGTGACGAGTCCGATCTGTCCGTACGGCGACAGATTGAGCCGCGGCGGGAGCAGCACGCGGTGTGAGCCGCCGCAGGCGATCCCGGCCAAGATGAAGAGGACCAGGAGCACCGCGACCAGCGGGCGCCCTGGCGGGGAGAGGCGGCGATACGGTGTGCTCATCGGGACACCTCGCGCACAGGTGGTACCCAACATAACAAATGACGGGAGCGGGCGCGCGCACCGGGTGGGGGCCGCGCTTGACGCCCCCCCGGGGCCCGGGCTATATGGCTCCAAGCTCTCGAGGGGGTGCGATGACGGCCGAGGACGTCGGGGGGGAGCGCGCGCGCGAGCGGGCCTTGCTGCAGGCCGAGAAGATGGAGACGATCGGCCGCCTGACGGGGGCGATTGCGCAGCAATTCAGTGAGCTCCTCGGTGCCATCCTACAGCGGGCCGCCGCGCTCGCCCAGTCCTCCCCGCCGAGCCGTGACCTCGATGAGCTGAAGGAAACGGCTCAGCGCGGCGCGGAGCTGGCCCACAAACTCCTCGGGTTCAGCCGTCACAAGACGCTGGATCTGCAGCCGCTCAGCCTGACTGAGTACGTGCGGGAGATCCTCGACACGCTGCGCCGCGAGCTTCCCGGAAACATCGAGGTGCAGTTCGAAGCGGACGAAGTGGGCGGCGTCGTCGAAGCGGATCCCGCCGAAGTGCGACAGATCTTGATGAGCCTCGTCACCAACGCGCGCGATGCAATGTCGAAGGGAGGCACGCTGCACGTCGAAGTGCGGCGGGCGCGCCTCGGCGCGGCGGACCGTCCGCTGCACGCGTGGATCGAGCCGGGCTCGTACGTCAGCGTGGCGGTCAGCGACACCGGAACGGGAATGAACGCCGCGACGCTGGCACGGGTGTTCGAGCCGTTCTTCACGACCAAACCGTTGGGGATCGGGACCGGCCTCGGCATGGCGATGGTCTACGGCCTCGTCAAGCAGCACAAGGGGTTCGTGCACCTGTACAGCGAAACGGGCCAGGGGACGACGGCCAAAGTGTACTTTCCCGCGGTCTATCGGCGGATGCCGCTCGAAGCCGACTCCGAGGAGACCCTGCCGGGGGGCAGTGAAGCGATCCTGCTCGTGGAGGACGACCCCACCATGCGCTCGGTGGCGCAGGGACTGCTCGAAAAAGTCGGCTACCGGGTGCTCGCCGCCGTGAATGGCGAGCAAGGACTCGCGACGTACCGCGCGCACCGCGCCGAGCTCCACCTCGTGCTCACCGACGTCATCATGCCCAAGCTCAGCGGCTTCCAGCTGTACGAATCCATCCGGCGAGACTCGGCGACCATCAAGGTGCTGTTCATGAGCGGCTTTCCCGCGCCGAACTATCGCAAGACCGTCGGCCTCGATGCCGCGGTCGCGTTCGTCACGAAGCCCTGGACGGCCAGCGAGCTGCTGGCACGAGTGCGGCAGCTGCTCGAGTGTTCACCAAGATAGTGGTGACCAGCATCACGATTCGTGCTCACCGCGCGCCGCAGGGAACCGAATTCGTAACAACCGTGTTTCGTGTTGGCTGCACGGCTCCATCGGCGGTTGACGCGCGTCCTCGCACTAGGTATGCTGGGCCCATGACGCACACGATACAGTCGCATCACTGCAATGAGGCGCGCTCGAATGACGAGAACGACTGCGCCGTGTGCGCACCGCCCGTTCGCCTACGTGGGATGATGTAGCAGGACCGGCAGTCCGCAGCGCCGCTGCGAACGCCCCCACGCTCCGGTGTAGTAGCGTGGGGGCGTCGTTGTGTGGGATCCGAGTGAGGAGACAACCAAGATGATGGCGAAGGAATATTTGCTGGCGAGTGATTTCGACCAGACGCTGAGCTTCAACGACTCGGGGATCATCCTCTCCGAAATCGTGGGAATCCCCGGGTTTCGAGAGAAGGTCGCCGGCCTCTCGCGCACCAACCTCATCCAGCAAGGGGGGGAGCTCGCCTACCTGTTGCGGCACGATCCGGATTACCGCGCGGTACGACGGGAGCACCTGATCGAAGCCGGAAAGCGGGTTCGCCTGAAGCAGAACATCCCCCTCCTCGTCCGCCTGTTGCTGGAGGGACTCGAGGGCCACCGCTTCGCGTTCTACGTGATCTCGGCGGCCCCGGAGGAAGTGATTCAGTCGGCCCTGGAAGGGATCGTTCCGCCCGACCACATCTATGGGACGCGGTTCGAGTACGACCCCGCCTCCGGAGAGATCCGCTCGATCGTGCGGGTCGCCGCCGGGTACGGCAAGGTGGCCGTGCTCGACGAGCTGCAGGCGGCGCTCCAGGTGGGCTCCGACCGGATCGTCTACGTGGGCGACGGCAGCTCGGACATCCACGTGATGCTGCACGTCAATCGCCGGGACGGATTCACCATCGCCGCGTCCGACGCGAAGCTCGTGGCCCAGATCGCGCGCCGCACCATCATCGGCGACGACGCGCTCAGCGTGCTCATCCCGGTGCTCGAGGAGATCGTGGGGATGAATGCCGCGCGCATCCGCTCGTTCTTCGAAGGGCACGGCCTGGCGATCCAGGAGTGGGACCGGGTCCGCACCGACTGGCTGACCATCGGGCAGAGTGCGACGGACGGTGGTGCCGCACCGGCTCTGGCGACGGCCGAGACCTAAGGTCGCAGCTGGTCCTTGACCGGCAGTTTGCGAATGCGCTTGCCGGTCGCCGCGAAGATGGCGTTGGCGACCGCCGGCATCACCGCCGAGGTTCCGGGCTCGCCGATTCCCCCCGGGGTCTCGGTGCTCCGCACGAGATGCACTTCGATCACCGGGGCCTCGTGGATGCGCAGCACCCGGTAGTCGTTGAAGTTGTGTTGCTCGACGCGGCCGTTCTTGAAGGTGATCTCGCCCCACAGGACGCCCGAGATCCCGAAGATGATCCCGCTCTCGATCTGTGCCTTGACGGTGTCCGGGTTGACGACGACGCCGCAATCCACGGCGCAGACCACCCGCGCGACGCGGACCTCCCCTTGCTTCGAGACCGACACCTCCGCAACCTGCGCGACGTAGCTCCCGAAGGCGTGTAGCAGCGAGATCCCGCGCCCGCTGCCCGGCGGCAGGGGGCGCCCCCAGCCGGCCTGCAGCGCGGCGAGCTCGAGCACCGCCTTAGCGCGCGGTGCCTGGTCGAGCAGCGCGCGCCGGTACTCGAACGGGTCCTGTTGCATCGCCGCGGCCAGCTCGTCGATGAAGCTCTCGACCACGAAGATGCTGTGCGTGGGCCCGACGCCGCGCCAGAACGCGGTAGGAACCCCGGGCGGCTCCTGGCGGACGTATTCCACCCGGATGTTGGGAAGGGTATACGGCGGCTCCGCTGCGCCTTCCACCGCGTCTACATCGAGGCCTTTGACGGTGGCGATCAGCTGGTGGAGGCCGACGGCCCTCATGACTCGCAGCGTCTTGGGGAACAGCTCGCTCGTGACCCGCGCCATGATCGACGAGCCGGTGACGCGATGGGTCCAGGCGACCGGCCGGCCGCGCTCGTCCAGGCCGGCGGCGATGCGGTCGTAGTAGTACGGCCGGTACATATCGTGCTGGATGTCTTCCTCGCGGGTCCATACGACTTTCACGGGCCCCGGGACCTGCATGGCGATCCGTACCGCCCGGCGGACGAAGTCCACCTCGAGCCGTCGCCCGAAGCCGCCGCCCAGGAGATGGTTGTGCACCTGGACGCGCTCGCGGGGCAGACCCGTCAGCTGCGCCGCCGCGGTGCGGGTGAACGTCGGCACCTGCGTCCCCACCCAGATGTCGCAGCTGTCCCGGCGGACGTGGACCGTGCAGTTGACCGGCTCCATCGTGGCGTGCGCCAGGAACGGCAGCTCGTAGATGGCTTCCACTTTCCGGGCTGCGCCCGCCATCGCGCGGACCGCGTCGCCGTCGTTGCGCGCGACCACCCCCGGCCGCTGGGAAGCGGCGGCGAGCTGCTGCACGATGTCGGCGGTGCCGAGCTTCGCGTTCGGCCCTTCGTCCCACTTGATGTCGAGTGCCGCAAGCCCCTGCTTCGCCGCCCACATGTGGTCTGCGACCACGGCGACGGCGTCCTCGAGCCGCACCACCTGCCGCACGCCCGGGACCGCCCGGGCCTTCGTGTCGTCCACGCTCGCCAGCTGGCCGCCGAAGACGGGACACGCGGCCAGTGTGGCCACCTGCATGCCGGGAAGCCGCTCGTCGATCCCGAACCGTGCGGCGCCGTTCACCTTGTCGGGGCTGTCGAGGCGCTTGGCGGGCGTGCCGATGAGCCTCCAGTCTTTGGGATCTTTGAGGGGCGGGTTGGGCGGCACGGGCAAGGTCGCCGCCTGGTCGACCAGCGCGCCGTAGCCCAGCCGGCGTCCGGTGGGTCCATGGATGACCTCGCCCCGCTCGGCGCGGCAGGACGTCGCCGT
>QHTK01000055.1 GCA_003220795.1 Gemmatimonadota bacterium | reverse complement strand
TGACCACCACCTTCTTGTCCGTCCCGAAGCCCACCATCTCCACTTCCTCCCCTACCTTGATCTTGCCCCGGTCGATCCGCCCCGTGGCCACCGTGCCGCGCCCCGTGATCGAGAACACGTCCTCCACCGGCATCAGGAACGGTTTCTCCACCTCCCGCTTCGGCACCGGAATGCTCTTGTCGAGGGCCGCGAGGAGCTCCCAGATCTTGTCC
Organism: Gemmatimonadota bacterium; assembly: GCA_003220795.1. Taxonomy (GTDB): domain Bacteria; phylum Gemmatimonadota; class Gemmatimonadetes; order Gemmatimonadales; family GWC2-71-9; genus 20CM-4-69-16. Next base: position 54,977 of record QHTK01000055.1, on the reverse strand, counting down.
ACCCACTTCTTGTCGCCCTCGAGCGCCTTCAAAGCCGCGCCGCGGATCATCGGGACGTCGTCGCCCGGAAACTCGTATTTCGACAGGAGCTCCCGCACCTCGAGCTCTACGAGGTCGAGCAGCTCGGCGTCGTCCACCAGATCGCACTTGTTCAGGAACACGACGATCGCCGGCACGTTTACCTGGCGCGCCAGCAGGATGTGCTCGCGCGTCTGCGGCATCGGCCCGTCCACCGCCGACACCACCAGGATCGCACCGTCCATCTGCGCCGCGCCGGTGATCATGTTCTTCACGTAGTCTGCATGGCCCGGGCAGTCCACGTGCGCGTAGTGGCGCTGCTCGGTGGAGTACTCCACATGCGCCGTCGCGATCGTCAGGATCTTAGTCGCGTCGCGCCGCCCCTGCGCCGCGGACGCCTTCGCGACCTCGTCGTAGCTCACGTAGGTCGCGAGCCCCTTCTCCGCCGCGACCTTGGTGAGCGCGGCCGTGAGGGTCGTCTTGCCGTGGTCCACGTGGCCGATGGTCCCGACGTTTACGTGCGGCTTGGTGCGCTGAAACTTTGCCTTGGCCATGATTCCTCAAAAAGAATAAATTCGTTTCACAAAACCGTTGCACAAAGTCGTAGCACAAAATCGTCACGCAACATCGTGACTTCACGTTTCTGCGTGACGCCGTTGCGCGACGCCTTCGTGCTACGTCTCTACTCGACGCCTTCTTTTCTTTGCAAGCTCGCGACCGGAATCGAACCGGTGACCTCGTCCTTACCAAGGACGCGCTCTGCCGACTGAGCTACGCGAGCACAAGCGGGCGACGGGGCTCGAACCCGCGACCCTCAGCTTGGAAGGCTGATGCTCTACCAACTGAGCTACGCCCGCGCGCTCGAAGGAGTGGTGGGGGAAGGATTCGAACCTTCGTAGGCTGTCGCCGGCAGATTTACAGTCTGCTCCCTTTGGCCACTCGGGCACCCCACCACGCCGGTCGCCGCGCGCCTCGTTCGCCTTCCCAATCCCCAACCCCACTGACAACGCACCCCGCGTTTCCCACGGCGCGGGGTGTGTTGGTCCCTCCGGACTTGAAACTCGGGGCGGTCCTACTCCTCTTCGGCAACATTGAGCTGACGAAGGGACTCGAACCCTTAGCCTGCTGATTACAAATCAGCTGCTCTACCAGTTGAGCTACGTCAGCTGGCCGACCGCTGAACTTTCCAGACTCGAAGAATAAAGGGGGCGGGGCGCTAGGGCAAGGGACGTGCCGCGAACGAGTTAGACCATTCGCCACTTGGTGCCGGACGGCGTGTCCTCGATCTCGACGCCCTTCGCCTTGAGCTCGGCGCGGATCCGATCCGCCTCCCTGAAGTCCTTGGCTCCACGTGCTTTGTCCCGCGCGGCGATGCGCTCGTCGACCCAGCCCGCGAACCCCGGTTCGACGGCCCTGGGCGTGGGGAGCACGTCGAGCACCGCCATCGCCCGATCGAGGGCGTCGCGTGCCACCGCGCCGCCCGCCGCGCCCGCGTCCAGCGCCCCGTTCCCGTCGTGCACCAGCTCGAACAGCGCGGCGCAGGCCCGCGGCGCGTTCAGATCGTCGTCGAGCGCGGCCCGGAAATCGCTCTCGAACCTGGCGGCGAGCGCCGCCAGCCGCCCGTCCGGCGTCGCCGGTCCACCGGCCCGGACGAGCCGGTCGCGAAATTCGCCCAGCCGTTTCACCCCCTGCCCCGCGGCGGCGAGCGCCTCGTCGCTGAAGTCGAGAGCCCTGCGGTAGTGCGTCTGGGAGAAGAGCAGCCGTACGGCGGCAGCGTCCACGCTCTGCTCCCGCAGATCGCGCGCCGTGAGAAAATTTCCGAACCGTTTGGACATTTTGGTGCCGCCCACCTTGAGAAACTCCCCGTGCAGCCAGTAGCGCGCGAACGGCTGCCCCGTCGCCGCCTCCGACTGGGCGATCTCGTCCTCGTGATGGGGGAAAATCAGGTCGACGCCCCCGGCGTGGATATCGAGCGTCTCCACGCGGCAGCACTTGCCGATCTGGTCGAGCGACATCGCGGAGCACTCGAGGTGCCACCCCGGCCGCCCACGTCCGAACGGCGCGTCCCACGCGGCGCCCACCCGCTCGTCGATCGGATCGGCCCGCTTCCACAGCGCGAAGTCCCGCGGGTCGTCCTTGGCGTACTCGTCGCTCGCCACCCGCGCACCGATCTTGATCTCGCGCCGATCGAGCTGCGACAGGCGGCCATAACTCGGGAATTTGGCGATCGCGAAGTACACCGAGCCGTCCTCGCCCCGGTACGCCACGCCCGCGTCGAGCAGTCGCTGGACCAGCCGGACCATCGCTGGCACCGACTGCGTCGCCCGCGGGTAGACGTGCGCCTTGCGGATGCGCAGATAGTCGCAGTCCGCGAAGAACGCCTCCACGAACGGCGCCGTGTGCTCCTCGAGCCGCTTCCCTGCTGCGGCGGCCGCCTTGATGGTGCGGTCGTCCACGTCCGTGAGGTTCATGATGTGGAAGACGTCGTACCCTGAGAACTCGAGGTAGCGCCGCAGCAGGTCCTCGAACAGAAACGTACGGAAATTCCCGATGTGCGCGTAGTTCCACACCGTGGGCCCGCAGGTGTAGAGCGTCACCCGCGGGGGGGCGAGCGGTTGGAACGGTTCGAGGCGGCGGGTGAGCGTGTTGTGGAGGGCGAGCGTCACGGCTGAAACGTAGAAACCGCCGGCGGGAGCGTCAACGCGCGCCGTCACCCTGCGCGTCGAGCAGCGCGTCCTCCAGCGTGCGAAACCGCACGCGCGACGCGCGCACCGCGAGGCGGTGCTCGCGGCACAGGGCGAGCGCCGCCTCCGCACTGCTCGGGCCCAGGTCGGTCTGGAGACCGTAGGGGGTGAGACGAAACCCGGGCGGCGGCGCGGCGGGCGGCGCATCGAGCAGGATCTCGAGCACCCGCTCCCGCAACAGCGCGCTGGTGGGTGCCTCCCGAACGAGGCGGCCGTCCCGCATGACGAACACGCGCGCCGCCACCTGCTCCACCGCCGCAAGGTCGGACGACGCGAGCAACACCGCAACGCCGCTGGCCGCGAGCTCGCGCACCCGCTCGCACACGGCGCGCCGTCCAGCCGCGTCCACTCCGGATAGTGTCTCGTCGAGCAGCAGCACCCGACGGTGACCGAGCACCGCCTGGGCGAGCGCGAGCCGGCGCGCAAGCGGCAGCGGCAGCCCCGCCGCGCGGCGCTCCGCCGCGCCCGCCAGGCCGCTGCGCTCGAGCGCCGCCGCCACGAGCCCGCGGCGCGCCACTCCCACGACGTGAAACCGCGCGAAATACTCCAGCACCTCGCGGACCCTCAGGGTCGGCGGGAAGACCGGTGCCGCCGGGGCGTAACCCAGCAGCGCGCGCGCCGCGAGTGTGCCCGTCGCCACGCCCGCCACCATCACCGAGCCCGCATCGGGCGCGAGCCGCCCCGCGGTGATGGCGAGCAGCGTCGTCTTGCCGGAGCCGGGCGGGCCGACGAGGGCCACCACCTCACCCGCGGCGAGCTCGAGCGACGCATCCGCGACCGGTGCCGCCGCGCCGCGACGGCGGCGCGTGACGCCACGGACCAGGAGGACCGGCGTGTTCACATCGCCGGCCGTGACAACAGCCGCGCGGTGCCGGCGACGCCACCTACCGCCCAACACGTTGCGTGGAGCCATCCCACCAGATCGCCGCGGGCCAGCGCCGCATACCGCCACACGCCGGGCAGCAGCTCCAAGACCAGCGCGCCGGCGGTCGGGCCCGCCGCCGCCCCCGCTCCCGCCCCCAGCGTATCGGCCGAGACGACGCTCGGCACCGCGATATAGAGGAAGAGCACGCCGGCCAGCACATTGCCCCCGGCGGCGCCGGCGACGAGCGCGCATCCGGCGGCGGCCGCGGCCGCGCCGCACGCCGCGGCGCCGGCGCGGACCAGAAGGCCCGCGGGCCCGAACGACGCCGCGCCCGTGACGAAGAGCAGGGCCAGCACCAGTGTACCCGCGGCCGTGAGGGCGGCGAGCCAGCGGCCTGTGGCCACCGCGAGGGGGGTCGTCGGATGGGTGAGGATGAGTGACAGGGCGGCGCGGTCGCCGTCCGAGGCGGCGGTGAACGCCACGCCGAGCACGGCGCCGAGCATCGCCACGTGGGGCGCGAGGACCGTGAGCGGCCCACCGCGCGCGGCGAGCCAGACGCCGGCCGCGCCGAGCAGCAGCAGCCAGATCCCGAGCCGCGAGCGCACGAGACGCGAGCGCAACAACTGCCATTCGGCGACGACGCAGCGGAGCCAGTGCACGGAGGGGAGCCTACAACCGAAACCGGCGACGACCGGTATCCGATCGCCGCCGGTGTGATCGATTCGTTGCCGCGTGCCGCGCCCCTACACCGATTTCACCGCGCCGCGACGACCTCGCGCAGGATCGCCTCCGCCAGCGGACTGGCACCGAACCGCACCGGATCGGTCGCCGGGAGGCCGGTGTCGGCCGCGGCCTGCGACACCGCCGCCCGAGCAGCTGGCTCGCTCATGTCGAACGTGTTGAGGCAGATGCCGATCACCTTGGTCGGCCGTACCGGCGCCGCCGCCCGCTCGTAGATCTCCACCAGCTCGGCGAGCGACGGGATCCGGACCCAAGGCTCGCAGCCGTGGTAGTCGCCGATGTAGTCGCGCGTGGCCTGATGACACAGGATGAGCGCGTCCGGGCAGGTGCCGTGGAGCAGCCCCAGCGTGACGCCCGAGTACCCCGGGTGAATGAGGCTCCCCTGGCCCTCGACGAGCACGACGTCGGCGTCCACGGCGCCCTGGAGCACGAGCTGCTCGGCGGCGCCGGCGACGAAGTCGGCCACGACCGCGTCGACGGCGATCCCCCAGCCTTCGATGAAGATCCCCGTCTGGCCGGTGGCGACGAAGCGCGCTCGAAGTCCGCGCCGCACCAGCTCGTCGCGCAGCTGGAGCTGCGCCGTCATTTTCCCGACGTTGCAGTCCGAGCCGACTGTGAGGATCACGTACGGGTCGACTTCGGCCGCCCGGCCGTCGGCGATCGGGAGGTCGGGCGGGGGCTTGCGCACGTCGAGGATGCGGACGCCCTGCGCGCGGGCCAGGCTCCCGAGCTCGGGGTCGTCGGCGATGAACGTGTGGAGCCCGCTCCAGATCTCGAGCCCGCGCTCGAGCGCCGTCTTGAGCCAGCCGCGCCACTCGGCGGGCAGTTGTCCGCCCATGGGCGCGATGCCGATGAGCACGGCGCTGGCCCCCCGGCCGAGCGCGAGCCCGCGCGCAAAATCGCCCACCACCGGGATCGTCCCGCCGAAGCCCAGCACATCCTGCGCCGTCCGGCCCGCGGTGACGCGGTCGAACACTGCCACGATGCGCTCCGGGAAGTAGCGGATACAGGAGTTCGCGGTCTTCGAGGTGAGTGGGCCGAACTGCCCGTCCGCGAGGATCAAGAAGCGGTGCTGGTGCGGGGCGAGCATCAGGCGGACGTCTTGGTTCTCACGGTCGGAACGCCGGGCTCGCGCCGGTCCGCGCCGAGACGCCGCTCGGTGGTCCGCAGCACGGCGGGCTCGAGCGAGCCGACATCTCCATACAGCGCGCCCTGCACGACATGGCGGACGAATACCGTGGTCACGGCGAGGACCGGCACGGCGACGACCAGCCCCGCAACGCCGATGAGGGTCCCCATGATGAGCACGCTGGCGATGGTGAGTACCGGCGGCAGCGAGACACGGTGCTGCATGATGCGCGGCACGACGAGGTTCGCCTCCGCCACGTGCACGGCGACGCCAAGCAGGATGACGGCGACGACCCTGATCCAATCACCCGACTCGATGACGAACAGGGCGGGCAGCAGCGTGGACACGAGGGTCCCGAAGAAGGGCACGACGGCGACGAGCCCGGTGAAGATCCCGAACGCGAGCCAGTAGGGAACGTCCAGCGCCCACAACCCGAGCGCGGTCAGCGCGGCGAGGATCATCATGGCGAGCAGCTGGCCCACCACCCAGGCGCGCAAGGTCGCGCCCGCGTCGTCGAGCACGTGGGCGCCGAGCGGCCGGTGTTTCGGGGGGAGCAGCGACAGCACCCCGTCGCGATACAGCAGCGGCTGGCGCGCCAGGTAGAGCGCCATCACCACCACGCTCGCGCTCTCGATGAACAACTTGCCGCCGGCCGTCGCGTACGGCAGGATCGACCCGCGCAAGAAGCCGGCGGCCGCGTCGATCAGGCCGCCCACCAGACCGGACGCCGGATTGGCGAGTTCGGTGGGGAACAGCACGGGATACTCGCGCGCCCACGCCGCCAGCACGTTCTGGATCTTGGTGAGAGTCTGCGGCAGTCCGGAGATCAGCGCCTGCGTCTGGTCGATGACCGGCGGCACCAGCAGTGCGCCGATGCCGACCACGGCCGCCACGGTCGCTACGACCGCGCTGGCGAGGCCGATCCAGCGCTTCACGCCGAAGCGACGCTCCAGCAGGTCGGTGATGGCGGAGAGATAGACGGCGCACAGCACGGCGATGAACACGAGGAGCAGCACCTCGACCACCCGGATGATGAACCAGATGGCCAAGGCGGCAACGAAGAGCGCCACGAACGTGGCGCCCGACAACCGTGATGCGGACGGCTCAGTGTTCAGCGGTGGTGCTCGGCGTCGTCGTCCTCAACCAGCTCCGCCTCGGCCGCGCCCTTTCCGAGGCGCTTCGCCTCGGCCGGGGAGCCCGCCGGCAGGAGCCCCAGCTTGCGCTTCAAGTCGAGCAGCTGCTGATCCGCGTCGGCCTTCACTTCGATCGACTGGAACTGCTTGAGCAGCGTGTCGCCCGACAGATCCTCGTTCACCTCGGCCGCCGCGATGAGCTTGCGCTCTTCGTGCTCGATCTGCTCCGCCATCTTCTCGAACGTCTCGAACGCGCTCTTGTCGCCGATCGACGACATCGTTTCCTGAATGCGCTTGTGCGCCTCGGCACGCTTCTGGCGCGCGATCAGGATGTTCTTCTTGCGCTTGGCTTCCTCGATCCGATCGTTGAGCTGGCGCAGCGAGACCTTGAGCTTGTCCGTTTCCTCGCGGTGCTTGATCCACGTATCGTGCAGCTGCAGGGCGGCCTGCGCGTGCTCGTTGTGGCGCAGCAGCGCCTGCTTCGCCAGGTCGTCGCGCCCTTCCTGGACGGCCAGCACGGCGCGCTTCTCCCAGTCCTCGGCGGCCTTTTTCTCCTGGTCGACCTGGGCCGCCAGCCGCTTCTCGTCGGCGATCGCCGCCGCAACCTGCTGCTTCGCCTTGGCCAGCTGGGTCCGCATGTCGACGATCAGCTGGTTCAGCATCTTCTCGGGGTTCTCAGCGCGGGAGATCAGGTCGTTGATGTTCGACCGGATGAGCGTCGAGAGACGGTCAAAGATTCCCATGATGACCCTCTATGTGCTGGCGGGCCCTCATTGTCCCGCGCCCAACTTGCGCCCCCGCTGCTCGGCGAGCAGCCGCTCGGCGAAATCTAACCGCTCCGCGAGCTCGGAGACCTGCCCCTGCAACTGCGACACTTGCTCCTCTAGCGCGGCCACGCGTTGCGGATCCTCGCCCGTCGCGCCTCCCGCCCACCGAGCCCCACCCCGCATACGCGTCCGAATCCGCTCCGCGAGCGCCTCACCGACGGGAGTGCGAAAGACCCAGCGCAGGCCAAGAAACACCACGATGAGTGCGACAATCGGCATGGCCTGGTTGAGCAAGAAGTTCAGATCCAAGCCCGGGGGCATGGGGGGCATCGGGGGCGCGGGTGTCTGAACCATGCGGACGCTGTACGCCTCTCGGTAACCTGGAGTTTCCCCGGCCGCCTAGCGCGGCGGAGCGAGCTTCTGGCCCTCGTGCTGCTTGGCCAGGAGCCGCTCCGTAAAATCTACCCGCTCCGCGAGTTCCGCCACTTCCCGGCGCAGCTCCTCCACCGTCGCGGCCAGCTCCTCATGCCGCGCGTCCGCTCCGGGTACCTGACCATGCGCCTGCAGCTTGGCGGTGTACACTTTGCTCAAGGTCCGCACGATCATCAAGGCGAAGAACCCGCCGATGGCGGTGATGGGGATCAGGACAGCCACGGCTTCGGGGTTCATCAGCTCCTCGGTGGCGCGAGTCGTTCTGCCTCGCGCTGCTTGGCGAGCAGGCGCTCGGTGAAGTCCATCCGCTCCCCCAACTCGGCGACCTCGCGCCGCATCTGCTGCAGCTCCTGCACCACGTCGTCGCGCAGGGCGTGCATCTCCTCTTTTGTCCCTGTCTCTGACCTGGGTCGCAGGCGCTCGGCCAGGGCCCGGACAACTGGGTAGAGCAGCACGAACCCTCCCACCATGGTGACGAAGAGGAGGAAGGCGACCGCTTCCTTAGGCATCACCGACTCCCCGGCGGCGCGAGCCGCTCCGCATCACGCTGTTTGGCGAGCAGCCGCTCGGCGAAGTCCATGCGCTCGCTCAACTCGCTCACCTCCGTGCGCAGCCCCTGCACCTCGCCGACCACCTCCGAGCGCAGCGCGTCCAGCTCGGCCCGCACGTCCTCGGGCAGCGCGGCGCCGCCGTGGCGCCTGATCCGTTCGGCCACTGCCTTGCCGACCGGCGAGATGGCCAGCAGGAACAGGGTGCCGCCCCCGAAGATAAAGGTGATCGCGAGGACGTCTTCCATTGCTACCCCCCCGTTCGACTGGAACTTACCGAGCTAGTCCTCCGCCGCCAGCACCTTCCGCAGGAACTGTCCCGTGAACGACCCCCGCGCCCGCGCGACCTGCTCGGGCGACCCTTGGGCGACCACCGCCCCGCCCGCCGCACCGCCCTCCGGCCCGAGATCGACGACCCAGTCGGCGGTTTTCACGACGTCGAGGTTGTGCTCGATCACCACCACGGTGTTGCCCTTGTCCACGAGGCGATGCAGCACCTCGAGCAGCAGCCGCACATCTTCGAAGTGCAGTCCGGTCGTCGGCTCGTCCAGGATGTAGAGGGTACGCCCCGTGTCGCGCTTCGCGAGCTCGGTCGCGAGCTTGACCCGTTGCGCTTCTCCCCCGGACAGCGTGGTGGCCGACTGCCCGAGGTGGATATAACCGAGCCCTACGTCGTTCAAGAGCTCCAGTTTCGCCCGGATGCGCGGCTGGGTCTCGAAAAAGTCGAGGGCCTCGCCCACCGACAGGTCGAGCACGTCCGCGATCGACTTTCCTTTATACCGCACCTCGAGGGTCTCGCGGTTGTAGCGCCGCCCTTTACACACCTCGCAGGAGACGTAGACGTCCGGGAGGAAGTGCATCTCGACCTTCACGAGGCCGTCGCCCTGACACGCCTCACACCGACCCCCTTTGACGTTGAAGGAAAAGCGGCCCGGTCCGTAGCCGCGGATCTTCGATTCCGGCAAGTAGGTGAACAGCTCGCGGATGGGCGTGAACAGCCCCGTGTACGTGGCGGGATTGGAGCGCGGCGTGCGGCCGATGGGACTCTGATCGATGTCGATCACCTTGTCGACGTGGTCGAGCCCCTCGATCCGGTCGTGCGCCCCGGGCATCACCTTGGCGCGATAGAAGTGCCGCGCCAGGGCGCGATACAGGATGTCGGTCACGAGGGTCGATTTGCCCGAGCCCGAGACGCCGGTGACCGCGATGAACAGACTGAGCGGCAGCGGCACCGTGAGGTTCCGCAGATTGTGTTGCCGGGCCCCGACCACCCGCAATTCACGCTCAGGGTCGGGGATGCGCCGGCGCGGCGGGACCGGGATGCGCAGCTCGCCGCGGAGATAACGCGCCGTGAGCGAGTCGGGGTGCTCGAGGACCTGCTCGAGCGTTCCCGTGACCACGACCTCGCCCCCGTGACGGCCGGCGCGGGGTCCGAGATCCACGACGTGGTCCGCCGCCCGGATCGTCTCCTCGTCGTGCTCCACCACGAGCACGGTGTTGCCGAGATCGCGCAGCTCCTTGAGCGTCTCGAGCAGGCGCGCGTTGTCGCGCTGATGCAGCCCGATCGAGGGTTCGTCGAGGATGTACAGCACGCCCACCAGCCGGCTACCGATCTGGGTGGCGAGCCGGATGCGTTGGGCCTCGCCACCCGAGAGCGAGTCGGCCGACCGCCCCAGGGTCAAGTACTCGAGCCCCACGTTCTTCAGGAATCGGAGCCGGTCGTTCACTTCCTTCAGGATCGGACGTGCGATGCCGGGATCGAGCCCCCCTCCTGCGCGCCCGTTGCCGCGCAGCGGGATGCTTTCGAAGAAAGCGAGCGCGTCGCTGACGGGCAGGTCCACCACGTCGCCGATGCTCTGGCCGTGCACCAGCACCGAGAGGCTCTCGGGCTTGAGCCGCTTGCCGCCGCACGTCGGGCACGGCTGCTCCAGCATGAACTCTCCCAGCTGCTCGCGCACGCTGTCGGACGCCGTCTCGCGGTAGCGGCGCTCGACGTGCTTCAAGATCCCGTCCCATCCCGATTCGTACTCGCCGTGCCACTTTTCGCTGTCGTACTGGAACGTGAGCTTCCGGCCCGGCGCTCCTTCGAGCAGCACTTTGCGCGCGGGCGCGGGCAAGTCCCTCCAGGCGGAGTTCAGGTCGAACTTGAACGCCCGCGCCAGGCTCGGGAGAATCACCTTGCGGAGATACCCGCCCGGCTCGCCCCACGGCAGCACCACCCCCTCGAGAATCGAAAGGCTCGGATCCCCGAGCACGAGCTCGGCATTCACCTCGCGCCGCGTGCCCAGCCCGGAGCATTCAGGGCACGCACCGAACGGCGAGTTGAAGGAGAACTGGCGCGGCTCGAGCTCGGGCAGCGACAGCCCGCATTGAGGGCAGGCGTAGCGTTCGGAGAAGAGCGTCGCGCGCACACCTCCCGCTCCCTGCCGTACCACCTCCACCGTGCCGTCGGCGGCCTTGAGCGCCGTCTCGATCGAGTCCGCCAGGCGACTCCGGTCCGCCTTGCGGACCACCAGCCGGTCGACCACGACGGCGATGTCGTGGTTCTGGCGGCGATTCAGCTTCGGCACCCGGGACAGATCATACGTTTCACCGTCCACGCGCACCCGCACGAAGCCCTGTTTCGTCGCCGCCTCGAACACGTCGCGAAACTCACCCTTACGGCCGCGCACCAGCGGCGCCAACACCTCGATCTTGGTCCCCTCGGGCCACTCGAGCACCAACGCGGTGATCTGCGATGCGCTTTGGCGCTCGATGGGCGAGCCGTCCTTGGGGCAGTGCGGGATGCCGACGCGCGCCCACAAGAGGCGCAGGTAGTCGTACACCTCCGTGATGGTGCCCACCGTGGAGCGGGGGTTGTGACCGGCCGACTTTTGCTCGATCGAGATCGCCGGCGAGAGGCCCTCGATCGCGTCCACGTCCGGCTTCTCCATCAGCCCCAGGAACTGGCGGGCGTAGGCGGAGAGCGACTCGACATAGCGCCGCTGGCCTTCGGCGTAGATCGTGTCGAACGCGAGGGAGGACTTCCCCGACCCCGACAGCCCAGTGATCACGGTGAGGCTGTTGCGCGGGATCTCAACGCTGATGTTCTTGAGGTTGTGCTCGCGGGCGCCCCTGACGACCAACGACTCGCTGGACATAGACTCGTAGGCTAGATAGGCACGGGTTCCCCGGTCAACTCTCCGGAGCGGGGCGCTGAAGGTTGGTGGAGGCCGGTGGAGGGCCCTCACCTGACCCGCCTCCACCCCCCTCCACCAACCTCCACCACCGTCTTGCCTAACCGCCGTCGTTTTCCTAGGTTAGCCCTCCCCCATGGCTGCGACCGCACTGCTGGTGCTGACGACGCTGGCGACCGAGGCTCAAGCCCGGACCCTCGTCACAGCCCTCGTGGCAGAGCGGCTGATAGCTTGCGGGACGCTCGTTCCCGGCGCGCGCTCGATCTACCGCTGGGAGGGCGAGGTGACCGAGGAGGGTGAGGTGGTCGTGCTGCTCAAGACCGACGTGTCGCGGTGGGATGCGCTGTGCCGGGCGGTGCGGGAGCGTCACCCGTACCAGGTGCCCGAGCTGCTCGCCCTGCCGGTGGACCGGGGGCTCGAGCCGTACCTGTCTTGGCTCGCGAGCGAGGTGGTCGGGTGATCAAGAAGCGGGAGCCGCGGTGGCAATCGGCGGCGGAGCGGGCCCGCGTGGCCGCGGAGCTGATCGACGAGGCCGAGTCGCTGACCGAGACGAGCACGATCGCGACGCCGGCCGACGTGCGGCGTGCGAGTCTGCCGCCGCCGATCCAGGCGGAGCTTCCCCCGGACCCGCCGCCCGCGATGCCGATCGCCCCCGCTCCGGCGCCGCCCCCCGTGCCCCCCAGCCTGGACGGCGCGCTCGCGACCGATCCCGACAACGTACCGTTGCTCGTGGAGCGCGCGACCCGGCTCACCGCCGCCCGGCACTACCGCGCCGCGCAGCGCGACTTGGAGCGCGCGCTGCGGAGCGATCCGGCCCACGCGGATGCCCTGGCGGCGCTGGGCGTCGTGTTGTCACGCAAAGGGTTGTGGAGCGAGGCCGTGCCGCTGCTGCGACGCGTGGTGGACTCCGAACCCGGCCGCGCGATCGCCTGGTACCGGCTGGGCGAGGCCTTGAACAAGGTCGACGACCTGCTCGGTGCGCGCGCCGCCTACGAGCGCGCGGTCGAGCTCGAGCCCCGCAACGCCAAGGCGCTGTACGGTCTCGGCATCGTGCTCGATCGTCTCCGGCGACCGGAGGAGGCGACCCGGATGTACCGCCGCTCGCGGGAGGCCGCCGGCAGGTGATTCGCGTGGTCGTGGACGATCTCGCGTTCCTCCCTTCCGACGCGATCGTCCGGCCCGCCACGACCCGTCTCGATCCCACGACCCCGGCGGTGCGGCGGCTCGAGCAGGTCGGCGGGCCCGAGTTCACGGCCCACATGCGGCTCCAGAAGGAGCTGGCGGTGGGCGCCGCGGTCGTCACCGCGGGCGGCGGCGATCTCCCGGCCGAATTCGTGATCCACGCCGTGATCCGCAGCGACACCGAGCCCGTGACACGGGAGGGCGTGGCGCGGGCCTGGCAGTCCGCGCTCGAGCGGGCGCGGGAGTGGGAGTTCGCGCGACTCACGGTGCCGCCGCTCGGCACCGGCGCCGGAAACCTGGCGGTCGAGGACGCAGCCGAGGTGATGGTGCAGGTTCTGAAGGTCCACGGTGGGAGCGCCGCATTCCCGGCCGACGTAGCGATCGTCGTGGAGACGCCGGAAGACCGGGAGGCGTTCGAGGCGGCGCTGCAGCGGCGCGGGGCCGCCGAGTCGTGACCCGCCGCGGCTGGGCGGCGCTGATTTTCGTCGCGTGGGCGGGCTCGCTCGGCTGGCTCGCGCGGCGCGAGCTGTTCCGCTCCACGGGTGCCCGGCTCGCCGAGGCGGCCCTCTCGGTCCCGCCCGGTGCCGTGTACTATCGCCTCGCCGTCGCCGGGCAGCAGGTCGGCTTCGCGTCTTCCACGATCGACACCGCGGGGAGCACCATCCGCGTAGAGGATGTCCTCGTGCTCGACGTCCCGGCGCTCGGCGTGCTGCACCGCACCACCGCCCAGAGCCGCGCCACGCTGTCCCGGGCGCTGCGGCTGCAAGACCTGGCTACGAGATTCGACGGAGACCTCGGCCGGTTTTCCTCGCACGCGACGGTGTCGGGCGACACCGCCCTCGCGCTGTGGCTCGTCGCCGGGCCCGATTCGGAGTTCACCCGCGTTCCCCTGCAGCGTCCCATCGTGCTGCCGACGCTGCTGCCCCTGCGCCTGGCGTTCGGGGGCGAGCTCAAGCCCGGCAAGACGTACTCGATGCGGATATTCGACCCCCTCCTCCTCTCGGAGCGTGACGTGGCGGTCACCATCGCGCCAGAATCGACGCTCGTGGTGGCGGACAGCGCGGACTACGACTCCACGGCGATGGCTTGGGTCCCGATCCACTTCGACACCGTGCGCGCGTTCGGGATCGAGCAGCGGCGGACCGACGGGCGCGCCAGCGCGTGGATCGACGCCGCGGGCCGCATCGTGCGTGCGACGAGCGGCGGCGACGGGGGCGGCGCCTTCACCATGGAGCGCTCGGCGTTCGAGATCGCCTACGAGAACTTCAGGCGCCGCGACACGGCGCGCGTCGCCCGGGCGAGCGCATCCCCCCGATTGGGAGACATCGTCCCGACGACGGCGCTCGGGGCCGGCACCCGACCGAACGCCGCCCCGCTCGGCGAGCTGCGCGTGCGGCTCAGGGGCGGGGACGCCCGTGCCCTCGCCCTCGCAGCGGGTCGCCAGCGTCTCACGGGAGACACGCTCGTGGTGCGCCCTGAAACGGCCGCGGAGCTCGTGGCCCGCTACGCGCTCCCGGCGAGCGACACAGCCCTGCGGGCATCTCTCGAGCCGGAGCCGCTGATCCCGAGCGGCAACCCACGCATCCGGGCGCAGGCGCGGGCGATCCTCGGTCGCGAGCGTGACCCCGCGCACGCGGCCGAGCTGTTGCTGCGCTGGGTCTCGTCCCACGTCGAGCCGACCGCCGCCGTGCGCCTGCCCGGCGCGGTGCAGGTGCTCGCACGACGGCGCGGCGACTGCAACGAGCACACGCTGCTGTACGTCGCGCTGGCCCGCGCCGTGGGGCTGCCGGCCCGTTCCGCCGCGGGACTCCTGCTGATCGACGGCCGGTTCTACTACCACGCTTGGGCCGAGGTCTATCTGGGGGACTGGGTGGCGGTGGACCCGACGTTCGGTCAATTCCCCGCCGACGCCGCGCGCGTGCGGTTCGGCATCGGCGGCCTGGCCCGCCAGGTAGAGCTGACGCGCCTGATCGGGCGGCTCAAACTCGAGGTGCCATGATCCGCTTGGAGAACCTGACGAAGCACTACGGCAGCTTCGTGGCCGTGGACGACATCTCCCTGGAGGTGCCGCGCGGCGTGCTGTACGGCTTCCTCGGGCCCAACGGCGCCGGCAAGACCACGACGCTGCGTATGATCGCCGGCATCCTCCGCCCCACCGACGGCCGGGTGCTGCTCGGCGGGGATAACGTCCACGACCGGCCGCTCGCCGCCAAGATGCGCCTGGGCTTCATTCCCGACCGGCCGTTCGTCTACGACAAACTCACGGGCGCCGAGTTTCTGCGGTTCGTGGCCGGCCTGTACGGGCAAGAGGGGGACACGGTCGAGCGGCGCATCGCCGAGTTGCTCGAGGTGTTCGAGCTGGCGAGCTGGAAGGACGAGCTGGTGGAGGCGTACAGCCACGGGATGCGCCAGAAGCTGATCATTTCGAGCGCGCTCATTCACCGGCCGGAGTGCATCGTGGTGGACGAGCCGATGGTAGGGCTCGATCCCAAGGCCGCGCGCCTCCTGAAGGACATTTTCCGGCAGTTCGTCTCGCGCGGGGGCACGGTGTTGATGAGTACCCACACCCTCGAGGTCGCCGAGGCGATGTGTGACCGAGTGGCCATCATCCAGCACGGCAAGATCGTCGCGGACGGCGCGGTCGACGATCTGCGCCGGCAGCACCGTGCCGGCGACGCGACGCTGGAAGAGCTGTTTCTCAAGCTCACCGGCGGCGCCCGGGTGCGGGAGCTGGTGGAGGTGCTGGGGGGAGGGGGAGCCGCGTGAAGCAGCCGTCGCTGTGGCACGTGCTGCAGCCGAAGTGGCGGACGGCACTGCAGCGGATGCGCGAGGAGCGCTCGCGCGGGGGCAGCGGGAAGCTGCTCCTCCTCGTCACCGTGGGTCTCCTGTTCTGGGTGGGCGTGTACGGCGTGCTCTATCTGATCCTGCGGTACTTCCGCGGCGTGGACGAGGTCGGCCCGCTACTCGCGGCGAAGCTGCTCGGCCTGGTCCTGCTGGCGTTCATCGCCATTCTGGTGCTGTCGAACGTGATCACCGCCCTGTCGAGCTTCTTCCTCGCCAAGGATCTCGACCTGCTGGTCGCGGCGCCGGTGGACTGGCTGCGTATCTACCTCGCGAAGCTGGGCGAGACCCTGCTGCACTCGTCCTGGATGGTGGCGCTGATGACCGTCCCGATATTGGCCGCGTACGGCGTCGTCTACAGTGGCGGCGTGCTGTTCTTGCCCTACGCCGTGTTGACGATCGTCCCGATGCTGGTGGTACCCGCGGTGATTGGCAGCGCGCTCACGCTCGTGCTGGTCAACATCTTTCCAGCGCGGCGCACGCGCGACTTGCTGTCGATCATCGCGCTGGGAGCCGCGGGCGGCGTGATCTTGCTGTTCCGCATGATCCGCCCCGAGCAGCTGGCCCGGCCGGAAGGGCTCCGGAACTTGCTCGACTACATCGCCGTGCTGCGCACCCCCACCTCGCCGTTCCTGCCGAGCGAGTGGGCGAGCGGCGCCATCATGGGCTACCTGCGCCATGAGACCGATCCGCTGCCCCTGATCCTGCTCTGGACCACGGCCGCCGCGGCGGTGACGCTCGGCGCGATGTTGCACCGCGCCCTGTTCTCGCAAGGGTTCACCAAGGCCCAGGAGGGAGCGGAGCGGTTCGTGCGGGGCCGGTTCTGGCGCCGGGCGCTGAGCTGGTTGCTCGCGCCGCTGCCGGTGGCGAAACGCGAATTCGTGCTCAAGGACGTGCGGCTGTTCTTCCGGGACACCACGCAGTGGAGCCAGCTCATCCTGCTCGCCGTGCTCGTCGTGGTGTACCTGTTCAACATCAACGCGCTGCCCCTGCATCGCGGCGAGCCGGTGGGGTTCTTCTATGTCACCCTCGTGTCGTTCCTGAACCTCGGCCTCGCAGGGTTCGTGCTGGCCTCGATCGCGGCCCGGTTCATCTTCCCCGCCGTCTCGCTGGAAGGCCGCCAGATGTGGCTGCTGCGGTCCAGCCCGCTCGACCTGCGGGCGCTCCTCTGGTCCAAGTACTGGGTCGGCACGGTGCCTCTCCTGGTGCTGGCCCTGCTCCTTACGGGCCTCACCAACGTGCTGCTCGAGGTAGGGCCGTTCATGATGGTGATGGGGCTGGTGACGATCTGCGGCCTGACGTTCGCGATCGCCGCGCTGGCGCTCGGGTTCGGCGCCCTGTACCCGCAGTTCGAGACGGAGAACGCCGCCCAGATCCCCACGTCGTTCGGGGGGCTCGTTTACATGATGGCAACGATCGCGCTGCTCGCGGCGGTGATCGTGGCCCTGTGGCAGGCCGTGTACGCGTACGTCCGGGCCGTGTACGTCGGCGAACCGGTCGTGGTGGACGGGTGGATGATCTTCTGGTTCGCCGTCGCCGCCCTCATCTGCGCGGCGGCGACGGCGATCCCGTTGCGGATCGGCCTGCGGAAGATGGAGAGCTTCGAGTTCTAGATCGGGAAGTTGAGACCACCCAGAACATTGAACGAAGTGCGGTTGGCGAACACGAACCGTGCCTCGAGGAACGGCTTGACCGGCGCGTAGCGGCGCCCCTCCCACCCACCGAACACGTTGGCCCCGGTGTCGGTATTTCCCGAGCCATGCAGGATGGCGAGCCCACCACCGAAATAGAAGAAGCCGTAGGCGGTGGGCGGATGGTACTTCACGTCCACATTGAGCCGGTACGGGGTGCCGGTCGTGCCGAGGTAAAAGTCCGCGGACGGCGCGAGGGCCCAGCGACGCGCGACGGGGAAGTTGAACTGGCCGCCGAGAAAGGTGTGCCGGGCGTCGAAGTCATAGCCGACGCGCGCGCCGACCCCAGGGCGCTCGACCCGCACCGCGCGCCCGCCCCGCATGCGCCGCTGCGCGTCGGCGGAGGTCGAGACGACCGCGAGTGCGGCGACGCCGAACGCCATCCGTACTGTGAGCCTGCTCACACCGGCGCTCCTCGATTGAGGGACGCACACTGATAGGCAGGCAGGTGGGCAAACGCAAGAGCGAAACGCGGGCCTCCGCACGTCCGGAGCTTCCAAACCGGGCGGGACCTTGGCAGATTGGCGGTCACGCACATGATGCCCAAGCACGCCGGACCTGCGCCACCCATCGGGCCACCGGCGGACCGCTCCTCCGACGCGGAGCGGCCCGTCGTGCCCGCTCGCGCCGATGCCGCTCCCTCCACCTCTCGCTCCCTCGTCGTGGTCTCGAACCGGCTCCCCTTCACCGTGGATCGGCGGCCCGAAGGCGTTCGCATCCGCCGCTCGCCCGGTGGACTCGTGGCCGCGCTCGAGCCGGCCCTGGCCCAGCGCGGTGGCGTGTGGGTGGGGTGGACGGGGGCCGCCCGCGAGGATGACGACACCGCGGCCGGTGCGCCGCCCGCGGCGACCGAGAACGTCCAGTACCGCGCGGTCCCCCTCACGGCTCACGAGATCGCGTTGTACTACGCCGGGTTCGCCAACCGGACGATCTGGCCGTTGTTCCATTACTTCGTCGGCCAGACCCAGATCGACAGCGCCACGTGGCGCGCGTACGAGCGGGTCAACGAGCGCTTCGCGCAGGTGGCCGCGGACGCGAGCGACGACGAGGCGCTGGTCTGGGTGCACGACTACCAGCTGCTGCGGGTGCCGCACCACCTGCGACGGCTCGCACCACGGCGGCGAATCGCCTTCTTCCTGCACATCCCCTTCCCCGCGGCCGATGTGCTCCGCGTGCTCCCGTGGTCGCGCGATTTGATCCAGGGCATGCTCGCGGCGGATCTGGTCGGCGTGCACATCCCGTCGTACGCAGACCACGTGCTCACCTGTGCCGAGCGGCTGCTTGGCTGCGAAGTGGACCGCGGCGCAGGGCTGGTGCGGTTCGAGGGACGCGAGGTATCGGTCGAAGCCCACCCCATCAGCATCGACGTGGCCGAGGTCGAGCGGCTCGCCGAGCAAGCCGCCCGCGGAAGCGATGCCCCCGACACCCCGGTCGCCGAAATCCTCGGTGTGGATCGATTGGACTACACGAAAGGCATCCACGAGCGGATGCTCGCGGTCGAGCGCCTGCTCGAACGGCATCCCGGATTGCGACGCCGTATCGCGTTCACCCAGGTGATGGTGCCGAGCCGGGAACGCGTCGCCGAGTACGGCGAGCTGAAGCGCGAGATCGACGAAACCGTGGGCCGCATCAACGGGCGCTTCTCCGAGCGTGGCTGGAGCCCGATCCGCTATCTCGTGCGCTCGCTCCCCCCCGCGGAGCTGGTGGCGCTGTACCGCCAGGCGGACGTGGCGCTCGTGACGCCGCTACGCGACGGGATGAACCTCGTCGCCAAGGAATACGTCGCGGCGCAGCTCGACGACGACGGCGTCCTGATCCTCTCCGAGATGGCCGGGGCGGCCGACGAGCTGCAGGAAGCGCTGCTCGTGAACCCCTTCGACGTCGACGAGGTGGCCGAGGCCCTGCACCGCGCCCTCCAGATGCCGCGGGACGAGCGCCGCGCCCGGATGTCGGCGCTGCGTCACCGCGTCCGCGCCAACGACGTGCGCGCCTGGGTCGAGCGGTTTCTCGAGGCGAGCGAGCGGGCCGGGCTGCGGGCGCGCAATACCGTGGCGTCGCCCGCCGACGCGCTGCAGCGCATGCTGGCGCCGTGGCTCGCGCGCCGCTCCACGGTTGCGCTGTTCCTCGACTACGACGGGACCCTGACGCCGATCGTGCCCCGGCCGGAGGACGCGCAGCTGTCCGAAGCGGCCCGCCAGACGCTCGATCAGGCGGCCCGCACGCCGAATCTCGACATCGTGATCGTCTCCGGCCGCGCGCTGGCCGACCTGCAGCAGCGCGTCGGCGTACCGGGCCTGACGTACGTGGGGAACCACGGCTTCGAGATCGAGGGCCCGGGGATCAGCTTTCGTCACGACGAGCTGGAACGGTGGCGCGCCGCCCTGGAAGCGGCGGCCGCGGAGCTCGACCTGCTGACGGCGTCCGGGGCCCGCGTCGAACGCAAGGGCGCGAGCGTCGCGTTTCACGTGCGGACCGTTCCCGAGGGCGAGCGGCGTCGTCTCGAGCGTCAGGCGGAGGCGCTGCTGCGGCGGCGCCGGCTGCGGGTCTCGCTGGGCAAGGGACTGATCGAGGGCCGGCCTCCGGTGCCGTGGGACAAAGGTCACGCCGTGCTGCACGTGCTGGTGCACCGCCACGGCGCCGATTGGCCGTCACGCGTGAGCGCGCTGTACATCGGCGACGACCGCACCGACGAGGACGCGTTCCGCTCGCTCGAGGGGATCGGGCGCTCGATTCGCGTCGGGCCAACGGCGGGCGGCGCGAGCTACGCCGACTACCGGCTGCCCGACCCGGACGCCGTCCTGGTCCTGCTGCGCTGGTTTGCCTCCGGCGCGTTCGCCGGCGCCAAGTCGTGACGCCCCGTTACGCGGCGACCCGCGCCCCACAGGCGTGACAGTACTGCGCTTCGATTTCGAGTGACGTGCCGCACCGGGCGCAGTAGCCCGGGGCGGAGCCGAGCCGGCGGCCGCATGCTGAACAAAACTGCGCGTCGGGTTCCGGGCGGGGACCATGGGCCCGACAAACGGGGCGAGGGGGAGGCGGCGACGCCCCACGGAGCGACGGTGTGCCGGTCGCGAAGTGGGGCGTCGCCGCCCCCCCCGTCGCGTCGGCGCGCAGTGCCTCGAGTGCTTCGACGGTGTACTTCGCCTTCAACGCTTCGTAATCTGCGTCCGAGAGCTTCCCGGTGGCGCGGTCGAACTCGATTTCCTTGAGGGCCCGCAGCGCCACCGCCCGCGGCGACAGGTCGTCGTCCGGATCCTCTCCTTCGTCCCATCGTCCCGCGTCTGCCTCGTTGCGGTCCGCGAGCTGTGCCGCTGGCCGCCACACGGGCTTGAGGACGAAGCCGACCAGTCCGACGGCGAGCAGGACGCCGGCGACGAGCTCGAGCACGCCTGCTAGACCGACAGTCGGTCGAGCTCGCGCCGCAGCCGCTCGAGCTCGTCCGGGGAGGCCGGGACTAGGGGGACGCGCGGCGCCGCAGCGGCGGGCGCCGCAGCGCGTGACCAGCGGCGCAGTACCATAGTCAGCGCGATGCCAGCGGCCAGGATGAGCAACGACGGGACGAAATAACCCGCGAGGTTGAACCCGCGTCTGGGAGGGGCCATGAGAATGGCGACCCCGCTCTGCTGCACGAACGCGTCGAGGATCTGTTGCGCGCTCTTGCCCTGCTCGGCGAGCGCGACTACGCGCCGGTGCATCGCCGGGCTGGTGCCGCAGGTGAAGTCCGTGGTGCGGCAGGTGTACACGTCGAGATTGCAGCCGCAGGTGCAATGCAGCTGCTTCTCGATCGCCTGGATGGCGGCGTCGTTGTCCGCGGCGCGGACGGGCTCGAAGGGCCGGCCGGCACGAGACGGGTCCCACAGCTTGCCCGAGGGTCCGGTGCCCGGGAGAGAGTCCTGCCCCTGAGGCGCTATACGACGCCACGACGGCACGTTGCCCGAAACACCGAGCAGGCCGAGCGCACCGAGCGCGAAAAACTCCCGCCGATTTACGGGTAACGTGCCGTCGTGCCGTCGTGTCACGCCTTCATATCCTCGACCAAGCGCACCGCGTACCCCGCCTGCGTCCGCTTGACGGCGGGCGAGCCGCCCCCCGGCCACATGACGATGAGCCCGCCCAGCGCGACGATCATACCGCCGTACCACACCCACCACACGAGGGGATTGATCGTGAAACGGAAGACCGCCTGCTCCGTCCCGTTCACGAGCCCCGCCAGCACCACATACAGGTCTTCACGCAAATCGCTGCGGATTCCGACCTCGGTGGAGGGCTGAAACGTGGGTCGACCCAGGCCATCCACGTGCTGGCGCTTCTCCGTGGTGAGCACGCCGAGGCGCTTCCCGTCCCGCCCGATTTCGAGCGTGGCCGCCGTGACCTGGCGGTTCAGCGCATCGTACTGCGAGACGCCGAGGTGTGTGAACGTGTAGGTCCACCCGTACGGGCTCTTGAGCACCGCCGATTCGCCCGGGCGGAGTGTAGCTTCGGTCTCGGTCTTGAACGCCATGCCGGCGAACGCGATGAAGAGGATGACCATGCCGGTGTGCACGATGTAGCCGCCGTAGCGCCGGCGATTGCGCCCGAGCAGCCGGCCGAGGGCGAGCGCGTATCCCTCGCCGTACTGGCGATGGCGGGCGCGCGCGCCGCGCGCGAACTCCTGCACCACGGTCCCGGCGACGAACGCACCGAGCGCGATCGCCATCAGGGCGTAGAGGTCGCGCATCCCGCCCACCAGCAGCACCAGCGCCGTGAACACGCCCACGGTCACCGGCACCGCGAATTGCCGTTGCAGGTTCGGGAGCGAGGCGCGGCGCCAGGCGATGAGCGGTCCGATCCCCGTCAGCCCGAGCAGCGCGAGGCCGAGGGGGATGTTCACCTGGTTGAAGAACGGCGGGCCGACGGTGACCTTCGTCCCCTGCACCAGCTCCGAGAGGATCGGGAACAGCGTACCCCACAGCACCGAGAACGCGATCCCCACGAACAGGAGGTTGTTGAAGAGGAAGCTCGCCTCGCGGCTCACCATCGACTCGAGCTTCGTTTCAGCCGCGAGCAGCGGCAGGCGCGTGGCGTACACCGTGAAGCTCGCCGTCCCCGCGGCGATCAGGAAGAACAGGAAAAAGTATCCCACATTCGACTGCGTGAACGAGTGCACGCTCGAAATCACGCCAGAGCGTGTAATGAACGTTCCGAAAATCGAGAGCAGCCACGACCCGATGATGAGAGCGAGGTTCCACTTCTTCAGCATCCCGCGCTTCTCCTGGATCATCACCGAGTGGAGGAAGGCGGTCATGGTGAGCCACGGCAACAGCGACGCGTTCTCGACCGGGTCCCAGGCCCAGTAGCCACCCCACCCGAGCTCGACGTAGGCCCACCACATCCCGAGACAGATCCCGATGGAGAGGAACAGCCAGGACAGGAGGGTCCATTTGCGGATGGCGACCAGCCAGTCCACGTCGAGGCGCTTCGACAGCAGAGCCGCCATCGCGAACGCGAACGGGATGGTGATCGAGATGTACCCGAGGTAGAGCATCGGAGGATGGAACACCATCCCCGGGTTCTGGAGCTGCGGGTTCAGCCCGTTGCCGTCGAGCGGCGTGTACGCCAGCCGGTGGAAGGGATTCGCCTGCCCGAACAGCATCACTGAAATGAAGAACGTGGCGACCGTGCACACGACCCCTGCCACGTACGGCAGCAGCGCGCGGTGCCGGCGGCCCGTGAGGACCATCGCGAGCGATCCGAACAGCGACAGCACGCTCGCCCAAAACAGCAGGCTGCCCTTCTGCCCGGCGTACAGGGCGGACCAGGTGTAGAAGATCGGGAGGTTGCGGCTGGTGTACGACGCGACGTATTCGACGTTGAAGTCGTGCTGGAACAGCGCCCACTCGAGCGCCGCGACGGCGACCCACAGCGCCGCGCACATCGCGAACACCGCGTGGCGTGCGCTCTGCTCCAGGTCCCGGCGCCCCTGCCGGCCGCCCACGAACCCGGCGAGCGCCCCCCAGATGCCCACCAGGAAGGCGATCCACAGACCCAGGCTGCCCAGGACCGTCATCTACGCTTTCGGTACCGCTTCGTAGCGCGACCCGCATTTTGCGAGCACGTTCGTCGCGTAGATGATCCCGTCCTTCTGAAGGCGGCCCTCCACCACGACCTCGACCGAGTCGTTGAAGGTGTCGGGCGGGAGCCCGCGGTACAGCACGGCGTAGCGGGCGCTGCCGTCGGTGACCTGGAAGCGCAGCGTCCGGGTCGCGAGGTCGCGCGTGACCGAGCCGGGCACGACGTGCGCCCCGACTTTCATCCCGACGTTATAGAACGATGGATCCAGCGCGATCTTCTGCGACAGTTCGCTCGGCGTCAGAAAGTACTGTCCGGTCTGCTTGACTCCCGAGGCCATCAGATAGCCGACCGATCCGACGATCAGCGCAGCGCCGATGGCGAACTTGGTGCCGGCGTTCATGCCCAATTATACCTCCGGTCGCGCCGCCTGCTCCAGCGCCCACGCGACCGCCGCCTGGGGTGTCGCGACGCGCGGAATGTCGATGGCCGACGTGAAGGCATCATGCAGCCCCACGACGGGAGTCTTGATGCGCTGCGCCATAGCGATCTCCGACAGGGTTCCCCACCCACCCCCGATCGCGATAGCGGCCTGCGCCGCCCGCACGATCAGCGCGTTGCGCATCTCGCCCATCCCGGTGGCGAGCGGTACGTCGATGTAGGGGTTGGCGTCGTCGGCGGCGGTGCCGGGTAGAATGCCCACGGTGAGTCCACCGCCCTGCTTCGCGCCGTGGGCGGCGGCTTCCATGACGCCCCCGAGCCCACCGCACAGCAGCACGGCGCCGTGTTCGGCCAGGAGGCGGCCGACGGTCTCGGCCCAGGCCGCCACCTCGGCGCTGCACGAGCTGCTGCCGATGACGGCGATCAAGGCGCGACTCACCGGGGTCATCAGTCCGCCGCGAACGGGGGCTTGCGCAACCCGCGATCGGTGAGGTACCCGGTCACGTAGCGCGCCGGGGTCACGTCGAAGGCCGGATTCAGAGCCTCGACGGCCGCCGGCGCGACCGGCCGCCCCGCGACCGTCTTCACCTCGTCGGGCGAGCGCTGCTCGATCGGGATGCCGTCCCCATCACCGAGCGCGGCGTCGATGGTCGAGGACGGGGCGGCGCAGTAGAACGGGACGCCGTGGTGCAACGACAGCACGGCGAGCGGGTACGTGCCGATTTTGTTGGCGAAGTCGCCGTTCGCCGCTATCCGATCGGCGCCCACGATGACGAGATCGACCTTTGCCTGACGCATCAGCGATCCCGCCGCGGCGTCCGCGATCAGCGTGCAGGCGATGCCGGCGTGGGCGAGCTCCCACGCCGTGAGCCGCGCCCCTTGGAGCACGGGGCGCGTCTCGTCCACGAACACGTGCACGCGCCGGCCGGCCTCGTGGGCCAGGTAGATGGGCGCGAGCGCTGTGCCGATCCCCCCGGTCGCCAGCGCCCCGGCGTTGCAGTGCGTGAGTACGGTGGCGCCGTCGGGAACGAGCGGCAGCCCCGCCTCGCCGATACGGCGGCACATGGCGCGGTCTTCCTCCCAGATGGCCGTCGCCTCGGCCCGGAGCCCGTCCCACAAGGCAGCGCCGTCTCCCGGGGTCGCCGCCGCCCCGCGGGCCATACGCTCGAGCGCCCACCGGAGATTGACCGCCGTCGGCCGGGTGGCGGCCAGCAGACGGGCCAGCTCCGCCAGCCGACCCAGGAACTCCTCGCGCGGCGCGCCGCGCAGCTCCCGCGTCCCGGCCACGAGACCCATCGCCGCCGCGATCCCGATCAGCGGAGCGCCCCGCACCTGCAGCGTGCGGATCGCGTCGGCCACGGCCTCGGCGCTTTCCAGGTCGCGCTCGATCCGCGCCTCGGGGAGCGCCCGTTGATCGACGATGCGGACGGCGCCGGAGGGAGACCAGGCTATGGCTTGGACGCTCATGGACCTGAACTTAATGCGGAATGCGGAGTGCGGAATTTAAAGGCACGCGTCGCTCGACGGTTCGACCTTCCATTGAAACTCCGCATTCCGCATTCCGCATTCCGCACTTAGGTTTTCGCCATGAGCTACAAGACCCTCTTGCTCGAGATCACAGGCGGCGTCGCGCTCATCACCATCAACCGCCCCGACAAGCTCAACGCACTGAACGACCAGGTGGTGGACGAGCTGGCGCACGCCGCCGAGCGGATCGCGAGCGAGGACGCGATCCAGGGTGCGGTCCTCACCGGCGCCGGCACGAAGGCGTTCGTCGCAGGGGCCGACATCGCCGACCTCGCGAAGCAGGGACCGTTCGACGGCAAGGCCCGCGCGCTGCGCGGCCAGGCGATGCTGCGCCGCCTCGAGACGTGCGGCAAGCCGGTGATCGCGGCGGTGAACGGCTATGCGCTGGGCGGCGGCTGCGAGCTGGCGATGGCCTGCCACCTCCGCATCGCGAGCGAGCACGCCAAGTTCGGCCAACCGGAAGTGAAGCTCGGCATCGCCCCCGGCTATGGCGGCACCCAACGCCTCCCCCGCATCGTCGGCAAGGGCAACGCGCTGTATCTCATCCTCACGGCCGAGATGATCGACGCCCAGGAGGCCTACCGCATCGGGCTCGTGAACAAGGTCGTACCGGCGGGCGAGCTGCTCGCCACGACCGAAAAGATTGTGCGGGGGATCCTCGCCATGGGGCCGCTGGCGGTGCGGCTGGCACTGGAGGCCGTAGATCAGGGACTCGAGATGACCCTCGACGAAGGTCTGTTACTCGAGGCCAATCACTTCGGCCTGCTCGCCGCGACCCGAGACATGAAGGAAGGGCTCGCGGCCTTTCTCGAAAAGCGCGCACCCCGCTTCGAGGGTCGGTGAAGCGAGCCCTTGCGGCCTGCGGCTTGTGGCTGGCAGCCAGCTGTTTGACCGAGCGGCCGCGCCCGGCGCCGCCGAGGATCGCCCTGTCGCTCAACAAGACAACCGTGAAGTCGCGCTCCACCCCGGCCCCCGATACCCTGGTCGTGAATGTCCGGGCCGAAGACGAGGACGGGATCGACTCCGTGTGGGTACAGCTGGCGCAGGAGCCCCCGGTGGGCGCGGACGGACTGCTCGATCCCGTGCTGGAGGGTCCGTTCCGCTTGACCGTACCGCCCGGCTTCGGGACGGGGACGGTCCTCTCGGTGAAGGTGCAAGCCCGGGACGTGGTCGGATTCCGGAGCGAACGAGACACCAATGTGACGGTGGGCCCCTGAGCCCCAACGACTTAGTAAGTCTTGCCATGACAACGACTTCTGGGTATGTTTAAAGGGTTGTCTGCGCCCCGGGACCTCCCGTGGCGCTTTTCGCATAAGGGCAAGGGTATGACCACTCGCAGGTATGGAAAGCCGACCTCACTGGGCGACGTGCTGCGCAACTATCTCGCGAAAGCGGGGTTGGGGAGGCGGCTCGCGCAGGCGCAGGTGATCCCCGACTGGCCGCGCCTCGTCGGGCCCCAGATCGCTGCGGTGACCCAACCCGAGAGCGTGACGCCGGACGGGACCTTGTTCGTGCGGGTGGCGACGAGCGCCTGGATGAACGAGCTGCAGCTGATGGGGCCGCAGATCATGACCGCGGTGAACGCCGGCGCGGCTCCCCGGATCAAGACGATACGTTGGCTTCTCTCACGCTAGAGATCTATGGCTAAAGCGAAACCTGCCCGCGCACCCGCAACGGCGTCCAAGGACAAGGGGAACGGCGGCTACCAGGCCGACTCGATCCAGGTCCTGAAGGGGCTCGAAGCGGTGCGCCGCCGCCCGGCGATGTACATCGGGTCGGTGTCGGCACGCGGGCTGCACCATCTCGTGTACGAAGTGGTCGACAACTCGGTGGACGAAGCGCTGGCCGGGTTCTCTACCAAGATCGCCGTCACGATCCACCAGGATAACGCGATCACCGTTGTAGACGACGGCCGGGGCATCCCGGTCGACACTCACAAGACCGAGAAGAAGCCGGGCGTGGAGGTCGCGCTCACGATGCTGCACGCCGGCGGCAAGTTCGACAAGAGCACCTACAAGGTGTCGGGGGGACTGCACGGCGTCGGCGTGTCGGTGGTGAACGCGCTGTCCGAGAAGCTGGAGGTGTGGGTCGACCGCGACGGCAAGCGCCACCACATGGCATTCGAGCGGGGCGAGACGACGAAGAAGCTCGAGGTCATCGGGAAGGCGAAAGGCACGGGCACGACCGTCTGGTTCAAGCCCGACACGAGCATCTTCACCGAGACCCGGTTCGATTACGCCACGCTCGCCAACCGGCTGCGGGAGCTCGCCTTCCTCAATAAGAGCCTCACGATCACCCTCAAGGACGAGCGCAAGGGACAGGCCAAGGAGGAGACGTTCTTCTACAAGGGCGGGCTCGCCGAGTTCGTGAAGTATCTGCTCGGCAACCGCAAGCCGCTCCATCCCAAGCCGATCGTGTTCGACGCGACGCGCGAGGGCGTGCAGGTGGAGGGCGCGATTCAGTACGACGAAGGCTACAACGAGAACACCTTTTCCTTCGTCAACAATATCAATACGCACGAAGGCGGCACACATCTGACGGGGTTCAAGGCCGCCCTGACGCGCACCATCAACGAGTGGGCGAAGAAGGACGGGCTGCTCAAGAAGGAAGAGTTCACGCTCACCGGGGACGACATTCGCGAAGGCCTCACCTGCGTGCTGCACGTCAAGGTGAAGGACCCGCAGTTCGAAGGGCAGACCAAGACCAAGCTCGGCAACTCCGAGGTCGAGGGCATCGTGAAGACCGTGGTCAACGACGCGCTCGGCGAGTTCCTCGACAAGAACCCGAGCGTGGCGCGCGCCATCATCGCCAAGGCGGTCAGCGCCGCCCGGGCCCGCGAGGCGGCCCGCAAGGCCCGCGAGTTGGTACGCCGCAAAAACGCCCTCGAGGGTGGCCTGCTGCCCGGGAAGCTCGCGGATTGCTCACTCACGGATCCCAAGCTGTGCGAGCTGTACTTGGTCGAGGGAGACTCGGCGGGGGGCTCGGCGAAACAGGGACGCGACCGGGGCTATCAGGCGATCCTGCCGCTGCGCGGCAAGATCCTCAACGTGCAGAAGGCGCGGGTCGACAAGATCCTGTCGAACGAAGAGATCCGCACGATGATCACCGCGCTGGGCACCGGCGTGGGCGAGGATTTCAACCTCGACGAGGCTCGCTACCACAAGATCATCATCATGACGGACGCCGACGTGGACGGCGCGCACATCCGCACGTTACTCCTGACGTTCTTCTACAAGGAACTGAAGCACTTGATCGACGCGGGCTACATCTACATCGCGCAGCCGCCGCTGTTCCGGATCGCCAAGGGCAAAGAGGAGTTCTACGCCTACGACGAGAAGGAGCGCGACGGGTTCGTCAAACGACTGACCAACGGCGCCGAAGGGCACGGAAGCGTCGTAATCCAGCGCTACAAAGGACTGGGCGAAATGAATCCCGACCAGTTGTGGAAGACCACGATGGATCCGGCCACGCGGACGATCCTGAAGGTCGAGATGGAGGACGCGGTCGAGGCCTCCGAGCTGTTCGAGACGCTGATGGGCGACGAGGTGGAGCCGCGCCGCAAGTTCATCGAGGCGAATGCAAAGTTCGTGCGGAACCTGGACGTGTAAGCTCCTCGATCCCGTGCTGGCTGACGCGATGTGAGATCAGGGGCAGTGCCGGCTCGGTCAGCTTGTCGCCCACGACGATCGCCCGCTCGAGCGCCTCGAAGCCGAGCTTCATCCCGTCCGGGTCCCGCGCGAACACCGACGCGATCGGCTCGCCCGCGAGCACTTTGTCTCCCGGCTTCACCGTGATCACGAACCCCACCGTGGGATCGACTTCGTCTTCGACCTTGATGCGACCACCCCCCATCGCCACGACGGCGCGGCCGATGGTCCTCGGCTCGACCGCGGTCACGACGCCGGTGCGGGGCGCGGCGTAGACCTCGACCTCTTTGGCCTGCGGCAGCACCGAAGGATCTTCCAGAGTCTTGGGGTTGCCACCCTGCGCCTCGATGACCTGCTCGAACTTCTCGGCGGCAAGGCCGGAGGCGAGGGCGTTCGCGAGCCGTTGCCGGGCCTTCTTGCTGGTCTTCTCGATGCCCGCGGCCAGCAGCATCTCGCTGCCGAGCGCGTAGGTCACCTCCAGCAGATCAGGGGGGCCCTCCCCCCGCAAGGTGAGAATCGCCTCTTCGGTCTCGAGCGCGTTGCCGCAGGCGCGGCCGAGCGGGCGGTCCATCGCGGTGAGCAGGGCCACGGTCGGACAGCCCCGATCCTCGCCCAGTGTGATCATGGTGCGGGCGAGCTCGAGGCTCTGCTCGAGCGCAGGCAGGAATGCGCCGCTGCCGCGCTTCACGTCGAGCACGAGCGCGTTCAGGCCCTCGGCAAGCTTCTTCGACATGATGCTGGCCGCGATGAGCGGGATCGCCTCGACCGTGCCGGTCACATCGCGCAGCGCGTAGAGGCGGCGATCGGCGGGCGCGATCTCCGGCGTCTGGCCGATCATGGCACAGCCGATCTTCATGACTTGCGCCTTCGCCTCGGCGAGCGACAGGCCGGTGCGGAACCCGGGGATCGCCTCCAGCTTGTCGAGCGTCCCGCCGGTGTGGCCGAGCCCGCGGCCGGACATCATCGGCACGGCGACGCCGCAGGCGGCGACGAGCGGCGCGAGCACCAGCGAGACCTTGTCGCCCACACCGCCGGTCGAATGCTTGTCGACGCGCGGTGTGGACCAGGAATCGAACCCGAGCCGCTGGCCGGAGGCGAGCATTGCATCGGTGAGCGCCGCGAGCTCCTGGCGCTCGAGCCCGCGCAGCACGACGGCCATCAACAGGGCCGACATCTGGTAGTCGGGGACGCGGCCGTCCGTGTACGCGGCGACGAGGGCCGACCACTGCTCCGGCGTGAGCGCGCCGCCGTCGCGCTTGCGCTCGATGAGCGGCACAACGAACATTACCGGCCACCTCCCAGGAGTGCGTGATGCGCGGTGCCGTGCTGCTGCTGCTGCTGTGCCTCGTCAGGCCCGCGCGGGCGCAGACGCACCCGACGGTGGCAGAGCACCTGGTGCTGGGCGACAGCGCCCACGCCGCGCTCGCTCCCGCGCAGGCGCTGCAGCATTATCGCGCCGCGCTCGCGGCGGACTCGACCAACTACGCGGCGCTGTGGAGGGCGGGGCGCGAGCTGGTGGACATCGCCAAGCAGGTGCAGGGCAAGGACGACTCGTCCAAGCATCTGCGGGACAGCCTCTATACCGCGGCGCGGGCGTACGGCGAGGCGGCGGTGCGCGTCAACCCCGCCGGCGCCGACGGACACTTCACGGTGGGCCAGGCGCTGGGCCGGCTGTCGCGCACCAAGGGAGGAAAGGAGCGGGTGCGCTTCGCCAAGATCATCTACGACGAAGGGATGAAGGCGATCGAGCTGGACTCGACCCACGACGGCGCCTATCACCTGGTCGGCGCGTGGCACGCCGAGGTGAAGCGGCTCTCGGGTTTCCAGAAATTCTTCGCGAAGGCGCTGTTCGGTGGCGGCTTCCTGGACAGGGGCAACTGGGGCGATGCCCAGACGTACCTCGAAAAGGCCGTCGCGCTGAAGCCGCAGAACATCTTCCACCGGCTCGACCTGGCCGAGGTGTACGTCGACCTGGGGCGATACTCCAAAGCCCGCGAGCAGCTCACCACGATCGCCTCCCTCCCCATCGCGGACGTCCTCGATCACGACTACCAAAAGGAGGCGGCGCAGCTCCTCGATGACATCAAGGGCGAAAAGGACGAGCGCTAGCGCCCGGCGCCGCCTCGCATCAGCCGTTCGATGTCCGGTGTAGTCCGCGGCGCTTTCGCGGACAGCCATTCGGCCCCGGTCGGCGTGACCAGCACGTCGTCTTCAATACGCACTCCCAGGCGTTCTTCGGCGAGGTAGATGCCCGGCTCCAGGGTGATCACCATGCCGGGCTCGAGCTTGAGCCGCCCCGGCACGGTCACATCGTGCACGTCCATCCCGATCGGGTGCCCCAGGCCGTGGATGAAGTAGGCGTCGCACGTCTGGGTGCCGCACAGCGTGCCCGAGTGCTCGCGCATGTAGGTCTGGGCGAGACGATTCAGGTCCCGCATCGTGACGCCCGGCCGCACCGAGTCGAACGCGACCTGCTGCGTCGCGAGCACGAGATCGTAGACGGCCTTCTGGCGCGACGAGAACCGCCCGTTGACGGGCCAGGTGCGGGTGACGTCCGCCGTGTACTGCCCCCACTCGGCCGCCGCATCGACCACCACCAGGTCGCCGTCGCGGGTTTGCCGCCGGTTCACGTCGTAGTGGAGTGTGGTCGAGTTGGGTCCGCTGCCGACGATCGAGGGATAGCCCACGCGATCAGCGCCGTTCCTGCGGAACCCGGCCTCGAGCACCGCCTCGATCTCGTACTCGTACATGCCCGGCCGCGCGGCCTGCATGGCCGCGATATGCCCGGCCACGCTGATGTCCACCGCGTTGCGCAATCGCGCCAGCTCGTCGGCGTCCTTCACTTCCCGCAGTGAATCGGCGAGCGGGCGCAGGTTGTGGACATCCTGCCCGCTGAAGACCAGGTCCATCACGCGCCGGTCGTCGCGGGTGGTCACGTCGAGCGGCACGTAGATCGGGCCGCGCACCCGGAAGCGCGCGGCGAGCAACCGATGCTCGAGCGAATCGGTGGGCAGGACGGTGCGGATCCCCGACAGGCGCGCGGCGACGCTGTCGGGCCCGAGGCGCAGGCCGGTCCAGCGCTCCTGGCCGGGGTTGCGCGGCGGGAGGAACAGCACCGATTCGAGCGAATCGGGGCCCTGGGCGGTGAGCAACAGCCACGCGTCCTGGGTCTCGAGCTCCGTGAAGTAGAAGAAGGTGTTGTTCTGCCGGAAATCGTTGTCCTGGATGTACTCCCTTTCCAGGTCCCGCTCGTGCGCCGCCGGGATGAGCACCGTGCCGCGTCCGATGCGCTGCAGCAGCGCCCGGCGGCGCGCGCCGACCGCCGTCGTATCCACCGCCCGACCCATGCCTGGCAGTTCGGGAACGGGCGTCCACGCGCCGATCGGGCCGCCGCCCGCGGAGCGGGCCTGCGCCGTCGCGGCGCCCGCGGCGCCGCACGCGAGCCAGAGCAACGCGAAGATGCATCGCACCGGGTCGGAAGCTACCGCGCGCCACTCGACGCAGCAACCGCGTCGCGGCGCTTGACGCACCGTCCGCCGAGCACGCAAACTATGCCATGACCGTCCCCTCCGCTCTCACCGCCCGCGTCGCCGAGCTGGAGCGCGAGCGCAAACACCTCCTCGCCGTGATCGAGATTCTCAAAGAAGTGTCCACATCGCTGCACTTCATCGACATCCTGCAGGCGATCGCGCGCAAGCTGGGCGAGGCGTTCGGGCTCGACCGCTGCTCGATTTTCCTCGCCGAGCGCGGCGGCCGGTCCGTGCGCCTGGTGGCGTCGTATGAGGATCCCACGATCCGCAACTACGTCGTCGATCTCGAGCGGTACCCCGAGCTGAAGCGGGCGATGCAGAGCGGGGAGACGGTGTTCATCCCGGATGCGGCCAACGATCCCAGCCTGAAGCATGCGAAAGGTGAGCTGATCAGCCGCCGCGTGAAATCCATCACCGTCGTGCCGATCAATTGGCGTGGGGTGGCGATCGGCGCGATCTTCCTGCGCACGTTCCGGGACGGCCCCACGTTCTCCGACGAGGACGTGCGGTTCGTGCAGGTCGTGGCGTCGCTCACCGCGCAGGCACTCCGCAACGCGCACCGCTACGAGCGGCTCGAGCAGCGCAACCAGGAGACCGGCGAGACGGTGCGTCGCATGGAACTCGAGCGCCTAGCGCTGCTGTCCTTCCTGCGACGCCTGCTCGCCGCGTTCGGGGAGCGCGAGGGTGCCTGGGCGGAGGGGCTGCTGCCGCGCGCCAGCTCCGAGGAGCTCGACCGGTTGGTCGGCGTCGCGCTGGCGGTCATCCAGGAAGAAGCCAAGGGGCGGTGAAAGCCGCAGCCGCCCGGGCCGCCGAGCTGCGGCGGCTCATCGAGCGCGCGAACCAGGCCTACTACGTCCTCGACAAGCCGGAGCTGTCGGATGCCGAGTACGACCGGCTGTTTCGCGAGCTGCAGGAGCTCGAGTCCAAGCATCCCGAGCTCCAGACCCCCGACAGCCCCACCCACCGCGTCGGCGCCCCGCCGGCGGGCGCCTTCAAGAAGCACCGCCACCTCGTGCCGATGCTGTCGCTCGCCAACGCCTTCAACGAAAAGGAGCTGGCCGAGTGGGAGGAGCGCAACGCCCGGCTCTCACCCGAAGTGAAGACGGGGGGCTACACCCTCGAAGTGAAGATCGACGGCGCGGCGGTGAGTCTCACCTACCAGGACGGCATGTTCGTCACGGGGGCGACCCGCGGCAACGGCGTCGAAGGCGAGGACGTCACCGCCAACCTGCGCACCGTGCTGGATGTGCCGCTCCGGCTACACGGCAAGGGCTGGCCCAAACTCATGGAAGTCCGCGGCGAGGTCTACCTCTCCAAGTCCCGCTTCGTCGAGCTCAACAAAGAGCGCGAGCGCGCGGGCGAGCCGACCTTCGCCAATCCCCGCAACGCCGCCGCCGGCGCGTTGCGCCAGCTCGATCCCAAAGTGACGCGCAGCCGCGGCCTGCGGATCTTCTGCTTCCACGTCGAGGCCCCCGGCCAGAAGCTCCCGGTCACGACGCAGCACGACCTGTTGAAGCAACTCGCCGCCTGGGGCTACCCCGTCGAACCTCACCACACGCGCGTCCCCGATCTCGCCGCCGCCAACCAGGAAATCGCCAAATTCGAGCCGCTGCTCGACCAGCTCGACTACGGCGCCGATGGCGTCGTGGTGAAGGTGAACCCGCTCGAGCTGCACGCCGAGCTGGGCACGGTCGGCGACCGCGAGCCGCGCTGGGCGATCGCGCGCAAGTTCGCCCCCGAAGTCCGGGTCACGAAGCTCAAGGAGATCCGCATCAATGTGGGCCGCACCGGTGCACTGAATCCCTACGCCGTGCTCGAGCCGGTCGAGATCGGCGGCGTGACGGTGTCGACCGCGACGCTCCACAACTTCGCGCTGATCAAGGCCAAGGACATCCGGGAAGGCGACCTGGTGGAGGTCACCCGGGCGGGCGAGGTCATCCCGCAGGTGCTGGGGCCGGTGATCAAGAAGGGCGTGCGCCGGAGCAGGCCGTACCAGCCGCCCGAGCGCTGTCCCGTCTGTAAATCGAAGGTCGAACACCCCCAGGACGAAGTGATGGTGTATTGTCCCAACGTCTCCTGCCCCGGGCGCGTGTTCGAGAGCATTGTCCACTTCGCGTCGCGCGGGGCGACGGACATCCGCGGGCTCGGCCCCGAGCGGGTGAAGGCGCTGCTCGACGCCGGCCTCATCAAGGACGTCGCGGACCTCTACGAGATCACGCCGATGCAGCTGCTGACGCTCGAAGGGTTCGCCGAGAAGTCGGCCCAGCAGCTCGTCGACGCGATCGAGGCCTCCAAACGACAGCCGCTCTCGACGCTGATCTTCGCCCTCGGGATCCGGCACGTCGGCGCGCAGGGGGCGAAGCTCCTGGCCCGCCACTTCGGGACGATGAAAGCGCTGGCCAAGGCATCCGCCGACGAGATCAACCAGATCCGCGGCGTGGGGCCGGCCATCGCGGAGGCCGTGGCCGGGTTCTTCGCCGAGCCGAAAAACCGGAAGCTGCTCGAGCGGCTCGAGAAGCTGGGACTCAATATGAAGGAGCCGGTCGCGGCCGAGGGGAAGGGGCCGCTGGCGGGGCAGGTCTACGTGATCACGGGGACGCTGCCGTCCCTGTCCCGCGCTAAGGCCGCCGAGCTGATCGAGGCGGCGGGCGGCCACGTCAGCGACGCGATATCGAAGAAAACGACGGCCGTGGTGGTCGGAGCCGACGCCGGCTCGAAGCTCGAGAAGGCGAAGACGCTCGGCATATCACTCATCGACGAGGCGGAACTCTTGCGCCGCGCACGCGCCAAACCCTAAGTTGGCGTGCGATATGAGCGCCCCCGCGCACCCCACAGCCGCGACCGACGGCGTGACGATCGGCCGTGGCGCCCTGCGCCAGCTCCATCACAGTCTGCTCCGGGACGCAGGCCCTCAGGCCGTCCCGATCCTCCAGGAGGTCGGCTTCGCGGCCGGGGAAGGCGTATATCAGTCGTTTTGCGCCTGGTTGCCGCTCCAGACCGGTGTGTCGCAGCCCGAAGAGCTCGACGCGGGCCAGCTGAGCGAGGTCCTGTCGTCGTTCTTCCAGTCGCACGGGTGGGGCACCGTCACAGTCGCCCCGCTCGGGGCCGCGGCCCTGGCGCTCGACACGGAGGACTGGGTCGAAGCCGAGCCGGGGAGCGCTGAGACGCCGATGTGCTTCTTCTCGGCGGGCATGCTGTCGGACTTCCTGGGACGGCTGTCGGGCGAGGCCGTGGCGGTGATGGAGGTCGAGTGCCGCTCGCGCAACGACGGGCGTTGCCGGTTCCTGTCGGCGTCACCCGAGACACTCAACGCCGTGTTCGAGCAGATCACTCAAGGGAAGGGCTACGCGGAGGCGCTGGGCGCGGGGGGGTAGGGACCTACCGCCGCGCGACGCTCACCCCCTCAAGCAGCAGCGATGGCGTGAACCGCGCGCCCGCCCACCGCGCGTCGTTCCCGAGACCGGCGATCCGCTTGAGCAGCTCGTACACGTTCCCGGCCACCGCCGCATCCTTCACGCGCCCCGCGATCTCGCCGCGCTCGATGCGATACGCCAGCGCCACGGGATGGCTGAATGCGCCGCCGATCACGTTCCCCTGCCCCACGCCGATCAGGTCGTCGACGAGCAGGCCGTCTTTGATGCCCTTAAGCAAGCCGCCGCCCAGCTCCCCCGGGACCCGGGATCCGGGGCCCGGGACCCGGGCGTCGCCCACGATGATGTTCGTATACGCCGGCACCGGCTTCCCGAAGATGCCGCGTTGCCCGTGACCGGTGCTCGCGCTCTTGGCCCGCGCGGCCGTCTCCAGATCGTAAATGAAGCGCTGCACGACGCCCCGTTCGACGAGACACGTGGCACGGGAGGGCACGCACTCGTCGTCGAGCGGACGGGACGCGGTACGGCCCGGCACCAGCGGATCGTCGGTGAGGGACAGGCGCTGGTCGAACACCTGCTCGCCGACCCGGGTCGCGAGCGGCGAGATGCCCTGCAGCACCGCCTTGCCCGAGAGGCCCTGCGTGACCGGGAGCAGCACGGCTGACAAGCCGGCGGGGGTGAACACCACGGGCAGCGCGCCCTCGGAGGGCGCGACGATGCGCAGGGCGTGGTCGAGCCGGCTGGTGATCGAGCGGACCACGCCGGCGAGGGCGTCCTCCGAGGGGAGATCGGTGCTCTCGATCGTGTCGCCGATCGCGAGCACGTCGTCTCCCGCAATGCGCCACACATCCGCGCTCACGGCGACCCCGGTCGTGCGGTACGACCCTTGGGCTCCCGCCGTGTTGGCGACCCGGGTGTCCGCCACTTCGCGCTCGATCGCCACGTTGACCTGGCACCCTTCGCGCGCCAGCCGCTCGAGCAGGAAGCTACCGATCTCGATCAGCCGCGCGAGCGAGGCGTCAGCCGCGCGCGCGCCATGCGTCGCCACCCGCGGGAGCTTGGCGGGGGCGGGAAATGCCAGCGCGATCTCCTCGCCCAGCTCGGCCGAGGCGAGGGCGCGGTCCAGGAGGGGCGCAGCATGCTGCGCCGCTACACCGTCCCCACCAACCGCCGTCGTGCCCGCGACGCCGACACGACCGCGATGCAGCACCCGCACATTCACCCCGGCCTCTTCCGTGACGCCCGCCGCCTTGAGGCGGCCCCACTCGAACGCCACGGAGGTGCGCTCGACGCGCCGCTCGAGCGCGTCCGCACCGTCCCCCGGCTCCAGGCGGCGCCGCGCCAGCTCGAGCAGCTCCTCGATCATGCGGGCGAGGGCACGTCGCCCCCGATCAGGGCTTCCTCGATGCGCACGTGCGGAGCCCCTTCGGTGACGGGGAGGGGGAACTGCCCGCCCTTCCCGCAGCCGCCGCCCATTTGATTCCAGCGAAAGTCGCCGGCGATATGGTCGATGCGGTCGAGCGTCTGGAACAGGTTCCCCGCGAGCACGACGTCCTTGACGAGCTCCGCCACCTGGCCGTCGCGGATCATGTGCCCGTAGGCCGCGGTGAACGAGAAATTCTCGAGCATGGTCTGGCCGCCGAACGCGCCGCAGGCGTACACCCCGAGCTTCAGGTCGCGGATCAGGTCCGCGAAGGGCCCTCGTCCATTGGCGATGTAGGTGTTCGTCATGCGGACGATGGGCGGGTGGCGGAACGAGATCGCGCGCGCGTTCCCGGTCGGCCGCTCGTTCATCGCCGCGGCGGTCTCGCGCGAGTGCAGCCGGCCGACCAGGATCCCCTCGCGGATCAGCGCCGTGTCCTGGGTGGGCGTGCCCTCGTCATCGAACGGCAGTGTGCCGCGCAGGCCGGAGGCCGCGCCGTTGTCGCCCACGTTCAGCACGGGTTTACCGAAACGGCGGCCCAGCGTCATCATCTCGCGCGCCTGGGGGTTTTCGTACACGAAGTCGGCCTCGGAGAGGTGCCCGAACGCCTCGTGGATGAAGACGCCCGCGAGCTCGGGATCGAGCACCACCGGATACGTGCCTCCCGTCACCGTCGGCGCGTCGAGCAGTTGCACCGCCCGCTCGGCCGTGGCGCGGAAGCCCGCGGCCTTGTCCTGGACCGAATGCCAGCCGCGCCGCAGCCCAATCGACTCGAGCCCCTTTTCGATGGTGCCGTCGCGCCGCGCCACCGCCGTGCCCGAGAGCGTCACCTCGGGGCGCAGCTCGTGCAGCACCGTGCCTTCCGAGTTGACGTACCAGTACTCGGTCACCTCGTCGCGGTAGGTCGCGAGCGTGTCGACGATGCGGTCGCTCACGGCGAGCATCGCGCCGTTGTAGGCTTCGATGAGCCGCTTCTTGTCGGCGAGCGGCACGCCGCGCACGTCGCCGTCCAGATCGAGTATCCCTTCCGCCTGCTGCGGCGGAACCGGAGCGAGCTGGATCGGGCGCTCGAGCCGCACCGCCCGGGACAGCTCGTCGGCCCGCGCGACCATCGCGGCGAGCTGGTCGAGCGACGTGAACGACGCCGTGCCCCAGCCCGAGCCGCGGTTCAGGGCGCGTACGAACCCGCCCTGGTCCTCGCTCGCGGTGGCGGACTCGAGCCGTCGGCCGCGCATCGTGACGACGGAGCCCCAGCTCTGCTCGACGCGGATTTCGGTGTAGTCGGCGCGGGAGGCGGTGAGCGCCGCGGTGAGCCGGTCGATCAACCGCCGAGTTCCTTGAGCTTCTCGGCGTAATCGGGCCGCACGACGATCTCCCCGTCGATGATGACCTCGCGGTCCCAGGGGAGGATAATGAAGTTGTCGGTCTCGAGCGCGTAGAAGTCGGGCTGGTACGGGCCGGTGCGGAACGAGACCGCCGTCTTCACGGCGGCGGGCTTGAGCTCGCGCACGGCGTTCAGGGCGAGCTTCATGGTGTCGCCGGAGTCGCACGTCTCGTCCACGATGAGGACGCGGCGTCCGGCGACGATCCGCGGGGGGCCGGCCATGACCACGGGCCGAGCGCCGGTCTCCTGCCGAGTGATGGCGACCGACGCGAAGTCGCGCTGCAGGATGCTCGCCACCACCGCGCCCGGAATCACCCCCGCCTTGGCGATGCCGATCACCACATCGGGATCGTACTCGCGGAAAATCTTCAAGGCCAGCGCCCGGCACAGCTCGCCGAAGAACGGCCAGTCCACTTGGAGCACACCGTGCGGCGTCTTGCGGGCGAACCCGGTTCTCTTGGGTGCAGGCGGGCGGGGCGGGGGCGGGGGCGGGGGCGGGGGCGGGGCGGGCATGGGGGGAGAAGCTACATTGCGAACGCGAGCGGCCGCAAGCTATTTTCGGCCCATGGGTTTCTGGCGCCGCCTGCTCGGCGGCTCGGGCGCCGATGACGTCCAACCCCAGCGCCTCGATTACCTGAACGAGGCGCTCGCCCTTGAACGCCAGGGCGATTACGAGGCGGCTCTCACCTCGTATCGCCTGGCGCTGCGCGATCATCCCCACGACGCCCGAATTCTACAGAACATGGCGATCGCGCTCACGAAGACGCGCCGCATCGACGAGGCGATCCGACACTACCGCCGCGCGCTCGAGCTGGACCGCGAGCTGGCGGGCGCCCACTACGGGCTCGCGTTCCTACTGTTGAAGCGCGGCGACCCCGACGGCGCGACCCAGCACCTGCGGGCCTTCCTCGCCCATCCCCCGAAAGGCCCCGACGCCGCGAAATGGATCGAGCACGCCACCCAGGCGCTCCGCGACCTGGGCGCGTCCGGGCCCACGCCGGCCGCCACCGCGGGGGCGCCCTGAGGGGAAGCCGGGCCGGCGTCCTCCTCCTCGCGCTCGCCACCGCTGCCGCATGCGGCCAGCTCGGCCCGGCTTTGGACCAGGTCGTCGCGCTCTCGGTGGCGGTGCGCGACTCCATCGAAGAGCTCGACACGCTCCGCCCGCATGCCGTAGCGCTGGACGGCCACGGCGACTCGGTCGCCGCTACGATCCTCTGGGCGACGCTCGACACGGCGCTGCTCACGGTGGTGAACGAAACCACGGGGGTGATGGTCGCCAAGCAACCGGGAGCGACGCCCGCCCGCATCCAGGCGCGCGTCGGGAGCCTGCCCAGCAATCCGATTGCCATCCGGGTGCTCGCCGCGGCCGATACGCTGCTCGCGGCCGGTCCGAGGCGGGATAGCGTGAGCCTAGCCGCCCAGCCCGACTCACTCTCGGATTCCCTGACGGTGCGGCTCCAGGACACGACCGCCGCAGGGCCGGTCGACCTCTCCGGGCGACCGGTGGCGTTCGCGCTGAGCGTGTACCCTGGGGGGGGGCCGGGCGCGAACGTCGCACTGGTGACGAGCGATACGGCGCGCGCGCCGCTCGCCGCCGACACGGTCACGACCAGGGTCGGGATCGCGGCGGTGAAGCTGCGCCTGCTCGCAGGGCCGCTCCCCGACAGCGCCGTCGTGACCGCCAGCGCCCGCCGCGCGATCGGCACCCTGATCGCCGGCGCGCCGGTCATGTTCGTGGTGAGGTTCCTGCCGTGAACGGGGGCACGTTAACCCGGCTGTTCTTCGACGCGGTCGAGCAGCATGCGCGCCATCCAGCCGCGTTCCGCTATAAGGCGGGCGAGGTCTGGACGCCCGTCCCACACCGGCAGGCGGAGGAGCGAGTGCGGGCCATTGCGCTCGGCCTGCGCGAGCTCGGAATTCAGCCCGGCGATCGGGTCGCGATCCTGGCGGAGACGCGCCTCGAATGGGCCCTGGTTGACTACGCGTGTCTGTGCGCCCGGTCGGCCGACGTCCCCGTTTATCCTAGCTTGCCGGCGAATCAGGTCGAGTACATCCTGCGCGACTCGGGTGCCGCCGCTGTCTGCTGCTCCACCGCGGCGCAGCTCGCCAAGGTCGTCGAGATACGGAGCAGGGTCCCGGCACTCAAGCACGTGATCGTGTTCGAGCCCGACGCGCGCCGCGACGGCGCGATCACGCTCGCCGATGTGGAGGCGAAGGGCCGGGCGGCGACGGCTCGATACCCGCGCTTCAAAGAGGAAGCGCTGGCCGTGCGGCCCGACGACCTGGCCACCTTGATTTACACGTCGGGCACGACGGGCACGCCCAAGGGTGTGATGCTGACGCACAACAATCTCTGGTCCAACGTGAGCGCGTGCGTGGAGGCGCTGCGCCTCTCCGGCGGTGACAGCTGCCTCGCCTGTCTGCCGCTGTCACACATCTTCGAGCGCATGGTGGACTATTACTTCTTCCACGTTGGCGTAACCATCACCTACGCCCAGTCCATCGATACGCTGTCACAGGATCTGCGGGAGGTGCGCCCCAGCGTGTTCGTTGCGGTGCCGCGCATCTACGAGAAGGTGTACGGCCGCGTGCTCGAGGCCGCGCTCACGGGCGGCGCCCTGAAGCGCAAGATTTTTCTGTGGGCCAAGCGGGTGGGCGAGCAATGGTCCACCCACCGCCTCTCGGGCATCCCGGTGCCACCAAGCCTCGCAATCCGGCACGCGATCGCGGACCGGCTGGTGTTCTCGAAGCTGCGCGCGCGCACCGGCGGGCGCATCAAGCTGTTCGTGTCGGGAGGCGCGCCGCTCGCCGCCGAAATCGGGCGGTTCTTCTACAGCGCGGGGCTCGTGACCATCGAAGGGTACGGACTGACGGAAACGTCCCCTGTGCTCGCGTTCAATCCATACGACCGCCCCAAGTTCGGCACCGTCGGCAAGCCGATTCCCGGCGTCCAGGTAAAGATCGCGTCAGACGGGGAGATCCTCGCCAAGGGACCGAACATCATGCGCGGCTATTACAACCTACCCGACGCCACGCGCGAGGCGATCGACCCTGAAGGATGGTTCCACACAGGGGACATCGGTGAGTTCGACGCCGAGGGGTACCTGAAGATCACCGACCGGAAGAAGGATCTGATCAAGACCGCCGGGGGCAAGTACGTGGCGCCGCAGCCGATCGAGAACACCGTCAAGCTGAATAAGTTCGTCGCCAACGCGGTCGTGCTGGGCGACCAGCGCAAGTTCCCCATCATCCTCGTCGCTCCGAACTTCGACAGCCTGCAGCCGTGGGCCAAGGAGCGGAATCTCGTCTACACCTCCCGGGCAGAGCTGCTCGCGCTCCCCGACGTGCAGGCGAAAATGGAACGGGAAGTGGTCGGCGGCTTGCGCGATCTGGCGAAGTTCGAGATGCCGAAGAAGGTGGTGTTGATCGAGCGGGACTTCACGATCGAGTCGGGCGAGCTGACGCCCACGCTCAAGGTGAAGCGGCGCGCGGTCGAGAAGAATTACAAAGAACTGATCGAACGGGTGTACGCCGAAGCTGATCCCACCGCTGCCGTCATCGAGAGCTGATCACCCCCGCTCCCCCACCCATAGGCCCTGCCCCACCGCGAGCTGCTTCAAGCCGGCCGGAGCCGTCGCGCCCTCGTCCTCGATCACCAGCCGCCGGCCCCGCAACAGCACACGCAGCGCCTCGCTGAGCCAAGGCGGGCTTGCCCGCTCCGGTCCCACCACCACGGCCCGCGCCATGGCGCGCCGCAGCGGGATCATCGTCTCGCACGCGAGCAGACTGAGAACGGGGAGCTCTGCGACGTCGGGCGGCGCGTCGATCCCGACGAAGTGAATCCCGCCCATCAGCCCCGCCAGCGCGACGGCGTGGCGCGCAGCCGACCCGACGAGCACGACGTAGCCACCGGGGCCGCTGAGATCGAGAAGCGCCTGGAGAGTCTCGGCGTCGGGTGGCGAGGGCACCCCACGAAGCGACTGCGTATTCTTGTCGCGCAGTGGGGTGCCCTCGCCACCCGAGAAATTCACGATGCCTTTGACGATCGGATACTCCTTCCGGCATACCGGGCATCCAAGTATGCCCGACCGGACCATCCGACCCACCATCTCTCCGGTGGACATCACGAGAAACGCCTCCTCGTGCCTCTCCGGACAGCGCAGCATCTCCGTCAGCTCAATGTGCACCGGAACCGAACACCACCCAGCTCAGCCGGCCGGCCGCGACGCGAATCCGCCGGGTGAGCCGCTTGCCCTCCACTACGACCGCGAGCGTGTAGTCGCCCGACTCCACGTCGCTCACGGCGAAGTGCTCCCGGTACGCGGGGTCGGGGTGGTTGTGCTCGCCATACGTCTCGGCGTACGAGAACGGTGTCTCCTGGGGCTCCGCCTTCATGAGGCCGTAGACGCGCGCCTGCGGCACGGGGCGACCCTGGGCGTCCCACACCTGCCCCGCCACGATCCCGGTGCCGGGGAGCGGCCGGATCCACAGCTCGGGGTTCACCGTGTAGCGCGGGTAACGCTCGTTGGGGTCGACGATCAGCGCCACCGAGTCGACGGGCGACGCGTGCACCTCGAGGTGAAGGTGGTCGTTCGTCGCGCGGCCCGTGTTGCCGACTGTGGCGATCACGTCGCCGGCCTTCACCGCGTGCCCCACCGAGGTGAGCAGGGTCGTGTTGTGATAGTAGACCGAGTACACGAACAGGTTCTTGAGCCTGCGGGTGTGGCGGATGGCGACCGTATTGGCGCCCTGCTCCGCCGGGCCCGCGAAGACGACGACCCCGTCGCCGATGGCGTGCACCGGCGTGCCGTCGGGGTTATTGAACTCGACACCCTGATGCTGCTGGAAGTTACCGCCCATGGTCGAGCCGTAGCGGTACGTCTGGTCGATGTACGGCTGATCGGCGAGGGCGATCGGGCGCTCGAACCAGGTGTGCCGCAGCGCCTCCACCTCGGTGTCGGGACGCTGCTGGTAGGAGATGCCGACGAGCGTGAGACCCTGATCGAGCCGACACGAGACGAGACCGCTCGGACGGCCGACCGCGTACCAGCCGGGGGCGAGCGACAGGTACGTGGTGGCGGCCGGCACCGGGTCGCACAGGTTGAGCGCGTCGCCGTCCTGCGCGTACACTCCCTGGCGCGTGGCGGCGTAGACGCGTCCCGGCGCGACGCGCTCGAGCATCTCGATGGGCGGCATGTCGACCCGGCACTTTTTGACGGCGGGCCCCCCGGGCGCGATGCCGCAGGCGGGCCGGCCCTTCTTGTCGAGCCACGCGTGGCGCGCGGGGTCGAGCCGGGACAGCCCCTGTTCGGTCCCCACCCACACGACGCCCCCGGAATCGGCGGCGAGGGCGCGCACGCGCCCGGGCGCCGGAAACTCGATCCAGCTGCGCCCGCCGTCGCTCGAGCGCGCCACGCCGCGTAGCCCGGCGGCCCACAGGCTCCCGTCCGGCCCGGCGGCCAACGCCAGCACATACTGGTCAGGCAGCCGTCCGAGGACGTGCTGGGCCGTCGTCGCACCGGCCGAATCAGTGATCTCCCCCCAGGTCGCACCGCGGTCCCAGGACAGCTTGATCCCGTCCGCGGTGCCGATGTACACCGTGTCACCGCGCGTCGCGATGCCGTTGGGTGCGACGTACTGCCACTCGGGGCCGAGCTGCCTGAATTCCCAGTTGGTCCACGTCGTGCCGCCGTCGGTCGACAGCCCCCAGCCGTTGCCGACCGTGCCGTACCAAATCTCGCCCGCGGGTCCGAACCCGAACGCGTGCACGAAGTCCCACGAGATCGAGCGGACGCTCGAGTCACTCGAGTGCCGCAGCTGCTCCCAGCCCGCTGCTCCCGGCCTCAGCACGAAGATCCCTTGCCCGTAGGTCCCGACCCAGATAGCGCGATCGGTCGCGCGAGCGGCGGCGAGCACGTGCACGCCGAAGCCGGTGGTGTCAGGGAGCGGGGGAAGAGCCTGCGCGTTGGAAGGAGACTG
Organism: Gemmatimonadota bacterium; assembly: GCA_003220795.1. Classification (GTDB taxonomy): domain Bacteria; phylum Gemmatimonadota; class Gemmatimonadetes; order Gemmatimonadales; family GWC2-71-9; genus 20CM-4-69-16. The sequence continues at coordinate 10,360 of QHTK01000055.1, read as the reverse complement.
AGCGGAAAGAAAGATGAGGCTCGCAAAGAGTCCTCCCTTAACACTCCGCATTCCGCACTCCACACTCCGCACCTTGGTCATCCTCTCGCCGTATAAACCGTCGGCATCAAGCGGATCTCCGTCACATCCACCCGCGGGGCTTGCGTCACCGCGTACAGGACGGCCGCGGCGATGTCCTCCGCCTGCAGCATCGCGCTGCGTTTGGTGAAGCCCGGCTTCGAGTCGGGGTCCACGGGATCCCAGATCGGCGTGTCTACTGGTCCCGGCGAGACGAGCGTGGTGCGCACGCCCGTGCGCGAGAGGTCCTGGCGCAGCACCTCGTGCATGCCGCGCAGGCCGTACTTGCTCGCCGCGTAGGCGGTCGACCCGGAGTACGCCACGTGGTCCGACACCGAGCCGATCGTCACCAGGTGCCCGGCGCCCCGCTGCACGAGATGCGGGACGAACGCCCGGACGACGAGAAACGGCCCGGTCAGGTTCACGGCGAGCGTGCGCGTGAACTCCTCGAGGCTCGTCTCCTCGATCCGCTTGATGAAAAAGGTCCCGGCGTTGTTGACCACGACGTCCGGGACCCCGAGCTCGGCGAGCACACGGGCCGCCGCCCGGTCTACCGCGGCAGGATCCGTGACGTCGCAGCGCAGGTCGGTGCGGCGCTCGGTCGAGCCGTCCGTGAGGCTGCGCGCCAGCCGGACGACATGCGCCCCCGCGGCATACAGTCTGTCGGCCACCGCGCGGCCGATGCCGCGCGAGGCGCCGGTGACGAGGGCGAGCTTCCCGCTGAGGGGACCATCGCTCACCCGGCGTGCACCAGTCTCAGGAACTCGTCGCGGGTCTTGGCGTCCTGGAGCAGGGCCCCTCGTAGCGCGCTGGTGACCGTCCTCGAATTCTGCTTCTCGACGCCGCGCATCATCATGCAGAGGTGGTAGGCCTCGATCACGACGCCCACGCCGCGGGGCTCGAGCACGTCCATCAGCGCATCGGCCACCTGGTCGGTGAGGCGCTCTTGTACCTGCAGCCGGCGGGCGAACACCTCGATCACGCGTGGGATCTTGGACAATCCCACGAGCCGGCCGTTCGGCAGGTAGGCCACGTGCGCCTTGCCGAAGAACGGCAGCAGATGATGCTCGCACAACGAGTAGATCTCGATGTCGCGCACGCAGACCAGGTTCTCGTGCCGCTCGCGGTACAGCGCGTCGCCGATGACGTCGGGGACGGACATGTGGTAGCCCCGCGTGAGCCACTTGAGCGACGCTTCCACGCGCGCGGGCGTCTGGCGCAGGCCCTCGCGTGTGGGATCCTCGCCGAGCTGCGCGAGCATGTCGCGCACCAGCGTCTCGAACGCCGACCTCGCTTCCGCGCCGGGCACCGCCTCCAGCGGCTCGGCGTGCTCCTCGTGGAAGCTGTGCAGGCTGGCGGACTTCATTTTGTCGCGTCCCATGCTTGTTGGGCCTCCGGGGCCGGACTATCTTCGGCGCACGTGAAACTAAAGCTACTCGCTTTTGTGTCCACGGCGGGAGCCACGGCGCTGTCCGCCCTGTGGACCTTCCCCAGCATTCTCGCGTCGGCGTTTCTCGTCGCCTGGGGCGCGGAAGCCGCGCAGTTCCTCATCTCCCAGGGCCTCGCCCTCGCGATCCTCGCCTGGCTGCAGACCCTTCCCGAGTTCGCGGTGGAGGCGGTGATCGCCTGGGACGCAGGGCGCGATCCCGAGCGCGCCCACCTCGCCATCGCCAACTTGACGGGCGCCATCCGCCTGCTGCTCGGGCTCGGCTGGCCGATGATCTACTTCGTATTCGCGGCTGCCGGACGGAAGCAGGCCGTAGGGGCAGGGGCAGCTGGGGCGCAGCATGCTGCGCCCGTGCTGCCGGCCATCCGGCTGGAACCCGAGCACGCCGTCGAAGTCGTGGGGCTCGTGCCGCCGCTGTTGTATTTCGGCATCATCCTGCTGCGGGAGAGCTTTGGCTGGATCGACGCCGTGGTGCTGCTGGCGCTCTACGCCGCCTATCTCTGGACGCTGTTCCGCACGCCGCCGCGTCACGCCGATAAGGTGAGCGACGCGCCGGTGGTGGCCCGCTGGGCGTACCGCCAGCGGGGTTGGCGGCGGCAAGCGGCGATCGGCGGGCTATTCGCGGCCGGGGGGGGGCTGCTCTACGCGACCGCGCATCCGTTCCTCGAGTCCATGCTCGCCGTGGCCGGCCTGTTCGGCGTGAGCCAGTTCGTACTGGTCCAGTGGGTGGCGCCGTTTCTCTCCGAGTTCCCCGAGAAGGTCTCCGCGTTCTACTGGGCGCGCCGCGTCACCCAGGCACCGATGGCCCTGATGAACCTGGTCTCGAGCAACATCAACCAGTGGACCGTGCTCGCCGCCATGATCCCCTTGGTGTACGGGTACTCGAGTCTGCAGCACCACGGGGTGTGGCGGGATTTCCACTTCGACGACGCCCAGCGACTGGAGCTGCTGCTCACGCTGCTGCAGTCGGGTCTCGCGGTGCTGCTGCTCGCGAACATGGAGTTCGACTGGCTCGACGCCACGATCTTGTTCGTCCTGTGGCTGGTGCAGTTCCTGCGGCCGACCATGCGCGAAGAGATCGCCGTCGCGTACGGCATCTGGATGGTGATCCTGGTGATCGGGTTCGTGGTGCGGGGGCATGCGTTGCTGGCGCCGAAACACTTCTGGGAGACGGTGAGGAGATGAAAAACGATCGGCCGGCATCGCGAAACGCGACCCGGCCGACCGGTGCATCAGGAACGGAGAGGATTATTGAAGCCCGAAAGTAATGACTGGTCCCTCACCATGGCGTCTGCCTTCCCCTCGATGGGGGCCTGACATCGGTCACAGTATCTGGGTCCACGATCGAGCCTGTTGGCTCAATAATTCTTCTCCCCGATCCTGAACTACAATACTACGTGGACCGGAGACGTCAAGCGGGGGCGTAGCACTGAATCGTCACGCAAAATCGTGAGGTGTGCCATGAACCTGACGCTAGTCGGCGCAATCGTCCTGCTTGGGCTGTGGATAATTCTCGTATTCGGGGCCCATATGGGAAGCGGCCCCGTACAACTGCTGTACGCGGCCGCCGTGGTGCTGTTCGCCCGCCGTATCATCGCGGGCGCGCCGAAGTTCGTTTCGTGACCGCTACAGCGTTGACTTGAAGAGCAGGCGGTTCGGGGTCCCGGACGGATTGCCCGAGATCGCGCCCGCCGTCGCGTTCGTAACGATCCAGTTGGCAACCGTCGCGGACGGCTGATCGCCGTTGGCCGCCTTGTACAGCGCCGCCACCCCCGTGACGTGCGGCGTGGCCATGGACGTGCCGCTCAAGGTCATGGTCAATCCGGCGAGGTAGGTCGACTTGATTGCCGATCCCGGCCCGTACGCCTCCACGCACGTACCCCAATTGGAGTACGAGGCCTTCGCATCCGTCTTCTCGGACGCGGCGACGGTGAACACGCCGCTCGCCCCCGCCGGCGACGCGTTGCACGCGTCGGCGTTGTCGTTCCCGGCGGCGACCGCCAGGAACACCCCCGAGTTCCACAAGTTCGTGACGGCCTGATCGAGCGCCGCCGACTTGCCGCCGCCCAGCGACATGTTGGCGACAGCCGGGCTGGCGTGGTTCGCCGTGACCCAGTCGACGCCGGCGATCACGTCCGAGTTGAGGCCGATGCCGGCGCAGGTCAGCACGCGGACGCCGTGGAGCGACACCGCCTTCGCCACCCCGTACGTCGCGGCGCCGATCGTCCCCGCGACGTGGGTGCCGTGGCCGTTACAGTCCTCGCCCGTCACGCCCAGGGCGTCATACACGTCGTCGGCGCGGCCGCCGAACTCGGGGTGCAGCGTCCAAATCCCGGTGTCGATGATGTAGGCGTGCACGCCCGCGCCGGTGGCGGTGTAGCTGTACGTGCCCGACAGCGGCAGGGCGCCCTGGTCGATGCGATCGAGGCCCCATGGATCGCCGTTCGCATCCATCGTCTGAGTGACGTCCGCACGCATCACTTCATCGGGCTCGACGAAGGCGACGAGCGGGTTGCGCTGCAGCACTTCGGCCGCCGACCTCGGCAGCCGCGCGGCGAAGCCCTTGATGGCGCTCGTGTAGATGTGCAGCATCGTCCCGCCGAGGCTGCTCACCAGCGCCGTCGCCACGGTCGCCGGATCGGCCACGCCGTCCGAGAACACGACGATGTACTGACCAGGCACGACCTCGGGCGCGGTGCGCTGCACCGCGGTCTCACTCGACCCGGTGTCGACCGAGCGCGCTGCGTCCTGACAGGCGGCGAACGATAGTGCCAGGGCGACGACAGTTGCGTAAGTGCGTACGTGCATGGCTCCCTCGCGACGGAACGGGCTCGCGGTGAGGTCGGGCAAAAACCATTCCGTCGCGGGCGCGACAGTTCGTGTGGTGACGCAGTGATGCAGACCACAGGCACACGAGTCGGACGCGCGCCACGCTGTGGCGCGCGGGCCACGGGTCTGTCAGCGCAACCGACCGAGCCGGTCGGGGGGCCAGTCCTGCACCACGATGCGTTGCTCGAGCCGTCGTTTGCCGAGCGACAGGCGCGCCACGTATTCGCCGGCGAGCGCCCGCCGCAACTCGTCACGCGACGTGGGACCGCCCAGCTCGCGCGGCCGCGGCTTGTCGCGCGTCAAGTCCCAGGTGACGCGCTGGAGACCGGGATAGCCGGGACCGGTGAGGTGGCGGATTGTATCCCCCGCGGCGGTCGTGATCACCAGCTTGACGCCGTCGGGCTGCACCTCTTTGAGGTAGTACGCGATCACCGCGCCGCGCGGCGGGTTCGGCGCGACGTAGGGTCGGCTCCCCCAGTCGGGGTACGTGTCGCGCGGCCGGTACTGATAGGCGCGAGCCACCGGAAACAGGTGCACCGCTTCGGCGAGCAGCGTATCGGTCATGTCTTCGAGCGCCGCGACGTTCGCGATCCACAAGCCGCGGCCGTGCGTCGACACCACGAGATCGCGCTGCGCGAACGACATCGCCAGGCACTCGACCGGGACGTTGGGGAGGTTCTTGCCGAACCGCCGCCAGCTCTTGCCCCCGTCGAGCGTCACGTAGACGCCGCTCGCCGTGCCGACCCACAGGAGGCGCTGGTCCACCGGATCCTCGAAGATGGTGAGGCTGCCGTGATCCCGCGGCAGTCCTTGTCCGATCTCCACCCAGGTCTTGCCGAGATCCTCGGTGCGGTACACGTGCGGCCCGTAGTCGTCGCGGTGATGGCAGTCGTACACGAGGTAGGCCCGACTTTCCAGGTGGTAGGACGCCGCGATCGCGGCGACCCAGCAGGAGGTGGGGACGCCTTTCGGGAACGCCGCGCTCACTTCGGCCCACGTTTTCCCGCCGTCCCGCGTGACCCACACGAGGCCGTCGTCCGAGCCGGTCCACACCACGTCCTTCGAGCGCGGGCTCTCCGCGATGGCGAAGACGGCGTGGTAGCTGGTGTGTCCCACTTCGGGCGCGGGGTGCTCCCGGCTCGCTCGGGTCATGTCCGGTCCGAGCACGTCCCAATCGTCGCCGCGATGGGTCATACGAATGAGGTGGTTCGCCCCCACGTAGAGGACGGTGGGGTCGTGCTGGGACACGAGGATCGGCGTGGTCCAGCCCCAGTTGTAGGGATACCCGGAGTCCAGACCAGCGTCGAGGGCGAGCGGCGTGATATCGTCGCGCTGCCAGGTCTTCAAATCGAGCCGGGACAAGTGTCCGTACTGCCAACCGGAGTAGACCGTGTACGGATCATTCGCGGGGATCTGCACCCACATGCCGTCTCCGCCGTTCACGGGATACCAGTCGCCGTCCGTGATGCCCAGGGTGTCCCTGGTCCGGCTCGGCCCGCACCAGACTCCGTTGTCCTGCAGTCCGCCGCACACCTGATAGGGCGTGAGCGAGCTGTCGACGATCACCGTGTAGAACTGCCCGATGGGAATCGCCATGTGCTCCCACGCCTTGCCGCCGTCCTGTGAGACGTACGCGCCGCCGTCGTTGCCGATGATCAAGTGTAGCGGGTCGCCGGGATCGATCCACAGTGCGTGGTAATCGCCGTGCACTAGGTGCATGGAGTCGGGGGCGAAGCTCTTGCCGCCGTCTTTGCTCTCGAGCAGCGCGGGCGAGACCGTCCACACGTGGTTCGCGTCGGCCGGGTCGATCCAGATGTCGTCGTAGTAGTAGTGCGGGTTCGCCTGCAGGTCGTTCACCTGGGTCCACGTGGCGCCCGCGTCGCTCGAGCGGAACACGCCGCCGTACCGGCCCTGGAGCGGATCGGTGACCCCGCGATCCACCTGGATCGTGGCGTAGACGATCTTGGGATCCTTGGCGGCTACGGCGAGTCCGATGCGACCGAGTCGGTCGGTCGGCAGGCCATTGCTGCGTGCGGGATCGGTGAGCTTGGTCCACGTCTTCCCACCGTCGGTCGTCTTGTAGATCCCGCTTCCCTTCCCGACCCCCTGCATGTGGCTGCCGCCCCAGCGCAGCCGGTGCCAGGCGGCGGCGTAGAGGACCTCGGGATTCGTGGGGTCCATCTCGAGGTCGACGAAGCCGGTCGTGTCGTTCACGAACAGGATCCGGCTCCACGTCTTGCCCCCGTCGGTGGTCTTGTAGATGCCGCGCTCGGGGTTCGTGCCCCAGAGGTGGCCGAGGGCCGCGACGTACACGATCTCGGGGTTGGTCGGGTGGATCACCACGCGGCCGATCGAGCGCGTGTCCTTCAAGCCCATGTTCGTCCACTTCGCGCCGCCGTCGGTGGACTTGTAGACGCCGTCGCCCCACCATTGCGAGCGCAGGCTGTTCTTCTCCCCCGTCCCCACCCACACGACGTTCGAATCGGAAGGCGCCACCGCGATGTCGCCGATGGTCTCGACGCCGAGGCCTTCCGACACCGGCTGCCACGTAATCCCGCCGTTGGCAGTCTTCCACACGCCGCCGCCGGCTGCGCCGATGTAGAGCGTCTTCGCAGGCCCAGTCGTGTGGGGCACCGCGAGCGCGGTCACCCGCCCGCTGTACGCGGCGGGGCCGAGGTTGCGGAGCGAGAAGCTCTCGAGGAACCGCGTGAGGGAGTCCTGGGCGGTGGCCGCGCTGTCCGTGCGGCGTGCGGTGGTGTCGGCGGGCGCCGCGGCCGGCGGCCGTTTCGGCCTCGGCTTCTGTGCGACGAGGGGGGCGGGGGCGGCGCCGAACAACACGGCCGATGCGAGAGCGACGATGCAGCGAGAGTGGCGATGCATGGCGACGGGGGCTGGGGACGGCGAGATTCTACGCCGTCGCGGCGCAGAAGGCCACAGGCCTCTGGCCGGGGATTCGGGAGCGGCGTAGGTTGGGCCGATCCATCGGGGAGCCTGTGACATTGCGGCGCGCGACGGTCGTGCTGGTGCTTCTGTCGGTTACTTCGACCGATAGGGTGTACGCCCAATGCCCCGACGGCGCGCCGCCGCCGTGCCGGACGGCGACCCGCCCCGTAAGCGTCCCGGCTCCGAACAGCGTCGCGGTGCTGTACTTCGACAACCTGTCCCCCGACACGGGCGATGCCTATCTCGCCGAGGGGCTGACGGAAGCCATCACTGCACGACTCGGCCAGATCGAACGACTAATCGTCAAGTCTCAAACGGCCGTGCGCCGCACGCGAGGGACCGCCACCGACGTTCCCGACGCACTGAGCCGCCGTCTAGGCGTCAGCTATCTCGTGAGCGGAACCGTGCGACGCATAAGCGATCAGGTGCGCATTGCCGTCGAACTAGTGCGCGGGACGGGCGGTCTCCGCATGTGGGGCGAGCATTACGAACGGAAGCCTAACGACTGGCTCGCCGTCGAGGAAGAGATCGCGCGCGAGGTGGCGAGGGCCATCGCCGGGAAGCTCTTGCCCGAGGAGCGGGCGGTGCTCGCGCAGCGCCCGACCCGAAGCCCGGAGGCCTACGACCGGTTCCTCCAAGCCAACCACTTCTACGCGCAACGCACTCCGCGTGGCACGTTACGGTCAATCGAGCACTACGAGGCCGCGCTCCGCTTCGACCCGCGCTTCGTGGCGGCGTTGGTGCGCATGTCGCTGTCCTACGACCAGTTCCTCACGCGCGACTGGGACTACCCCGGTCTAACTCGCGACACCGTGCTTGCCCGAGCGGTATGGGCTGCCGATCGCGCTCTACAGCTCGACTCGACCAGCGCGGAAGCATGGATCGCGCGGGCGCAGATTCTGGCCCGGCGAGCACCCCGAACCTTGGAGGGCGCCATCCCCGCCATCCGGCGCGCCCTGGCCGTCGACCCCAAGAGCGCCGAAGCATGGCATCTGTACGCCGTACTCCTGCGCAACCTCGGCGACGACTCAACATCAGTCGCCGCGTTTCGCCAGACGTTGGCAATCGATCCCGACCGCCCCGCCACCCTGGCGCTCTTCGCGTGGCGTCGAATCGTCGATCGGCTTCCCCTCGAGGCCATGCGCCTGGCCGATTCCGCGCTCGCCCTCGACCCCGGCCTGTATCTGGCGTACGCTCCACGCGCACTGGCGCACCTATACGCCGGTGACACGGTGGCCGCCCGCGCTGACGCCGAGACGGCTCGCCGCCTGAGTCCGCCGGGCTACACCCTTTACGCCGACGTGGCTTCCGCGTTAGTCGAGGCCGCCCTCGACCATCGCGCTGCCGGTCGGGAGCATCTCGAAAGGCATCTTACGGCGGCGCTCGCACAGCCCAGCACAACAGGGGAGCGCGAGTCCCTCGTGGCGATGGGACTGGTCTCCCTCGGCGAGAGCGAACGAGCGCTGGACCTGCTCGAGCGCGCACCGAAGACCTCGCTCGTTGGGTTCGCTCTGCGGTTCCCGGCGTTCGACCCCCTCCGGTCGAACCCCCGTTTCCAGCGCCTCGTCGAAGAGGTAGGTTGGGCCGATCCATCGGGGAGCCTGTGACATTGCGGCGCGCGACGGTCGTGCTGGTGCTTCTGTCGGTTACTTCGACCGATAGGGTGTACGCCCAATGCCCCGACGGCGCGCCGCCGCCGTGCCGGACGGCGACCCGCCCCGTAAGCGTCCCGGCTCCGAACAGCGTCGCGGTGCTGTACTTCGACAACCTGTCGCCCGACACGGCCGATGCATACCTGGCCGATGGGCTCACGGAGGAGATCACGTCCCGCCTCGGGGGCGTCCAGCGACTCCAGATCAAGCGCCCCAGCCGCGATGCCGCGCGTCGTCTACGCGACACCGTGCCCGACTACCTCGTGGCCGTGGGCCGGGTGCTGCGTGTACGCTACCTCGTGGAGGGAAGCGTGCGTCGTGCTGGCGCTCGAGTGCGGGTGTCGGTGCGCCTTGTCAAGGCCGCCAACGGCTTCCGCATCTGGGGCGAAGACTACGATCGCGCCACCTCGGACCTGCTTGTGCTCCAGGAGGCGATCGCCCGCGAGGTCGCGACGGGGATCGCCGGGCGGCTCGTTCCAACCGAGCGGGCGGCGCTCGCCGCTCGCCCGACGCGGAATCCCGAGGCCTTTGAGCGATTCCTGCGCGGCAACTACTACCTGACGCAGCGGACACCGAGCTCGGTGGCCAGGGCCATCGAAGAGTATCAGGCAGCGGTGAAGCTCGACCCCGAATTCACGTCCGCGCTAGCGCGGATGGCCCGTGGCTACGCGGCATTCCTCGGGGCGTTTCCCTGGGACTACGGAGGCGCGCCGCCGGAGAGCCTCCTGGCGCGCGCCTTTGCCGCTGACGACCAGGCTCTGCGATACGACCCCAACTCCTCTGACGCCTGGATGGCCAAGGCGGCGCTGCTGTCCGTCGGCGACCCGCGAGCCTTCGAGCGCGCGAGGGTTGCGTTCGAACGGGCGATCGCACTCGACCCTAGCAACGCCGAGGCACATCATGGGTATGCCGCGTACCTCCGGGTACTCGGCGACGACTCCGCTGCTGCCACTGCCTACCATCGTGCTCTCGCCATCGAACCGCAACGCGCGATCTCGCTTCAGGGACTGGGGTGGCTGTACCTCAGTGCACGCCGCTATGCAGAGGCCCTGCGCTGGTTGGACAGCGCGCTCGCGGTTGATCCGGGGTTCTACCTCGCGTTCGTGCGGCGCGCCCGCGTCCATCTCCTGCTCGATCAAACGGCGGAAGCCCGCAGCGACGCGGAAACGGCCGTGCGGCTCGGCGCGGGGGACCGATTGTCGGGGCAAACGGTTCTCGCACTAGTAGAGGGGCGGCTGGGCGACACCCTCGCCGCACGGGGGCGGGTGGACAGGTTGCTCCGGGACTTGCAGCACCCGGAACGTCCCAGCCCAAGTGCGGCTTTTCTCGGGGCGGCCCTAGTGGCGGTGGGCGAGCCCGACCGGGCCGTCGATTTTTTGGAGCACGTGCCGCGCGGCGTGTGGGTTTGGTCGGAGCTGAGGGCACCCGAGTT
>QHTK01000035.1 GCA_003220795.1 Gemmatimonadota bacterium | reverse complement strand
CGGCGGCGCAAGAACATCGAGCGCAACCACACTGCGACGCATCTCGTGCACGCCGCGCTGCGCAAGATCCTCGGGCCGCACGTACGCCAGCAGGGGTCCGTGGTCGCCCCGGACCGGCTGCGGTTCGACTTCGCGCACCACGGGCCGATCGACGACCCGACCCTGGCGCGCGTCGAGGAAGAGGTGAACACGCACATCTGGGAAAACCTCCCGGTCGAGACGCGTGAGATGAAGTACAAGGACGCCATCGCGGCCGGCGCGATGGCGTTCTTCACCGAGAAGTACGGCGACGTGGTACGCGTGGTGGACGTACCGGGAGTCTCGCTCGAGCTGTGCGGCGGGACGCACGTCCCGGCCACGGGCCAGATCGCGTTGTTTCGGTTCACGCACGAGACCGGTGCGGCCGCCGGCGTACGCCGCATCGAGGCGGTGACGGGGCTGGGCGCCTACGCCCTGGTCCGCCGGCTCGAGCAGCAGCTCGCGGAGGCGGCGGGCGTGCTCAAGGCACAGCCGGAACACCTGGTCAAGCGGATCGAAACGCTGCTGGAGGAAAACCGCAAGCTCGAGAAGAAGATTGAAGAGCTGCTCCGGTCCGGCGGGCAACGTGCAACGGGCAACGTGGAACGCATTGGTGACATCGAGCTGTACATCGATCAGAGCGATCTCGACGACCGCAACCAGATCGGGGCGCTGATGGATGCGTTCCGGGCGAGTCACAAGCGGGCGATCTCGGTGCTGTTCACTAACGGCGACCGGCCCGGTGTGCATGTCGCGGTTACGGATGACCTGGTGGAGCGCGGTGTGAAAGCGGGAGAAATCGCGAGCGCGATCGCGGCGGTGGGCGGCGGGAAGGGTGGGGGCCGGGCGCACTTCGCTTCGGCGGGGGCGGGCGACCCCGCCAAGCTGAGTGAGGCGCGGGCGCAGGCGCCGGCCATCGTTCGGGGGATGCTCGCGCGATGACGCGCCGCGAGGTGCTCGCGTGGCTCGACGCGCGGCGCCCGGCGCCGCCGCCGGCACTGCGCGTCCATTTGGACGCGGCCGTGACCGACTCCGATGAGTGGCTGCCGGCACACTTGGCCGAGCTCGGTCACGCCATGTTGGCCCGTGTGACCGCGCGGCCGGAGGGGGGACGGGAGCTGGCGCTCGATCTGCTCGCGGCCGATGCGTTCGTCACGTATGCGTTCGAAGCGCAGGCGGAAGCGGACGTCCGGGGCGTGGCGGCGCTCGCGGACCGCGTGGCAGCGACGGGGCAGGGAGGGGGCACGTGAGTCTGCTCGACCGCCGCCCGGGGCTACTCGTCCTGGTCGACCCCAGCCGGACGCCGCCGGCCGAGGCGCAGCGGGTGGCGCGCGAGGCACGCGCGGCAGGAGCCGCGGGCCTGCTGATCGGCTCGTCGTTCGACGGCACGCGGGACACCCAGCTCGTCGCCCGGGCGATCCGGCAAGCGGTTCCGGGCTTTCCAGTGGCGCTGTTTCCCGGCTCGGCCATGCAGCTCACCGACGACGTGGACCTGGTGCTGTTCCTGTCGCTCGTGTCGGGGCGCAATGCCCAGTATCTCATAGAAGAGCACGTACGCGCCGTCCCGTTTCTCAAACGCCATCCGGTGCCGACGCTCTCCACCGGCTACATCCTGATCGACGGCGGGCGCGTGACGAGCGTCGAGGCGGTGAGCCAGACGCGGCCGCTTCCCGCGGACAAGCCCGAGCTGGTGGCGGCCCACGCGACCGCGGCCCGGCTGATCGGGATGCGGGCGATCTACCTCGAGGCGGGCAGCGGCGCGCTGCGGCCCGTGCCGGCCGACGTGATCCGGGCCTGCCGCGACGCGGTGGCGGGGCTGCCCTTGTTCGTGGGCGGCGGGATCCGGCGTCCGGCGCAGGCCCAGGCCGCCCGCGCGGCGGGGGCGGACTTCGTCGTGATCGGCACCGCGATCGAAGCCGCGGAGTCGGAATTGGCGGCATTCGTTCGTGCGGTAGGTGATCCGGGGATCACTCAGTGACGCCGGCGGAGCGAGCGCGGGCGGGCTTGACCGGGCTCGCGGCGCTCGCGGCGCGGGTGTCCGAGCACCACGCCGACGACATCGCCCGCCTGGCCGGCCGCTACATCGAGGCGCTGCAGGGGGGCGGCACGCTGTTCTTTGCGGGCAACGGCGGCAGCGCCGCGGACGCCCAGCACCTGGCCACCGAATACGTCGTGCGGTACAGCCACAACCGGCGCGCGCTGCCGGCGATCGCGCTCACCACCGACACGTCGCTCCTCACCGCGTGCGGCAACGACCTGGGCTTCGACGAGATCTTCGCCCGCCAGATCGAGGCGCTGGCCCGCCCCGGTGATCTCGTGGTGCTGCACTCGACCAGCGGCGAGAGCCCCAACGTGGTGCGGGCGGCGCAGGCCGCGCGCGCCAAGGGCGTGCACGTCGTGGCGTTGCTCGGCAAGGGCGGCGGGGCCGCGCGTGAGCTGGTCGACGACTGTGTCGTGATTCCCGCCGACGAGACGTCCCATATCCAGGAGCTGCACCTCGCGGTCGAGCATGTCATCTGCGACATCGTCGAAGCGACCCTCAGACTGTGATCTCGTTGGCGGGCAAGCGCGCGCTCGTGACCGGTGGCGGCCGCGGGATCGGGCGGGCGACGGCGCTGCTACTGGCGCAGGCGGGCGCGAGTGTAGCGGTCGGGTACTTGAGCCGGCGGGCTGAGGCGGAAGAGACGGTCAAGGCGGTCGAGGGCGGTGGAGGGGGGTCGAGGGCGGTAGCGGTCGCGGGTGATCTGGGGGATCCCGCCGCAGCCCAACGCGCGGTGGCAGAAGCGGCGCGGGCGCTGGGCGGGCTCGATCTGCTCATCGTGAACCACGGCGTGTGGCCGCCGGACGACATGCCGGTGGCACGCATGATCGATGCGCAGTGGGACGCGACCCGGCGCGCCAACCTGGACGCCGTGTTCTACGTGTGCCGCGCCACCATCCCGCTGTTACCGGAGGGGGGCCGGATCGTCCTCGTCTCGTCCACCGCGGGGCAGCGCGGCGAGGCGTTCCACGCCGACTACGCGGCCACCAAGGGCGCCGTCATCGCCTTCACGAAGTCGCTCGCCGTCGAGCTCGCGCCGCGGATCACCGTGAACTGCGTCGCGCCGGGATGGGTCGATACGGAGATGGCGCAGCAACCGTACGGCCGGGAAGGGGGAAAGGGGAAACGTGATATCGAGCGGACCATCCCGCTGGGGCGGGTCGCGAGCGCGGAGGACATCGCCGGGCCGATCGTGTTTCTCTGCTCAGCTCTCGCGCGACACATCACGGGTGAGGTGCTGAACGTCAATGGGGGGAGTGTGTTGTGCGGGTGATTCGCAATTCATGAGGTTTCCGGACCGCCTCCCCATCCCCGACGAGGTGCTGAAGATCGCCCAGAAGCTCGAAGACGCCGGCTACGAGACCTGGTGCGTCGGGGGTGCGATCCGGGACAATTTGCTCGGGCTCGAGAATCACGACTTCGACCTGACGACCGCGGCGCCGCCCGAGGAGGTGCGCAAGCTCTTCAAGCGCACCGTCCCCGTGGGCATCGAGCATGGCACGGTCGCCGTCCTGGACCGGCACAGCCGGCCCCACGAAGTCACCACGTTCCGCCGGGACTTGAAGACCGACGGGCGGCACGCCGTGGTGGAGTTCGGGGTGTCCCTGATGGACGACCTCGCGCGCCGGGACTTCACCATCAACGCGATCGCCTACCACCCCGGGCGGCACGAATGGCGGGACCCGTTCAAAGGGATCGAGGACCTCGAGCGCCGGCTCATCCGCTCCGTGGGCGACGCGAACTGGCGGTTTCAGGAGGATTACCTGCGGATCCTGCGCGGCCTGCGCTTCAGCGCCCGCTTCGAGTTCCGGATCCACGCCCGCACGCTGGAGGCCGCGAAGGCGAACGTGCAGGGCCTGGCGCAGCTGTCGGCGGAGCGGGTGCGGGACGAGTGGTTCAAAGGGATCGCCACGGCGCAGCGCGTTTCGAAATTGGTCGCGCTCTGGGTGGATGTGGGGGCGGCGAGGATATGGCTGCCGGAGATTCGGGAGAAGGGCGATGGGAGCAGGGAGAAGGGCGCGCTCGACAAGTTGCCACGCGACCCGGTGTTGATCACGGCCTACCTCGCGACCGACCCCGCGTCACTCCTGACGAGGCTCAAGTGCTCCAACAAAGAGATCGAGCGCGGCAGGGCGATCGGCGCGTGGCGGGACAAGTACCCCGATCCGAAACTTCTACCCGACGTGCGTCGCTGGCTCTCCCAGGTGGGTGAGTACGCAGACGATCTGCTCGTCCTGCCACCGGCACGGATTGCTCCCATCTCCCTGCTCCCCAAGGTTGTCGCCTCGATCCGCGCCGCGCAGGATCCCTTGACGCTGCAGGACCTCGCGGTGAACGGGAACGACCTGATCGCCGCCGGCGTGCGTCCCGGGCCCGATGTGGGCGAGGTGCTGCAGCGGCTGCTCGCCCTGGTGCTCGAGGATCCGCAGCGCAACACCAAAGAGTACCTCCTGTCCCGTGTCTAGCGCCCTCGTGTACGCGCTCGTCGCCGCGCTCGGCAACGTAGTCGGCGCGCTGGCGGTGACGCGGCGTGCCGCGCGTGGTCTCGCCGTCATCGAGCACTTCGTGGCGTTCGGCGCGGGGTTCATGCTCGCGGTCGCGGTGGTGGAGTTGCTCCCCGAGGCGTTCGCCCGCTCGGGGGCCGCCGCTCCGGGCCTCGTGCTCGCCGGCTATCTCGCCGTGCACCTCACCCAGCATACGCTCACGCCGCACTTCCACTTCGGCGAGGAGACGCATGCCGTGAACCGGCTGGCCGGTACCACGGCCCTGGTCGGCCTGCTGCTGCACACGTTCTTCGACGGGGTGGCGATCGCCAGCGCCTTCCTGGTGCGGCCGGCGCTCGGCACCATGGTGTTCATCGCCATCTTCCTCCACAAGCTCCCCGAAGGGGTGACGATCGCGAGCCTGTATCTGGCGGTGGGGCGCTCGGGCGCCCAGGCGGTCGGAGCCGCGGTGTCCCTGGGGGTGGCGACGCTGCTGGGTGTGGTCGTTACCGATCAGCTGGGATTTCTGGTGCGGCACGGGCTGGCGCTGGCCGCGGGCGTGACGATTTACGTGGCCGCGTCGAACCTGGTGCCCGAGTTTCAGGGGAAGCGGGGATGGAAGCTACCGGCTGCCTTCTTCGCCGGCGCACTGGTGTTCTTCATCACGCGGCTGGCGCTCGACCGCGTTGGGTGAGCGGGCGGTAACCCGCTGGAGGTAGGCGATCGTAGCAGCGGCCTTGCGGACCCGGTGCAGCAGTCGCCGCGGCCACGCATGAGATCCGGCAGCCGCAGCCGGGGTGCGGAGTGGATCAAACTGCCACGGACGGATCGAACCATGGCCACTCCAGCGGGGGGCCATGCCGAGCGCCCAGAGGCGCCGGCCCAGCCGCACGGACGGACAGCCACCCTCGCTCGGGAAGAGTTGCAGGGCGTAGTGGTACTCCAGCCGCTGGGTGAGGAGCTCCGGGCGATGCGGGCGCAGGGCGCGGAGCACGCCGGGCGGGACGGACACACCGGCAAGCGAGCGGGCGAGCCGGAGCGCCCAGTAACACGCTGTCGTCGCGTGGCTGTCGCGCGCCAGCGTCACGAACGGTTCCCAGGGAAAGTGTGCACCGCTCGTCAGAATCCCTACGTCGCGAAACGCCCGCCAACCCCCCCACCGGAGCTCGTGCGTCCAGGCGAAGTGAATGGAACCGTGCAGCAGCTGGCGCATCGGATCGGGGGCGCGGGCGGTCTGCTGATGTAGGCGCACGGTCTGGGCATCGCGCCACAGGGCCTCGCTGGGTAGCTGAAACGGGTGGCCGGCCGGGAGCAGATCGGTGTGCACCTCCAGGCGGAGGCCTTCGCCGCGCGTGTCCAGCAGCGGCGGCAAGTGCTGGTGCCCCGGGTACCCTTCGGCCGGCCACCGAGCGGACGGCCACGTCCACCCGCGCGTCTGCAACACCGACCACGCCTCGTGTGCTCGCTCCGCGCGAACCATGATGTCCAGGTCCCCCATCGGCCGCTCTGCGAACGAGGCGTACGCCGTCTGGGCCAGCGCGCTTCCCTTGAGGAGCATCACCTCGATCCCCCGGGTAACGAGCGCGTCGACTGCTTCGTGCAGGCACTGCTCCAGTCGGTGCGATTCGAACTCGCACACCATGGCGAGCCTGCGCCACTCATTCGCGACGTCAGCCGGCATGCGCCCGGTGCCGAGCCGTTGCAGCCACTGCCACACGATCAGCGTCGCCCGTTCCTGCTGTGACAGAGAGCGCAGCTTCAACCAGTCGAGCGGGGAATCCAGCAATCGCCGCAGCGGGGCTTCGTTGCCCGAGCCGCCGGCCGTGAGGACGAGAAACTGCGCTTCAGGCGAAAGCAGGGCGCGCGTGGCGGACACGACGCCGCGTGGCTTCGCGGAGGGTGGCGCGGCAGTCGCGGCCGTGGCGAGCGTGGTCACCGCACCGGGCCCTCGCCAACCGCGGCGCCGCGGTGCCATTCGGTCAGCTGCATGACGACGGCGCTGAGCCGTGCAAAGTCGCGGGCGAGATCCAAGCGATAGACCGGCACCCGGGACGCAATCCGTACCGCACGGTCGAGCACGACGGGGGCCTCCGACCTGCCAAGCAAGGCTCCGATCTTGGCGTGACCGACGAGCGCGGCCGCTGCGGGGACCGGGGCCAGCGACTCGCGCTGCGCAACGGGCCCGGTTCCCAGGTTCGGCGCCAGCAGGTAGATGGCGGACACGGGCACCGGCTCACGGGCGAGCAGATGTTCTGGCAGCCTCGTGAACGTGCGCTTGACCTCGAAGGGCGACGCGCCTTCGGCCGGATCGTCGCCGGCGATTCGCTCGGCGGAGTCTCCCCACAGCCGCACGCTGTGGACACCCGGCCACAGCTTCACGGGAACGTCGTCCGGGTGCACAGCCAGCGTGTCGTCGCTCAGCAGTCCCGCGCCAGCCCTCGCCAGCGCCATCGCGAGCGTCGACTTTCCCCAGAAACGCGGGGCCAGAAAGCCGATAGCGCCGCCCTCGACCACCACACCGCTTCCATGGAGGCAGAACAGGCCGGCGGCGTGAAGAGCCGTCGCCAGCACCCGACCGATGACGTGCAGCCGGACCATGACGGAGTCCGCGTTGGGCACGGGAAACCACGTGATGAGCCCGCCATCCGCGGAGACCTCGAAGCTGCCGGTGTTGTCGTCGTATTCGAGGAGATACCCGCCGGGAAGCTTGTACAACCGCACCGCCACTCCGCCGCCGATATCATCCGTGCCCAGCAGCGCGGTTCCGACGGGCGGGTGGCGCTGACGAGATATCTCCAGCCTCCAGCGCGGGGCCGCGTTTATCGCCGTCCGGAGCTCGGGAAACGCGATCTCGGAGCGAAGGCAGGAGCCGAAGATGGAATAGTCGGGCATGGTGCGTGGGAACGGGTGAGAGGCCGCATGATACGCGGCCTCTCACACGCGTTGAGCGCTACGAACCTCCAGAAGCCCCACCGGACGACTCTGCCATAATCAGCAGGTCGGAGGATCCACCTCCGCCGACGAGCGTCAGCTCCCGGAAGGTCCCGAAGCGCTCGAGCTTCGGTTTCGCGTACATAAGCTCACCTCCTCACGTGATGCAGCCGGGCCACTTGCCCGGCGGAAGGACGGCCAATATTGGCCATCATCGGTGCGCTGGACTCGCTCACGGCACTGCTCCTGTCACGACGGCAGGGGCCGTCGGTGCCGTGGGGAGAGCAGCGCGAGATCGCAGCCGCGCCCGCAACCACAATTCCGTGTGCAACGTGGCGAAGAGCGCTTGGGCAACGTCGTCGTCACCGTGGCGCAGGTAGGCGCGACACGAGCGCTCGAGCTCATCAGGCTGGATGACCCCCAGCTCTGCCAGGGCCGACCCTTCCCGCATCCCCCGCAGCAGCGCCGGACAGCGCTCCCGCATCGCGGTCACGAAGTGGTTCACGATGTGGCCGGTGGGGAACGGACGCGGAGCCAGCACCTGCTCCGGCAAGAGGCCTCGCATCGCCCGTCGCAGGAGCCGCTTCGTGTCGCGCCCGGTGCGTCGTTCCCAATGAGGTCGCGGCGCCGCAAGCTTGACGATGCGTTGATCGAAGAGCGGCGAGCGCACCTCGACGCCCTCGTCGAGGCCCAGCGCCGTCAGCCAGCCGCGCACCCGGGAAAACAGGGCGGCGCTCAGGTAGAAGTGGAAACCGTAGCTGGCGCAGCTCTTTCCCTGCCGGGGCGGGGTGTGGCGCCGCTGCCGCTCGGCGAGGATTCCCACCAGGCGGCTGTCCATCCATGCCGGCATCCATCGCTCCAGATGGCCGTGCAGACGCCGGCCGCCCCGCAGCCGCGTGGCGGCCCGCAACGCGAGCGGCGGCAGCGCCGGCTTGACGGCCCAGCGCAAGAAATCTCGGAGGCCGCCGCTCGGGCCGGCCCGCCACTCGCGGATCAGCGTCGTCCACCGCCCGGTGCGCAACAGATCCGCCAGGTAACTCCGATCGGCGCCGAACAATTGATCCCCGCCCCATCCGTCGAGCACCACGTGTGCTCCCTGTGCCCGACTCGCCTGCGCCAGGGCGCGATGCAACGTCTCATAGAGGGGCTCGTACGGCTCGTCGCGGCCGGCGGCGCGCTCGGCCGGGCGGTCGAAGAACGGGATGCCGCGGATGTCCAGCCAGTCGACCGGCGTGCTCCAGGAGTCCGCGATGGCGGCGATGAGCTCGTCTTCGCGGCCCGGGTCTCCCACCGGATAGCTGATCGAGACCGGGCGGAGCTCCCGCTCGCTCCGCCGTGCGCGGAGCGCGTGCTGCCCGGCGCCGAACACCGCGGGGGAATCGCGTCCACCGCTTAACCACACGGACGTGACCCCGCGTGGCGCCATCCGTTCGTCCACCGCGCTGCACAGCAGCTCGCGCAGCTCAAGGGCGGCTTCCTCGAACGGGCGTTCCGATCCGGACTCGTCGTCCGGTGGGTACCAGTGCCGCTTCAGCCGAGCTCCGGTGCCCGCCTGCTTGACGAGGCTCGAGCCCGCGGGGATGGCGGACACGGCCTGGTAGGCGGTCTCGTCCGCAGGCAGCCACAGCCCTGCGGCGACTTCGGCGAGGAAGGCCAGGTTGAAATCGTCCGGACAATCGGGATGGGCGACTACGCTCGACTGCGTGGAGGCGACGACCAACGCCCGACCCAGATCCGCGTAGAACAACGGCCGGGATCCGGCGAAGTCGCGCGAGCAGAACACCCGGCGCTGCTCCCGATCCCAGATGATGAATGCGTAGTCGCCCTCGAGGTGCTCCGTGCACCGCTCGCCCCACGCTCGATAGGCGGCGAGGATGAGATGGCTCGGTGTCGTGCCGCCGATCCGCACGTCCTGCTCGGCCAGGTCGTCGCGCAGGTCCTTGCGGTAGTAGAGGGACGCATCGGCCGCGATGACCAAGTCGCTCTCGTCGACTACCAGCACGTCGCCGCTGCATCCGTCCGCGCGCTCCCACTCGTGCCGGCGTGCCGCCAACGCGACACCGGGCGCGCGCCACGTCGCGCACTGATCCGGACCGCGGGCCCGCATCGGGTCGAGCAGGCCGCGCAGGAGGCGAGCGTCGAGGGGGCGCTGATCGAAGGTGAACACGCCGAGGATTCCGCTCACGACGGCTGTTTCACCTCGATCGGGGCGAGCGGGGTGAACCGCTGCACGTGCCAGTCCCGATCTCCCAGCACGTGACCCGCGTACTCGACCCACGCATGAGCGGTGAAGTGCCCGCGGTCCACACGCGCACCCACCCGGACGGCGCTGCCGGGAAACCCGCGCGCCTCGAGCAGGCGCTGCAGCGCGACCGCGCGGACGAGGCAGTTGGCGCGAAACACCCCGTAATCCGCGGCTCGCTCCACGGCCAAGGCGGTCCGCCAGACCCCGGGGTCGAGATCTCCCGGCCCGGTGGCCTGGCTGCGCGGTTCGCCAGCGGAGCCCTCGCTCGCGGGTCTCACAAGCCGTCCGCGCCCCCGCGTCCGTACGAGGAACCGGGCTTGGAGCAGGGCGACCTGGGCGCGAACGAGCTCGACCCAGTCGCTCGGGCGGAGCGCAATCAGCTTACGGAGTGCGGCGCGACTGAGTCGTCGCATGTTGGCGCCCCGACCGGTGAATGAACCAGGCCGTGGGCGCCTAACGCGTCGAGCAGCTCCTGGATGTCGGCTCGGATGGACTCCACCGGCACGTCCGGATGGAGTGCGCTCAAGGCCGCGGAGAGCTGCTCCACCGTTTGGCAAACCGGGGGAAGATGCTCCCAGACGTAGGCCCCGACCGTGTTGAGGCCGTAATAGACTTCTTGCTCCGTGGACAGGAGCACCGCACCGCCGGCTACGCCGCAGCAGATGACCTGCGGATCCGCAGTAGGGAGTCGCATGTCGCTTCACCTCCGTGGGCGCTGGCTCAACCCGGGTCCGCCACCTCTTCGGGGCCCAGGCGCCGCCCGACCGAACGCCCGGGGCAACGAGGGTGGCAAACCCAGTGCCAGAACATCAGCCTGCCCATTTAACATCTTAATCCACAGTAGGTTAGCTTGGTTGCCAGCGGTGGATAAACGCGGCGAGTCTGCTACAAGTGTCGTGGGCTTAGCCACGATCGCCTTTCCCGCCGCAGCAGGTGTGGTTAGCGTGCCTCCCGTGTCTGAGCCCACGCTCTTCCTGCGCCACTCCGAGCCACTGGCGGCCCGGATGCGCCCGCGCACGCTCGAAGAGTTCCTCGGCCAGGAGCAGCTGCTCGGCCCGGGCAAGGCCCTGGGCGAGTTGATCCGTCGCGGGGACGTGGCCTCGTGCATCTTCTGGGGCCCGCCGGGCTCGGGGAAGACCACGCTCGCCCGCATCGTTGCTCATTACACCGCCCGCCACTTCGAGCCGTTCTCGGCCGTCACCGAAGGCGTCGCTCGGGTGCGCGAGATCATCAAGGCCGCCGAGGACCGCCTCAAGTACGAAGGGCGGGGCACGATCCTCTTCTGTGACGAGATCCACCGGTTCAACCGGGCCCAACAGGACGCCTTTCTGCCGTGGGTCGAGAACGGCATCGTCACGCTGATCGGTGCGACCACCGAGAACCCGAGCTTCGAGCTCACCGGCGCGCTGCTCTCACGCTGCCGTGTGTTCGTGCTGGAGCCACTCACCGAGGATCACATCAAGACCGTCGTGCGCCGCGCGCTGGAAGACAAAGACCGCGGACTCGGCGCCTTGGGACTGACGATCGACGACGACGCCCTGGCGCTGCTCGCACGGGAGGCGGACGGCGACGCGCGTCGGGCGCTGCAGGCGCTGGAGGCAGCCGCGGAGTACCTGGCCGGAAGCTCTACCGCCCGGGACCGCCCCGTACCGCCCATTACCGCCTCCATCATCAGCGACGCCTTGCAAAAGCGCTTCGCCAAGTACGACAAGGGCGGTGAGGAGCACTACAACCTGATCTCGGCGCTGCACAAGGCGGTGCGGGGCTCGGATGTCGAAGGCTCGCTCTACTGGCTGGCGCGCATGCTCGCCGGCGGCGAGGACCCGTTGTACATCGCCCGCCGGTTGGTACGGATCGCGGCGGAAGACGTCGGGCTGGCCGACCCCCGGGCGCTCTCGCTCACGCTCGCCGCGAAGGACGCGTACCACTTCCTCGGCAGTCCAGAGGGAGAGCTCGCGCTCGCACAGGCGACGGTGTACCTCGCGACCGCACCCAAATCGAACCGCGTGTACACGGCATACGGGCGCGCGATGCAAGCCGCCGAGGAGCATCCGGCGGAAGCCGTGCCGCTGCACATCCGGAACGCACCCACAAAGCTCATGGAGGAGCTGGGGTACGGGTCGGGGTACAAGTACGCTCATGCGTACGACGAAGCGTACGTTCCTCAGGAGTATCTGCCGGACCTCTTGCGGGGGCAGAAATGGTACGAGCCGAGCGAGTTCGGATTCGAGAAAGACATCAAGCAGCGGATGGAATGGTGGGAGCAACTCAAAAAGGCGGCGGTTGGGCAGCCGCTCACCTGACTGCGCTGCTGACATTCGCCGCCTGCGGCACGCTTAGCAGGCTGTCGTTCCACGAGCCCGAGCTCCAGTTGCAAGAGATCAACGTCACCGGCGTGGGTCTCACGGGCGGCACGTTCGAGCTGGTGTTTGACGTCTACAACCCCAACGAGTACCGCATTCGCTCTACGCGGCTCGAGGTGGGCGTCGACCTCGAGGGGACGCACTTCGGCGATGCGCTGCTGGAGCGGCCGCTCGATCTGTCACCCACCAATCACAGCCGCGTGGTGGTCCCGGTGCGGTTCGAGTGGGCGGGAGTGGGCGCGGGCGCCCGGGCATTGCTCACGCGGCGCGCGCTGGGGTATGGCCTCACGGGCACCGTGCTGTTGGAAACGCCGCTCGGAGACCAGCGGGTGACATTGCACGGGAGTGGCAATGTGCCGCTGAAGCCCTTCATCAGGTGACGCCGGCCAAGACCCGGAGGACGCCCCGAGCCGCGACGCCGGCCAGCACACCCAGCACGGCGGCCGCCCACTGCAGGGCGGGCGTCGCGACCAATGGCGTGAAGTCAGGCGCTGCGGCCAATCCCATCGCGATCGCCGCCGCGGTGAACAGGGCATCGCTCCGGGTGCGCATCCAGAAGCCAGCCGGCGCGAACAGCCCGGCCACCCAGGCGGCGCCGAGCAGCACCCGGAGCCAGGCAGGCAGGATCTCCGGATAGATGAGCAGCGCCCAGCCACACCCTACCGCACAGCCGAGACCGGACGCCACCGGGCTGTTGAGCGAGATGCGGTAGTAACCCTCCTGCCCCGGGCCGCCACGTGTGACGGTGATGTCGAGCGTATCGCCCGCGACGACGTGCCGCATGGCGCTGACGAGCCGGACGTCGGGCTGGTCGAACCTCAGGTCCGCGGCCCGCGGGCGGAAGCGAAACACCAAGTCATCGCGGTCGGGACCGAGGAGGACGATCTCGCGCTGGTGATCATCGAAGATGGCGAACAACGGAGCCAGCGCCGGCGTCCGCGGCCCCGCGACGGCGCGCACGCGCAATGAGAATCCCCGCGTCGCGGCGAGCCACTGGCGCACCAGTCGAGAATCGCGGATCGGTCCGGACGTGATTGGCAGCCCCGACAGCGTCGCGTCGAGCACCCGACCACGGTACACCTCCAGATGCGCGAGGCTGGGCGTCCACTGGCCCCAGTAACGCGCGTCGGGATAGGCGGGAGTGAGCAGCGTGCCCGTGGCCCAGCACACCGCCGCGGCGGCCAGGGCGGCCGTGCGGGACAGTCGCGCCGTCGCCGCCGGGGACGCCAGCAACCAGCTGACCCTCGTCCGCGTCAGGGTGACGCCGAGCGCAGCGCCGAGCGTGTTCGCCAGCACGTCGCCGAGGCTCGAGTCGCGGCCCGGGATGTAGAGCTGCGCCAGCTCGATCGTGGCGGACAGGAGCGCGGCGACGAGCAGGCAGCGCGGTATGCTCCGCACGTGCAGCGCGAGAGCCGCGCCCAGCGGAGCGAACAGGAGGATGTTGAGCAGCACGTCGCTCGTGGCGCGCTCGCCGCACGCGATGCAGCTGATGAATCCCTCCGGCTCCCGTCCCGGAAACGGCCACAGGGTCGCCACCAGGATGGCGAGCAGCGCGGCGGTGAGGAATCGGGTACGGGCGGGAGGCAGCGGCATAGGGGCGTAAGGTACCACAGGCCGGGCGCCGCCAGGCTCGCTGCACAACCCTACTGGGGATGTTGTAGATTGAATCTCGAATACGAGACGAGGAGCTGCGTCACATCCGTCAGCTGATCGAAGTCCAACCTCCCGTCGAGCGCGCTTTTCTGGTCGGGGCGCCGCGCAAGGGGTCTGCCGAGGCCACCCAGGTCGAGGAGCATCTCGAGGAGCTCGGCCAGCTCGCCGATACCGCCGGCGCGGCCGTCGTCGGGCGGACCTTCCAGCGGATCGAGGCCCCCACTCCCAACTTCTACCTCGGGCAGGGCAAGGTCGAGGAGCTGAAGGGCGTGCTCACCCGCATCGGTTCCACGCTCCTCTTGTTCGACGAGCCGCTGTCACCGGTGCAGGGCACGAACCTCGAGCAGGCGCTCGCCGTGCGGGTGATGGACCGCACCGAAGTCATCCTCGACATCTTTGCGACGCGCGCGCGCTCGGCCGAGGCGAAGATGCAGGTGGAGTTGGCGCAGCTCGAGTATCTGCTGCCGCGCCTCACGCGGATGTGGACCCACCTGTCGCGCATCCGAGGCGGTATCGGGCTGCGGGGTCCCGGCGAGACCCAGCTCGAGACGGATCGCCGAGCCATCCGCCGCAAGATCTCGGTGCTCAAGCAGCGGCTCGAGGATGTGGCGGACCATCGCGCGAATCAACGTCAGGGCCGGCGGCCGTGCCCCAGCGCCGCGCTCGTCGGCTACACCAACGCCGGCAAGTCGAGCATTCTGCGGGCCCTGTCGGGCGACGACATCTTCGTGGAAGACCGGCTGTTCGCGACGCTCGACACCCTGACCCGCGAGGTGGACGTCGGCGGCGGGTACCGGTTTCGTCTCGCGGACACCGTGGGCTTCATTCGCAAGCTGCCGCATCACCTCGTCGCCTCGTTCCGCGCGACGCTCGAGGAGGCGCGGGCGGCGGACTTGTTGCTGCACGTCATCGACGCGGCGCATCCGGCGTGGGAGGAGCAGGTGGAGGTGGTGGAAAGAGAAATGCGGAGTGCGGAATTCGGAATGCGGAATGGCAAGGAGGGGGTCGACGAGCGAAAGCGGGTCGTATACGTGTTCAACAAGGCAGATCTGTTGCCGGAACCCGAGGCCTTCCTCGCCCGGGCGCGAGAGCGCTACCCGCACGCCGTGCTTACATCGTCAATTCCGCATTCCGCACTCCGCACTCCGCAATCGGGCGGGGTCGAGGGGTTGCGGAGCGTGCTCCGCACTTCCGCCCAAGCGCTCCGCCCAACGGCGACGATCCGGGTCCCCATGGGGGAGGGAAAGCTGCTCGCCGCGCTACATCGCGACGCCGAGGTGATGCAGGAGGCACAGGTGGACGGCGTGGTGCAGGTCACCGCGCGGGTCGAGGCCTGGCTGCTCGGCAAGCTGCGGCGTCAGGGCATCGAGGTAGAGATCGCTCCCTGACGCTGCTCTGGCGGGTTTTTTGCACACCCAGAGCCCGCCATGGCGTCTGAGCCCCGATACGCCTTAAAACTGATCGGCATTACGGCGGCGGCCGCCGCCGCCGTGATCATCGCCTGCGAGACAGACATCCCTCCCGTCGGGCCCGTCGACAGCGTCAGCCAGCTCGTCGTCTCTCCGCACACCGTCACGCTGCAGCCAGGCGAAGTGCAGGCCTTCATGGCCGTGGGCTTCACGGCGGCGGGGGATACCGCGCAGATCAACGTGACCTGGAGCGTCACGGGCGGCAATCTCGTGGACACGAGCAGCGCGGGTGGTCGTCACTACGGGGACTACGAGGGTACGAGCTGCGGCGGCTTCAAGGTCGCGGCGACGAGCCACCCTGGGGAGAAGAGCGACACGGCGAGCGTCGCGGTGGTCTGCCCGCCGCCCGCGGTCGCGTCGGTGGATGTGACACCTCCCTCGGCCTCAGTGCAGGCCGGTCAGACCGTGCAGCTCACTGCCACGCCGAAGGACGCCAACGGCGCCCCGCTCTCAGGTCGGACGGTGACGTGGTCGAGCTCCAACACGACAGTCGCCACGGTCAGCAACAGCGGGCTCGTGTCTGGAGTGACACCGGGTACCGCCACGATCACGGCCACGAGTGAGGGCAAGAGTGGGACCTCGTCCGTCACGGTGACGAACGTC
>QHTK01000034.1 GCA_003220795.1 Gemmatimonadota bacterium | reverse complement strand
TGGCGTGGTGATGGTGAGCCTGCCCGCGTTCACGAATCCGCTGCCGGCGCCGCCGCGGCGGTGATTCCTGCGCGGTCAGGAACGAGACACCGTGAGCCCGACCTGGAGTCGGGCTCGCGTGTTATTATGGGAGGTTGGAGGGCACGGTGACATTTCGGTTCACGACGGCAGGGGAATCGCACGGCCGCGGGCTGGTGGGGATCCTCGAGGGGATGCCCGCCGGCTTGCCGGTGTCCGCCGAGCGCGTGAACGCCGAGCTGAAGCGGCGCATGGGCGGGTACGGCCGCGGCGCCCGCATGAAGATCGAATCGGACCAGATCGAATGGCTCGCCGGCGTGCGCGCGGGAGAGACGCTCGGCTCACCGATCGCCATGCTGGTGTGGAACCGCGACTGGGAGCACTGGCAGGACGTGATGGCGCCGGAAGCGGACGTCGCCGACCGGGGCGCCGAGCGGCGGCGCCAGGTCACCCGCCCCCGGCCGGGCCACGCCGATCTCGCCGGCAGCCTCAAGTACGACCGTCAGGACGCCCGCGACATCCTGGAGCGGGCGAGCGCGCGGGAGACGGTGGCGCGGGTCGCCTGCGGCGCCGTCTGCAAGCTGCTGCTGGAGCAGTTCGGGATCGAAATCGGGAGCCACGTCGCCGAATTGGGAGGGGTCGCCGCCAAGTACCTCTCCCCGCTCCCTTCTCCCTTGAACGAGGCCGCTGACGCGAGCCCGGTGCGCTGTCTCGACCCCGACGCCGAGCGGGAGATGATCGCGCGGATCGACGCCGCCAAAGCGGCGGGCGACACGCTGGGCGGTGTGGTGGAGGTGGTCGCGCTGGGCGCGCCCGTCGGCCTGGGCTCGCACGTGTCGTGGGACCGGAAGCTCGACGGGCGGCTGGCGCAGGCCCTAATGTCGATCCCCGCCGTGAAGGGGGTCGAGCTGGGGCTGGGCTTCGAGGCGGCGCGCCGCAAGGGCTCGGAGGTGCACGACGAGATTCTTCCCGGGCTGGCGCGCGCCACCAACCGGGCGGGGGGTACGGAGGGCGGCATGACGACCGGCGAGCCGCTGGTGCTGCGCGTGGCCATGAAGCCGATCTCGACGCTGATGTCGCCGCTCAAGACGGTGGATCTGAAGACCGGGGCGCCGGCCCAGGCGCAGTCCGAGCGCTCGGATGTCACCGCGGTGCCGGCGATGGGGGTCATCGCCGAGGCGATGGTCGCGCTCGTGCTGGCGCAGGCGCTGCTCGAGAAGTTTGGGGGCGATGCGCTGAGCGAGGTGAAGCGAAACGTCGCGGGGTATATGGCCCAGGTGCGCGCCCGCACCCCCAAAGGGGCGGCATCGTGAAGAAGCACATCGTGCTGGTGGGCCTGGCGGGATCGGGCAAGACCACCATCGGGCGGCTCGTGGCGGAGCAGCTGCGCGCCGGGTTCGTCGACATCGATCTCATCCTGGCGCGACGCGAGGGCAAACCGATCACGCTGATCTTCGCCGAGAAGGGCGAGGCCGCGTTTCGGGAGATGGAGCGCAAGGAGATGGACGCCGCGCTCGCCACCGAGCCGGCGGTGATCGCGCCGGGCGGCGGCTGGGCGGCGCAGCCGGGCGCGATCGAAACCGCACAGCCGCGCGCCCTCGTCGTGTACCTGCGCGCGCGCCCCGAGACGGCGGCGCAACGCGCCGCATCCGAGGAGGGAACCCGCCCGTTGTTAATAGGAGAGGATCCCGTGGCGCGGATGCGGCAGATGCTCAAGGACCGCGAGCCGTTTTATCTCAAGGCGCACACGCAGCTCGACACCGAGCGCAAGACGGCGGACGCCGTCGCGCGCGAAGTCGTCAGGCTTGCGCAAACTACGGCGGGATGGTAAAGATGCGCTCTCGTGCGGTTTTGACGAAGGGTTGACGCGTGGCTGCTAAGAAGAGTGACGTGAAAGAGGTGAAGCAGGCGAAACCGAAGAGTCGCCGCCGCAAGGCTGCTGCGGTCGACCCCGTGGCGGAGCCGCAGGCTGCGGAGCCGCAGGACGGGAAGACGGCGGGCGGCAAGCGGGCGCTCGTCATCGTCGAATCGCCCACCAAGGCCAAGACGATCGGCAAGTACCTGGGCGCGGGCTACACGGTCAAGGCGACCGTGGGGCACGTCCGCGACCTGCCGCAGCGCAAGCTCGGCGTGGACGTCGACAACGGCTTCACCCCCGAATACGTCCCCATCAAAGAAAAGGCGAAGACCCTCGCCGAAATCAAGAAAGCCGCCAAGGCGTCGAGCCGGGTGCTGATCGCCACCGACCCCGACCGGGAAGGCGAGGCGATCGCCTGGCACGTGGCGGAGAGCCTCGGCAACGGCGGCAAGGTGCGCCGCGTGCTGTTCCACGAGATCACCAAAGACGCGGTCAAACAGGCGCTCGCCAACCCGCTCGACATCGACCAGAAGAAGGTGGACGCGCAGCAGGCGCGGCGGGTGCTCGACCGGCTGGTCGGATACAAGACCTCGCCGCTCCTCTGGAAGAGCATCAAGACGGGTCTCTCGGCGGGTCGCGTCCAGACGGTGGCGTTACGGCTGATCTGCGAGCGGGAGGAGGAGATCCGCAAGTTCGTGCCGCAGGAGTACTGGACCATCGAGGCCGACCTCGAGAAGGACGGCCAGGGGTTCCAGGCCCGGCTGCACAAGCTGGACGGCCACAAGCCCGAGATCAAGGACGAAGCGCGCGCGCGGGCGATCGTCGCGGACGCGCTCAAGCTCCCCTTCAAGGTCACCGCGGTCGAGAAAGGCGAGCGCCGCCGTCCCGCGCCCGCGCCGTTCCGCACCAGCACGCTGCAGCAGGAGGCGGCGAAGCAGCTCGGCTACTCGGCCGCGGTCACGATGCGCCTGGCGCAACAGCTGTACGAGGGGATCGAGATCGGGGCGGAAGGCCCCGTGGGTCTGATCACCTACATGCGCACCGACTCGATCCGCGTCGCCGACTCGGCGGTGGCGCAGGCGCGGGACTTCATCGCGCGTGAGTTCGACAAGCGCTACCTCCCCGCCACGCCCAACGTCCACAAGAGCGGGAAAGGGCAGTCGCGGGTGCAGGACGCCCACGAGGCGATCCGCCCGACCGACGTGCTGCGGCGCCCCGACGACCTGAAGCAGCACCTCGACGCCAAGCAGTTCAAGCTGTATCAGCTGATCTGGCGGCGGTTCGTGGCGTCGCAGATGAACCCCGCCGTGTTCGAGACGACCAAGGTCGATTTCGACCTCGGCCGCTTCGTGTTCCGGGCGACCGGCTCGCGGGTGCTGTTCGACGGCTACCACAAGCTCTACCACGAGGCGCACGAGCCCGAGGAGGGCAAGACCCTCGAGGATCTGCCGCCGATCCCGCCGCTGGTCGAGGGCGACGTGGTCACGGTGAAGCAGATCACGCCGAACCAGCACTTCACCGAGCCGCCGCCGCGCTTCAGCGAGGCGAGCCTCGTGAAGGAGCTCGAGCGCCTGGGGATCGGGCGGCCGTCCACCTACGCGGCGATCATCTCGACCCTGAAGAACCGCTGGTACGCGACGGCCAAAGACCGGCGGTTCCAGCCCACGCCCCAGGGCGAGATCGTGTGGCAGGTGCTGAAGCGGTGCTTCCCCGATGTATTCGAAGTCGGGTTCACCGCCCAGATGGAGACGGAGCTGGACAAGGTGGAGGAGGGGGATCTGGCCTGGCGGCGGGTGCTCGAGGACTTCTGGGGTCCGTTCTCGCAGGCGCTGGCGGCGGTCGACATCGACCGGCTGATCCACGATGTGCACGACCTGTCGGGGCTGCCCAAAGAGAAATGCCCGAATTGCGGCGGCCCGCTCGTCGTGAAGAGCGGCCGCTTCGGTCCGTACATCGCGTGCGCCAAGTATCCCGAGTGCCGCTTCAGCCGGCCGCTCGCCAAGAACAAGGTGCCCGACCGGCCGTCGGACGAGAAGTGCCAGGAATGCGGGGCGCCGATGGTCATCAAGACGGGGCGCTACGGCGAGTTCCTCGCCTGCACCCGGTACCCCAAGTGCAAGCACACCCGCCCCGTGCCGCTCGGGGTCAAGTGCCCGAAGTGTGGGGTGGGCGACCTGGCCGAGCGCCGCACCCGCAAGGGACGCAACTTCTTCGGGTGCCTGCGCTATCCGGACTGCGACTACTCGACGTGGAACCGCCCGGTCCCGGTCGCCTGCCCGAGCTGCGGCTTCGTCGGGATGGAAGAGAAGCAGACCAAGGCCGCGGGAGCGACGCGCAAGTGCCTCAAGTGCGGACACGAGATCACGCTGGAGGAGGTCACGCCGGCGGAGCCGGTCGCGACCTGACCGCGACGGTGGTGGGCGGCGGGCTCGCCGGGAGCGAGGCCGCCTGGGCGCTCGCGGCGCGCGGAGTGTCGGTCACGCTGTACGAGATGCGGCCCGTCCGCATGACCCCGGCGCATCAGACCGACCGGCTCGCCGAGCTGGTCTGCAGCAACTCCTTCAAATCGGTGGAGCTCGGCAACGCCCACGGCCTGCTCAAGGCCGAACTGCGGCGCCTCGGCAGCGTCGTGCTGGAGGCCGCCGACGCGGCGCGCGTCCCGGGCGGCGCGGCCCTCGCGGTCGACCGCACGGCGTTCGCGCAAGGCGTGCACGACCGCGTCACCGGGCACTCCAACATCACGGTCGTGCGACGCGAGGCGACCGAGCTCCCGTCTCCCGGGATCGTGGCGACCGGGCCGCTTACCTCGGACGCGCTCGCGGCCACGATCGCGCGGCGGCTCGACGCGGCGTCGCTCGCCTTCTTCGACGCCATCGCGCCGATCGTCGCCGCCGACTCACTCGATCACCGCCAGCTGTTTCGCGCCTCGCGCTACGGTAAGGGCGGCGGTGACGACTACCTGAACGCGCCCTTCACCGAGCAGCAATACGACGCGTTCGTCACGGCGCTGCGCACCGGCGAGCAGTACCAACCGCATCACGAGTTCGACCGGACGCCCTACTTCGAGGGCTGCCTCCCGGTCGAGGAGATGGCCGCGCGCGGCCGCGACGTGCTGCGCTTCGGGCCGATGAAGCCAGTGGGGCTCAAGGATCCCCGGGCTGGCGCCCGGAGTCATAGCGCGGAGCCCCACGCCGTCGTGCAGCTGCGCCAGGAGGATCGCGCGGGCCAGATGTGGAACCTGGTGGGCTTCCAGACGCGCCTCAAGATTCCCGACCAGCAACGCGTGTTTCGGATGATTCCGGGCCTCGAGCAGGCTGAGTTCCTGCGCTTCGGGAGCATCCACCGCAACGCGTACGTCAATTCGCCCCGCGCCCTCACGGCCCATCTCTCCGCCAAGGACGACCCGCTGCTCCTGTTCGCCGGGCAGCTCACGGGGGTGGAGGGGTACACGGAGTCTGCGGCGACCGGGATACTCGCCGGGATCAACCTCGCGCGGCTGCTCGCGGGCGAGGAGCTGCTGCTCCCGCCACCTACGACGATGCTCGGCGCGCTGTATCACTACGTACACTCGGCCGACCCGGAGCACTTTCAGCCGATGAACGCCAACTTCGGCCTGCTCGAACCGCTGGACCGGCCGGTGAAAGACAAGCAGAAGAAGAAGGAGCTACTCGCCGCGCGGGCGCTCGCGGACATGGAAGCCTTCGCGGCGCGCCTTGCCGTCCCGGTGCGAGCTTGAGCGCCGTCCCCGAAGTGGCGGCCTTCGTCGAGTTCCTCGCGAAAGAGCGCAACGATTCCCCGCACACCGTGAAGGCGTACGGTCGCGACCTCGCCGACTTCGTCGCGTTCTGCGGCCGCTATTACGGGGGCCGCTGGAGCTGGGCGGGCGTGGACCGCCAAGCGGTCCGGGCGTGGCTGGGCGCGCAACAGCAGCGCGGCCTCGCCCGGCGGTCGGCGGCCCGGGCGCTGTCGGCGCTGCGCACCTTCTACCGGTTTCTCAACGCGACGCTCGGAGTGGAAGCGAACCCCGCGAAGGCGGCGCGTACGCCCAAGCTCGGACGCAAGCTCCCGGTCTACTTGGACCGGGTCGAGATCGATCTCCTGTTCCACGAGGCGGAGCGGCGGGCGGCGGCCGGCGGCTTCCGGGAGGCGCGGGACCTCGCGATGCTCGAGCTGTTCTACTCGACGGGGATCCGGCTGAGCGAGCTGGCGGGCCTGAACGAGCAGGACATAGATCTCGTCTCCGATCAGCTCAAGGTCCGGGGCAAGGGGAAGAAGGAGCGGATCGTGCCGGTCGGAAAGCATGCGGGTCGCGCGTTACGGCGCTACTACCGGCTGCGTGACGTCGTGCTCGCGGCAACCGGCCAGGAGCGGCGGGCGGTGTTCGTGAGCGGGCGAGGGAAGCGGCTCACGCCCCGTGCCGTGCAGC
This sequence comes from Gemmatimonadota bacterium, assembly GCA_003220795.1. Lineage (GTDB taxonomy): Bacteria > Gemmatimonadota > Gemmatimonadetes > Gemmatimonadales > GWC2-71-9 > 20CM-4-69-16. Next base: position 13,014 of record QHTK01000034.1, on the reverse strand, counting down.
TCGTGGTCAAGCGCTTGTTCGGCGCCCTGGCGGAGCGGAACCTGCACGTGCACTCGCTGCGCCACACGTTCGCGACGCATCTGCTCGACGCCGGCGCCGATCTGCGGGCGGTCCAGGAGCTGCTGGGGCACGCCTCGCTCAGCACCACGCAGGTGTATACTCATACGTCGGTGGAACGGCTGAAGAAGGTGTACCATCAGGCCCATCCGCGGGCGTGAGGCTACAACCAACGCGATGAGCGGCATTCGCAGCACCACGATTCTGTGTGTCCGTCGCGACGGGCACGTCGCCCTGGGCGGTGACGGCCAGGTCACGCTCGGCGACACGGTGATGAAGGCGAACGCCAACAAAGTGCGGGCGCTCAAAGGCGGGAAGATCCTGGCCGGCTTCGCGGGGGCGTCCGCCGATGCGTTCACGCTGTTCGAGAAGTTCGAGGAAAAGCTCGAGCGCTATCCGGGGAACCTGCCGCGGGCGGCCGTCGAGCTCGCCAAGGACTGGCGCTCCGACCGCGTGCTGCGGCGCCTCGAGGCGCTGCTGGTCGTGGCCGACAAGGAGCACGGCTATGTGATCTCGGGATCGGGCGAGCTGATCGAGCCGGACGACGGGATCCTGGCGATCGGCTCCGGCGGCAATTACGCCCTCGCCGCCGCCCGCGCGCTCGCCAAGTCGTCGGGCCTCGCCGCCAAGGACATCGTGCAGCGGTCGCTCGAGATCGCCGCCGAGATCTGCGTGTACACCAACACGCACATCACCATTCTGGAGCTCTAATGGCCGAGCCGACACGCACACCCGGAGACGAGCCGCCACACCAGGCGCCGGCGCCCGTGGAGGAACAGCTCCCCTGGCTGGAAGAGCTGCCGCCCAAGAAGATCGTGGCGGAGCTGGACCGCTATATCGTGGGACAGGAGGTGGCAAAGAAGGCGGTCGCCATCGCGGTCCGCAACCGCTGGCGGCGCGCCCAGGCGCCGGAGGAGATCCGGGACGAGATCCTGCCGAACAACATCATCATGATCGGCCCCACTGGTGTGGGGAAGACCGAGATCGCGCGTCGCCTGTCGCGGCTCGCGGGCGCCCCCTTCCTCAAGGTCGAAGCCTCGAAGTTCACCGAAGTGGGCTACGTCGGGCGGGACGTCGAGTCGATGGTGCGCGAGCTGGTGGATGTGGCCATCAACATGGTCCGCACCGAGCGCGAGGACGAGGTCTACCCCGAGGCGGAAGCCCGTGCCGAGGAGCGCCTGCTCGACATCCTGTTGCCGCCCGTTCCCCCCTCCCCCCTGCCGCCGCTTGCGTCCCGACCCGGAGAGGGGAGTCGGGAGGTGGGAGAAAGTCGTCCCCTGTTCGTGGTCTCCTCCAAGGGGGACGTGACGTCCAAGCCCCCCGAGGCCGATACCGAGGCGCAGGAGCGGCGCCGCCGCAGCCGCGAGAAGCTGCGCCAGCAGCTGAAGGAGGGGAAGCTCGAGGAGCGTGACGTCGAGGTCGAGGTTCAGCAGCAGGGCTTCCCCATGCTCGAGATGATGCAGCCGCCGCAAGGGATGGAGGGCACGGACGTCAACTTCACGGAGTGGCTGCAGGAGATGATGCCGAAGAAGAAGAAACGGCGCACCGTGCACCTGCACGAGGCACGCCGCATCCTCGTCGACGAGGAGCTCAAGAAGCTCGTCGACATGGACGACGTCGTGAACGAGGCCCTGGACCGTGTCGAGAACCACGGCGTCATCTTCATCGATGAGCTCGACAAGATCGCGGGCGAGCGCGGCACCGTCGGGCCCGACGTGTCGCGCGAGGGGGTGCAGCGCGACCTGCTCCCGATCGTCGAGGGGTCCACGGTGCAGACCCGCTATGGCTACGTCCGCACCGACCACATCCTGTTCATCGCCGCGGGCGCGTTCCACGTCTCCAAGCCCTCCGACTTGATCCCCGAGCTGCAGGGCCGCTTCCCGATCCGCGTCGAGCTGCAGCCGCTCACCGAGGCGGACTTCGTCCGCATCATGACCGAGCCCGAGAACGCGCTCACCAAGCAGTACGCCGCGCTGTGCGCGGCCGAGGGCGCGACCCTCGAGTTCACCCACGACGGCATCCTGGAGGTCGCCCGCATCGCCGCCAAGGCGAACGAGCGCATGGAAAACATCGGCGCGCGCCGCCTCCACACTGTCATGACCACCCTGCTCGAAGAAGTGCTGTTCAACCTCCCCGACTTCCCTGAAAAGCACATCGTGTTCGACGGCCAGAAAGTGCGTGACCGGCTCGCGCGCATCGTCGATGACGAAGACTTGCGCCGCTACATCCTCTAGGTAGAATGGGAAAACCCATGGCCAAGCGCGACTTTCTCGCCGTCACCGACCTGAGCCGCGATGAAGTAGGGCGTCTGTTCGACCTCGCCCGCCGCATGAAGACCGGGGCTTATCGGGAGACGCCGCTCGCCGGCAAGTCCCTGGCCATGATCTTCGCCAAGTCGAGCACCCGCACGCGCGTCTCCTTTGAGGTCGGCACCTATCAGCTGGGCGGACACGCCCTCTTCCTTTCTTCTCGCGACATCCAGCTCGGGCGGGGCGAGCCGATCCCCGACACGGCGCGGGTCCTGTCCCGCTACGTCGACGGCATCATGATCCGCACCTTCGATCACGGCGAGGTGGAGCAGCTCGCCCGTCACGCCACGGTCCCCGTCATCAACGGCCTCACCGACCGGTCGCACCCCTGCCAGGTGCTCGCCGATCTCCTGACCGTGCAGGAGGCCCTGGGGGGTTGGGAAGGGAAGCGGGTCGCCTGGGTGGGGGATGGGAACAACATGGCGAACAGCTGGATCGAGGCGGCGCAGGTGCTCGGCTTCGAGCTGCGGCTCGCGTGCCCCGAGGGGTACGAGCCGAATCGCGGCATCTTCGATCGGGCGAAGCAGACCGGCGCCTGCATCGAGGTGACCGAAGTGCCGGAGGAGGCAGTCGAGGGCGCGCACGTGGTGAACACCGACGTGTGGGCCTCGATGGGGCAGGAGGGCGAGGCCGAGTCGCGGCGCAACGCATTCCGGGGCTACACGGTCGATGTCGACCTGATGCGCCTGGCGCATCCCACGGCGATCTTCCTGCACTGCCTCCCCGCGCATCGCGGCGAAGAGGTCACAGCCGAGGTGATCGAGGGCCCCCAATCCCGCGTGTGGGACGAGGCCGAAAACCGCCTGCACGTTCAGAAGGCCCTGCTCGCCACGTTGATGGGCTAATGGCCGACGCGGCCCCGAAGCGCACGCCACTCTACGACATCCACGTGAGCCTCGGCGCCAAAATGGTGCCGTTTGGTGGCTACGAGATGCCCGTGACGTACCCGCGCGGGATTGCGGCGGAGCATCGGGCCGTGCGCGAGGCCGTCGGCCTGTTCGACGTCTCGCACATGGGTGAGTTCGAGGTAACGGGGCCGGACCGCAACGCCTTCGTGCAACGTGTGACGTGCAACGATGTGGGGGCCCTGCGGTCCGGGCAGGCGCAGTACTCGGCCATTCTCACCCCACAGGGAACCTTCGTCGACGATTGCCTGATCTATCGCTTCGAGGACCGCGTGATGATGGTCGTCAACGCGGCGAACATCGCGCGGGACTGGGAGCACGTCGTCGACCAGAAGCGCGGCGCCAACGTGCGGCTGCGCGACGTCTCGGACGAGACGGGGCTGCTCGCCCTCCAGGGCCCGCAGGCGGAGGCGCTGCTCGCCCCGCTCACGCCGGTGGGCGTCGCCACCATCCCCTACTATCACTTCGCCGAGGGTAAGGTCGCCGGGGCGCAGTGCTTCATCTCACGCACCGGCTACACCGGCGAAGACGGCTTCGAGCTGTACTGCCGCGCCCGGGATCTCGAGCAGCTGTGGCACGCGCTCGCCGGCGCAGGCCGCGCCGAGCCGTGCGGGCTCGGCGCGCGGGACACGCTGCGGCTCGAGGCGGGGTACCCGCTGTACGGCAACGACATCGATGACACGGTCACGCCGCTCGAGGCGGGCCTCGCCTGGATCGTGAAGCTCGACAAGGGCGCCGACTTCACGGGGCTCGCGGCGCTCAAGCGACAGAAGCTGGAAGGGGTGAAGCGGCGCCTGGTCGGCTTCAAGATGACGGAGCCGCGCGTCGTCGCCCGACACGGCTACGGCGTATTCCTGGACGGGACGTGCGTCGACGTCGTGCGCAGCGGCACCGTCACGCCCACCGCCAACCGGGCCATCGGGATGACGTACCTGCCGGTCGAGCACGCCAAGCCCGACGCGCGGTTCGAGGTCGACGTACGGGGGAAGCGGGCCCCGGCGGAAGTGGTGCGGCTGCCGTTCGTGGAGAGAAAGACGAAGAAATAGGCGGGGAGGCTGGTGGAGGTTGGTGGAGGATGTGGAGGCGATGCGCATCGGGATTCTGACGATCAGCGATCTGGGGGCCGCGGGACAGCGGGCCGACACGTCCGGCGACGCGATCGTGGCATGGGCCGGGGCCCGGGGCTACGAGGTGTCGGTGCGCAGTGTCGTCCCGGACGCGCCCGACCGCATTGCCGCCAAGCTGGTCCGGTGGGCGGACTCGGGTGAGGTCGACGTGATCCTCACGACCGGCGGCACGGGGCTCACCGAGCGGGACGTCACCCCCGAGGCCACGCAGGCCGTGCTCGAGCGCGCTGCCCCCGGGATCGCCGAGGCGCTGCGCGCCGCCGCCGCGCCCGACTTTCCCCGCGCCTGGCTCTCCCGTGGGGTCGCGGGCACGCGGGGGAAGACGCTGATCGTGAACCTCCCCGGCTCGACGGGCGGAGTGACGGATGGGCTGAGAGTCTTGGAGGGCTTCTTGGATCACGCCGTCGAGTTGGTAAGCGGCGAGCGGGTGGCCCACTGATGGCTGATAGCTGATGGCCGACCGCGTCTTGATCACCACCGACGACCTGGAACACGCGGTCCGCGTCAACGCCCATCTCGAGACCGCGGGCTTCCAGACGACGCTCGCCTCGTCGTTCGACGACGTGCGCCGGGTCGTCGGCACGGGCGCCGCCACCCCCGACTGCATCGTCCTGACCGGCGCACTGCACGAGTCGTCCGCAGCCCAGCTGCTGCGGATCGCGCACGACCGCTCGATCTCCACCCTCGGACTAGTCGAGCAGACGGAGCCCGACCCCAAGGCGCTGGCGCGGGAGCTGGGGCTCACGGCCTTCCTCGAGAAGCCCGCCGACCCGGCCGAGGTCACCGCCACGGTGCGGCGGCTGATCGAGCGCCGCCGGCTGCAGGCGCGCACCGGCATCCTGGGTGAGTCCCCGGCCATTCAGGAAGTGCTGGTGAAGATCGAGCAGATGGCGCCGGTGAGCGCGACCGTGCTGATCGAGGGGGAGTCGGGCACCGGAAAGGAGCTGGTGGCCCGCGCGATCCACGACTTGTCGCCCCGGCGTGCCAAGCCGTTCATCGCGGTCAACTGCGCCGCCATCCCCGAGACGCTGCTCGAAAGCGAGCTGTTCGGACACGAGAAGGGCGCCTTCACGGGCGCCGCCGAGCGCCGGCTGGGCCGCTTCGAGCTGGCCGAGGGCGGGACGATCTTCCTGGACGAGGTGGCCGAGTGCCCGCCCGCCACGCAAGTGAAGCTGCTGCGCGTGCTCGAGGACCGGAGCTTTTTCCGGGTGGGCGGCACGCAGGCGATCAAGGTGGACGTGCGGGTCACCGCTGCCACCAACAAGTCTCTCAAGGAAGAAGTGGCGCTCGGCCGGTTCCGCGACGACTTGTTCTACCGTCTCAACGTGCTGCACATCGCGCTCGCGCCGCTGCGGGAGCGCAAGACCGACATCCCGCTCCTGGTACGGCGCTTCATCGCCGAGTTCGCCGCGCTGCACGAGCGCAACTTTCGCGGGATCACGCGGGAGGCGCTCCAGATCCTGGTCGACGCCGACTGGCCGGGCAACGTGCGCCAGCTGCGCAACCTGGTCGAGTCGATGGTGGTGCTCGCGCCCGAGGGCGAGATCCAGGCGAGCGACATCCCGCGCGACATCCGGGAGCACGGGGGCTCGCGCGGCCTCCCGGTCCGGGTGGTGGGGGCGATGCGCGACGTCCCGGGCCAGGAGCTGGAGTTCATCTTTCGGTCACTTGTCGAGCTCAAGCTACAGGTGGAAGAGCTGCGGCGGCGGCTGGACGACCGCGTGCCGCAGCGCGTCGAGGTCATCGAAGTCGGCCCGGGTTCTAGCGTCGCGCCTGTCGCGCCGCCGGTCGAAGCGGAGCCGGCGCCCGAGGGTGACGTGGTGTACCGCCCTGGCATGACAATGGCAGATGTTGAGCGTGCCGCCATCGAGGCGGTGCTCCGCCAGACCAAGGGCAACCGCCGCAAGGCGGCTGAAGTGTTGGGAATCGGCGAGCGTACCCTGTATCGCAAGCTGAAGGAATACCAGCTGGCTTAAGTCGCTGTTTGACAAGCTGTTGCGTTAGCACGACCATTGACAGGCTGTGACGTGAATCACATGTTACGTTGCCCTAGAACAGCTTTCTTTGAGTTGCCGCAGCGCCCCGGCCCGGATTCCTGTGGATTTTAGGATCGACCCGGATCAGTGCGTGGCCTGTATGGCGTGCGTGCGGGTGTGTCCCGCCGACGCCGTGGCAGTCCAGGGTCCAGAAGTCCGAATCGTGGATGAGGCGTGTACGCGCTGCGGGTTGTGCCTGCCTGCGTGTCCTCACGACGCCATCGTCGCCACCGGCGACGTAGCGCGGGCCTTGGAGCTCGCGATCGGCGGCCGCGCCGCGCTCATCCTCAGCGTGGAGTCGGCCGCCTACTTTTACCCGGCCACTCCGGAGCAGGTGGTGAACGCGTGCTACGCGGCGGGGTTCCGCACCGTACACCGTGGGGTGCTGGGGGACGAGCTGGTCGCCCGGGAGTACCTGGACCTGTGGAACGAGGACGGCTGGGGGACGATGATCCGCAGCACCTGCCCAGTGATCGTGCAGACGGTGCGGGCGCAGTACCCGGAGCTGATCCCGTATTTGGCGCCGGTGGCGACGCCGATCGCGGCCGAAGCGCGCTACCTGAAGCGCATGTACGGGGCGGGGACGCAGGTGGCGTACGCCGGGGTGTGCATCACGGAGGGAGGGCTGGACGTGGATGCGGCCATCACGCTCGACGACCTGACGACGCTGCTCGAGCGGCGCAACGTACGGATCGATCAGCAGGAGCCGTACTTCAGCCGCCTGCCCGAGGAGCGGCGCCGGCATTGGAGCACTGCGGGGGGCCTGCCGCTCGAGCTGCTGCGGGAGGAGAGCCACGCGAGCAAGCGGTTCCGCAAGGTGCGGGGGCTGGGGGCGCTCGAGGGGATCGCGCGGGCGGTCGCCGTGGACCGCATCGAGTTGGGGTTCGTGGACATCCTGCCGTGCGAGGGGTGTCTCGACCATCCGCTGCTCGGTCCCCGGGACGAGCTGTTCCGGCGCCGCGAGATCGTGGGGGCGACCGAGCCCACGCGCTCGCTCCAGCCGGTGGTGGACGATGCCGTCGCGCAGGGCGTGCAGGTGGGGGAGTCGTTCCCGGTGCTGGTCCCCGGGCGCCGACCGGGTGCCGAGCAGGTGGAGAGCATTCTGGAGCAGATCGGCCTCGCGCCCAACGGGCGGCCGTGGGACTGCGGCGCGTGCGGTTATGGGACGTGTCAAGCGTTTGCGGAGGCGGCGGCGCTGGAGCGCACCACGCTCAAGTCGTGTCCGCCGTACCTCGACAAGACGGCGACGCAGGCGCAGCTTCAGGCGGCCGAAGACGGCCTGACGGGGCTCGCCACGTTCCGGGTGCTGCGGGACCGGCTGTCGAGCGAGGTGGCGCGCAGCGACCGGACCGGCCAGTCGTTTGCCGTGTTGTTCGTGGACCTGGACAACTTCAAGCAGGTGAACGACCAGTTCGGCCACGAGGCGGGGAACGAGGTGCTGCGGCGGACGGCGCTCGAGTGCGGGTCGCATATGCGGCACACCGACCTGGCGGCGCGCTACGGCGGGGACGAGTTCGTGATGGTGCTGGTGCACACGGGGGCGGAGGGGGCGGTGGGGGTGGCGGAGAAGGTGCGGTCGGGCGTGGAGGGGATGGGGCGGCGGGTGGGCTATCCCGCCGGGCTCGTGACGGTGAGCATCGGGGTGGCCGAGTTCGCCCCGGGGCGCGGGCCCGCGGTGGAGGACGTTCTGGTGGCGGCCGACCGGGCGCTGTATCGGGCCAAGGCCGCAGGGCGCAACCAGGTCGCATTGGGAGAACAGTGACGCGTGGATCCTAAGCCGGTAGAGACACCCGACGGGTCGCCCGAGCGCGAGCCGCTGCCGCTGCCCGGCGTGGCCGGCGTGGCTGGCGGGGCTGGGGGCGGGCAGATGCCCGATCCCTGGGGGGTGAAGCGCGCCGAGAATCTGATCGGGAGCCTGACCGGGGTGTTGTCCGCCCGAGTCGTGGTGACGCCGCTGGGCGAGGTGAGCGAGATCCACGTGCTCACCATGAGCGACGTGCAGCCGAAGCAGGTGGTGCGGAACATCGAGTCGGCGCTGATGGCGCAGCTCGGCCTCAAGATCGACCACCGCAAGATCAGCGTCGCCCAGACCGCCGACGTGCGGCCGATCGAGCAGCTCCAGGAGGAGGCCGTCCGGAGTCGCGCCAAGCGGCGCGTCGTGGTGTTTCAGGGGCTCGAGGTGCGGCCCTCGGAGCGACCGCAGCGGGTGCTGGTGCGGGTGAAGCTGTCGTTCGAGGGGAAGGACGCCACGGCCGAGGAGCAGGGGACCGACACCACGCGCAACCGCGTGGAGGCGGCGGCCCGGGCAGCCTCGTTGTGTCTGGACGAGCTGCTCCGCGACAACTCGGTGGCGCTCGAGGGGGCCCAGATCATCGATGCGTTCGACCGCAAGTTTGTGCTCGTCGCGGTGCACGGGCTGGGCGGGCGCGAGGCGCAGTTGCTGACGGGGACGGCGGAGATTCGTGAGAGCGCCGAGCGCAGCGCCGTGTTGGCGGTGCTGGATGCAACCAATCGTTGGGCCGACGCCCGGCGATAATCGTGGTTTTTCCGGTGTTGAGTGAAAACCACACCGGGAGTCAACAAAACGACTCTTACCACTGTGAGGCCGGTCCGTAGCCAATCCGCTGTCGTTGCTAAGCTATTGTAAATAAGCAGTTTATGTAGCGCCCACCGAATCTGTTGCGTCGATCCAACAAACCCCCTTGCGCAATTCCCGTTTTGGTGGTTTTTTGGGTTCTGTGAGTTCATCGGGAACCAAGCGGTATTGGGGTACGCAGCGGGTCGCGCGGGTGTGTCAGGTCACGCCCGCGACGGTCGCGAACTGGATCGACCAGGGTCTGCTCAAGGGGCACAAGACGCCCACGGGCCGGCGCCGGGTCGAGGCGGACGACTTGGCCGCGTTTCTGCGCGCCCACGAGATGTCGGTGCCCGCGGAGCTCGAGAACGGCAACGGCACGCAGTTGGTGGTCGTGGTGGATGACGATCCCGGGTACCTGCGGGCCATGCTGCTGACGATCGAGAACTCGGATCTGGACGTGGAAGTGGTCGAGGCGACGAACGGGGTGGATGCGCTGCTCGAGATCGGGAGGGTGCACCCGTCGCTCATCGTGCTCGACTACACGCTGCCCGACTTGAATGCGACCCAGGTGTTGCAGCGGCTGCTCGAGCCGGGGCGCAAGCTCGATTCCGAGATCATCGTCGTCACGGGGGGCATCCCCGAGGCGGCGTCGGCGCAGCTCAAGGACATGGGTGTGAAGGTCATCGTGAGCAAGGCGGAAGGCATGCCGGCCGTGGTCGAGGCGATGCGGCAGGCGTTGCAAAAACGGAAGGTCGCGTAAGACTGATCAGAGTCTTCTCAAGCTCGCGCCGCGTGATGGTTGGCGCAGCTGTGTAGAACGGACATCGCAGCACAAGGAAAAAGGAGGGAAAGGGGCCCCGGGTCGCCGTGCCCAAGCGAAGCTGAGCGAAAAGCTAACGAGCGGAGCGTCGGGTGCGCCATAGCGAGGCGTGCCACTCCAGGTCTCACGAGCCAATAACTCGTAGGTCTAAAGGGGGTGACGCTCAATGCAGCTTCTCGCACTACTGGTGGGGGCAGTTCTTCGTGTCCTCATGGCCGACGCAGCAGTCCAGTGGTAGGCTTCCCGGGGCCACCCTCTCTTACTTCGAATGACGCTCCCACACCAGTCCAGACAGCGTCTACTCTACTTCTACGTCTCCGCGGTCGCCGTGGGAGCGGCAATCGCTCTTGTTTCCACCGCATGGAATCAGGAGTGGGATCTGTCGACTCGGCTAGTCAACGGGCTCATCGTAATCCTGGCTCTCGCGCTCGTTGCCGAGTTGAGCTCTGTGAAGATGCACATCGGCACTTCCACCATGTCGATCGTGCACATTCCGCTCATCGCATCGGTCTTTCTGTTTCCGCCGTTTCTTGCGATGATCATCGGCGCGGCGACGCTTCTGGTTGTCGAAGCGCTGGTCCGTCGAAAACCCATAATCAAGATTGTTTTTAACATCTCCAAGGAGATTCTCGCGCTTGGCGTGGCAGCCTCGGTGTTTTACGCGCTCGGGGGTCATCACTCGGTAGACCGATTTGACGTCGAGCCACTCCCGCTGGTCGGTGCCGCGATAGCGTACTCGACAGCGACATCCATGGCAGTCATCTTCGCTGTATCGCTCTCAGAAACACTGGATTTTGGGGAAACTTGGCTAAGAGTGTATGGTGGGTCATTGGTGTACGATGTTTTCTCCACGCCGCTGCCGGCCTTCTTGGCGTACCTGTATGTATGGAAGGAACTATTCGGAGTTGTGGCCCTGGCCGTCCCTCTCTTCGTAGTTCGTCACATATACGTGCAGAATCTTCGACTGGAGCAGAGCGGGCGAGAACTTCTCGAGCTGATGGTCAAGAATATCGAAGCTCGGGACCCGTATACATCCGGGCATTCGCAGCGCGTTGCACAGTATGCACGAGTTGTCGCGAAAGAGGCGGGGATCTCCTTTAGGCACGTAGAGCAAATCGCGACAGCGGCACTCCTGCACGACGTGGGTAAGACCTACGAAGAATATGGCGCGCTGATACGCAAAGAAGGCAAGTTGACGCCTGATGAGAAGCGACTTCTACAATCACACCCTGTGCGGAGCGCGGAGCTGGTCAGTACAATCTCAACGCTCCAGGGCGCGATAGCAAAGGCCGTTCGGCATCATCATGAAAATTTTGACGGAACTGGGTATCCCGATGGCCTTTCCGGCGACGACATCCCAATCGGTGCAAGGGTTATCATGATTGCTGACACGCTCGATGCGATGACGACCGATCGCCCGTATCGACAGGCGCTTCCCTTCGAGCGCGTTCTGGAGGAAGTTCGCCGCTTCGCTGGAAAGCAGTTTGACCCCCGCCTGGCTGATATCGTGCTTCGGTCTCAAACAATTCGGCGCCTGGTTTCTGTGGCCTCTCAGGCTGCGTTGCAAGCAGCGCCTATCGCGTTCAATCGGGCGCCTCCGAGCAAACCGGAGCGAGCCGTAATCTAAGTTGAACGACGACCATTCCGTCCATTAGAAGCAGGCGGCGTCCTGACGCTTGTTTACCACACGCTTAGCCTCCACGGGCGCCCAGCCGGGTACCTTCAAGCACACGATAAGTGTCTTAGGAAGCCAAGAAGCCCTGCGCTACGAGTGTCGCTAGTTTGCCAGCAGCTCCTAGCGACGTGAAAAGCTCCAACTCGCGGGTGGTCACGTCGGTGCTCTGTCCCAGTGTCAGGTTCTCTAGCCAGGCGGTGCACGCTAGGGCGTCCAAGTAGTATAGGTGGTGTCGGTCGCGATATCTTTCTCGCGCCGAGGTTGCCAGTTCGACTCCAGACTCCGGTCCGGACTCCTGCGTAGCCCTGTACACGCGAAGCTTATCAAATAGCCCAGCGTTTGGTACGGCCCTCTCTTTCTTCCAGGCAGTCCTCTCCATGCGCTTGATCATCTCTAGTGCCAATGATGTATCTCGCATGAGGAGAGCGAGACTCGCGCAGCCCATGAAGAACTCAATGGTGGAGCCCCAGCTCTGTTGGCGTTCACTCAGTTTGTGCGCTGACTCCAGATAGTCCAGCGCGCGGTGCTTTTGGCCGACCAATAGAGCGGCCGAGGCCAGATTGCAGTAGGCCGTCGCTAGACGAGGTTGGTTCAAAGCTCTCGTCCCTAAACTCACGCTTAGTTCGCCAAACTCAATGGCTGCAAGGAAATCACCGTGATCTTGCTTAGTCGCGCAGAGATTCGAAGCGATAATGGACGCCCTTGAATCGTCACCGCACTTCCTCGCTAGCTCGAGGGCCTTGAGGAACAACTCAGCCGCGCGGTCGAACTCGCACAAGCCATACTTACAACCTCCGTAGCCAGTGAACGCTAGCGAGGCTTCCCACGGCTTCGTTCGCTCGTCTAGTAGACTGAGCATCATATCCAACTCCTTGGCCGCAGCCCCGAGCTCATAGGAGAAGAACTGACAGTACCCCTTGAGGTAGTGAACCATCGGCAGTGTCACCGGGCCACACCCCCCAACCATGGCCTGGGCTTCCTTAAGGGCGCTCGTCACACGCCCTTCGTCACCAATGTTCACGCCCGAGCGCGCGTACTCGAACAGCGCCTTGACAACTAGCTCAGAGTCGCCGGTCTTGCGGGCGGTCGCCAATGCGTTATTCGCTGCCTCGCAATAGCGATTGCCGAGCTCACGGTTCAGTAGGTATTCGACGCCAGCTTTCATTCTGCACGTTTCCGCTTCATCGCGCGGTGACGATTCAGCGTTTCTCGAGATGAGATCAAGTACCGCATCCGCGGCCTCAGCCTTGGATTGGTGCAGGAGTGCCTTCGCAAGCAACAGCCGCAGTCCCTGCAGGCTTGCCTGTGCACAGGGCTCGCGAAGCAGGGCTGCTAATATCTGTTCAGCTTCCGACGGGGCGCCCTCGGCGATTGCAGCCTCCGCCGCGCCGAGAGCGCTTGATAAGGCGGAGCTCGGATCCCCACCGCGCAAGAAGTGCCAAGCGACCTCGAGGTTGGACGACCGAGGATCGTCGCCAACCTTCCGCTGCGCCAGCACGCTTCCTGC